>NZ_BAAANY010000030.1:0-17885 GCF_039530045.1 Fodinicola feengrottensis | reverse complement strand
GCCAGGGCGACGCACGCGGCCATCACGTACTGCGCAGCGAGCTGGCCGGCTACCTCGGACGAGTACGCGGGGTCCGGGTCAGTGCCGACCAGATCATGGTCTGCGCCGGCTATTCACATGCGCTGGCGTTGGTCTTGCAGTGGCTGAAACAGCACGGCCGTGGCCGGCTCGCGGTGGAGGATCCAGGCCTTGGCAGCAACAGAGAAGCGGTTGTCCACTTTGGACTGTCCACTGTGGACATTCCGGTGGACGGCCACGGTCTCGAGGTTTCCCGGCTGGCCAATGCCAACGCTGATGCGGTCTTGGTCACCCCAGCACACCAGTTTCCCTATGGCGTACCACTGCATCCGAGCCGCCGAAGCGAATTGCTCGCGCTCGCCGAGCGACGGCGGATGCTGGTGATCGAGGACGATTACGACGGCGAGCTGCGCTACGACCGGCAGCCGGTCGGCGCCATCCAGGGCCTCGCGCCGGACCGGGTGGTTTATGTGGGCACCACGAGCAAATCGCTCGCGCCGACGATGCGACTCGCCTGGCTGACGGTGCCGGCCGAGATGATGCCGGAGCTGGTGCGATTCCGGCTGCTGACCGATCGGCACAACCCGGTGATCGACCAGCTCGCGATGGCGCAGCTGATCGGCAGTGGAGCGCTGGATCGGCACCTGCGCCGGGTTCGCGGCCGCTATCGGGCCCGCCGCGAGACTCTGGTGCGGGCTCTGCGGACGTACGTGCCTACCGCCCGGATTCTCGGGGTGGCCGCCGGCTACCACATCACGTTGACGTTTCCGTCCACTGTGGACGAAGCCGCGGTGTTCGATCGGCTCAAGGACCGCGGCATTCTGCTCGACCCGCTCAGCCGACATACCGGTACGGCCTCCGCGCTCGGTCCCGGCTTAATCGTCGGCTACGGCACTCCGCCGCAACACCAGTTCGCCGCCGCCGTCGAAGCACTCACCACCACTTTGGCCACCCTGCTGCCAAAGCACTGAGACAGCTAGACGGCGTCGGCGAGGGCCGCCAGAAAGCGGTCGTTTTCCTCAGGCGTACCAACCGTGACCCGGATGCCTTCGCCGGCGAAGCCGCGCACGATCACGCCGTGCCGGTCGCAGGTCGCCACGATCTGGCTGGTGGCGTCGGCAGCCGGCAGCCAGACGAAGTTGGCCTGGCTGTCGGGGGTTTCGAAGCCGAGTTTTCGCACCGCTTCAAGGATCCGCGGCCGCTCGGCGATCACCAGGTCGCAGCGCCGCCGCATTTCGTCGCGCTGGTCGAGCGCGGCCAGCGCGGCGGCCTGGGCGAGGCTGGAGACCGAGAAGGTGGTGACGATTTTGCGCACGGTGTCGGCCACATGTGGGGTCGCGGCCAGCCAGCCGACCCGCAGGCCCGCCATTCCCCAGGCCTTGGAAAGGGTCCGGAGGACGACGACATTTTCCCGTCCGCGGGCGAAATCCAGGCCGTCGGGCACGTCGGGGTCGGTGACGAACTCCCGGTACGCCTCGTCGACCACCACGAGGACGTCCGCCGGCATCGAGTCGACGAACTCCGCCAACTCGCCGCCGCGGATGGCCGTACCAGTCGGATTGTTGGGGTTACAGACGAAAACCAGCCGGGTCCGGTCGGTCACCGCGGCCCGCATCGCGGCCAGGTCGTGGCCGTGCTCAGCGGTGTTCGGGACCGGCACGGCGACCGCGCTGTGGCCGCCGACCACGATCGGATAAGCCTCGAATGACCGCCAGGAGTAGATGACCTCGTCGCCGGTGAAGGTGGTGGCTCGTACGAGCTGCTCGGCGAGCGCGACCGAACCGCAGCCGGTGGCCACCTGGTCCGGATCGAGTCCGTACGAGGCGGCCAGCCGGCCACGCAGCTCGACCGAACCCGCGTCCGGGTAGCGGTGCGCGTCGGCGGCCGCGTGGGCGATCGCGTCGACGACCCCGGGCAGCGGTCCGTACGGCACCTCGTTGCTGGCGAGGCGCACCGGCGGCAGGAGGTTGCCGGCCGCGTCGGCCACGTCGGCGGGCCGCCGGCCGGGCACGTACGACGGCAGTTTCGCGAGGTCCGCCCGAACCAGGCTCATGACGGGTCTCCCTCGCTGCCGGTCCCGCTCGCCGCCTCGGACCGCGGAGCCCTCGCGCGGACCACGATGGTGAAAGCGGCCTTGTCGTGGATGCACTGCTTGCGTGGCTGGTCCCAGGTGCACCACAGCGCGTCGAGCAGCCCGAACAGCGCGCCAATCGGCCAGCAGATCACCGTCAGCGCCTGCACCCACCAGCGCCGCATCGACAACCCGAAGGTCATCTGTTGGTCCAGCAGGAACTGCACGCGGATCCCGATCAGCCGCTTGCCCAGGGTCTGCCCGCTGTACCAGATCTGCGGCACCTCGTACGCGAACCAGAGCCCGAGCGCGATCACCATGATCAGGATCGCCAGCCACGACACCGTTGTGGTCGCCGTCGGCGGATCGATGGCCTGGCCTTTCGCGGCGGCCGTCATCGCGTCCGCGACCTGCTGCCAATATGGCTGGCTGATGTACTGGTAGACGAACCAGCCGTTGACCACCACGTTCAGCAGCCCGACCAGCATGATGTCGATGACCCGGGCGGCCAGCCGCTCGCCGACGCTGGCCAGTGCCTGGGCCGGCACGTCTCCGGGCAGCGTGCCCAACGGCAGCTTGAAAGCGCCGGCCGGTGGGAAGCCAGGTTGCGCTGGATAGCCGGTGGGCCGGCCATCGGCCGAGGTGCCGCCGACTGGTACGCCCCAGCCGGCCGGGCTTTGGGCGGTGCGTTCCGGACCGAACGACTCTGGTCCGAAAGGCGCCAGGACGGGCTCTTTGACGCCGTAGCGCGGTTTCTCGTCGACCGGCGGTTCGGTCGGGATAGCAGTGTCGGCCGGCACGCCGTCGCCGATCCACTGCTCGCCGTCCCAGTAGCGCCGGACATCGGGCTCAGCCGGGTCCTTGTACCAGCCTGGCGTGGTCACTGGGCCACCTTGATCACCACGGTCTTCGCGTACTTGTCATGCAGGCACTGCTGGTACGGCTTGTCCCAGAGGCACCACAGGAGATCGAGATAGTTGTACATCCCGACGACCGATCCGACCAGCAGTCCCACAATCGGAATGACCAGCACGATCGAGACGCAGTACTGGGCGAGGAACCGGCGTTGCAGGGCACGCTTGCCTGGCTGCTCGTTCTCCAAGCCCACGATCTTGATCCCCATCCGCTTCTTGCCGTACGTCTGGCCGTGCTTGACCTGGTATCCGACCTCGTAAAAGTAGAGCAGAACGAGGTTCACCAGCAGAGCCAGCGAGAACCCGCCGAGATAGGCGAGGACGTACGGCCACGGCTCCTGCACCTGCGCGGCGATCAGGATCCCCAGCGGAACGAACATGAACAGCACGGTGCAGATGAGGTTGGGCAGCAGCAGGATCGCGATGTCGATGAGATGGGCCAGGAACCGGTCCATCGGCGGCGCCAGCGGATGGCCGTGCACCAGAACTGGTGGCCGGTATCCCGGTGGCGGCCCGTCGGACACCCAGCCGGTGCCCGGGGTGAGGGTCGGGCCGTACGCCTCCGGCTGGGTCCAGCCGGCGGGTGGGGTGGGTGTGCTCATCGACGGCCTCCGTTGGGCGCCGGCGGCGCGAGGCTGACCAGCCGGTCCGTACACGTCATGGGCCCCATCCTGCCGTACGAGCAGCGAGGTTGACCGGAGCCCTTGCGGTAAGGCCTTGCTTTGAAGACTATCTCGATATATCGTTAACCCATCGAGATGCAGTCCAGACTTATTGAGGAGTGGTTTTATATGTCAGCACTATCAGCAGATGGTGGATTTGGACCGGGCGCCTGGGGTTTCGGCGACCGGCGGGCGGCCTTCGCGGCAGCGATGGGACGCGTGCGTGGCGAGCGTCGGGGACACCGACACGACCACCGGCACGAGGGTGATCATCACGGGCATGACCAGCACGATCACGGCCACCACGGCGGTGACCGGCGGGCACACGGCCGGGTGCACCAGCGTGGTGGCTTCGGGCCGGGTGCTGGTTTTGATCCGGGCGCCGGCTTCGGCCGTCGCGGCGGTTTTGGTCCTGGTGGGCACGGGCCGGGTGGTTTCGGTCCCGGTGGCTTTGGACCGGGCGGGTTCGGTCCCGGTGGTTTCGGCGGCGGCTTCGGTCCTTTCGGGCCGGGCGGTGGTCGCGGTCACCGGCGCGGCCGCGGTCGCCGTTCGCGCGGCGATGTCCGTACGGCCGTGCTCGCGCTGCTTCTTGAGCAGCCGATGCACGGCTACCAGATCATCCAGGAGATCACCGAGCGCAGCGGTGGCGCCTGGCGGCCGAGCCCCGGCTCGGTCTACCCGGCCCTGCAGCTGTTGGAGGACGAGGGCCTGGTGCGTACGGAGCAGTCCGACGGCCGGCGGGTCGTCCAGCTCACCGACGCCGGCAAGGAGTATGCGGAGTCCCGTCGCGAGGAGCTCGCGGCCGCCTTCGAGGTGCTCACCGACGGCCCCGGCGACGACGTGGTGGAGGTCCAGAACCTGGTCGCCCAGGTGATGATGGCCTTCGGCCAGGTCATGCAGGCCGGCACCCAGGCCCAGGTCACGGAGGCGAAGAAGGTCCTGACGCAGGCGCGTAAGGCGCTCTACGTCATCCTCGCCTCGGATGACTCTGATGACGCGCCCTCATCGGAGGACGACGCCGAGTAGTCACGCCGCTTTGGCCCTCGATGAACCGTTGACTGGTTCATCGGGGGCTTTCGCGTACCCGCCGGGGCATGGATCTCGCCGTGCTCACCCGGCCGGTGACGGCGTCGAATACCCTGGTTGGGGTGAGCTTGCGCCTGTACGACTCGCTGTCACGGTCCGTCCGGGACTTCACCCCGGTGACACCCGGTCAGGTCGGCATGTATCTGTGTGGCATGACGGTCGACGCGGTGCCGCACATCGGCCACCTGCGCGGCGGGCTGAACTTCGACGTGCTGCTGCGGTGGCTGCGGCACTCGGGTTATGAAGTCACGTACGTCCGCAATGTCACCGACATCGACGACAAGATCCTGCGTCGCGCGGCCGACGCCGGCGAGCAGTGGTGGGCCCGGGCGGCCCGGATCGAGCGGGTGCTGACCGCCAGCTACCAGCTGCTCGGCTGCCTGCCGCCGACCGTCGAGCCGCGCGCGACCGGGCACATCCCGGAGATGGTCGAGATGATGCGCCGGCTGATCGCGGCTGGTCACGCGTACGCGGCCGATGGCGATGTCTATTTCGACGTGGCCTCCTGGCCCGCGTACGGGGAGCTGTCCGGGCAGCAGGTCGACGCCATGCAGCAGGGCGAGACGCTCGCCACCGGCAAGCGCAGCGCGGTGGACTTCACGCTGTGGAAGGGCACCAAACCAGGTGAGCCGGCGACCGCGTCGTGGGCCTCGCCCTGGGGGCCGGGCCGGCCGGGCTGGCACCTGGAGTGCTCGGCGATGGCCGGCAAATACCTGGGACCGGCCTTCGACATTCACGGCGGCGGCATCGACCTGGTTTTTCCGCACCACGAGAACGAAATCGCCCAGTCGCGGGCGGACGGGCAGCAGTTCAGCGCGTTCTGGCTGCACAACGCGTGGGTCACCCTCGCCGGCGAGAAGATGAGCAAGTCGCTGGGCAACGTGCTCTCACTGGACGCGGTCACCCAGATCGCGCGGCCCATCGAGGTGCGTTATTACCTCTCGACCCCGCATTACCGGTCCACGATCGCGTACAGCGAAGAAGCGCTGGCCGAGGCCGTCACCGCGTACCGGCGCATCGAGGACTTCGTGGTCCGTGCGAGCGAGAAGGTCGGTGAGGTCCCGGCCGTCGACCTGCCCGAGGCGTTCGTCGCCGCGATGGACGACGACCTGGGGGTGCCGCGGGCCGTCGCGGTGGTGCACGACACCATCCGGGAGGGCAACACCGCTCTTCAGAGCGAGGACCTTCCGGCCGTACGAGCCGCGTTGGGCAATGTCCGCGCCATGCTCGGCATCCTCGGGTTGGACTCAAGTGCACCGGAATGGGCTGGTGGCGCGAGTGCGGACCAGTCCGGTGACCGGCTCCGGGAGGTCGTCGACGCGCTGGTCGCCGGCATCCTCACGGCCCGCCAGGATGCCCGCAACCGCAAGGATTTCGCCACCGCGGACGCGCTGCGCGACAACTTGAAAGCAGCCGGCGTACAAGTCGAGGACGGCGCCGCCGGCTCCCGCTGGACCCTGGAGCGTTAGCAGAGATTCGTTGTCTGCGGGGCTGCCCACGTACGATTGACGTAAGAGGGCAGTCCTGCGCAGCCGTTTGGATCCTGACTCTCATTCGGTGCGACCAAGGAGACAACTCCCGATGCCAGGCAATTCACAGCGCCCCAACCGGCGGAACACCTCGTCCAAGAAGGGCGCCAGCAAAGGCACCGGCGGGCTGAACCGGCGCAAACTGGCCGGCCGTGGACCGACCCCGAAGGCGGAGGAACGGACCGGTCATCCGGCCAAGCGGCGGGCCACCGCCGCCCAGCGGGCCGCCACCGCCAAGGCCGGCCAGCCGCCCAAACCCCGTACCGCCCCAGGCCGCCGCTCGGCAGCCGCTGCCGACGCACCTGAGCTGCTGGTCGGGCGCAACCCGGTGTCCGAGGCGCTGGCCGCGCAGATCCCGGCCACCGCGCTCTACGTGGCGCTCGGCATCGACGCTGACGACCGGGTCAAGACATCCGTGAAGCTGGCCGCCGACCGCGGACTCGCGATCCTGGAGATCTCCCGGGCCGAGCTGGACCGGATGACCGGCGGGGTGCTGCACCAGGGCATCGGCCTGCAGGTCCCGCCGTACCAGTATGCCGAGCTCGACGACGTTTTCGGCAAGGTCCGCCAACAGCCCGCCGCGGGCCTGCTGGTCGCCTTGGACGGGGTGACCGACCCGCGCAACCTCGGCGCGGTGATCCGCTCCGCCGGTGCCTTCGGCGCGCACGGCCTGGTGCTCCCGTCCCGCCGCTCCGCCGGCATCACCGCGACCGCCTGGCGTACGTCCGCCGGCGCCGCCGCCCGGCTCCCGGTGGCCAGGGTGACCAACCTCGTACGAGCCCTCAAGGCTTGCCAAGACGAGGGCTTCCTGGTCGTCGGCCTGGACGCCGTCGGCGAACTGGATCTCGACGACTTCGCGGCCGGCGTCGACCCGGTGGTCGTGGTGGTCGGCTCCGAAGGCAAGGGCCTGTCCCGGCTGGTCTCCGAGACCTGCGACATGCGCATCTCCATCCCGATGGCCACCGGCGCGGAATCCCTCAACGCCTCCATCGCCGCCGCCGTCACCCTCGCCGAAGTAGCTCGCCAACGCCGCGGCTGAGTCTCTGGCGGCAGTTCCTGCCGCGGCGCGAAGGTGTTCGCGTCGCCGGGGCGCCCAAAAACCGGGCACCCCACCGCCTCGAACACCGGGACGGCCTTCGGCCGCCGCGCGGGCGGGGTTGGGATGGAAACCCGTGCGGCTGGTTTGGTGTTGAAGTACCTGTTACGGCGCGGAATTGTCGTAGGTGTCTGTTTTTCTTTCCCCCTCCCTTTGAACGGGCGGGGGGTGGGTCGAGAGGTGGACCTTGATTTTTAGTTGGACATTGGTCCTCGAACCCGCCCCCCACCCGTCACTGGGTGGGGGTGATTTTTGGGGGTGGGTACGACAGTTTTGCGCCGCACCCGGAAATTGATCACTGGCAGTGAAAATTGACCCGACCTCATGGGTCACCGTGGAATGTGGCTGACCGGATTCCGTCTCATATTTCGGGATGGGAGTCCTGTATTTCGGGCTCGACCGTTACCTCTGTGACTCCAGTGATTATTGCGCAGTCGGGCACCTGCGAATGTAACCGTACGGTTCACAAAACGGACAAAACGGAGCTGTTTGGTTACATTCGCGGCGAGCGAGCGGCGAGCGGTGGGTGGGCGGGTAACCAGATGGTAATCAAAGTGCGAAATCTTCGGATAATCCGTCAATAAGTGACGAACGGCACCTATCGTACGAACGCATGAGACCACACTCTCGTACTCCCAAACCCGTCGTCCTCCTGCTGCTGACCGCGCTGCTGGCGGGACTGTTCGGGCTGACCGCGCCGGCGTCGGTCACCGCCGGACCGGCAGCGGCCAGCGCCCAACAAGCCAGCGTGCAACAAGCCAGCGTGCAACAAGCGAGCGTGCAGAAAGCGTTGCCGTTGCCAACCGTCGGGTTGTCGAGCTTGCCGTCGCAGGCGACCGACACGGTTCGGTTGGTGCAGAAGGGCGGCCCGTTCCCGTACCCGCAGGACGGTGTTGTCTTTGACAACCGTGAGGGCCTGTTGCCAGCGCAAACTTCCGGCTATTACCACGAATACACGGTGAAGACGCCCGGTGCGCCGACTCGTGGCACTCGCCGCATCATCACCGGTGGAGGCAGCACCAACCCGGCGCACTGGTATTACACCGGCGACCACTACAAGTCCTTCTCGCAGGTCGATATCACCCGCTGAGCTGGACGAAAGCGCCCCCGGCCAACCAGGCCGGGGGCGCTTTCGTACGAGATAAACTAGGCCCGGATCCGCTCGCCGGTCTCGGCGTGGAACAGGTGCTCCTGGCCCTTGCGGATGGCGATCGACACCTTGTCGCCCATCGCCGGCGGCGTACGGCCGTCCGTACGCACGACGATCCGCTCCTGGTCGCCGCCCAGCTCGGCGGTGCCGTAAACGAAGGCGTCCGAACCGAGTTCCTCGACCAGCTCCACGTTGATCGAGAAGCCGGGGTCGTCTTCCTTGGTGAGCGACTTGCCGTTGCCGGCGATGTCCAGGTCCTCCGGCCGGAAGCCGATGGTGACCGTCTTCGCGCCATTCGCGCCGGCCGCCGCGACCTGCTCGCGGGTCAGCGGTACGACGATGCCGCCCAGCTGCGCGCCGCCGTCGACCAGCGGCACGGTCTTCAGGTTCATCGCGGGCGAGCCGATAAAGCCGGCCACAAACGCGTTCTTCGGGGTGTCGTAGAGCGCGCGGGGGGTGTCGACCTGCTGCAGGAAGCCGTCCTTGAGGACGGCGACCCGGTGGCCCATCGTCATGGCCTCGACCTGGTCGTGCGTGACGTAGACAGTGGTCGTGCCGAGCCGGGCCTGCAGCGACGCGATCTGCGAACGGGTCTGCACGCGCAGCTTGGCGTCCAGGTTCGACAGTGGCTCGTCCATCAGGAAGACCTGGGGCTCGCGTACGATTGCGCGGCCCATCGCGACCCGCTGCCGTTGGCCACCGGAGAGCGCCTTGGGCTTGCGGTCCAGGTAGGGCTCGAGGTCGAGCATCTTGGCCGCCTCGGCGACCCGCTTCTTGATGTCCGCCTTCGGGACCTTCTTCAGCTTGAGCGCGAAGCCCATGTTGTCGAAGACCGTCATGTGCGGGTAGAGCGCGTAGTTCTGGAAGACCATCGCGATGTCGCGGGCCTTGGGCGGCAGGTTGGACACGTCGCGGTCGTTGATCTTGATCGCGCCCTCGTCGACGTCCTCAAGACCGGCCAGCATCCGCAGCGACGTGGACTTCCCACAGCCGGACGGGCCTACCAGGACCAGGAACTCGCCGTCGGTGATCTCCAGGTCGAGCTTGTTGACCGCGGGAGTCGTGGTGCCGGGATAGATCCGGCTCGCCCCCTCGTACGTGACAGTAGCCATCGTGCTTCCTTCCACCGGCAGGAACGTGCCGGACGATCCGAGTGGAGGGAGCGGGTGGCGCACGGTGACGTGCTTGCCGCCCAGGCCGGTCGTACGGAAGATCAACTACGCCAGGATGATTGGCATATTTCCGTTTCGACCCACCTTGCCCTCGGGCCTCCATGCAGGCAGCCCGCAGTCAACCTACATTTCGCGAGTGACTCGGGCCACCCTCTTCGATGAGAAACCGGGCAGAATCGAGCTCGTACCCAATCAGCGACGCTGCGTAACCAGAGGTGGTGTCGGATGCAGGTCACGGCACCGATGGCCGTAGGCTCATAGCGGTCTTCCTGATACACCGTCGACAATGGTGTCCGGGCGCCGACGCATGGAGGGGAGCGGGGCTGTGACAGAGCGACCGCCGACCATACCGCCAACTCAGTGGTCCCCGCCGAACCGGCACGGCGCCGTACGAGAGTCGATCCGTGAGTCCGGCCCGCCAGAGCACCCGCCGTCCGGCTGGCGGCGGCTCTTCAACCGCCGTCGCGCGGAGGAAGACGAGGCAGTGGTCCGTGCCCCGCAGGCTCCGCAAGCCCAGCTGGCCGACCCGCTGGCTCTCAACCAGTATCCAGCCCCGGAGATCGCCCGGCTGATCGACACCGTGCGAGCGCAGATCCCCGGCCCCCGGGTGATCGCCTTCATCAACCCCAAGGGTGGCGCGCACAAGACCACCGCGTCCGTGTTGACCGCGGCCAGCTTCGGCGTGCTGCGCCGCCGGGGTGTGCTGGCCTGGGACGACAACGAGCTGCGCGGCACCCTCGGGCTGCGCGCTGGTACGGCCCGGCACGGCCGCACGATCAAGCACCTGCTGCACGACCTGCCGGAGCTGGAAGCCACCGGCGGGCCGTATCCGGAAGAGCTGGACGCCTACTTGCGCCGCCAGGACGACGGTTGTTTCGACGTGCTGGCCTCCGACGAGGATCCGCGGATCGGCCGGCTGCTCACCACCGACGTCGTCCAACGGCTGGCCCGCGCGGTGACCCGCAGCCATCAGATCGTCATCGTGGACACCGGCAACAACATCGACAGCGACAACTGGCGGACCATCATCGAGCGGGCCGACCAGCTGGTCGTCATCACGCTGCCCCGTGAGGACGCCGCTTTCGCCGCCGACTGGATGCTGGAGCTGCTGGTCGAGGACGGATATGCGGCGAAGGTCGCGCACGCCGTGACGGTCTTCTCCACCCCGGCGCCGGCGATTGAGCAGGCCGCGTATGCGGACCTGGCGCAACACTTCGCCAGCCGTACGCGCGCGGTCATCCAGACGCCGTACGACGCGGCCCTGGACCACGGTGGCCGGATCGACTACCACGCGCTTTCCCCGCAAACCCGGGACGCTTGGGTCCGGGTCGCCGCGGTTATCGCCCAGGGACTGTGAAGTCCGGTCGTTCGTGCGTTAAAAGCCTGCGATTACCGCACCAACCTGCATTGAGCACAGTCAGTGTCGACCTTTGCGGAGCAAACGAGCCTGAATCGGTTATGGTCCGTCCATGACAGCACAGCACGCGGGCCAGCGGATCCGGCGAACCGCGACGCTCGCCTCGCTGGCAGCCGAGCTCGGGGTTTCCCGTACGACGGTCTCCAACGCCTACAACCGGCCGGACCAGCTGTCGCCGCAGCTGCGCCAGCGAGTCCTGGACACCGCCAAGCGGCTCGGCTACCCGGGCCCGGACCCGGTGGCCCGCTCGCTGCGGATCCGCCGGGCCGGCGCGGTCGGGCTGCTGCTCACCGAACGGCTGTCGTACGCGTTCCGCGACCCGGGTGCGGTGGCCTTCCTGGAGGGCCTCTCGCTGGCCTGTGAGGACGCCCGGGTCGGGCTTCTGCTCGTACCAGCCGTCGAAGGTGCCAGCGGCACTGATCCGGCCGTGGTGGCGCGGGCGGCGGTGGACGGGTTCGTGGTCTATTCGATGCCGGAGGGCAACGAGTTCCTGCAGACCGTGCTGGACCGCCCGGTGCCAACCGTGGTGGTCGACGAGCCGGCCGGGGTGGACGGCGTGGACTTCGTCGGCGTCGACGACCGGGCCGCGATGATCGCGCTGGCCCGGCACCTGGTCGACCTCGGGCACCGGCGGGTGGGCGTGGTCAGCTCGGCGATCAGCCCGGACGCCACTTTTGGCTTCGCGTCTCGCGATCGGCAGCGGGCCGCCGGCTATCACGTCGTACGCAACAGGTTGGACGGGCTGCGCCGGTCGTTGGAGGCGGTCGGCGTCGGCTGGGATGACGTGCCGGTGATGGAGTTGCCGGCCAACGACCGGCAGCTGGCCGCGCAGGGCGCCGGCAAGCTGCTGGATGCCTATCCGGACCGTACGGCGATCGTGTCCATCACCGACATCGTCGCGTTGGGCGTCCTGGACGCGCTGTCCGAGCGGGGGATCTCGGTGCCAGCGCAAATGTCCGTCACCGGCTTCGACGACGTGCCGGACGCCGCGCTGGCGCACCTCACGACCGTCCGACAGCCGCTCCGGGAAAAGGGCCGGGCGGCTGGCGAGCTGCTGCTGGACACCAGTGAGCGGCCGGCGCCGCGGACCAGGATGCTGACGGCCGACCTGGTCGTAAGAGCCACCACCGGTCCAGCTCCGGAGTAGCTGCCCTCGGCGGATGTAGAGATGCCGTCGACCGTTTCGATGTCCTTAGGAAACCGAGGAGGATATCGAAATGAGAACGCACTTTCTTCGAGGAGTTTCGGTCGCGGCGGCGCTGGTCGTCGGCGCGGCCGGGGCGCCCGCGGTGGCGTCGCCGGTCGGCTGGACCGGCGGGTGGGAGTCGGCCCAGGTCGCTGCTCCTGGCGACACCGGCGCCACCAACTGGTCGGTGACCGGCTTCGACCACCAGTCGATTCGTGAGGTCGTACGCGTCAGCCGAGCCGGTGCGGCGATCCGGATCCGAGTGTCCAATGTGTACGGCAAGACGCCGTTGCGGCTGGCCGGCGCCACTGTCGGGCAGGCCGCTGACGGGGCGGCCGTACGCGCCGGATCGTTGCGGCCGGTCAGCTTCGGCTGGTCGCTGTCGACGGCGGTGGCCGCCGGTCGTACCGCGATTTCCGACCCGGTCCCGCTGCCCGTTCTGGGGCTGGATCGGCTGGCGGTCACGCTCTACTTCGCTGGTCCCACCGGCCCAGCGACCTTCCATCCGCTGGCGTCGGCCACCTCGTACCGGGCCGCTGGCGACCACCGCTCGGACAGCGGATCGGCCGCCTTCAACGAAAACTCGGAGTCCTGGTATTACCTTTCCGGTGTCGACGTGGTGGGGGCGACCGGCCGCGGCACCGTGGTCGCCTTTGGCGATTCCATCACCGATGGCGCTTTTTCCAGTGTGGACAAGAACAATCGCTATCCCGACGAGCTTGCCGAACGACTCGCCGACGGTCGCCCTACCGGGATCGCCAACGCTGGCATCTCCGGCAACCGGCTGTTGCATGACTCGCCGGGCTTCGGGGACAGTGGCCTGTCGAGGTTCGGCCGGGATGTGCTGGGCGAGCCGGACGTACGGACCGTTATCGTCCTGGAAGGCATCAACGACATCGGTTTCGGCGAAGGCGGACTCGGCGAACTGGTGAGCGCGCAGGATCTGATCGGCGGCTATCGCGCGCTGATCGCCGCCGCGCACCCCCGCGGGATCCGGGTGATCGGCGCGACCCTGACGCCGACCGAGGGCTGCCCGTACCCGGGTTACGACACCCCGCACGGCGCGACTGTTCGGGCCGCGGTCAACCAGTGGATCCGTACCAGCGGAGCCTTCGACGCTGTCGTCGATTTCGACCACGCGCTGGCCGATCCGGCCGACCCGAACCGGATGCGGCCGGCGTACGACAGCGGCGACCACCTGCACCCCAGCGACGCCGGCTACCACGCCATGGCGGACGCCATCGACGTACGCGCCCTCTGACCTTCTGCTCGCAACGGCCCTTTACTTGCGCCTGCCGCAAGCGAAGGGGCGTTGCGAACAATGCGACGCCGAAGCCGGGTGCGCCGCGAAAATGTCGGTGCTCGCTGGCAGCCTCGATTCGGGGGCGGCATTTTCGGTTGCGCGCTGATAATCGTCATCATCTCGGTCGGGGTGGTTGTTCTTTGTTGCGGTGGTGGATTACTGGCGACTTCTCTCAACAACAATGACACTCCGAGGCCCAATCGTACAACCGCTGAACCTCGCGACCGTTCAGCGCTGGGAAGTCAAATAGTGCGCGCTTTCGTTCGTAAGCTCCTCATTTTCTGAAGTCCTGATCCACCGGGTGGATCTGACATTCGTCAATTGCGTACGATCCGTCTGGAGGGCACAATGCTGGCTGGCCGGAAAGGGCCAGTTGAGGCGACCGAATGGGGATTTTCGCTCAATGTTCACAGCAAAGACGCTCACCTTCGTCGCGGTCGCGGCGGCGGTTGTGCTGGGAATCACCGGGCCTGCCAGTGCGGCGCCACCGACGTTGCAAGAGGTCCGCTGCATCGGCGCGAGCGACGGGTTCCTCCATTTCCACCAGATCCCCGGCGACCGTTGTTTCGCGTACGCCGGTGATATCCAGCTGTACAACGGCAACGGCTATTTCCCCGTCGACGCCTATGACAGCGGCAACAACTCCGGATGGTTCGTTTACAAAGCGCCCGGCTGCTCGGCATGCCGGGAATGGTTCCCGAAGCACCATTACCAGTATTTCAACCCAAGCATCGACATTTTCTCCCTGCATATCAGCTAGAACATGCGGCCCGAAATTGTCGCCCCCAGCCGGCAGGCTGGAATTCGGGGGCGGCATTTTCGGGTCGGCGTCAGCCCAGCAGGGTGCCGTGGGCGGCGTCGGCATAGCAGTCGACCACGTCGACGGCGACCGGGAAGCGGGCCGGGGTGGCGCCGAAAAGCAGCCGGGTCGCGGTCGCGGCGGCTTCGCCGATGGCGGTGACCACCTGGTCAGCCACGTCCTTCGGGGCGTGGGCCATCACCTCGTCGTGCTGGTAGAAGACCAACTCGGCGCCGTCGATGCCGGTCAGCCGGGTACGCAGGTCCGCGATCAGTGCGCCGGCCCACTCCGCGGTGGTGGCCTGCACGACGAAGTTGCGGGTGAAGCGACCGCGGGCACGGGCCGCGGACACGCTCGTACGATCCGGTGGCCCGTCCTCGCTGACCCCGCCGTCCGACGGCTCGGCCACCGCCGCGTTGCCAGGCGGGCACGTACGGCCCAGCCACGAGCGCACCAAGCCGCCGGTCTCACCCGCTTGGGCGGCTTGTTCCAGCAGTTCAAGGGCCTGCGGATAGCGGCGGCGAAGGGTTGCCAGCGGGGCTGCCGCAGCGCCACCGGTCTGCCCGTACATGGCGCCGAGCAGCCCAAGTTTCGCCTTCGCGCGCTCGCCGGCGAAGGCCTCCGCGGCGAGGGCGGAGTAAAGGTCTGGTTCGCGGGCGGCCCGCAGCATCCCGGTGTCGCCGGACATCGCGGCCAGGATCCGCGGGTCGACCTGCGCCGCGTCGGCGACGATCAGCACCCAGCCGTCCTCGGCCACCACCGCCTTGCGTAGCCGGCGTGGGATCTGCAGCCCGCCGCCACCGCGGGTCGCCCACCGGCCGGAGACGACCGCGGCCGGCACGTACTCCGGGCGGAACCGGCCGTCCCGTACCCACTCGGCCTGCCAGGCCCAGCCGTTCGCCGTGAAGATGCGCGCGAGTTCCTTGTATTCCAACAAAGGCTCGACCGCCGGATGGTCGATTTGCTTCACCGCCGCCGACCGGGTGTTCTCCAGCGGATGCCCGGCCCGGCCGAACGCGCGCAGCACCTCAGCCGGCGAGTCGGGATTCAGCGACCGGTTGCCCAACGCCTCGCCCACCTGGTTCGCGAGCTCAGCGAGCCGGGTCGGTCTTACGCCCGGAGGCGTCCGGCCACCCAGCAGCGCGGCCAGCAGCGCGTCATGGACGTCCGTACGCCACGGCAGCCCAGCGCGGCCCATCTCCTCGGCCACCAGCGCACCCGCCGAATCCGCTGCCACCAGCAGCCGGAACTTGCCCGGCTCGGGGAGGGCCGCGATCCGGCGCTGCTGGTCGGCGAACACCAGCCGGGCCGCCTCCAGCGGATCCACCTCCGGCGGCAGTCCGGTCCGGTCCGGCTCGAACAACGACGCCGGCGCGTCCCGTTGCGCTGGCTCCGGATCGGCCGGCACCGGATGCCCCGTCAGCCGCGCCCAAGCCGCCGCCACCGCCCGCGGCTGACCCCACCGCCCGTCGTACCCGAGCAGCAAAGCCTCGGTCAGCGCCAAATCATGACACCGCTGCACCCGTACGCCCGCCGCCAGCAGCGGTCTATAAGTGCTGACCGCGTCGGGCCACACCCACCGCGTATCGGGGGACGCCGCTCGTACCTCCGCCACCACGTCAGCGGTCCGCCGCACCGGTCCAACCGGCGCCCCCGCCTCATCGACGGTCAGCAACGCCGGCTGGCGCTCGGTGTTCAGCACGACCCGCATGCTCCTGAGTCTGCCTCCCGGCTACGACACCGCCGCCCGCAGCCAGACCCGCCCACCGCCATCGCCTACCATTGACGGGTCCGCCGGCGTGGCGCAATTGGTAGCGCATCCGACTTGTAATCGGAAGGTTAGGGGTTCAAGTCCCCTCGCCGGCTCTCGTCCGAAACCGCAGCACACTGCGTGTGAGCTGCGGTTTTGTGTTTTTGTTGATCGTGGGCGGCTGCGGTGATCCATGCGTGACGGCGCATGTGGAGCGGTTGTGTGCCCATTGTGTGCCCAGGATGTTTCCTTCATCTCATTGGGCTTTTCTGGGAACGATTTTCGCGGTGGCTTCGCGTTGGTGTGGGCGAGCTGGGGCAGGACGCTGGTGTAGGTGTCGGAGGTGAAGTTGAGGTTGGCGTGGCCGAGCATTTCCTGGATGTCTTTGGTGTCGGCTCCGGCGGCGTAGGCGAGGGCGGCGGCGCCGTGTCGAAGGTCGTGGAGTCGGACCGGGGGTAAGCCGCTGTCGGTGACGAGGCGTTGAAAGTGGTCGGTGACCTTTCCGGGGTGTAGCCAGGAGCCGTCGTCTTGGGTGAAGATGCGTCCGGTGTCGTTCCAGTTGGCTCCGTGGGCGAGCCGGTGTTGTTTCTGTCGGGTGCGGTGTTTGCGGATGGTGGAGAGTGTCGTGGCGTCCAGGGCGATGGTGCGGTTGCCGTCCTGGGTTTTGGGTGGCGCCTCGACCACGTCCCAGCCGTCCAGGACGAGTTGGGTGGCGATGGTGAGGGGTTCCTCTGCTTCGTCTAGGTCGATCCAGCGGGCGCCGCACGCTTCGCCGCGGCGTAGCCCGCGGAAGGTGATCAGGTGGAAGAGGGGATAGAGCGGGTCGTTGGTGATGTGGTCCAGGAACGCTCCGGTGTGCTCGGGTGTCCACACCATCACCGGTCCGGGCGCGCGACCGGTCTGCTGCCAGAACTCGATGCGGGACGCCGTCCAGACCAGCGGCCGGGTCTTCTTGGTGTCACGCATGTCGAGGTGGGCGGCTGGGTTGAAGGTGATCAGTTGGTGGGAGATCGCCTTGTTCAGCGCCGCCCGCAGGCATGCCCGGATGTTCTTCTGCGTGGTGGGTCCGGTTGGGCGCCGGTACGGCGGCAGTGCGTGGAGTTCCTCGCGTAGGACGGCTTTGTCCTTGCGGCCGTGCGCGGCTTTGCGGCGCGACTCGATGTCGCGCCGGGCGGTGTTGTTGGCCTCCCGCGCGATGTTCTCCTCGTCGATCGCGTCGAACATGTCCGCCAGTTGGCCGACGGTCAGCCTGTCGATGCGGATATTCCCGATCCGGGGTTTGAGGTGCACCCGCACGTCGACTTCGTATGACTTCGGTGTCCGGCCTCGTTTGGCGGCCAGCCATTGATCCAACCATTGCGCGATGGTGACTTTCGCGGTCAACGTCACCGGCGCGTGTAGCCGGCGTTGGACAGTGTCGGGCTCAGGAAGCGGTTCACCGGTTCGGGACAGGTGCGCCAACAACGCGGCCACGTTCTCCCTGCCGTCGTCGTCGTCGGGCCCTGGGAGCGCCAGGATGGCGCGCCCCACGTCCAGATCGGCCTGGGCTTGTGTGGCTGTGGTGTACGTGGACCGACGGAACAGGCGCCGTTTACCTCCCGCCGTGGGCAGGAGTTCTTGGCGCACCGCCCAGTATCCGTGCGCCTTACGTCGCAGGCGAGGACACCGTGCCCCTA
This sequence comes from Fodinicola feengrottensis, assembly GCF_039530045.1. Classification (NCBI taxonomy): domain Bacteria; kingdom Bacillati; phylum Actinomycetota; class Actinomycetes; order Mycobacteriales; genus Fodinicola; species Fodinicola feengrottensis. The sequence goes on along the minus strand of NZ_BAAANY010000030.1, from coordinate 56 downwards.
GGGCGTGTCTGCTAATTGATGTGCCTGGTGGTAGGTGATGAGGGCTGCGAGGTGGA
>NZ_BAAANY010000029.1:65222-102615 GCF_039530045.1 Fodinicola feengrottensis | reverse complement strand
CCGGCCCACCCCCAACCCTTTACCAAATAATACGAGAAATCCAGCACATCCTCGCCACCTGGGCCGGCGCATGCCATACCTGCCACCAAATTCTACGAACCTAACAAAGTACTACTAGGTAGACCTGCACAATCGGAATCCGATTGTGCAGCGAGAGCGACGGTCAGGAGGGTGAGGGGAGCAGCCGTACGGGCAGAGCGGTCTCAGTGGCGGTGCCGTCGCCGGTGGGTTCGACGAAGTAGGCGCCTCGGTCGGGGACCTCGGTGAGTGCTTCGACGAAAATCGTCCCGCGGTAGAGCAGCCCCACTCCGTCGTCGGTGGCGTAGCCGGCTGGCAGCGTGCCGTCAGCGATCAGTTTCTGGAAGAGCGGACGGCGCTGTTTCTCGCTGTCGTAGTGCACGCCATTCGAGTACGGGAGCATGGCGAGGCCGTTGGTGACTGGCCGCAGGTCCGGGCCGTACGAGTCGGTGGTGCCGCCGATGTGCCAGCACAGCGAGCCCGCCGAGACTCCGCCGAGGACGACGCCGGCCTGCCAGACCCGCGGGAAGATCTCGTCGAGGCCGTGGACGCGCCAGACGGCCAGCAGGTTCGCGACGCTGCCGCCGTTCACCCAGATCACGTCCTGGTCGAGCAGGTGCGCCTCGATGTCGTCGACGTTCGGCATCGGGAACAGGTTCAGGTGACTCGCCTCGACGCCGGCCAGCCGGGCCGCCTCGTCCTCGGCGGCGAGCCAGAACTGCTGGTCTCCGCCGGCGGTGCCGATGTGGCAGACCTTCGGCCGGCGGCCATCCACGCCGGACAGCTCCAGCGCGAGGTGCAGCAGTGGGCCGTATGTCAGCTGATAGCGAGACCCGCGGCTCCAGCCGCCGGAGGTAGCCAAGATCGTCGGTTCCGTCATGGGCTCATTCTGCTGTGTCGCGATGGCCGACTACACCGGCCGCCAGGCCGTTCCCGGTCATTGGCGGTAGGTCCGACCGCCAACTGGGTCGGGTCTGGCGACGTGATCGGACGCGGCCCGCCGCAGGCACTCCGGCCGCCAACGGAGTCTGACAAACCACATGATTGCCCGCCAGACTGCTAGTTAGCTAAGCTAAGCTAACTATCCAATCGGGAGGAGCGGCACCATGACGCAGACTCAGGAGACCCCCGCATTTCCGATGAGCCGGCAGTGCCCGTACGACCCACCGCCGGCTTATGGACAGCTGCGGGAGACTGAGCCGATCAGCCGGGTACGCAACTGGGATGGCCAGGAGGTCTGGTTCGTCACCCGCTATGCGGACGCGAGGGCGGTGTTGGCGGACCGCCGCTTCAGCGCGGACTCGCGACTGTCCGGCTATCCGAGCGTGAGCGTCGCGAGCTCGATCAGCCGCCAGCATTTCCGGTCGTTCATCAACATGGACGACCCGGAGCACTCCCGGTTGCGCCGGATGTTGATCAGCAGCTTCACGATGCGCCAGATGGAGGCGCTGCGGGCGCCCATTCAGTCCATTGTGGACGGTCTGATCGACGACATGCTGGCGAACGGTTCGTCGGCCGACCTGGTGCGGGATTTCGCACTGCCGCTGCCATCGCTGGTGATCTGCCAGCTGCTCGGAGTCCCGTACCAGGACCACGACCGTTTCCAAGGCTGGAGTCGGCGGCTGATTTCTTCAGCCACCACCAAAGAAGAGGCGCTGCAGGCGACCCAGGAACTCGGCGCGTACCTGACCGAGCTGGTCGACGCGAAGGACCGTGAGCCGGCCGACGATCTGATCAGCCGGCTCGTAGTCCAGCAGTTGCGCGCTGGGACCCTGACCCGGCAGGAGATCGTCGGGATGGCCCGGCTGCTGCTGGTCGCCGGCCACGAGACGACCGCCAACATGATTGGGCTGGGCACCGCGGCGCTGCTGCAGAACCCGGACCAGCTGGCGCTGCTGCGTACGGACCCGAACCCGGCGCTGGTCAAGAGCTCGGTCGAAGAGCTGTTGCGCTACCTGACGATCACCCAGAGTGGGCGGCGCCGGGTCGCCACCGAGGACGTGACCGTTGCCGGCCAGTTGATTCGGGCCGGGGAGGGCGTAATCGTGGCCGGCGACGCGGCGAACCGTGATCCGGACGCCTTCGCCGACCCGGACGCGCTGGACCTGGCCCGATCGGCCCGCCAGCACGTCGCTTTCGGGTACGGCATCCATCAGTGCCTCGGGCAGCCGCTCGCCCGAGTGGAGTTGCAGGTCGTCTACGGGACCCTTTACCGCCGGATCCCGACCATGAAACTGGCCATCCCGCCCGAGCGGATCCGGTTCAAGCACGACATGATCGTGTATGGAGTGCACGAACTTCCGGTTAGCTGGTAGGAGAAGAACATGAAGATAATCGTGGATCGTGACAAATGCATCGGATCGGGACAGTGTGTGATGACCGAGCCGGCCGTTTTCGACCAGGACGAGGACGATGGCCTGGTGGTGTTGCTGCAGGCATCGCCGGGCGCTGAGTACGCGGCGGCGGTACGGGACGCGGCGATGATCTGCCCCTCCCAGGCCATCACGATCGAGGAATAGCCAACAACGCTGTCTGTGGCACCGGGCGGAGCGTGCGGCTTCGCTGGGGACCTGACTCGTGCCGTTCGGCACAGGTGGACGGGGCGCCGGCCGCCGTGGTTGTGGCCGGCACCGCGATCGCATCTGTACGCCACCTGAGCGGCTCGGACCTCGCGCCGCGCGATAAATGTGTTTTCGGTTACTAGGACCGAATCGGCCCGCTTGGGTGACAATTGTCATTCAGTACGCTCGAAATACCGCCTGAATCGGGCGGTTTCTCATTCGAGCGAAGAGGTGACGGTGTTGGTGGGTAACAAGGTGCTGGTAGCGGTGGCGGGTGCGGCGATAGCCGGTGCGATTTTCTCGGCGGCACCGGCCAGTGCCGCGGTGGCTCGCCCGATGTCCACGCCGGACGTGCCGGGCCAGTGCTCCGATGGCACGAACATTCGCAGCTCGTGGCCCAATGGCGCGGTGCTGGGAAGTTGCTACTCGAACCACTCGCTGACCGTGCACTGTAACAACGGCAACGAGGACAACTTCTGGTATTACGCGACGGACAACACGACCTCCGTCACCGGCTGGATGTATGCCGGCTACGTCTCGGTGGGCCGGTTCGTCTCGGTACCGACCTGCCGTTAACGCTGGTAAATCGTTTGCCGGGCCGGCCGTCGCCCAGGAAAATGTGACGACGTGTCTGAAGACGATCAAGTCGAGAATCCTGGTTGGCGGCGCCGGTTGGCGTCCCTGCGACTGGACGTGACCCCGTTGCGCGGCGACCGGGATTTCCGGATCCTGTTCGCGGCCGGCACGGTTTTCTATTTCGGCTTCATGATCACGTATGTGGCGCTGCCGTTCCAGCTCTACCACCTGACCGGCTCCAACTTCGCGGTCGGCGCGCTGGGGCTGATTGAGTTGCTGCCACTGATTGTTTGCGGTCTTTATGGCGGCGCGCTGGCCGATCACGTCGACCGGCGGACGATGTTGGTGCTCACCGGGGTCGGGCAGGTGCTGCTGACCGTGGGCCTGCTCGGGAACGCAATGTTGCCGCATCCGCAGGTCTGGATCATCTATGTCCTCGGCGCGCTGTTGGCGGCCGTCGCGTCGCTGCAGCGGCCCAGCCGGGAGGCGTTGCTGCCGCGGGTGGTCAGCCACGCGCAGCTGCCGGCGGCGGTCGCGTTGTCGTCTTTTGGCGTACAGCTGTCGATGTTGGTCGGTCCGGCCCTGGGCGGCATCGTGATCGCGCAGGTCGGGGTGCCGCTGGCGTTCGGGATCGACGTGGCTGGGCTGATCGCCGCGACCGCTCTTTTCGCGGGCCTGCGGCGCTACCCGGTCACTGACGGGGGCCAGCCGCCGTCGGTGGCGTCCATTGTGGATGGCATCCGTTACGCGGTCCGGCGAAAGGACCTGCTCGGCACGTACTTGGTGGACATGGTCGCGATGCTGATGGCCTCACCGGTAGTGCTTTTTCCTGCGTACGCCTCGGAAGTGCTGAAACAACCGACGGTGTTGGGGCTGCTCTACTCGGCCGGTACGGTCGGCGGCCTGCTCGCCACCGCGACCAGCGGCTGGACTTCCCGGGTCCATCACCACGGCCGCGCGGTGGTGCTGGCCGCCGCGACCTGGGGCGCCGCCACCGCGGTCGCCGCGCTGACGAACTCGATCTGGCTGGTGCTGGTCGCCTTCGCGGTCGCTGGTGGCGCGGACATGATGAGCGGCCTGTTCCGCTCGGTGATCTGGAACCAGACCATCCCGGACTCCAAACGCGGCCGGTTGGCCGGGATCGAGGTGCTGTCCTACTCGATCGGGCCGCTCGGTGGCGAGGCCCGCGCTGGCATGATGGCGGACCTGACCGGCGTACGGTCCGCGATCCTGTCCGGCGGCGTGCTCTGCTGCGTCGGCGTGGGCGTGACCGCACTGTGGCTGCGCGACTTTTGGCGCTATGACTCCCGTACGGACGAGCATGCCATCGCCCAGCGTGAACTCCACACCGTCTAGCGGTAACCCACCACGGTCGGCGCGTGCACTGACTTCTTGCCGACATTGACCGTCAGAGTTCGGGTGCTCGCCGACCAGGTCCACTGGCTGGTGGACCTTCCGTCGATCGTCACGCTGGTCGGCGGGGTAGCGTTCTGGAACTGTACGGTCCAGGTCCGCTGCTGGACCTGTCCGGCGAAGGTGCCGGACGACGGCGCGATGGCCAGTCGGTGGCCGTGGTCGGCATAGGTGACAGCGGTGGTCGCGTAGGCGGAGGTGTTCGTCGTCGTACCGTCGTCCTCATAAAGGGAAAACGCGCCATCGGCACCGACCGCGACGTTGACAGTGGCGGCGGTCAGCGGATTCTGTACGTCATTGGTCACGTTTCCGGTTCTCAGCGGCAAGATCCCGCCGGACTTGACGAGCACCGGCATCGTCGACCAGGTGCTGCTGATGTCCACTGTGGACGGCCCGGTGTACGTGACGCCGGTGAAGTAGTCGGTCCACTGACCCGGCGGCACCCAGACCGAGGTGGTGGCGGTGGTGCCCGCGGTTGTCGTCGGCGCGACGAGGACGCTCGGGCCGTAGAAATACTCACCGCCGGCCGCTGCGTACGCGTCAGGCTGGCCGGGATATTCGAGGTAGGTCGGGCGGACGATCGGCACGCCGGTACGGTTCGCCTCCGCCGCGAGGCTGTATGTGTACGGCACCAGGTTTTCCCGCAGATTCAGGAATTTCTCAACGGCCGCCCGGGCCGCGTCACCGTACTCCCATGGCAGCCGATTGCTGTGGTTGCCGTGGAACCGGAAGATCGGTTGGAAGGCGCCGAGCTGGGCCCAACGCACGTAAAGGTCGTCCGGCAGATTCGACTGGTTGGCATTGAAGCCGCCGATGTCATGGCTGGTTGCCGACAATCCAGTGGACGCGGCTTCGCCCGGTGTGTAGCCGACCTCGAATTTCAGGGTGTCCCATGACGAAGTCGTGTCACCGGTGAAGTGGACGGTGGTGCGTTTGTCGGCCCACGGACCGGTCGGCAACCCCTGCTGGCCGCTGTAACCACCGGCCTGCAGCGACCCGAAAGCGCGCGAGAAGGCGAAACCTCGACCGATGTTCTTGCTCGTGTTATGGGCGTATTGCTGGTTGATCCAGGCATCCGGGGTGACGCCGGCCGCGGAGGACTGCGACGGCTCGCAACACCAGTCCAGCCACCAGAAGTCGACACCCTGGCTTTCCATGCCCTGATGCAGGTTGAGATACGCGGCGAGTTGGTCAGGATCTGACCAGTCGAAGACATAGCAGTCGCCCGCGTGTGACGTGTCGGTGTAGCAGTTGGCATTCTGTTTGGTGAGTTTTCCCTTTGCGGTGGCCATCGCCTGGGCGAACTGCGGATCGGAGCTGAGTACGCTGGGATGGATGTTCAGGGTGTTGTGCAGGCCCATGGACGCGGACCAGTCGAAAAACTCCTGAGGATTCGGGAATTTCGCCGGGTCTATTTCCCAGCCGTCCCAGGTGTCCGGCGACTTGATGTCCGTGTCGGTGACGAGTACGTCCAGTGGCACGCCTTCGGACCGGAATTTCGCGAGCATGGTCTTGTAGTCAGCCTCGTGGTAGTCGTAATACTTCGAATACCACAGCCCGTACGCCCACCTCGGCAGCAGTTTGGGCGGCCCGGTCAGGGTGGCCAGGTCGGACAATGCACGCTTGTAGTCCTGCCCGTACGCGAAAAGATAACCGTCCTGGTAAGGCTCGCCCCCGTGATTCGTCCGCGCTGTCACCGATTGTCTCGCTGGGTCGAAAATCGCGGACGTGGTGTCGTCGAGCAAATACCAGCCGTCCTGGTAGAGCAGGCCAGGCGTGGTCAGTGCCGCGCCATTCACGCCGTCCAGGCTGCGCCGATATCCGCCAAGCGGCGCGTGTGGGGCGAGCAGCGCGGCACCGGTACGGGTGACCGCCACCGTGTCGAGGTTGAGATGGCAGGAATCGGCGTCGGGACAGCCGATGGTCACCGTGTTGTCGCCGGCCTGGAGGTTGACCGGAATGCTGCTGATCCGCCAGGAATCCCAGCTGCTGGTGGGTGGCAGCGTGGCGGGCACCTCGTTTACCGCGATCGTACGAGCAGCGGACTGCGCGTTCGCGTATCGCAGCTGCAATGCGTACGTTCCCGCCGCCGGCACTCCGGTCAGGTGCACGGCCGCGGCGGCGCCGGCCTGCGTGAGCCCGGCGACGAACCCGTCGCCGGAGAAGTCGTTGTGGTCGCTCTGCTGCGAGGCGCCGCCGGTCAGGTTTGCCTTCTCCGCCTCGCAAACCGTGCCGTACGGGCATGGCTGGGCCTGCTGGCCCGGCCCTGGATAGGGCGCGTCCGCGCTGGTGACGGCAAGACTGTCGAGGTTGACATGGCCGGAATCGCTTGCTGCTTTGGCGACGGTGACAGTGTGGTCTCCGGCCGGAAGAATCAGATTGGTGTTGGCCAGCGCCCAAGTGTCCCAGCTCCCGGTGACCGGGAGAGTGAGCGCACTGGGTGCGCCGCCGTCGACGCTCACACTCAGCGTACGAGTGACACTTTGCCCGTCGCCGCCGAGCGCGTTCGCATAGCGGGCGCGAAAAAGGTACGTGCCGGTGGTCGCCGCTGTGGTTCGGTAACTGAGCGAATCACCGGTGTCCTCGAAGCCGGCCGCGAAACCGGTGCCGGTGAATCCAGTGTGGTCGGTGGCCACCGAAACCCCGCTGAGACCTGCCTTTTCCGCCTCACAGAGCGCGCCGATCGTACATTCGGCGGTGCCCGGGAAGAGGGGATGCGCGGTCACCTGCTGCGCGCCGTTGCGCAGTTCCACCGAGACGTTGCTCGCCGTGTACGGGCCAGAGCCGACCTTGTATCGCAAGGTCAACGCGGACGTGCGGATCGTGAGCCAGCCATTGCTGGTCTGTGAGGTGAAGTCGGTACGCGAAAAACTGTCGCGCCCGATCGCGTTGAAGGTCGCCGCGTCCACAAACCGCGTGTCGCCGGCGTATTCCATCCGGATCAGGGCCGGGGAGAGAACCTCAAACCGGGCGTTCCCGGAGGTCACCACCGGTGGTTTTGGGGCGTGCCTCGCCGCGGCCGGTGAGACCAGCAGCCCAGCGGCGGTGACGATAGCGGTGAAGGTGGCGATGAGCCGGATACCCACGTGAACTCTCCTCGATGATCGTGTCGACGAGCAGCCCTCTGGCAGGTGCGATGTGCCCCATTCGACGTGCATCGACCACAGCCGTCAAGGAATCGGCCGGATCGGGCCATTCACCGTCCGCGAACTCGACGTTTTCGCTGTCAAGCCCGGCGATGTTCACCACCACAAGGTCAAGTTCGCGACGGGTTATCTCGGCTAGCTGGCGATCCAGGCCATCGCGGCATCGACGTCGGGGTGCTGGAAGGAAAAACCGGCATCGACGAGTTTCTGCGGGAGCGCTCGTTGGCCCGCCAACACGCCTTCGTCAGCGAATTCGCCAAGCGCGATCCGCAGGGCAAAGCCGGGTACCGGCAGATACGCCGGCCGGTGCAGCGCCCGGCCGAGTGCGTGGCTGAACTTCGCATTGGTCACCGGTGTCGGGCCGGTCAGGTTCACCGGTCCGGAAATGTCTTTTGCGGTAAGCAAGAACTGGATCGCGGCAAGCTCGTCGGGGAGGCTGATCCATGGCCAGTACTGCTTGCCTGAGCCCATCGGGCCACCGACGCCGGCCTTGAATAGTGGCAGCATCCGGCCCATGACACCGCCACCGCGGCCGCAGACCAATCCGCTGCGCATCAGCACCACCCGCACGCCAGCGTCGGCCGCGGGCGCTGTCGCTTTTTCCCACTGCCGTACGAGATCGGCCAGGAATCCGTCGCCGACGGGCGTCGACTCCTCGACCGGGATCGTGCCGGTGTCGCCGTACCAACCGACCGCCGACGCGGACAACAACACGCGCTGCCGCCCGTCCGCGGCAGCTTCGGCCAGGGCGTGGGCGACCGCGGACGTACCATTAACTCGACTGTCCACCAGAAGTTTCTTGTACGCCGAAGTCCAACGTTTGTCGCCGACACCGACGCCGGCTAGATGAATCACCGCGTCCACATCGGACAAGAGTGTCGGATCGAGCTTTCGGTGGTCGGGATCCCATTGAGCCTCGTCCGGCGCTGCTGGCTCGCGTCGGACCAGCCGGAGGATTTCGTGGCCGTCGGCGCGCAGCAGAGGCTGAAGGGCCGTACCGATCATCCCGCTTGCCCCGGTGATCGCGATCTTCATCTACCCATACTCCCGCTGATGGCCGCAGGAAGTTGATCTTGGTTAGTTGGCCTACGCAAAACGGACATCGGTTCGGAATATCCTTTTCGTACGGGCCAACTAACCAAGATCAACAACACCGGAGCTAGCCGAGGCCTACTTCGCTGTGGAACTGGCCGGCTTCCAGCCGATCCTTGATGGTGACCAGGAAGCGGGCCGCATCGGCGCCGTCGACGAGGCGGTGGTCGTACGTGAGGGCCAGGTAGACCATCGAGCGCGGCACGATGATCTCGCCGTGCGCGGGGTCGTCGATGACCACGGCCCGCTTCACCACCGCGCCGGTGCCGAGCATGCCGACCTGCGGCTGGTTCAGGATCGGGGTGTCGAACAGCGCACCCCGGCTGCCGGTGTTGGTCAGCGTGAACGAACCGCCACCCAGCTCGTCCGGGCTGGCCTTGTTCGTACGCACCCGCTCGGCGAGGTCCGCGATCTTGCGGGCCAGGCCACCCAGGTTCAGGTCGCCGGCGTTGTGGACGACCGGGACCAGCAGGCCGCGTGGGCTGTCCACTGCGATGCCCAGGTGCTCCGCGTCGTGGTAGGTGACCGTCTCGTTGTCGTTGATCGTCGCGTTGACCTGCGGGTGCTGGCGTAGCGCCTCGACGGTCGCGAGCGCGAAGAACGGCAGGAACGAGAGTTTCACGCCCTCGCGGGCCGCGAAGTCGGCCTTGGCCTGATTGCGCAGCTTCGCGATGGTCGTGACGTCGACCTCGACAACCGTGGTGAGCTGCGCGGAGACCTGCAGCGACTCGACCATCCGCTTGGCGATCACCTTGCGGATCCGGGTCATCGGCACGGTCTTGCCGCGCAGCGCGGCGGCGGCCTCGCTGACGGCACCGGGCTTGGCGGCCGGCGCTGACGGAGCTGCCGGAGCCGCGACGGCTGCCGGTGCGGGCTTCGCGGCGGCGGCTTTCGCCTTCTCAGCGGCGTCCAGGATGTCCTGCTTGCGGATCCGGCCGCCGACACCCGTACCGGTCAGGCTGGCCAGGCTCACGTTGTGCTCAGCGGCCAGCTTGCGGACCAGCGGCGTGACGTACGCGCCGGCCGCCTCGCCGTTCGAGGTCTGCGCCGCCGGGGCGGCGGTTGGAGCCTGAGCCACCGGGGCGGGGGCGGCAGCAGGAGCCGGTGCGGGCGGAGCCTCTTGCTGCGGAGCTTCCTGTTTCGGGGCTTCCCGAGCAGGAGTGGGAGCGGCGGCAGCCGGCGCGGACGAGCCACCGGACGTACCGATCACCGCGAGCTGCGCCCCGACCGGAGCGGTCTCGTCCTCGGCGACGCTGATCTCCAGCAGGGTGCCGGCGACCGGCGACGGGATCTCGGTGTCGACCTTGTCGGTGGAGACCTCAAGCAGCGGCTCATCGACGTCGACGCTGTCACCGACCTGCTTCAGCCAGCGGGTGACGGTGCCCTCGGTGACGGACTCGCCGAGCGCCGGCAGGGTGATCGGCGTGCCACCCTCAGAGCCGCCCGAGGCAGGCTTCTCCTGCGCTTGTACGGGCTCCGGCTCAGCCTCAGCGGCGGGGGCCGCGGGTTCGGGCTCGGGTTCCGGCTCGGCGGCGGGCTGCTCGGCGGGAGCGGCCTCGCTCGTACCGGCGTCGTCCTCGCCAGCGTTACCGCCGTCGTTGATGATGGCCAGCTCGGCGCCGACCTCGACGGTCTCGTCCTCGGCGACCACGATCTTGCTCAGCGTGCCTGACACCGGGGACGGGATCTCGGTGTCGACCTTGTCGGTGGACACCTCCAGTAGAGGCTCGTCGGCCTCGACCTGATCGCCCTCCTGCTTCAGCCAGCGGGTGACGGTGCCCTCGGTCACGCTTTCGCCAAGCGCGGGCAGTTTGACGGAGACCGGCATGTCGGTTGCGACTCCCTTTGATTCCTACAGGTTTGTTTTAATTGTGGCTGCGTCTAATTGTGGAAATGTAGCGGTTTGCCGGCCAACGCCAGATGCGCTTCGCCGATGGCCTCGGACTGCGACGGGTGGCCGTGGATGAACTGCGCCACCTCGGCCGGGAAAGCTTCCCAGTTGTAGATCAGCTGGGCCTCGGCGAGCAGCTCACCGACCCGGGCACCGACCATGTGTACGCCGACGACCGGACCATCTTTCGCGGCGATCACCTTGACCGCGCCCTGCGTCTGCAGGATGAGCGACTTGCCGTTCGCGGCGAGGTTGTACGACACCTCTTTGATCTCGCCGTACTTCTCCGTCGCCTGCTCGGACGTGTAGCCGACGGAGGCGACCTCCGGGTCGGAGTACGTGATCCGTGGGATGCCGGCATAGTCGATCGGCATCACCTGCAGGCCGGCGAGCCGCTCGGCGACCAGGATGCCTTCCTGGAAGCCGACGTGCGCGAACTGCGGGGTGGCGATCAGGTCACCGACGGCGGAGATGGTCTCGACGGCGGTCTGGCAATACTCGTCGACCTTCACGAAACCGCGGTCGAGTTGGACGCCCTGCTGCTCGTACCCGAGGTCGGCGGACACCGGCCCGCGACCGACCGCCACCAGCATGATCTCGGCTTCGACCTCTTTGCCGTTCTCCAGCGACACCTTCACACCCGAGTCGGTCTTCTCGACCTTGGACGCCTTGGTGCCGGTGTGGAAAGCGATCTTGCGCTTACGGAACGCCCGCTCCAGCAGCTTGGAGGAGTCCTTGTCCTCCAGCGGTACGAGATTCGGCAACGCCTCGACAATCGTGACGTCCGCGCCAAAAGACCGCCAGATCGACGCGAACTCGACGCCGATCGCGCCGGCGCCGAGGATGACCACGCTGGCTGGTACGCGGTCGAGCTTGAGCGCGTGCTCGCTGGTGAGGATCCGCTCGCCGTCCGGCTCGAAACCGGGGAACCACTTGGGCTGCGACCCGGTCGCCAGGACGACGTGCCGGCCCTCGTACCGCTGGCCGTCGACCTCGACGGCGGTCGGCGAGACGAGCTTGCCGGCACCCTCCAGATACGTGACGCCACGCGACTTCAGGGTGCCCTGCAGGCCCTTGTAGAGGCGCCCGACGATGCCGTCCTTGTACGAGTGGACGCCACTCATGTCGATGCCCGAAAGTGTCGTCTTGATGCCGAACTGGATGCCGTCGCGGCTGAGGTCGGCGACCTCGCCGGCGTGCAGCAGAGCCTTCGTCGGAATGCAGCCGTAGTGCAGGCAGGTGCCGCCGGCCTTGTCTTTCTCGACCAGCAAAACGGACTTGCCCAGGTCGACCGCGCGCAATGCGCAGGCGTACCCACCGCTGCCGCCACCGAGGATGACGATGTCGTACACGGTGTTGCCGTCTGTCACGGGTTCTCCTGACGTTTGACGTGGGACGATCCCCATCTTGGCACTCCGTTCGGGCAAGCGCCCTCGCGAGGTCCCCGCGCGCTCGTTAGTGTTGCTCATCACCCGACTTTGACTGCCCAGTCAGGGAGCAGCGATGGCCAACGCGTCGACCGAAACCTTCCGTACCGCCCGCGATTTTCTCCTCGCCCACCGCGAGGACTACGACACCGCGTACGCCCAGTTCCGCTGGCCGGAGCTGACCGAGTTCAACTGGGCGCTCGACTGGCTCGACGTGGTCGCGAAGGACAACGACGGCATCGCGTTGTGGGTGGTCGAGGAGGACGGCTCGGAGCGCAAGCTCACGTTCGCGCAGATGTCCGAGCGGTCGAACCGGCTGGCGAACTGGCTGCGCGGCCACGGCGTGGGTCGTGGCGACCGGCTGATCCTGATGCTGGGCAACCAGATCGAGCTCTGGGAGACGATCCTCGCGTGCATCAAGCTCGGTGCCGTGCTGATCCCGGCCAGCACCCTGCTCGGGCCGGCGGACCTGCGTGACCGGGTCGACCGCGGCAACGCCCGCCATGTGGTGGTCGGATCCGTTGATGCCGCGAAGTTCGCGGAGGTGGCCGGTGACTACACCAGGATCGCGGTGGGGGAGCCGGTCGAGGGTTGGCTGAGCTACCGCGACGCGTACGACTCCTCGCCCGATTTCGAGCCCGATGGGCCGACGCAGGCGAGCGATCCTTTGTTGCTCTACTTCACTTCTGGTACGACCGCGAAGCCCAAGCTCGTCGAACACACACACGCGTCCTATCCGGTGGGGCATCTGTCGACGATGTTCTGGATCGGGCTGCAACCGGGAGACGTACACCTTAATATTTCGTCGCCAGGTTGGGCAAAACATGCTTGGAGCAACGTTTTCGCGCCGTGGAACGCGGAAGCGACCGTGCTGATCTACAACTACGCGCGCTTTGACGCCACCGCGTTGTTGGATCAGTTGGTACGGTGCAATGTGGCGAGTTTCTGTGCGCCGCCAACGGTGTGGCGGATGCTGATCCAGGCCGACCTGAGCAAGGTCAAGGTGCCGGTACGCGAAGTCGTCGGCGCCGGTGAGCCGCTGAACCCCGAAGTTATCGAGAAGGTCAAGCAACATTGGGGGCTGACGCTGCGGGATGGCTTCGGGCAGACCGAAACCACCGCGCAGATCGGTAATTCTCCTTCGCAGCAGGTGAAACCCGGCTCGATGGGCCGCCCGCTGCCCGGGTACGTCGTCGAACTGGTCGACCCGATCACCGGCCAGCCGGCTGAGGAAGGCGAGATTTGCCTGGATCTGGCCCATCGTCCGGTGGCATTGATGACTGGCTATCGCGATGACAACGAGCGGACCAGCGAGGCAATGCGCGGCGGCTACTACCACACCGGTGACGTGGGATCGCGTGATGCGGATGGTTACGTGACCTATGTGGGGCGTACGGACGACGTGTTCAAGGCTTCGGACTACCGGATTTCGCCCTTTGAGCTGGAAAGTGTGCTGATTGAGCATGAGGCCGTGGTGGAGGCCGCGGTGGTGCCTTCGCCGGACCCGATCCGGTTGGCTGTCCCCAAGGCGTACGTAGTGCTGGCGGCCGGATTTTCGCCGACCGCCGAGACCGCTGAGTCAATCATGCGATTCGCGCGGGAGCAGTTGGCTCCGTACAAGCGAATCCGGCGACTGGAGTTCGCCGAGCTGCCCAAGACGATTTCCGGCAAAATCCGCCGGGTAGAGCTGCGGGGGCGGGAACGGGACGTACACGGCGACTCCGACACGAAGGTCGACGGCGAGTTCACCGAGGACGACTTCCCGTCCCTCAAGTCCTGACCTACCACTCAGGATATACCCGGAGTGGCTGGTATATACTCGTCCTGTGAAGCATCTCGTGGATCTGGATGAAGGCGCTCTTGCCGCTGCTCAGGAGCATCTCGGCACCAAGACGATCAAGGACACGGTGAACGCCGCTTTGAACCTCGCGACCGGGCGGACGCTCAGTGGCGACACGATCGATGCGGCTCTCGACGTCTGGTCGACGATGGACCTCCCTGACAGGGAGGACATGTGGCGCTGACGCACCTGGCAGACACCAGCGTGCTGGCTCGCATCGCCAAACACGATGGTGTTCGCGCGGCCGTACGTCGGTTGATGACAACGTCGAGTCTGGCTCGGTGCACGCTCTCCGACCTCGAAGTCGGAGCTTCTGCTCGCAACGCCGACGCATGGGATGCGTTGCTGAGAGCGAATCGCACGCTCGTGGCCGTGGATGTGGAGCCAGGCGACCTGGCGCGAGCCGGGGGAGTGCAAAGAGCCTTGGCCGCTGCCGGCCGACGTGGTCGAAAGCTGCCAGACCTGCTGATCGCCGCCGCTGCCGAGCGCCGCGGACTGACGATTCTGCACTATGACCACGACTTCGACCTGATCGCGGATGTCACTGGCCAGCCGCATGAGTGGGTCGTCCCGCGCGGTTCCATGGACTGACCACTCGCCGGAGCCTGGATCCACCGCTGGGTGAAGGGCAAAGCTCTTCACCTCCACGCAGAACCGGTGGATCCAGGTCTCGTGCAAGCGAGTCGTTGCGGACGGACGGCGGTCAGCCGCTGCCGTTCGGGCAGTAGCTCACGTCACCGTTGGCGTGGGTGTAGGCGATGCTCGAATAGCCGCTTACACCTGTCGTGTTGTCGCGTAGCTGGTAGAAGTTGCCGTTCGCGTCGGCGTTGAACAAGCAGTAGACGGTCACCGAATGACCGCGGTAGCCGAGCCCCACCACGTTGTTTGGATCGAACGGGTTCGGCTGGGACCGGATGCGGACACCGTCGTCGGTGAAGTAGCCGGACACCGCGGCCGGCGCCGCGTAGCTCGCCGCAGGCGCCACCAGCGCACCGACTGCGCCGAGGAGAACCGCCGCGCGGGCGGTCGTACGGAACAGGCTCATGCGTTCCTTTCCGTTGCTCAACAGGGAAACAACGGCTCAGGTAAGCATGAGACCGGACATCTTGAGAAATGTCACGTAGGAAATGTCCGATTGTTGCGGCACTGAGCGCTAGTGCTGGTCAGCGGCACCCGACGTGCACAATCGGAATCCGATTGTGCACGCGGCCCTCAGCCGTTCTCGGCGATGTCGTCGAGCAGGTCCAGGATCGTACGCACCGGGACGCCGGTGCCGCCGCCGACGATGTGGCCGTACGCGCCGCCGGAGTGGTAGCTCGGGCCGGCGATGTCGATGTGCGCCCAGGGCAGACCTTCGGGCACGTACTCGGCCAGGAAAGCGCCGCCCTGCAGCATGTGGCCGGCCCGCTCGCCGCTGTGGTTGGTCTGCGAGAGGTCGGCGATCGGGGAGTCCATGCCGTGTCGTACGTCGTCGGGCAGCGGCATCGGCCACATGGCCTCGCCGACCCGGCCGCCGGCCTCCACGACCCGGGACCGCAGGTCCTCCGAACCCATCACGCCACTGGTCTGGTTGCCCAGCGCGACGACCTGGCCGCCAGTCAGCGTGGAGGTCTCGATCAGGTAGTCGGGGTCGTCCTCGGCGGCCCGCGCGATCGCGTCGCCGAGCACCATCCGGCCTTCGGCGTCGGTGTTGATGATCTCCACGGTTTTCCCGCCGTACATGGTGACCACGTCACCCGGCCGGTACGAGGCACCGGAGAGCATGTTCTCGGCCAGCGGCGCGTACGCGGTGATCTTCACCTTCACCTTGAGGGTGGCGGCGGCGATGATCGTGTTGACGATGGCGGCAGCGCCGGCCATGTCGCTCTTCATCTTGCCCATGCCGGCGACTGGTTTGATCGAGATGCCGCCGGTGTCGAAGGTGATGCCCTTGCCGACCAGCGCCACGTGTTTCTTGGCGCCGCGCGGTGAGTACGTGATCCGGACCATCCGGGCCGGCGCGTCACTGCCGTCGCCGACCGCGAGGATGCCGCCAAAGCCGGCTTTGCGCAGCGCGGCGTCGTCGAGCACCTCGACCTTGGCGCCGCTGCCGGCGACCGCGTCCCGCATCGCGTCGGCGAGCGACGGCGGCCGCATGTAGTTGCCCGGGGTGTTCACCCAGTCGCGGGTCCGCCGGACCGCCTCAGCCACCGTCTGTGCGCGCTTGACCTCGGATTTCAGGGCCTTGTCGGCCTTGTCCAGCGCGTCGCCGACGAGCAGGGTGAGCTGGGAGACCGGCTCCTTGCGGCCGTTCGCCGACGGCGTCTTGTACGCGATGAACTCGTACCCGCCGAGCAAAGCCCCTTCGAGCACCCCACGAACCGCGTCGAGGTCGCCCAGCGGCAGGCCGAGCGCGACCCGCTCGTTGCCCTTGAGCGCCCGTACGGCCACCCCTGCGGCCCGCCGCAGGGTGTCCTGGTCGATCGGTTCACCGTCCGCCGGTTCGCCGCCGAGCCCGACCGCCAGCACCACCGGGGCGGTAGTGGCGCCGAGGGTGGCCAGCTTGGTGACCTCACTGGCCGAGCCACTCGCGCCGAGCTGGCGCAAGGTCGCGGCGAGGGCGCCGTCGAGCGCCTTGTCGAGGCTCTCCGCACCGGCCGCGAGCACCGGTCCATCCTCGTCGGGGCTGCTGTGGATCCCGATGACGACCGCGTCCGCGACGGTCGTGGCGGCGGAGTCGGCGGAGAGGTCGAGTGTGATCACGTCAGTCAGCTTATGGTGTGTTGCCGCTGGCCGGGCCCCGGGTCGCAGACGTTAGGTTCCTGTTATGAGTGAGAACCCGCTGCGACGGTCCCCGCTACACGCCCGGCACGTTGAGGCCGGCGCCAAGATCGCCGATTTCGGCGGCTGGGAGATGCCCATCGAGTACGCCGGCGGTGGGGTCATCGCCGAACATACGGCCGTACGGGAAGCCGTCGGGATCTTCGACGTGTCCCATCTCGGCAAGGCGACCGTGCGCGGCCCCGGCGCCGCCGACTTCGTGAACAGCTGCCTCACCGCTGATCTCGGCAAGATCGCGCCGGGCCAGGCCCAGTACACGCTGTGCTGCGACGACGTTTCGGCGGGCGTGGTCGACGACCTGATCGCCTACCTCTACGGCCCGGACCACGTCTTCCTGGTCCCCAACGCGGCCAACACCGCCGAGGTGGTCCGCCGGCTCACAGCCGCCGCGCCGGCCGGCATCGAGGTCGTCGGTCGGCACGAGTCGTACGGCGTCGTGGCCGTGCAGGGACCGCGTTCGGCCGAGCTGCTCGACCGGCTCGACGTGCCGACCGACCACGACTACATGTCTTTCGTAGACACCCACGTGGCCGGCGCCGAGGTGGTGGCCTGCCGGACCGGCTACACCGGCGAGCACGGATACGAGCTGGTCATCCCGGTGGAGCACACCGTCCAGGTGTGGGACGCGCTGCTCGCGGCGGGCCAGGACCTGGGCGTACGCGCCGCCGGACTCGGTGCTCGCGACACGTTGCGTACCGAGATGGGCTATCCGCTGCACGGCCAGGACCTGTCGATGGACATCACTCCCGTCCAGGCCCGGTCGGCGTGGGCGGTCGGCTGGGACAAGCCGGCGTTCTGGGGTCGGGACGTGCTGGTCGCCGAGCGGCCGGCACCGCGCCGCCGGCTGACCGGGTTGAAGGCGACCGGCCGCGGCATCCCGCGGGCGCACATGCAGGTGCTCGCCGGCGACACCGTGGTGGGCGAGGTCACCAGCGGAACCTTCTCGCCGACCCTGCGAACCGGGATCGGGCTGGCTTTGCTGGACACCGCCGCCGGGGTGAAACCAGGCGACGAGGTCGAGGTGGACGTACGCGGCCGCCGGCAGGCGATGATTGTCACCACGCCGCCTTTTGTGCCTTCACACGTACGCTAGTTTTCGGCCACCGGACGGCAAAAAGTGCCAGCCGGGAATGGCCGGGGTACGGTGCCGGTGGTGCGCTCACTCACATCCTGGAACACAGCGGGTGCTCCCGATCGATGAATGAAGAGAGAAGGGTCAAAGAAGACCGGAATTTCGACCTCGTAAGGACTAATGACCGCCCCGCATTCGCCTGACCGCGATGATGAAACCCAGCCGAAGCCGTCCATCAAGGCGCGGCTGGACCTGAGTTTCACCCAGGTCATCGCCGGAGCCCTCGCGGCGGTCACGTCGGCCGTCGCCGCGTCGTATTTCGGAGTCGCCGGCACCCTGATCGGCGCGGGCTTCGGTTCGGTGATCATCACCGTCGGCACCTCCGTCTACAAAGCCTCGCTGCGTCGTACGAACGAGACCCTGCGCAAGGTGATTCCGGTGCAGGCCATCTCGCAGCTGCGGGTAGTGCCCGACGACACCACCGTCGTACGGTCCGGCGGGCCGGAGCCGACTACTGATCCAGCCCGGCTCGGGCCGCCGCCTCCACGGCCTCCGCGGCCGAGCACGGTGCCGGGCGCGGGAGCGGCTCGACCAGCCGACGAGACAACGCTGATGAAGAAGGTCAGCGACTCGACGATCGGCTTCGGCCAAGGCGGCGAGGGCACCGCCCAGCTGCGCCCCACCGCCGGGCCGATTCGGGCAACTGCCCGCGTCGAGGGTTCCGACCTGGCGCAACAGTCGACTCCTCAGGTCGAATCGGCTCCCGCCCGATGGTTGGACTTGTTGCGCCAGCTGCGCTGGGGCCGGGTCGCCGTGCTGGCGGCGTTGGTGTTCGCGCTGGGCACTGGGGTAGTGGTCGGGGTCGAGTTGGTCGGCGGCGGTTCGCTGACCTCGATCCTGCATGGCAAGCCGGACGGCGGCACCAGCATCGGCGGTGGCAGCGGCACGCCCAAGCGCGGCAGCGACCGGGAGCCTGGTGGTGGCAGCTCTGGTACGCCTTCGCCGCATCCGTCGCCGAGCATCGGCCCGTCGTCGCCGGTCACGCCCTCGCCGTCCGCGAAGCCGACGCCCAGCCCGTCCGCGCCGCCGCCGACCAAGGAGCCGACCGCACCGCCGTCCA
Source organism: Fodinicola feengrottensis (assembly GCF_039530045.1). Taxonomy (NCBI): domain Bacteria; kingdom Bacillati; phylum Actinomycetota; class Actinomycetes; order Mycobacteriales; genus Fodinicola; species Fodinicola feengrottensis. The sequence goes on along the minus strand of NZ_BAAANY010000029.1, from coordinate 83,639 downwards.
AGCCGGCGGACCAGTCCAGCGCGGAGCCGACGCCGCCAGCATAGGTTTTGTTCGAGCGCAAGGAATGTGGCATTTTCGGCAGTCCGGCGCGCGGTGCGTACGACGGACGCAGAATTGATTGATGGATGTGGCTGAAGAAGCGGTAGTTGACCTGCTTGTCTCCCACGGCGCTGACCGGATGGAGCACCCGGGTGGCACGCTGCTGGCCCATTTACGCCGGGTGTCGGAAGAACTGCGCGGCTGGGGTGCTCGGCCAGCGCTCCAGCTCGCCGGTCTGGCGCACGCTTTCTACGGCACCGACGGCTTCGCGGAGTCGCTGCTGCCGCTGGAGCGGCGGGAGCAGCTTCGTACGTTGACGGGCATCGAGGCGGAGGCGCTGGTCTACTTCTACGCGAGCTGCGACCGCGCCGCCACGTACCCGACCCTGTCCGCCGAGAAGGTGCTGTTCCGGGACCGCTTCACCGGCGAGACGTACCAGCCGCCGGCTGACCGGCTGCGTGACTTCGCCGAGCTGTCGGCCGCCAACGAACTGGACATTGCGCAGGTCAGCCCGGCTTTCCGAGTGGAGCACGAGGAGGCCCTCCGGCGCTTCTTCGGCCGCCTCCGGCCGTGGCTGAGCCCGCTCGCCTGGCAGGCCTGCGAGTCCCTCGACCTCGCCTGAAGCCCCTTTGGCCGCAACGCCGACTCCCCGTAACCACCCACGCCTGCCATTGCGGTCAACACCCACTCGCTGGGCGGTTACTGGGAGTGGGTACGGGCGGCGAGGCGGAGCATCGACTGGAAGAGCGGCAGCACCGCGAGAGCGCCGGCGCCGTCGCCGAGGCGGAGCCGGAGGCGGGCGGTGGGCGCGGTCAGGTGCAAGGCCTCGGCGGCCTTCAGCTCGGCCGGGTCGTCGCCGAGTTGCGGCGCCCACCACCAGTCGGTGCCCGCGTACGAGACCTCGGACGCCACCAGTGCCCCGGCCAGTACGGCCACGCCGTCCAGCAGCACCGGTGTGCGCCGGTTGGCGGCCTGCAACACCAGCCCGGTGACGACCGCGATGTCGACACCGCCGGCCGCCGAGAGGATGCCGGCCGGGTCGGCTGGCCGGGACCGGGCCCGGCGCAGGCCGTCCCGTACGGCGGCGCACTTGCGCATCCACGCGTTGTCGTCGATCCCGCTGCCGCGGCCGGTCATCGCGGCCGGCTCGTCGCCCAGCACCGCGGCGACCAGGGTGGCCGCCGGCGTGGAGGCGCCGACGCCGATGATGCACGGCACCAACAGGTCGGCACCGGCGTCCACGTACTCGTCGGCGAGAGAGCGGCCGAGCGCGATCGCCGCGGCCACCTCGCTGGCGGTGAGTACGTCCTCGGAGCCCAGCACACCGCTGCCGCGTCGGACCCGTCGCGCGGACGGCTCTCCCAGCGGCTCGGAGTCCAGCCCCACATCGATGACCGCCAGCTGCGCGCCGGCGGCCTCGGCGAGCAGGTTGAGCGTCGAAGCGCCGGACAGTGCTGCCTTGGCGCGTTCGGTCGATGCGGCCGGCTCGGCGGTGGACACTCGCTGCGCGGCGATGCCGTGGTCGGCGGCCAGCACGATCGCCTGGATCTGCTCGAAAGGCGCTCGGGCGCCGGATCGTACGGTGGCCACCCACCGCACACCGGCGGCCATCTCGCCGTACGGCCGGTCCGCTACGGACGCGGCGGCGGTCTGGCCCTGCAGCACCGCGAGATCCGGCAGGTCGATGGCGAGGTCGGCGAACGGGTTGTCCTGGATCTGATCAGCGCTCACCCGATCAACGTACTCACCTCACCGCCGCCCCAGACAGGACCTATGCTCGCCAAAGGACATGGTGGCGAGCTGGAGGGGTCGATGAACTGGACTTGGCGGTACGAGTCAGCCGACGGCACGGTGCTGGAAGGGCCGGAGGCCGGGCTGTTCACCAGCCAGTCCGACGCGGAGACCTGGCTCGGGCTGAATTGGAAGCAGCTGTCCGAAGCCGGGGTGACCCAGGTGTCACTGCTGGCCGACGACGAAAAGGTCGAATACACGATGCCGCTGACGGCTGAGGTGTAGCCGACTTAGAGCGGTGGGCTCCAGATCTGCTGGAGTAGTGAGAATGCTGGCCCACCCGCAAAGAGCGCGGGTGGGCCAGCATTCTGTTTTTCTGGCGCCGTCGAACTAGGGCCAAAGAAAGTCGGCTATGGGGGGCGTCGCGGAGGGGTCAGGGGCGGGTTTTGGGGGAGGCGTTGATGGACGGGTCGCCCTCGACCACGTCGCCGAGGGCCTCGTCGATGGCCTTGAGGAGGTCGTCGTCCAGGGTGACGCCGGAGGCCTTGACGTTGTCGGCGACCTGTTCGGGGCGGCTCGCGCCAATGATGGCGGAGGCGACGTTTTCATTCTGCAGCACCCAGGCGACCGCGAGTTGTGCCATGGACAGACCTGCTTCGGCCGCGAGCGGTTCGAGTTTTTCCACCCGTGTAAGGACGTCGTCGCGCATCCAGCGCGAGATCATGTTCGCGCCGCCCTTGTCGTCGGTGGCCCGCGAGCCGGCTGGTGGCGCCACGCCAGGCTTGTATTTGCCGGTCAGCACGCCCTGCGCGACCGGTGAGAACACGATCTGGCTGAGGCCGAGGTCGCGGCAGGTCGGGACGACCTCGGCCTCGATGACCCGCCACAGCATCGAATACTGCGGCTGGCTCGACACCAGCGGAATCCGCAGCTCCTGAGCCAGTTTGTGGGCCTCCCGGATCTGCCCGGCGGTCCATTCGGAGACACCGATGTAATGCGCGCGGCCGGAGTGCACGATGTCCGCGAACGCGCTCATCGTCTCCTCAAGCGGCGTCGCGAAGTCGTACCGATGTGCCTGATAAAGGTCGAGATGGTCGGTCTGCAGCCGGCGCAGCGAGGCGTCGATCGACTCCATGATGTGCTTGCGGGACAGGCCCCGGTCGTTCTTGCCCGGCCCGGTCGGCCAGTAGACCTTGGTGAACAGCTCGTACGACTCGCGGCGAACGCCGTTCAAGGCCTCGCCCAGCACTGACTCGGCCTTGGTGCCGGCGTAAACGTCGGCGGTGTCGAAGGTGGTGATGCCGGCGTCCAGAGCGGCGTGTACGCACGCGATCGCGGCGTCCTGCTCGACCTGGGAGCCGTGGGTCAGCCAGTTGCCGTACGAGATTTCACTGATCAGCAGGCCGGAACGGCCGAGGTGTCGAAATTCCATGATCCCGAACCTACTCGAAGGGTCAGAGCGCGCCAGCTGTGAAGGTCGGCACGGACCGCCGAGATGACATTTGCAACGTTGTATAGATTCCTGGGCTCGCGTAACGTGCTCCCGCGCGAGATGTCGCTTATTCGAGCTCAGGGAGGAAATCGGTGAGAATGAAACTCTTCGTCCGGGTCGCTGGCGTGGCCGCGCTGGTCGCCGGCTCGCTGACCGTCGCGGCGGCGCCGGCCGCCGCTGACTGCCAATACCCGTACTACTGCTCGTCCGCGGTCAGGGACACCACCCTTTACGCCACCTCCAACCCCAACGGACAGGTCTTCGACCACATCCAGCAGGGGTGGCATGTCGAGGTCACCATCGACTCATGCCAGAACAACATGGTCTGGGGCGACGTGATCGAGCTGAACCGGGCCGCCGGCTGGATGAAGAACGACGACCTCACCTTTAGCCCGTGCAACCTCAAAGCCTGACCTGACTGTCCACAGTGGATTCGAGCCCGCGGTATTCCAGGTGCCGGCCGGGCCGGTGCGCTGGTACGCTCGCCACATGATCTGAGCCGCTTCCGTTCTGTGAGCCTGCAAGCTGGACGTGCGTGTTTCGTACGTCCCACCAGCTGCATCCCAGCCCGTTCGGAGGAGAAACACATGCCCGCCAACCCTGAATCCCAGCCCGACGAGACTCCGCAGGACGCCACCGCGCCCGAGGAGCCAATGAACCGGGCCGCCCGGCGTGCCCAGAAGAAGGGCAAGCAGATCACCCACACTCAGGTGCCCGGAAACATCCAGGCCCGGGGCTCGAAGAACACCGGTGGCGTGCCGCGCCAGTGGAGTTCGCGCCGAGCCGGCTAGGCAGAGTCAGCTAGCCCAGAGCCAGCCAGCCCTGAGTCAGCGCAGCAGGGCTGGACCCGTCCACGAGAGCCGCGACCCAGCCGGGTCGCGTCTCTTTCCGTACCAACTTAGCGATCGCTCATTCAGCTCGATCTCTTGACATCGGGAGGGCGGTTGTCAATGCTCGGCCCAGGAGACGCCCCGGATGCCGGGGTGCGACCGTTTTCGGGAGGCGCGGATGTCCATCCAGATGCTGGCCCCGGCACCGGCTGACAGCGAGCTGCGACCAGTCCCGGGCGACCCCGGCCTGCCGCTGCTTGGCAAGACGCTGCAGGTGCTGAAGGACCCGCTCGGTGCCAGCCGGCAGCGCTACGACCAGTACGGACCGGTGTCCTGGGCCAATCTGTTCGGCAAACCGACTGTTGTCCTGCTAGGGCCGGACGCGGTCGGGACCGTGCTGGCCAACCGGGACCGGGCGTTCGCGAACGGGCCCGGATGGGGCCGTTTCCTGGACAACTTCTTCTACCGCGGCATCATGCTGCTCGATTTCGAGGAGCACCTGCACCACCGGCGGATCATGCAGCAGGCCTTCACCCATGAGCGCCTGGCCACGTATTTGCGGGACATCAACCCGGCGGTCGCGGTCGGGCTGAGGCAGTGGCCGGCGCGCGGCGAGCTGAAGTTCTACCCGGCGGTCAAGCGGCTCACGCTGGACCTCGCGACCGACATCTTCATGGGCGAGGAGAACCTCGGGGCCCGCGCCGAGCACATCAACCGGGCCTTCATCGGCTGTGTCCAGGCTGGTACGTCCCTCGTCCGGTTCCCGGTGCCAGGCGGCCGGTGGCGCCGGGGTCTGGTAGGGCGCAAGGTCCTGGAGGATTTCCTGAAGGAGTATCTGCCGAAGAAACGGGCCGGTGACGGCAGCGACCTGTTCACCGCGCTGTGCCATTCCGAATCCGAGGACGGCCACCGGTTCAGCGACGACGACGTCATCAACCACATGATTTTCCTGTTGATGGCCGCACATGACACGACCACGATCACGCTGACCACGATGGTCCAGTATCTGGGCCAATATCCGCAGTGGCAGGACCGGTGTCGCGCCGAGGTGCTGGCGTTGGAGAGTGAGACGCTCGGGTACGAGGACCTGGACCGGCTGCCCTCGGTCGACCTGGTGATGAAGGAGGCGCTCCGGCTGGTCACCCCGGTGCCGGCGCTGCCCCGGCACGTGGTGAAGGACACCGAGGTGCTCGGTCATTTCCTGCCGGCCGGCACCGAGGCCAGTATCGGCCTGCATTTCACCCAGCACATGCCCGAGTCCTGGCCGGAGCCGGAGAAATTCGACCCGGGCCGGTTCGCTGAGGACCGGCGCGAGGACAAGATCCACCGGTACGCGTGGACCCCGTTCGGCGGCGGCGTCCACAAATGCATCGGCTTGTATTTCGCTGGTATGCAGGTGAAATCGGTCCTCAACCAGCTGCTGCGCCGCTACCGGTGGCACGTTGATCCGGCGTACGTGGCGCCGATGAACTTCATGGCTCTGCCGTATCCGACCGACGGGCTGCCCATTCGGCTGGAGCCGCTCGGCTAAGACAAATCGGGTGGAGTTTGGCCGGTGAGGTCAGGTACTGTCCCGTCAAATGAGCACGGGGACCCTGACCGCACCCAGTGGCGGCTCATTCGTGGCGGGCCTGCGATGCGCGGCGGCGCTGGTCGGCGCCGGGTTTCGGCGCTTCGCCACCTACCGGCAGGCCACCGTGGCCGCGCTTTTCACCAACTCGATTTTCGGTTTCATGCGTTGTTACGTGATGCTGGCCATCGCCGGCACCGCGGGCGCGGTGGCCGGCTACCGCGGCGAGCAGTTGGTTGGTTTCGTGTGGATCGGCCAGGGCCTGCTCGGAGTGGTCTCGATCTGGGGCTGGACGGACCTGGCCGATCGAGTACGCACGGGGGATGTCGCCGCCGATCTGCTGAGGCCGATCAATCCGCTCTGGTCGTATCTCTGCGCCGACATCGGCCGCGCCCTGCACGCGATGACGATTCGGATGATCGGGCCGATCATCATCGGCGCGCTGGTTTTTCACATGTACGTGCCGAAAAACGTGTGGACGTATCCGGCTTTCCTGGTGAGCACGTTGCTGGGCGTGGTGGTCAGCTTCGGCTGCCGATATCTGGTGAACCTCACGTCTTTTTGGCTGCTCGACAACCGGGGCGTACAAACCGCGTGGTCACTGATGTCCGGACTGTTCTGCGGGTTGAGCATGCCGATCGGGTTTTTCCCGGTCTGGGCCCAACATGTGCTGTGGCTGACGCCGTTCCCGGCGATTATGCAGGTCTCGTTGGACACCGCCCTGGAGCGTCGTGGTGCGGTGGCGACTTTCGCGCTGCTCGGCGCCCAGGTTCTCTGGATCGTGTTCTTGCTGGCCCTGTGCGTTTTGGTGCAGCGGCGGGCCGTTCGCCGGCTGGTGGTGCAGGGCGGATGAATACGGTCGCGGTCTACGCCAAGTTGATCGGTGCCCAGATCCGGTCCCAGACGAGCTATCGCCGTTCATTCGTCATCGACATGATCTCGCAGGCCGCGGTCACGGTGTTCGAGGTCGTCGCGATCGTGGTGCTCTTCAACGTGACCCACTCGTTGGGCGGTTTTTCCTTCAAGCAGACCATTCTGATCAGCGGGCTGGCGCTGACGGGCTTTCGGATCGGGGATCTGGTGGCCGGCGGCCTCAACAGCCTGTCGTCGTACGTACGCCTCGGGCAGCTCGACGCGCTGCTGGTCCGGCCGCTGTCGTCGCTCGGCCAACTGATCGTCAACACCTTGGAGGTCAAGGTGATCGGCTCGCTGCTGCAGGCCGCGGTGGTGCTGGCGATCGCCCTGCGGATCAACGATATTTCGTGGACACCGCTCAAAGTCGTCGTGCTGATCGGGTCGATCGCCAGCGCTGGCGTCTCGATCTCCGCGGTTTTCGTGGCGGGCAGCAGTTTGACCTTCTGGTTCATCGACGCGCAGCAGGTGAGCAACGCCTTCACGTTCGGCGGCCGCGACTTCACGTCGTACCCGATCACCGTCTACGGCTCGGCGTTTCGGGTCGTTTTCGCGTACGTGGTGCCTTTCGCCTTTGTCGCGTACTACCCGGTCCTGACGCTGTTGGACCGGCCGGACCCGCTCGGCATGCCGTCGTGGTTCGGCTACTGCTCGCCGCTCGCGGCCGCCGTCCTGGCCACCGCGGCGGCGCTGCTGTGGCGGACCGGCATCCGGCACTACCGAGGAACGGGATCATGACTGTCATCGAGGCCCGCGGGCTGCGCAAGACGTTCTCCATCGCGAAGAAGGTCGGGCGGGTCCGGCGCAAGCGGGTGGACGTGCACGCTGTCGACGGCATCGACCTGACCGTCGAGACCGGTGACATGCTCGGATACATCGGGCCCAACGGTGCCGGGAAGTCGACCACGCTGAAGATGTTCACTGGCGTGCTGACGCCGACCAGCGGGCACGTACGAGTGTGTGGCCTGCGGCCGGTGCCGGACCGGGTGCGGCTGGCCCGCCGGATCGGCGTGGTGTTCGGGCAGCGCAGCCAGCTCTGGTGGGACCTGCCGCTGCGGGAGTCTTTCGCGCTGCTACGGCACATCTACCGGGTGCCGGCGGCCGAGCACGCCCAGCGGCTGAAGAACTACGTCGACCTGCTCGATGTCGGACCGCTGCTGGACACCCCGGTCCGGCAGCTGTCCCTCGGCCAGCGGATGCGCTCGGAGGTCACCGCGGCCCTGCTGCACGCCCCCGAGGTGCTTTTCCTCGACGAGCCGACGATCGGTCTCGACGTGGTCAGCAAGGAGGCGGTCCGGTCCGCGTTGGCAGCGTTGGCCGCGACCGGCGAGGTCACCGTGGTGTTGACGACCCACGACCTGGACGACATCGAGCGGCTGTGCCGCCGGCTGGTGGTGATCGACCACGGCAGGGTCATGCACGACGGCACGCTGGAGGAACTGCACCGCGCGTACGGATCGCGGCGCCGGGTGATCGTCGAGTTGGACGGCCCGTACGGGCGACTTGAGGTGCCTTCCGCGACGGTGGACCGGATCGAGGCCGAGGGCCGTCGGCAGACGCTGTCCTTCTCGCCGTCGGACACCACCGCGGCCGCGGTGATTGGCGCGGTCGCGGCCGCCGCACCGCTGCGCGACCTGCAGGTCGCCGAGCCGGACATCGACGAGGTCGTCCGCCGGCTCTACACAACCCCGAGCGGGGTGCCGTCCGGCACCCCGCTCGGTGAATCGCTGGAAGGTTAGGCCTTGTACAGGCAGTAGACCTTGTGCTGGCCGAGGTTCCACTGGGTCTCGGTGGGAGCGGCGTAGACGAAGTTGGTGGCGCCGGACGGGAGGCCGGGGGCCGCCTGGCAGAGCGACTGGGACAGCTGGGTGACCTTCGCGTCGCCGGGGAACTTGCCTTCCGGAAGTGCGGGGGTCGCGTACACCTTGCCGTCATTGGTCTGACCGCAGTCGACGACCTTCGACAGGTGCGTCTCCGGGTCCTGCGAGAGACAGTCGCCGACCTTGACGTTGCTCAGGGTCAGCTTGTCCGAGCCCGCCTTGGCTAGGGTGTACCCGCCGATGCCGAGACCGACGGCCCACAGGAGCGCCAGCAGGATGCCGATGACGGCCAGTGGCTTGAGCTTCTGGTTGGAGCGAACCAGCGCGACGATGCCGAGCACGATGCTGATCGGAATGGTGACGACGAGGATGCCGAGCAGGCCCAGCACGAACGTGACGACGGACAGTACACCGGAACGCTGCGCGGTCGGCTGGATCGGCGCTGACCCGTACTGATCTGTGACTGACATTGCCTTACGTGTGCCCTTCGTTGGGTAATGCGCCTGCGTTGGCGCCGGGTGAGTATGCCTGACTTGACCCCGTCTTGACTGCCGTTCCGCTGCCGTCGGTGTTTGTGCTGCTCATAAGGGCAGCGGTAGACGGCGGTGGCGGTCCGGGTCGAGCACCGCGGCATGCAGGGTGCCGACCGAGATGACCGCCAGCCAGATCAGCATCGGCACCGGGTCGGGCAGCAGGGGTGTGTTTCCGTCACCGAGAGCGATAATCATGAAGGCCGCGCCGCCGACCAGATAGCCGCCGGCGGCCAGTGCCAGCGAGAGACTGCGGCGCCGGAAGGCGTAGTACGCGGGCACCGTCCACGCCGCCAGCCCGACACTCGCCAGCGGGACACTGGCCCGGAAGATCCGGAGTGCGATCGACAGCCAGCCGGACGCCGGTCGGGCCGGCGTGGTGGTTAACAGGGCCGCATGCACCACTCCTGCCAACTCGACGAAGATGGTCAGCACGAAGATCGGCGGGCCGATCCGGCCCGGACTCACCTTCACCGCGAAGACCATCACCACCAAGATCGCGCCGTAACCGACCGCGGCCAGCCCGTTGAGCCACCCGTACGGCCGGCCGCGCCGGACTTCGCGGAGCGTGAGAGCGCCGACCACCGCCCAGGTGGCCAGCCCGATCGTGAGCAACGGGATGGCGATCACCGCGATCCTGATCAGCCACTGCATCCAACCGGCGGCCTCGGGCGGTGGGTCGACGGCCGTGATCGCCAGTCGCGGCGGAGCCTCGGCGGTCTGCGCCAGTGGCTCCGGTCGTACGACCGTCGGTGCCGGCTGCGGGGCGGGATCGGCTCGCAGGATGCGCAGATGCAGGTCGCGTACGAGGTCGCCGGGCTCCACGCCGAGCTCGTCGACCAGCTGCCGCCGGTAGTCCTGGTAGGCGGTCAGGGCTTCGGGCCGGCGACCGGATTCGGACAGTGCGAGCATCAGCAGGTAGCGCGGCCGCTCCCGGAACGGAAAGTCGGCCACCAGCCGTACCAGCTCCGGCACCACCGTCCGGTGCCGGCCGGCGGCCACCTCGATCTCGGCCAGCGTTTCCTGCGCGGCGGCTTTCGTCTCGCCGAGCCGGATCCTGGCGGACTCGAAGACCGGACCGGTCAGCCCGGCCAGCACCTCGCCGCGCCACAGACCCAGCGCTTCGGCCAGCTGGTCGGTCGCCTCCGGCAGCTGGTCGTGCGCGTGTGCGGCCTGCGCCTGGTGTTCCAACGCGGTGAAAACCTCCGCGTCGAGACTGCCCGGCGCGACCCGCAGCAGGTAGCCGTCGCGGGTACGGGTCAGCAGCCGGCCAGGGGACCGCGGCTCGCGGTCCGGCTCCAGCACCCGGCGCAGTCCCGCGACATATTTCTGCACCACGTTCGCGCCGTTGTTCGGTGGCTCGCCGAGCCACACCGCTTCGACGATCTGGTCGGTGGAAACGGCGGTGTTGGCGTGTACCAGCAGAGTAGCCAGCACGGCTCGCTGCTTGTTGGGGCCGAGCGTCAGCTCCTGGTCGCCCCGCCAGGCCCGCAGCGGCCCGAGAATCTCGAACCGCAGTGCGGTGCCAGCCCCGTTCCCCGTGGTCACTGATAGCTCCCTTCCCCGGACCGGCTGAAGTCCAGGGGGAGATGGAGCGTACCCAATTCGGTAAGCCGTTTGTCTGCGTAAATCCAGGTGTGACCTAAAGGGCTGGCGGTTTCGTACGACTTAAAGCGGGCCGAAAACCCCATCGTCCTGGGGGTTGGCGCGGTTTTGGAGATGGTGCAGAGTGCGGGCCCGCTGCGGGCGAGCGGGTGCGGCGACGCCGCCGTAGGTCGGGTGCTCGGGTGCGCTGGCGAGGTGGTGCAGGGTAGCGATCGGCGCCAGCTCGGCCAGCGCGGACGTCCGGAGCTGGTCCTCCCAGTGCGCGGTGAGAGCGGCCGAGTCGACGCCCACCGCGTGCGCGCCGCGGTGGGAGCCGATAAAGCCGGCAGCATCGTCTCGTACGGACGCCCACAGGTAGCCCACGAGGGTGCCGTGGCGGGCCACCGGGACGGCGAACACAGCGCTCCTGCACGGCGTGTTCAGATAGCGCGAACCGCCGGGTTTTCCCACGCTGGCTAGACTTTGTCGCCCAGGCTGACCTGCGGCCGGGGGGCCCGCATCCGGCGGAACACGGTCGCCCGCATCGCGCCGTAGACGTAGAGGCCCATCATCCGCTCGTGGTAGTCCGGCAGCCGCTCGGCGACCAGCTTCTTGATCTTCCGGGCGATCAGCAAGGAGTCGATCAGCAGGACGATCAGCAACGCGGCCCACAGGAGGGTCGAGTAAAGCCGGAACACTGCCGGCAACTGGGCCGCCAGGAAGACGACCAGGGTGCCACCGAGGAAATACGCGCCTACCGTCCGCCGGGAGTCGACGATGTCGCGGACGAGTCTGCGGGCCGGTCCCTTGTCGCGTGGCAGCAGGTATCGCTCGTCGCCGTTCATCATGCCCTCGCGGGCTTCCGAGCGTTCGGTGCGCTGCCGGGCCTGCATCCGCTGCCGGGCTTCCTTCTGGTTCGCTGGCGGCGGCTCGGCGTTGCGCCGGCGCGCCTGAGCGTCCTTGCGCTTGGGCGTCGGACGCCCCTTGCCGCCGGGCTTCGCCGGCCGTACGACCTCAACCGGTGCGTCAGGCTCGGACTTACGGCGAAAAAGCGACTTCACGTCCACAGTCGGCAGCGTTCCTTCGAAGTAACGGATGGTGGTGCGGTCACCACCCAAGGCAACAGGCATCCACCACCAGACGGGGAATGCTCACACCCTAGTTGATGCGACGCCTACCTGGTCCCTCGCCAGCCACCCACGCGCCCAACGCACCTCTGTGTGTAGTCACCATGCACCCATCGCGCCTCTGTGTCTGGTCACCCACCCGCCTATCGCACCCAGGTGTCTGGTCACCTTCGCGCCTACCGCGCCCGGGTGTCTGGTCACCTAAGCGCGCCTCCCAGCCCCGCCAAGGCGCAGCCCGAAGGGCTCGGGGGTCCTGTGGCGGTGGGCTCGTCCCAGCGGTCTTCTGGGGCGAGCCTGGCGACGCGGGGTCCGGGCGCCGGCCGTGGCGGCGTAGGCCGTCCCCTACCGCGACGGTGGACCGCCCCGGTCTTGGGCGGTCCGGCGACGCGGCCGAGTCGCGGCCCCTGCGAGGAACTCGCAGCAGCTACGCAGCCTCTGCGACGCGTTCGGCCTGGGCGCCGAGGGCGGCGAGTTTGGTGTCGAAGTCGGAGTAGCCGCGGTCGATGAGGTCGACGCCGTACACCCGTGAGGTGCCCTCGGCGGCGAGTGCCGCGATCAGGTGGGAGAAGCCGCCCCGCAGGTCGGGGATCACCAGGTCGGCGGCGTGCAGCTTGGCGGGGCCGCTGATCACCGCGGAGTGCCGGAAGTTGCGCTGGCCGAACCGGCACGGGGTGCCGCCGAGGCAGTCTCGGTAGAGCTGGATGTGCGCGCCCATGCTGACCAGCGCGTCGGTGAATCCGAGCCGGTTTTCGTAGACGGTCTCGTGCACGATCGACAGGCCGGACGCCTGGGTCAGCGCGACGACGAGTGGCTGCTGCCAGTCGGTCTGGAAGCCGGGGTGTACGTCGGTTTCCAGCGCGATCGGTTTGAGGTCGCCGCCAGGGTGCCAGAACCGGATGCCGCCGCCGGGGGAGTCGTCGATCTCGAATTCGCCGCCGACGGTGCGAAAGACGTTGAGGAACGTCATCATGTCGGCTTGCCGGGCGCCTCGCACGTACACGTCACCGCGGGTGGCGAGCGCTGCGCAGCCCCAACTGGCGGCCTCCAGCCGGTCCGGCAGCGCGGTGTGGTCGTAGCCGTAGAGCCGCTCGACGCCGGTGATCCGGAGCGTCCGGTCGGTCAGCACGCTGATCAGCGCGCCCATCTTCTGCAGCACCGCGATCAGGTCGATGATCTCCGGCTCGATGGCCGCGTTGCGCAGTTCGGTGACGCCGTTCGCGCGTACCGCGGTGAGCAGGATCTGCTCGGTGGCACCGACGCTGGGGTACGGCAGTTCCAGCTTGGTGCCGTGCAGACCGTCCGGCGCGGACAGGTGCAGGCCCTCGGGGTCCTTGTCGACGACCGCGCCGAACTGACGCAGTGCCTCCAGGTGGAAGTCGATGGGCCGGCCGCCGATGTTGCAGCCGCCGAGGTCCGGGATGAAGGCGTGGCCGAGCCGGTGCAGCAGCGGGCCACAGAACAGGATCGGGATCCGGCTGGAACCGGCGTGCACGTTGATCTCGTCGACGCTGGCGCGCTCGACCTGGCTCGGGTCCAGGACCAGCTCGCCGGGCATCCCGCTCGGGCGGACGCTGACGCCGTGCAGCTCGAGCAGGCCGGTGACGATCTCCACGTCCCGTACGGCCGGGATGTTCCGTAGCCGGCTGGGGGACTCACCCAGCAGCGCCGCCACCATTGCCTTGGGAACCAGGTTCTTCGCGCCCGGGATGCGGATTTCGCCGCGTAGCGGCAGGCCACCCCGCACGATCAGGACATCGTTGTCCATCGTGGTCCTCTCTATGCCGGCCGTACGTGCGGGCCGGATCGATGCCGTGCAGATCCAGTTCGTCAGGTTAACGACTGTCGACGCCGGGGCGACTGCCCGCCCCGGCGGAAAATCAGTTGACTTGCCTTTCATCGTTGGTCAGAGTGTTGCCGTCACATCTGGCGTGCCGGGTCTGCTCCGGCACCGCACCTGGGAGGTGGGGTTCATGGCTGTCACCTGCGGCTTTCGCATGCCTGTAAGCAACCATCTCCCGGTGCCCGCGCGGACCTGACAGCGTCCGCAGCCCAAGGGTCCCGGTGATCCTTGAGGAGTTCTCTCCAGTGCCACGCGTTCCTTTTCGCTTTGAGTCGTCCGAAGACTGTGACGACGATCTCTACACACTTGACGCATTCGACGAGCCGCGGGTTGCACGTAAGGCTGCTCGTACGGTCCGCCGGCCAGATCCGGTCGAGCCGCCGGCCGGCATCGACGATCCCGGTGAGCCCGCTGACCTGGACGGGCCGCCCGCCGGCGACCGGTGGTCCACCTGGGACGGCGCCACCCACGGCCCCAAGCCGCGGCCGGACTGGGTCGTCACCGCGCTCGGCGCGGTCGACTATGAGCTGGGCGTACTCAAGACCGGCAAGGAGGCCGACGTCTTCCTGATCGATCGCCAGGTGCCTGACGGCGGTCCGCGCTGCCTGCTGGCGGCCAAGCGTTACCGCACTTCGGAGCACCGGTCTTTTCACCGGGACGCCGGCTATCTGGAGGGCCGCCGGGTCCGGCGCAGTCGCGAAAACCGCGCCATGGCGCGGCGGACCGACTTCGGCCGGGAGTTGCTGGCCGGGCAGTGGGCGGCTGCCGAGTTCGCGGTGCTCGGTGTACTCCGAGAGGCCGGCGTGGCGGTGCCTTATCCCGTTTCTCTCGACGGCACCGAGCTGCTGCAGGAGTTCATTGGGGACGCTTCAGGTACGGCCGCGCCACGGCTCGCGCAGTGCCGTCCGGGGGGCGCCGAACTGGGGTCGTTGTGGGACCAGTTGCTGGACGCGATGTCCACGATGGCCCGGCACGGCCTCGCGCACGGCGACCTGTCCCCGTACAACCTCTTGGTCCACGGTGGCCGGCTGGTGATGATCGACCTCCCGCAGGCGGTCGACATCGTCGGCAACCCGCAGGGCGTCGGGTTCCTGCGGCGGGACGTGGTCAACGTCTGCGACTGGTTCGCCGCCCGTGGCCTGACCGCCGCCGACCCGGAGGCCATCTTCGAGATGCTGCTCTCCGAAGCCCACCTCGGGTGACGGCTCCTCGCGGAGGTAGTGAAGCGGTTCTGTCCCGTTTCACTACCTCCGCGGAGCCGACTGGGATCTGTCCGAATGTCACGGTGGAAGATGTTTGAGCAGGTCAACGCCACCCCGACTGCACAATCGGATTCCGAATGTCACAACGACGGCCCGCGGGTAGGGCAGGATGAGCCGGTGCGCGTACTCGTAGCTCCGGATTCCTTTGGCGGCACGATGACCGCCCGGCAGGCCGCCGAAGCGGTCGCGACCGGCTGGCGGCGGCAGGCGCCGGACGACGAGTTGGTGCTGCGGCCGCTCTCCGATGGTGGGCCGGGATTCCTGGATGTGCTCAACACCGCGATCGGCGGTGAGTACGTCAAGGTGGCCATCCCGGATCCGCTCGGGCGGGACACCACCGGCAGCGTGCTGCGCGTCGGCGATGACGGCTATGTGGAGAGCGCCGACGCCACCGGCCTGCACCTGCTCACCAAGGCCGAACGCGATCCGAAGATCACCACTTCGTATGGCGTCGGCCTGCTGATCGCCGCCGCGGTCGACACCGGCGCCCACCGGGTCGTGGTCGGTCTCGGTGGTTCGGCCACCAACGACGGCGGCGCCGGCATGATGGCCGCTCTCGGCGCGGTAGCGCTCGACGGGGCCGGCGCCGCGCTTCCGTACGGCGGTGCCGCGTTGGTGTCCTGCGATCGGCTGGCCGGTGTGCCGGCGCTGCGCGGTGCCGAGCTGGTGATCGCCAGCGATGTGGACAGCCCGCTGACCGGCCTGCATGGCGCGTCCTCGGTGTTCGGACCGCAGAAGGGCGCGACCCGAGAGGACGTGCTCCTGCTCGACGCGGCCCTCGCTCGCTGGGCGGAAGTGCTCGTACGAGACCTGCCTGGCTGCCCGCCGGACCTCGCCACCGCGCCAGGTGCCGGCGCGGCCGGCGGCCTCGGTGCGGCGCTGCTGGCGCTCGGCGCCCGCCGGGAATCCGGGATCGCGCTCGTACGCGACCTGATCGGCCTGGACGCCGCGTTGGACGCCACCGACCTGGTGGTCACCGGCGAAGGATCCTTCGACTTCCAATCGCTGCGCGGAAAAGTCGCCGCTGGCGTGGCCGCGGGCGCCGCAGAACGCGCGCTGCCGTGCCTGGTGATGGCCGGCCAGGTGTCGGTGGGCCGCCGGGAAGCGGCCGCCGCCGGCATCGAGGCCGCCTATTCGGTCGCCGACGAGCTCGGTTCCGCGCAGGCGGCCATCGACGCCGGCGCCAGCGGGCTGACCCGACTGGCCGAACGAGTGGCCCGCGAGTGGTCCCGCCGCTGACCGGAACGGGTCTTCCCGTCGTACGCTGGCCTTGATGGCAAATCCGACCTGCTGTGTCACCATGGGAACAGCACTGACTGTGCCGGTTGTTGCTTGGGTGACAGCTGTCGAACCGAGCGCCGACTTCTACGGGAGCAGAACGTGACCACTCCGACCACCGAAACGTCTGTCGTACTGAGCGACGTCGCCGCCCTCAAGGTGAAGAACCTGCTGGAGCAGGAAGGTCGCGACGACCTGCGGCTGCGCATCGCCGTCCAGCCCGGCGGCTGCTCGGGCCTGCGTTACCAGCTGTTCTTCGACGAGCGCTCGCTCGACGGCGACGCGGTGGAGGACTTCGGCGGGGTCCAGGTCGTCATCGACCGGATGAGCAAGCCTTATCTGGGCGGCGCGACGATCGACTTCGTCGACACCATCGAGAAGCAGGGCTTCACGATCGACAACCCGAACGCCACCGGCTCCTGCGCCTGCGGCGACTCGTTCCACTAGATCTTTCGTACGAGCAAAGGCCCGACCGCCCAGCGGTCGGGCCTTCGTCGTTACACCAGTTTCTGACGTCTTCTCGGTTCGAGCAGATCGAGCAGATCCACCGACATCGGAAACGGCACGTCGCTGTCCAACCGCCTCCCACCGGTCGATCGCTCGATCGGGTGGTAAAGGCCGTCCCGAAGCTCGCACAATTCCGCCGATACGGCGGGCAGTGACTTGGTGACTTCGATACGAAGGTAGAACGGAATGCCTGCTTTGGCCATCAGGGCGGGCTTGTCGATGCGGTCTCGGCGACGGGATGACGGCGAGACCAGCTCAATAGGCATGACAACCTCGTCCGCTGAAACCCAGGTGTCCAACTCGAGTGTGTCGCGAAGCAGGACAAGATCTGGCTGGATCCAGCTGTGGGCGGCAAACACGACGTTCAGGGTCATATACAGCGCGAAACCCGCGGCTTCGGCCATGTCGTCGAGTTGTCGGGCGAGGCGTTTGCTCGCCCAACTATTCCCACTGCCCTCGTAGGGGCTCATGACGAGCTTCCCGTCGACTGCCTCGTAACGAGTCGCGAGCATCCCGTCGATGGGTAGATAGAGCTGGGCGAGGTCGTTGGTCCACATGCCAGCCAGGTCGACCAGCGGGTCGAAGTCGTCAACGCCCATGGGTAATGCTGACATAGCGAACCACCTCCTGCATGCGAGCGTACCGGCCGGACCGGCCGCGGTATCGGACAAAATTCGCGGATGGCCTGAAGCTAGGGGCTGGCACCGACAGAATTTCGCCGCCGCATAGCCGGAGGTGGCAGCGATCGTCGGGCCGATGACCAGGATGAAAATTCTCTCGTTGGTGGTGGGTCCCGGAACGTGGTGGTGCGGGTTAGGGTCGTTCGTCCGTGCTACCGACCGGGGCGGTGTACGCCCCAACGAGGCTGGGTAATGAAGATCGTCGTCACCGGATCCATCGCCACCGACCACCTGATGCATTTCAAGGGCCGGTTCGCCGAGCAGCTGCTGCCTGACCAGCTGCATCAGGTGTCCCTGTCGTTCCTGGTCGACAAGTTGGTGATCCGTCGCGGCGGAGTTGCCGCCAACATGGCGTACGGCATGGGCGTGCTGGGAGAGCACCCGACTCTGCTCGGCGCGGTCGGGCCGGACTTCGACGACTACCGGAAATGGCTGCAGGAGCACGGCGTCGACTGCGAGTCCGTACAGGTCTTCGACCACCTGCACACCGCTCGGTTCAACTGCACCACCGACGACGACATGGCGCAGATCGCATCCTTCTACACCGGTGCGATGGCCGAGGGCCGCAACATCTCGCTGCAGCCCACGGTGGACCGCCTCGGCGGCATCGACCTGCTGATCGTCGGCGCGCACGACCCGGAGGGCATGCTGCGCAACACCAGCGAGGCCACCAAGCTGGGCATCGCGCGGGCCGCCGACTTCTCCCAGCAGATCGCGTTGATGGATGGGGAGCAGATTCGTACGCTCACCGACGGCGCCGCCTACCTGCTGAGCAACGACTACGAGAAGAACCTGCTGGAGTCCAAGTCCGGCTGGTCCGACGCGGACGTGCTGGACCACGTCGGCATCCGGGTGACCACGCTGGGGGAGCGCGGCGTCGAGATCACCGGCAAGGACATCGAGCGGGTGTACGTACCGATCGCCCGCGAAGTCCGCAAGGTCGACCCGACCGGCGTCGGCGACGGCTTCCGGGCCGGGTTCTTCGCGGGCCTGTCGTGGGGCTTGTCCCTGGAACGGTCCGCGCAGGTCGGCAGCATGCTCGCGACCCTGGTGATCGAGACCGACGGCCCGCAGGAATACGCCCTGGACCGCGCCGACTTCATCAAGCGGCTCGGTGAGGCGTACGGCGACGACGCTGCCGCCGAGGTGACCACCCACCTCTCCTAACTCCGAGTAGCAGAGTTTTGCCCGCATCGACGCGATGCGTGCGCCCAG
>NZ_BAAANY010000029.1:12039-65205 GCF_039530045.1 Fodinicola feengrottensis | reverse complement strand
GTCCCACCCAGGGTGGGAGATCACGTTGGGTGAGTGGGCCAAAGAGCGGCGCGGTGGAGTGGGCGGCAAATGGGTGCCGGCGGGTCGGCGCCCCGGGACAGCCGGTGCCAACAAGGTCGGATAGTCTTCGGTTTGCTCGTTCTACGGCGTGTAGACCACGCCGGTTGGGTGATGGCTGAGCGGGAAGGGCCTGTCGGGTGGCAAGTCAGAAGCGGGATCGGGCCGGAGTGCCGGTTCGCCGTGGTCGTGCGGTCCTGAGCCTTGCCGGGCTGGGGTTGCTGGCGCTGGCGTTGGCTGGCTGCGATCAGGGCCAGGCGATGCGGTTCGGGTGGCCGGCGGGCGTCACCGTGCAGTCGCAGTGGATGCTGCGGCTCTGGGTCGACTCGACCATCGCGGCGCTGGCCGTCGGTGTTCTCGTGTGGGGCCTGATGTTCTGGGCGATCATCGCTTACCGGCGGCGTGCTGGTGACCCAGAGATCCCCGTCCAGACCAAGCTCAACCTGCCGATCGAGATCCTCTACACGATCGCGCCGCTGCTGATCGTGGTCGTTCTCTTCTACTACACGGCGGTCGTCGAGACTGACGTGAACAAGGAAGACGCGAACCCGGACGTGACCATCTCGGTGGTGGCGTTCAAGTGGAACTGGCGGTTCGGTTACAACGACCAGCGCGGCCAGGACGGCCACGACGTGGAGACCGTCGGCTCGTCCGACCAGATCCCGGTGCTGGTGCTCCCGACCGGCAAGACGGTCAAGTTCATCGAGACCTCCGAGGATGTCATCCACTCGTTCTGGGTGCCGGACTTCCTGTTCAAGCGGGACGTGATCCCGGGCCACCCGAACTCGTTCCAGGTGACCATCACCCAGACCGGCAACTTCGTCGGCCGCTGCGCCGAGCTGTGCGGCACCTACCACTCGAACATGAACTTCGAGGTCCGGGCGGTCA
This sequence comes from Fodinicola feengrottensis, assembly GCF_039530045.1. Classification (NCBI taxonomy): domain Bacteria; kingdom Bacillati; phylum Actinomycetota; class Actinomycetes; order Mycobacteriales; genus Fodinicola; species Fodinicola feengrottensis. Next base: position 64,260 of record NZ_BAAANY010000029.1, on the reverse strand, counting down.
GCCCGACCATGTACCAGCAATACCTGACGCTGCGCGAGCAGGGCCTGTCCAACCCGGACGCCCTGGAGAAGCTGCAGGGCAAGGCGATGCGGTACGCGGTCACCACCCACCCGTTCAACACCGACCGCCGCGACACGTCTGCCAGCTAGCCAGGCGAGTTGGTCCCTGCCCTATTCTGTGATCCACAGCAGTACCCGACAGGAGGATCGGTAGCGATGCGCACCGAGTCGAAAGTCTTCAACGGCTTGGCGCTGTTCGTGTTCGTGGCAGCAACCGTGTACGGGATCTGGACGAAGAACACCGTCGAGCACACCGAGTGGGTCGGTGTCGTCGGGCTGATCCTGACTGGCTGCCTCTGCGGCATGATCGGCCAGTACTTCTCCTTCGTGGCCCGCCGGATCGACGCTCGCCCGGAGGACCGCGAGAACGCCGACATCAGCGAGGGCGCCGGCGACCTGGGCTTCTTCTCACCCGGCAGCTACTGGCCGTTCATCCTGGCCGCCGCGGCCGCGATTGCCGGCATCGGGATCGTCTTCTGGGCCATCTGGCTGCTGGTCCTGGGCGGCGTCGCGCTGATCCTGTCCACCGGCGGACTGCTCTTCGAGTATTACGTCGGCAGCCGCGGCGAAGAGAGCTAATCCGTTCGTACGCACCGATTGTCGGCCCGTCGACGCCTGTCAGGCGTAGGCGGGCCGTTGTCGTACCAGCGAACTGCTGGCTGTCCCGACGAGGTTCCACCGGAGGTACGCGATGGCCAAGCTGCTCTACTCGGTCACCATGTCGCTCGACGGTTTCATCGCGGGCCTGGGCGGGGACATGTCCTGGCTCACCGAACACATCGCGCCCAACCCGGTCGTCAAGGACGTCGTCAGCAAGATCGGCGCGTTGTTGGTTGGCAGCCGCACGTTCGGCGGCGACGATCCGCATCGGGGGACCGCCAAGGAGGGTAAGGCGTTCGGCGGGGGCTGGGACGGCCCGCAGTTCGTCCTCACCCATCACCCACCGGCGCGGCCAGTGCCCGGGGTGACTTTCGTCGGCGATCTCGGCAGCGCGATCGAGGCGGCGAAGACCGCGGCGGGGGAGCGGTACGTCAACGTGATGGGCGCCAGTGTCGCCCGACAATGCCTCGCGGCGGGTGAACTCGACGAGCTCCTGGTGATCATCGCGCCGGTGCTGCTCGGCGACGGCGTCCGGCTCTTGGACTGGCCGGGTGGTACGAACGTGAAGCTGGAACGTGTCGGCCTGACCAGCGCCGAGCTGGCAACCAATCTGTGGATGCGAGTAGTCAAATAAAAAGCGCCCACCGAGGTCGGTGGCCCGCGGTCACAAGGGCGTATTGACCGCGAACACCGACCTCGGCGTGGCGTGATGATCGCGCCCGACGACCGTCGCCACCACCGGCTGGCCCCATTCCTCATAGCCGCAGGTGGGCAGGTCGTACGTCGGCGAGGCTCTTCATACCCCCTTACGTGAGCCGCTCGGTTCATAAATCAGCTCGCCGATGGTGCGGACGCTCCAGATCGCTCCCGCCGACCACGTCGTCGTGGACCGGGGCGGTGTGGACGAGTCAACCCGGAGGGTGTGCCGGTGCCCGCTGACTCGTCCGGTGCCGTGCCGTCACGAACATCGGGTCTTCTTCGTGCCCAGTCTCCGTAACAATTCGGAGATTACCGGACATTCCTCCGGATTCCTAGAGTTAAATGCGAAGAAATTGTCCGTTCGTATGATATGTACGCTGGCCGTACGCGTGGCAGCGCAAAAGAAAGCCGCCCCACTCCGACAGGAATGGGGCGGCTTTCTGGGTCGTACGAGGGCTGAGAAGCTCTCAGTCGTCGCTGCGGGTCAGCTCTCGCTGATCTACCGGCGCCGGCGAGACGGGAGCCTCACCGGGCTTCTCCAGCGGCACGAAGAAGCCCTTGGCAGCGTTGCCTAGGGCACCGAGCCGGTTCATCTTCTTCGGCACCGCCCAGCCGCTGTATTCCAGCTCGCTGTGGCCGTGCGAGTCCGCCGGGCCCAGCGGCTGGTGGATCTCGATGAACTCACCGTTCGGAAGCCGCCGGATGATGCCGGTCTCGACACCGTGCGCCAGCGTGATCCGGTCGCCCTGCTGGGCGCCCAGGCACAGCCGGTAGGTGATGTAGTACGCGATGGGTGGCGCCAGCAGCAGCCCGATCCGACCGATCCACGTCATCGCGTTCAGCGAGATGTCGAACTTCTCGGCGATGATGTCGTTTCCGGCGGACATCAGCAGCACGATGATGAAGGCGATCGCCATCGCGCCCAGCGCCGTCCGCGCGGGTGCGTCCCGGGGCCGCTGAAGCAGGTTGTGGTGGGCGGAGTCCTTGGTGAGTCTGGCTTCCAGGAACGGATACCCGATCAGCATCGAGAAGACGGCGCCCATCAGGAACGCGGAAGGCCAGAACATCGCCGGGATCGTGTACGGACCGATGTAGATCTCCCAGTCCGGGAAGAGTCTCAGCGCCCCGTCGCTCCAGGCCACGTACCAGTCAGGCGTGGTGCCAGCGGAGACCACCGCGGCTGTGTACGGGCCGAAGATCCACACCGGGTTGATCTGGAAGACGCCACCCAGGAAGGCGATCATGCCGAAGACGACCATGAAGAACCCGCCGGCCTTGGCCGAGAAGTTCGGCACCATCCGTACGCCGACAACGTTCTTCTCGGTCCGGCCTGGCCCGGGATACTGGGTGTGTTTCTGCTTGACCAGCAGGCCCATATGGACAGCGATCAACCCCAGGATCAGACCGGGTAACAACAGCACGTGTGCGATGTAGAGCCGCGGCAGGATCTCCGTGCCCGGATATTCGCCGCCGAACACCGAGAAGGTGAACCACGTCCCGATCACCGGCGTGGACTGCATGATCGCGCTCATCACTCGAAGGCCGGTGCCGGAGATCGCGTCGTCTGGCAGCGAGTAACCCGCGAAGCCCTCGAAGAAGCCCATGATGAACAGCAGCGCGCCGACCACCCAGTTGATCTCCCGCGGCCGCCGGAAGGCGCCGGTGAAGAAGACCCGCAGCATGTGCACGACCATCGCGGCCATGAACAGCAGCGCCGCCCAGTGGTGGATCTGCCGCATGATCAAGCCGCCGCGCACGTCGAACGACAGGTTCAGGGTCGTCTCGTACGCACGGGACATCTCGATGCCGTAAAGCGGCGTGTACGAGCCGGCGTACTTGACTTCCAGCGCCGACGGCTCGAAATACAGGGCCAGGAAGGTGCCGGACAGCAGCAGCACGATGAACGAGTAGAGCGCGATCTCACCGAGCATGAACGACCAGTGGTCCGGGAAGACCTTGTTCATCAGCTTGCGGACCGGGCTGGCCGCGGCGAACCGGTCATCGGCCCAACTGGCCGCCTGCTCGGGGATTTCGGCCGGGTTGATTTTCGGCAGCGAGATCATGATGGATGCTCCCAATACGTGGGGCGGACGGTCGTCATCTCAGACAGCGCTGTCTCGGTCTCTCTCAGGTTACTTGTCATTGTCGGGGTGCTCCCACAATGCGGGACCGATCGGCACCCGATAGTCGCTCTGTGCCACGAAATATCCCGCCGAGTCCAACTTGATCGGCAGCTGCGGCAGCCGCCGGCTCGCCGGGCCGAAGACCGGCTTGCAGGACTCCAGCAGGTCGAACTGGCTCTGGTGGCACGGGCACAGCAGCCGCTGGGTCTGCTGCTCGTACAGGCTGGCCGGGCAGCCCGCGTGCGTGCAGATCTTCGAGTACGCGAAGTAGTCGCCGTAGTGCGCTGTCTCGTACCCGGGCTGCACCTTGACCTTCGCCGCGTCCTCCGGCCGCATGTGGATCAGCAGCGTGGGGGAGTCGGCGTATTTGTTGGTGTTGCCGTCCGGGATGCCCGGGAAGACGGTCTCGATGCTGCCCGTGTGCATGTCACCAGGCTGGATCGGCGTGCCATCGTCGCGGACCAGCCGGATGCCTTCCTTCCAGGCGGTGGTGATCGGGTCCTTGCCCGGGTTCGTGATCAGCGCGCCGACCAGCGGCGCGGCGATCGCGAGACCGAGCGGCGCGGCGCCGATCGCGATGGCCGCCTTCAGCATCGGGCGGCGCTTGATGCCGGTGTCGTCGAAGGTCTGCAACAGCGTGGCGCCGGTCAGCCGGCGCTCGTCGTCCGGAGACGCACCGTCGTGCCGATCCTGGACCGCGACCTCTTCGGGCAGCAGCTTCTTCGCGAAGGTGATGACCGCGGCGCCGACGAAGAACAGCGCGAAGCCGAGCGTGATGCCCAGCATCGGCGTGTAGAGCTTCGCGATGTTGACGCCCAGCTGGTAGTCGTATGGCCACCAGATGTAGACGACCAGGAAAGCCAGCCCGAACAGGCCGGACAGGCCGAACATGAACGCGATGGTCCGCTCGACCCGCTTCTCCCGCTTGGTGCCCGGGACCGGGAAACGTGGCGCGTAATGCACCAGCTCCACGCCGTCCCGGCGGGCACCCTCGCGGACCAGGTCGAACTGGTCCGCCTCCGGGTCGTTGGCGTCGACATACGGGTCTTTGCCCGGCATCGGGTACGCCGGGGTCACCCCGTTGGCGGTGGCCGGCTCGTGGGCAGTGCTGTGGTCTTGTGTGGTCACGACTTTCCTGCAATCCAGAGCGTCACGAACAGCAGAGCGATAATGCCGATGACGAAGATCACCAGGCCCTCGGGCACCGGGCCGGACCGGCCGATCCCGAAGCCGCCCTGGTCCATGTCGGCCTTCTGGGCCTGCACGTACGACAGGATGGCCTTCTTCTCATCCGGGGTGAGCTGGTTGTTCGCGAACACCGGCATGTTCTCCGGGCCGGTCAGCATCGCCTCGTAAATCTGTTTGTCGGTCGCGTCGTTGAGGTTCGGCGCGGTCTTGCCGGACGACAGCGCGCCACCCTTGGTGCTGAAGGCGTGGCAGGCGGCGCAGTTCAGCCGGAACAGGCGGCCACCTTCGGCGATGGTGTCCTTGTCGGTGCTGGACAGCTGCCCGGTCGGCACTTCCGGTCCGCCGTACGACTGCACGTAGGCGACCAGCTGGGTGATCTGGTCGTCGGTGAACTTCGGGGGCTTGCGGGCCGCCTGCGCGGCCTGGCCGGCCAGTGGCATCCGGCCCGAGGAGACCTGGAAGTCGACCGCGGCGCCACCCACCCCGACCAGGCTCGGTCCGCGGCCGGGGACGCCCTGCAGCGTACGGCCGTGGCAGCTGATGCAGCTGTCGTTGAACAGTCGCTGACCCTGCTGCGCCGCCGCCGACGATTGGTCGTTCGGGGCCGCCGAGGTGCTCGGCGTGAACGCCGCGTAGCCAGCGCCGATCACGGCGAGCGCCGCTATCAGCAGCAGCACGCCCGACCGGCGCTTGGCCAGGTCCGCCGCCCGGCGGGAGGCCCGGCCTGCGAAGGAGGAAATCATCGCCTCACCTTGCGGTTGTCTACAGAACTAATGACGGGTTAGCTGCCGCGAACGTGACAGCGAGCTAGCGGAGCAGGTAGATCATCGCGAACAGGGCGATCCAGACCACGTCGACGAAGTGCCAGTAGTACGACACGACGATGGCCGAGGTCGCCTGCGCCGGGGTGAAGCGGCCCATCGTCGACCGGATCATCAGGAAGACGAAGGCGAGCAGGCCGCCGATCACGTGCAGGCCGTGGAAACCGGTGGTCAGGAAGAACATCGACCCGTACCCGTTGGCCGAGATGGTGATGCCGTCGTGAACCAGCTTGTAGTACTCACCGGCCTGGCCGCCGACGAAGATCGCGCCCATCACCAGGGTCAGCAGATACCAGCGACGCAGGCCGTACACGTCCCCGCGCTCGGCGCAGAAGACGCCCATCTGACAGGTCACCGAGGACAGCACGAGGATCACCGTGAACGGGGTGGAATACCAGAGCTCGAGGTTCTTCGTCATCTCCGGCCACAGGGCCGGCTGAGCGGCCCGGATGGAGAAATACATCGCGAACAGGGCCGCGAAGAACATCAGCTCGCTGGAGAGCCAGATGATCGTCCCGACGCTGACCATGTTCGGCCGGGTCAGCGAGTGAACCTGAGACTTCTCGAAAACGGCGGCGGAGGTCGTCACACAGGGCATTATGGCCCGCCGCCCCAGGCTCCCGCGCGCCGGGTACTACTGCGTGTCGAAGATGACCCTTGACCAGTGACATGACCGCTGTCGGTGGTGCCGGTGCGGGCGCCCGTACGTACGCGCGCGCGACCGTTGGCGAGATGCGATGAGTGTTCCGGGCCCAAAACCACGGGCGGACCGGCCGGTGGTTTACGCTTCGCAGCATGAGTGCAGTTCGCCGTCCTGCCGACAAGACGATCCTGGTGTTCAGCGACGACCCCGCGGTGCGTGAGCGGGTCCGGATGGCGATCGGTCGCCGTCCCGCGCCGGACGTGGGCAAGATCGTCTGGCTGGAGGCGTCCACCGGTGACGAGGTGGTGGACGCGGCGGACGCGGGCAAGGCCGACGTGCTGATCCTGGACGCGGAGGCGCAGCCAACCGGTGGGATGGGCATCAGCCGGCAGTTGCGCAACGAGCTCGACCACTGCCCGCCGGTCTGCCTGCTGCTGGCCCGGGACGCGGACCGATGGCTGGCGAAATGGTCGCAGGCCGAGGCGACCATCACGCATCCGATTGATCCGGTACGCGCCGCCGCGGTAGTCGCCGACCTGTTGCGTCGCGCGCCCGTGCCGGCGCGGAGCTGAGTCATGGCCGCGAGTGGGTCCGCAGAACGGGCCCCCGCGGTGCAGGCGTACAGCTGGCCCAAGCTCCTGACCACGCTGCTTGAGGGACAGTCGCTGTCTTCGGACGCGACCGCCTGGGCCATGCGCGAGATCATGGCCGGTGACGCCACGAACGCTCAGGTCGCCGGGTTCGCGACCGCTCTGCGGGCGAAGGGCGAGACCGCCGAAGAGGTGTCCGGCCTCGCGAAGGTGATGCTGGCCAACACCGCCAGGCTCGACCTCGGACCAGCGCCACTGGACGCCGTCGACGTGGTCGGCACCGGCGGGGATCGGGCCAACACCGTCAACATCTCCACCATGGCCGCCGTCGTGGTGGCGGCCGCGGGCGTAAGAGTGGTGAAGCACGGCAACCGCGCGGCTTCTTCCGCGTGTGGTGCGGCCGATTTGCTCGAAGCGCTCGGGGTGGCGATCGAGCTGTCGCCGGCCCAGGTCTCCCGCTGCGTGACCGACGCCGGCATCGGCTTCTGTTTCGCCGCGTACTTCCACCAGGGCCTGCGGCACACCGGCGCGACCCGGCGCGAGCTGGGCATCCCGACGGTGTTCAACTTCCTTGGCCCGCTGACCAACCCGGGCCAGCCACGGGCCGCCACCATCGGCTGCTTCTCCGAGACGATGGCGCCGGTGATGGCCGGAGTCGTCGCTGGCCGCGGCCACTCCGCCCTGGTCGTGCGGGGCGAGGACGGCCTGGACGAGGTCACCACCACAGCTCCCACCCGGTTCTGGATCGTCGAGGGCGGAACGGTCACCGAGACGCTCTTCGACGTCGCCGACTGCGGCCTGCCCCGGGCAGTGCCCGCTGACCTGCGCGGCGGCGACGCCTCGGTCAACTCCGCGGTAGCGCGCGCGGTGTTCAGTGGCGAACGCGGTCCCGTACGGGACGCTGTCCTTGTCAACGCCGCCGCCGCGCTCGCCGCGTACGACGGAGTGGGTGGGTCGTTGAAAGATTCGCTGGACGCTGGTCTGAAGCGGGTCGCGAAGGCAGTGGATTCCGGGGAAGCGGTGGCTGTGTTGGACCGCTGGGCTGCGGTTTCCCGGCTTTAGGCTGGCCGACTTCGGTGCCCTGTTGGAGTTGTTGATCTTGGTTAGTTAGCCCGTACATAACGGACATCGGTCCGGAATATCCTTTTCGTACGGGCCAACTAACCAAGATCAACAACGCAAGCTGAGCGGCAGGAGACAGTGCCCGAACGCTTACCCGGATGATCATCGGCGAGGTTGGCGTTTTCGAGCGATAATGGGCGGACTGGGGTCAAAGGATGGGGGACGGGTGTCCGACCGCACCAAGGGGACCCGCCACGCTGACCGTGACTCGGCGGCGCAGCAGGCCGCGTCCAGGTCGCAGTCGCAGTCTCGGTTGCCGGGGTGGGCTGAGTCGGTGCTGGCGCTGCAGCGGTCCGCGGGCAACGCGGCGGTGAGTGGGCTGATGGTGCAGCGACAGCATCTGGACACCAAATCCGGGCACTCGGTGGGCGACGCCACCGGGCCGATGGACAACACGCGCGAGGACGTTCTGGCGGTGCTCGCGCAGCTCAACGTGTTGCAGACGATGAGCAAGGGCGACTTCGCGGCGCAGCAGGCGTTGGCGTCGGCCGCGCCGAAGGGCACCAAGCTGTCGGCCGGGGATTTGGCGCCGACCATCGCGGCCATCGCAGCGAACGAGAAGCCGTACGTGTCGGCGAGCGTTGCGCAGAAGGTGCTGCACGCCAAGGTTTCCGCGGACGTCGGTACGGGCGGCGCCAACAAGAAGACGGATGTCACGGCCGTCGTCGAGGCGATGCACCACGCTGGGCACCTGTCCAATGACGACTACGCGACGGCTTTGCAGGAGCTGAGTGCCGCGACGGGTGCGACGGTGGCCGAGTCGTCGATGCCGACCGTGCTCAAGGGGCTCGCGCATGCCCGCTGGCAGGCGGCGATCATGACTACCCCGCAGACTCTCGATCCGATCGTCGCGACCAGCGACGCCGGTGCGGTGGGTACGGCCGGGGAGCGCGGAACGTCGACCGCCGCGGTGGGATCGGCGCCAAAGGGCAAGTCGCAGGACGCGTTCGACGCCAAGGCCCGCCAGTTGGGCGCGAAGGATTACCAGGACTACGGCCAGAACATGCTGGTGTCCGGCGGGTCGGTGGCCGGTCGTTCGGTCGACAGCAGCGCGCCGGTGCACCCCCTGTTCCTCACCAAGCTCGAGCAGGCGTCGGCGCACGCGAAAGAACTGCTCGGGGACCAGGATTTCGGGATCAAGTCGGTCGGTGGCTTCCGGCCGTACCAAGGCCCGCACGCCTGGGGACTCGCGGTCGACCTGGACGTCATCGAGAATCCGTACGTCGCCGGAGAGAGCGGCGAGAAGGCGCTCGACGCCGTCACAGGCGTTGTCTACCAGCGCATCGCCAGCACCCTGCTCGGGCGTGACTCAGTGGTCGCGAAGGGTCTCGGTGGCGCGAAATACCAGGCGATCGCCGAGGAAAGCGACGCGATGGTGGCGTATTTCAGTGTCCTGGGCGGCGGTCCGAAGCGTGACGTGATGAGCCACCACGGTGCCTTCGACCCAGCCGTGCTGGCCGGGTTGGACCGTACCCAGGTCAAGTCCGACTACGACACGCTGATCGGCGCCGGCGTGCCGGCCGGCGGGCTACGGGGCGACTTCCCGTTCCGACCGAACTCGATGGGCGGCGGCAAGATCAGTGACCCCAAGGGCGGCTTCCTGACCATCCGCGAGGAGATCGTGACGGCCTTTCGGGCGGCCGGGTTCCGCTGGGGCGGCTCCGACTTCGGCGCCGATTCCGGCGACATCCAGCACTTCGACGAGTCGACCAGAAGTGGCGCGGTCAAGCAGGAATACTTCGACTACGGCAGCCAGCACGCAAGCGGGTCCTGACCAGTCAGGTCGCGTCCGGGAAGCCGATCGAGAACGTCTCCTCGAGGTCGTGCTTGGAGTACGCGCGGAAAGCGATGTGCGTGTCCGTGTGCACGACTCCGGGGACCTTGGCGATGCCGCCGGCGATGACCTTCTCCACGTCGTCGAACGCTCGCACCCGCACCATCGCGATCAGGTCCACGATGCCGGTGGTGGAGTAGACCTCGCTGACACCGGGAAGCTCCGCGATCTGGTACGCCACCTCCGAGATCGAGTCCGAATCGCAGGAGATCATGACGATCGAGGTGATCACGGCTGGTTCCTTTCGCTCTGACGCCCCCTTCAGTATGACGCCTTCACCGTTGGCCGATGAACCGACATTCGGGTAGGAGTCGCTCACCGACGGTCAGACATCCCAGTTCGTCAGACCGCTGCGGTCAGTGTGGCGCACTGCAACACAGGGCCGCGTGCTTCACGAAGTCCTCGGTATGCCACCAAAAAGCGGCCTGTGACGGATGTGCTGGCACCGCCGTGGGGGCGGCCGCGGTGGTCGGCGGGGTGGGCGGCACGTACGAGACGAGGTCGTCGACCGAGTGAGGAACCCCACCCAGCATGATCAGCCGTACGTTCGCGGCGTCCTCGATCCGGTCCAGCGGGTTCCCGTCCAGCACGGTCAGGTCGGCGAGCGCGCCGGGCGTGATTCGGCCGAGGTCCGGTACGGCAAGGTAGTCGGCGGCCTGACTGGTCGCGGTCCGTAGTGCCTCGGCCGGGGTGAGCCCGCCGGGATGGACCATCGCGCGCAGGTTCGTGTGCAGGCTGACACCGAAGTTGTCGATGGGCGAGTCAGTGCCGGCCACGATCCGGCCGCCGCCGCGCAGGATCGCGGTCACGGTGGCGGTCCAGCCGCGCAGCGCGGCGGTCGCGCCGTCCGCGTCGGCGGTCTTGGCCAGCGCGACCGCGGCGGCGAGTTTCGCGTACTCCCAAGGGGGATAGAGCGCGCGTACGCGACGGTCGGTGAACAGCGAGCTGTCGGTGGCGTAGAGCGCGTACGAATAGAAGAGCGTCGGCGTCATTGGCATCCCGGCCGCGGTGAACAGCGAGATCACGTCCTGATAGCTGATCCCGTTGCGGGACACCGTCTGGGAGTAGCCGAGCCGGTTGGTGGCGCCGACGTGCTCCATCCCGTCCACGCCGAGCGTGATGGCGGGGTGCAGGTAGTGCGAGCTGGCCCGGATGCCGCGCCGGTGAGCCCATTCGATGGTTTGCCGCTGGGACGCGACCGGCAGTCGTACGTAGTTCTTGATGAGGTCGTAGTCGAGCAGACGGGCGCGTTCAAGCTCGCGAAGCACGCCGGCGGTGTCTCGGGTCGGGCGCATGAAGTTGTAGTAGATCCGCCGGCCGTCGATCGCCTCGCCGGTGCCGACATACCGCGGCGCGAGCCGCCGGCCGGCGGTGGTGGCCTCACGTTCCTCGACCATGTCGTAGGCGGGGTCGCCAGGAGAGCGGGTGGTGGTGACGCCCAGCGACAGCCACAGCGGGCCCTGCCGAGAGCCGAGCAGCCGGCCGCCCAGATGCCGGTGGTTGTGCATGTCGATCAGTCCGGGCGCGACCGTGGCGTTCGAGGCGTCGATCCGGCGCTGCGCCGGTCGTCCCGGCTGGTGTGGTGCGACCGCGACGATCCGGTCGCCATCCACCACGACGTCGACGTTTTCCCGTACTGAGTCGGAAAGTCCGTCCCACATCCGACCGGCGTGGATGACCGTACGCCCGGAGGGCTTGCCGGCCCGCCAGCGCAACGGTACGACGTACGACCGTCCACTGTGTCCGTCCACTGTGGTCAGTCGCAGCTCGCCGCCGACCAGGTACGAAATTGTCCTGGAGTCGCCGGCGAAACTCGGCGCGTCGGTGGGTTCATCGGTCAGCTGCCGGGCTGGTCCGGTCGGCGCGCCGGTCGCGTCGACCTGGCGTATCCAGAGCAATCCATCAACGACGAACGCGAAGAGTTTTCCGTCCGGCGACCACACCGGCCCGTCCACTCCGCGGGTAGCCAGCGATCGGTCCGGCATGATTTCCCGATAGGTGGTGGCCCCGGTGACCAGGTCGATGGTCAGCACCTGGCTGGCGCCCTCCCGGAACCGCTTCGCGTTTGGCCTGAGAGCGGCGATCGCGAGCGTACGACCGTCTTTCGAGAAAGCCGGCCGGCCCGGTGCGAACAGTGGTCCGAAGACTCTGGTGACCGCGCCCGTACGCGCGTCGGCGAGGTTGACCGTGCCGGTCTCATCGACGAAGGCCAACCGGCTGGCGTCGGGTGCCCAGGCGGGCAGGATGGCCGCGCCCGGCGCCTTGGTCAACTGCCGATGTTGCCCGTTTCCAGTGTCGTAGAGCCAAAGTTCTGGTTTTCCGGTTCGATCGCTGGCGTAGGCGATGGTTTTGCCGTCCGGCGACCAGGCCGGATCGGTGGTGAAGAAACGGTCGTTGGTGATGTTCTTGGGCTGGCCACCCCAGGGCGCGACCCAGATGTCATTGAGCGCCCGGAAAGCCACCTGTTTCCCGTTCGGCGACAGCACGGGGCCGACGATCCCCTTGACCTGACGGGGAAATCCGTCGTCGCGCAGGGGGCGCCGGGCGTGATAGCTGGGTTTGGTGGCGTAAGCGGTCGCGGTGAAAGCGATCGTGTCGACGCCTGGGCCGGACAGTTTCCGGGTTTTGATGCTCCCGTCGGCGGTGTACGCGACTCGGCCGTCCGGGAAGAATCCTGGTCGCAGCGGGAAAACATCCTCGCCTGACGCGGAGACATCGGTGGGCGTCCCGCCGGCGGTCGGGATGGACCGCAGAGTGGTTTTCCCGGGAAGTGCCGACACGTAGACCAGAGTTTTGCCGTCTGGGCTGAAAGCCGGCGCGAACAGGACTTCGCCGGTCCCGCCGGTCACCACGGTGTGCCGGCCGCTGCCGTCGGCTGACACCACGTCGATTTTGGTTGCAGCGCTGACAAAGGCGATCAGGCTGCCGTCCGGCGCGATCGTCGGGTGGTATTCGTCCTGGTCGGCGGAGTTCACCACGACGGTGACCGCGCCGGTCGCGGGGGACAGGGAATAGATGCCGTACGTGCTGCCGTCCCGGTCCGAGGCCACCACCATCCGGCCGTCCGGACCGAAAACCGGTTCTCGGTGATCGTAGCGGCCGCTGGTCAGCTGCCGCGGTTGGCCGCCGGCCACCGGCACCACCCAGATCTGGAAACCGCCGTCCGCGTACGACTGAAACGCGAGCGTACGACCGTCCGGGGCGAAGGCCGGCCAGGTCGCGTCGGCGTCCGCGGGCAGGACGCGGGTGGCCGGGCCGCCGGCCGCGCCGAGCGTCCACAGGGTGGCCAACAGGTCGACCGCGACCGTCCGGCCGTCAGGGGAGACCGCCAGCGCCATGTCGGTGCCTTGGCGAACGGTGACCGGAAAGGTCGCCGGCTGGCCAACCGCGGTTGCCGGCGCCGGCAACAGGGCCGGCGCGACCGCCGCGGTGCCGGCGGCGGCCAGGAACCCGCGCCGGTCGAGCCGGAAGCGCCCGGGGTTTTCGGTGCTCATGCCATTTCCTCCCGTGGACAGTTCTGCCTACAGCCAACTCACCCGGCGGCGGCTGGGGCAAACCTTTTGCGGTGACCTGTCCGGAAGTGGCCGATACGCGAGCGCTGGCCGATCGGACCGTAAGCGGACAGAAAGCGTGCTTTTTTGCTGGCCAGCGGCTTACTTTGTGGTCGAAACTATCTCCGCCCGGCCGTTGGAGGACCCCCGTGTCGCGCAAACTCCACCTCGTCACGCTTGGCCGGATCGCCGCGATCGGCGTTCTGCTGGTTGGCGCGGCCGTTTCCGGGTCACCGGCGGTCGCCGCTGACCGGCCGTGGCTGGACGCCCGTCAGCCGATCGAGCAGCGCGTCGACAGCCTGATGACGCAGCTGACGATCGACGAGGAGGCGACCCTGCTGCAGGGCGTCGACGCGCCGGCCGGCACGCACGCGGTCGGATATGTGAACGGCATCCCGCGCCTGGGTATCCCGCCGCAGCTGCTTTCGGACGGGCCCGCCGGCGTACGGGACGGCACACCGGCCACCTCGCTGCCGGCGCCGGTGTCGCTCGCGGCGAGTTTCGACCAGAACCTCGCCCACCAGTACGGCGCGGTGATGGGCGACGAGGCGGCCCGGCGCGGCTACGAGGCGCTCTATTCGCCGATGGTCAATATTGTCCGGATCCCGAACGGCGGGCGGAATTTCGAGACCCTGGGCGAGGATCCGGCGCTGGCCGGCAGCATCGGGACCGGCGAGGTGGCCGGCATTCAGTCCCAGCAAGTGGCCGCGCAGGTCAAGCACTTCGCGGCGAACAACCAGGAGGACGGCCGGACGACCACCTCGTCCGATGTGGACGAACGTACGTTGCACGAGATCTACCTGCCGGCTTTCGAGGACACCGTGAAAAACGGCAAGGCCTGGTCGTTGATGTGCGCGTACAACAAAGTCAACGGCACGTACGCGTGTGAGAACTACCCACTGCTGCACGACGTTCTCAAGGACGACTGGAATTTTGACGGAGTGGTGGGTTCGGACTACCCAGCGACCCACAGCACGGTCGCGAGCGCACAGGCCGGTCTTGACCAGGAATTCGGCGGATCCACTTACTATTCGCAGCTGGCCGCGGCCGTACGAGCCGGTCAGCTGGCGAAATCGGTGCTCGACGACCACGCTCGCCGGGTGGTGCGGATGATGTTCCGGGCCGGCCTTTTCGACAACACCCGGCCGACCGGCGCGCCGGACGTGAACGCGCATGCCGCCTTCGCTCGGCAAGCGGCGACCGATGGCAGTGTGTTGCTCAAAAACAACGGCGCATTACCTTTCTCGGCGGCGGCAACGAAATCCGTCGCGGTGATCGGTCCGTACGGCAACACCGTCCCGGCCGGCGGCGGCAGCTCGAGAGTGACGCCGTATCACACGGTCACCCCGGTTCAAGGCATCACGGATCGCCTCGGAGCCGGCGCGAAAGTCTCGTACACGCTGGGATCCAGCGGGTCGTCCGCCGCACCGCCCATTCCCGCATCGGCTTTCACCCACCTGTCTGGTGCCTATTTCGCCAACCAGACCTTGTCCGGCGATCCGGTGGTGACCCGCGACGATCCGCAGGTCGACTTCGACTGGGGCCAGGGCGCACCCGCCGATGGCCTGCCGGTCGACCATTTTTCGGCGCGCTGGACCGGAACCCTGACGGCGCCGAGCACTGGCGCGTACACGGTCGGCCTGACCAGCGATGACGGCAGTCGGCTGTATGTCGACGGCAAGCTGGTCATCGACAACTGGCGAGACCAGGCCGCCAACACCGAAACCGCGGTGCTGAATCTGACCGCGGGCGAAGCCCATCAGGTGAAGGTGGAGTATTACGAAAATGGCGGCGACGCCAGCGTTTCGCTCGGCTGGACGCTGCCCGGCGCGCAGGACCCGGAGATTCTCGCAGCCGTCGCGGCAGCGAAAGCCGCCGATGTGGCGGTCGTCGTGGTGGGCGAGATCTCGTCCGAGGGCAGCGACCGTACGACCCTTTCCTTGCCTGGCACGCAAGACGCGCTGGTGGACGCGGTGACCAAGGCGAACCCACGGACCGTGGTGGTGCTGAACAACGGCGGTCCGGTGCTGATGCCGTGGCTGACGTCCGCGCCCGCGGTGCTGGAAATGTGGTATCCGGGCGAGGAAGACGGCAACGCGCTGGCCGCCATGCTGTTCGGCGATCGCGAGCCAGGTGGCCGGCTGCCGGTGACTTTTCCCACCGATGCGGCACACACTCCGATCGCGGGCCCGCCGCAGTATCCGGCGCAGGATGGTCACTATGTCTACAGCGAGAAACTGAACGTCGGCTACCGCTGGTACGACGCGACCGGCACCGCGCCGTTGTTCCCGTTCGGGTTTGGGCTCGGCTACACGACTTTTGCCTACTCGGGCCTGCAAGTCAGTCCGGTGCTGCTGCCCGGCGGCTCGGCGCAGGTGAGCGTACGGGTGCGCAACACCGGGAAACGGGCCGGCACGGAGACTGTCCAGCTCTACCTCGGATCGCCGGCGGCCGCGGGTGAGCCGCCGCACGCGCTCAAGAAGTTCCAGAAGGTGACGGTGGCCGCCGGCGCCAGCCAGGTCGTACGTTTTACCTTGAAAGCCAGCGATCTGGCGGTCTGGGACACCGTCACGCATCAATCGTCCACAGTGGACGGCGTTTATCAGGTCTCGGTCGGATCGTCGTCGCGGGATATTCGGGCGACCGCGCCGCTGCGCGTACCACTGACGCTTGGCGCGCAGTCCATTGACGTGAGCGCGCCCGTGTTGGCCGCGGCCGGCACGACCGTGACCGTCACCGGAACCCTGCGCAACACCGGCGATCTGCCCTTGCTGGCCGCGACGGTCGCGCTGACCACGCCGGCTGGCTGGCCGTCGGTCGGGGCGCAGCGGGTGAATTCGGTAGCACCACACGGAACCGCGACCGTCACCTGGCACGCACGGGTGCCCGCGGGCGCGCCGGCCGGGGCGTCGCGGCTCACCGCGACGGCACGGTGGGTCGGCGGCGCCCGCCAGTCGGCGACTGGCACGGCGACCGTGGGCATTCCGTACGCCTCCTTGGCGGCGGCGTACAACGGCACCGGCATCAGCGACGACACGAATCCGGCGGCTGGCAACTTCGACGGCTCCGGCTACAGTTTTTCCGCGCAGTCGCTGGCAAGTGTCGGAGTGAGCCCGGGTGTTTCAATCGCCTATGGCGGTTTGGCGTACTCATGGCCGACCGCCGCCGCCGGTACGCCGGACATGGTCACCGCGCACGGGCAGGCGATCGCGTTGAGCGGCACCGGTACGACCCTGGGCCTGCTTGGATCTGCCAACAACGGCACCGATTCCGGGCCGGTCACCGTGACGTACACCGACGGCACCACCAACAGCGGCACGGTCACTTTCGCTGACTGGTACGCCAATGCCGCTGTGCCGGGCTGCGCTTTGGCCGTCACCACCCCGAACTGGAACCAGCCGCCGAACGGCATCGGCCCGCACGCCGTGTCGCTCTACACCAGCACGGTCGCGCTCACCCCGGGCAAAACGGTCGCCGCCGTCACCCTCCCGGACGAGAGCCGCCTGCACGTCTTCGCCGCCACCATCGGCTAGGGCGTGTCGCCTTGGCGCAGGGGGAGTGGGAGGCTGGTGGGCATGGCGCAGTTTGTGGCGGAGACCTCCAAGGCCGGCGCGTTCGTCCGGCAGCCCAACCACTTCACCGACCGGGTGACGGCGGACGGTTCGTCCGGTTATCCGGTCGAGTCCGGCTGTTACCGGCTTTTCGTCAGCCTGGCGTGCCCGTGGGCGCATCGGGCGATCATCGTGCGGCGGCTGCTCGGCCTCGACGAGCACATCTCGCTGGGCATCGTCGACCCGATCCGGGACGAGAAGGGCTGGCGGTTCACCCTCGACGAGGGCGGTCGCGATCCGGTGACTGGCGCGGCCTACCTTTCCGAGCTCTACTTGGCATCCGACCCGTCGTTCAGTGGCCGCTGGACCGTACCCACCTTCTACGACACCAAAACTCAGCGGATCGTCACCAACGACTACCCGCAGATCACGCTTGACTTCTCGACTCAGTGGCGGTCGCTGCACAAATCCGGCGCGCCGGACCTTTACCCGGCAACGCTGCGGGCCGACATCGACGCGGTCAACGCCGACGTGTACGCGGACGTCAACAACGGTGTTTACCGGTGCGGGTTCGCGGACAGCCAACAGGCGTACGAAGAGGCGTACGAACGACTTTTCCACCGCCTGGACGTGCCGTCCGAGCGGCTTTCTCATCAGCGCTATCTGGTGGGCGACCAGCTCACCGAGGCCGACATCCGGTTTTTCACCACACTTGTACGCTTCGACGCAGTCTACCACGGCCATTTCAAGGCCAATCGGCAAAAACTCGCGGAGTTTCCGGTTTTGTGGGCGTACGCGAGAGATTTGTTCCAGACACCGGGCGTCGGGGAGACAGTCGATTTCGACCAGATCAAACGGCACTACTACGCGACGCACCTGAATATCAACCCGACCGGGATCGTGCCGGTTGGCCCCGACGTATCCGGTTGGCAGACTCCTCATGGACGTGTCTGATGGATCGACTCGTACGCATCGACAGGGGAACCGTCCGCGGCGATGAGGTGGACGGTGTCGTCGCCTTCAAAAGCATCCCGTACGCGGCAGCGCCGGTCGGGGCCGGTCGTTTCGCGCTCCCGCAGCCGCCGACCTGGTCAGGGGAGTGGGACGCTCGACAGTCAGGGCCCACCGCGCCGCAAGCCAGTGGGAGACTGCCGGGCCTGAACTTGACCAGCCTGCTCGATGTGGGCTGGGTAGCCGGGCCGGACTACCTCAGTGCGAGCGTGTGGACGCCGGGTGGCGGTGGGTTGCCGGTGCTGGTTTTCGTCCACGGCGGCGCTTTCGTCGGCGGTTCTGGCACGGCTTCGGGATATGGCGGAACGGCGTTCGCACGTGACGGTGTGGTGCTGGTCAGTATCAACTATCGACTCGGCGTGCCCGGCTTCGCGGCGATTCCGGGTGCACCGAACAATCGCGGACTCTACGACCAGATAGCCGCTTTGCAATGGGTACGGGAGAACATCGCGGCTTTCGGTGGCGATCCCGACAATGTCACGATTTTCGGCGAGTCGGCCGGCGGGATCTCGGTGGCGACCCTGGTGGCAGGTGCTCCGGAAGGGCTGTTTCGGCGAGCCATCTGCGAAAGCGGCGGCGGATCGCATGCACTGACTGAGCCGCAGGCTGCCGCGGTCACCGCGGCTTTGGTCGGACATTTGGGCGTACCAGCGGAAGATTTCGCCGAAGTGTCCGATGTGGACCTGGTGGCGGCGGTGGCCTGGTTGGGCACTCAACGGCTGGACCTGCGGGTGGACGGCGTCGCCGATCCGTTGATGGGCCTCGCGAAGTTCGGGCCGGTGATCGACGGGGACCTGCTGGACGGCCAGCCGGTTGGTGCTCTCGCGCCGGGCGTCGAGGTGATGGTGGGTAACAACGCCGACGAGATAAACCTCTATGCCGTCGCGCTGCCCGCGCCGCCGCTGGACGCGGACGCGCTGCGGCTTGCGGTTTCCCGGCTGCACCCCGATCCGGACGCCGTGGTCGAGGCGTACCGATCGGCAGGGCGAGGCGGCACGCTGGCCGAGCTGCTGGCCGCGATCGGCACCGACTACGTGTTCGGCATCCCGGCCCTGCGGATGGCCGACGCGCACGCCGCGCAGCCGGCCGGCACCTGGCGATACGAGTTCACCTGGCGGTCACCGGCGTACGAGGGCCGGCTCGGCGCCTGCCATGGGCTGGAGCTGCCATTCGTGTTCGACACCGTCAGCACTGTCGACCACGGCTCGTTGGGCGTCCCGGACAACGACGAAACCCGTGCGCTGGCAACGGAAATCCACGCCGCCTGGGTGGCTTTCGCGCTTACCGGAGACCCCGGCTGGCCGCGGTACACCCCGGCCGACCCTGTCGTGCGGCGCCTCGGTCCGGACCCGGGCACCGCGGTCGACGGCCCCGAACGCTCCCTCTGGTCCGGCATCCGCTAACCCAGCGAATGTGACGGCACGGTTCGCAAAATCGAGCCGTTACATTCGATGGGGCTACGACGTGATGCCGTAGTGGCCCAGGAGGTTGGCGGTGGGGCGGCTCAGCGGCGGGAGCTGGCCGATCCGATACCAGCCGGCCTCGATCACCTCGACCGGGTCCGGATCGACCTGGACGCTGCTGGACACCGTCGCGGTGAAGACGCAGTCGACCTGCTGGGTGCGCGGGTTCACCATCGCCGACGGCACCGCCTGGGTGAGCTGGTCGGGGCGCAGCCTCACGCCGGTCTCCTCCCGGAGCTCGCGGGCCGCCGCGTCCACCGGCGTCTCCCGTTTGTTGATCAGCCCGCCGGGCAGCGACCAGCCGCGGTTCGGCGGCTGCCGGAGCATCAGCAACCGGTCGTTTTCGTCCCGGAGCAACACCACCGAGCCGACCGTGTAGTTCGGGGTCACCGCCCGAACCAGGTGTTTCTTCATTTTCTTCGGCAGCTTGCCGAAAAGTGTGTACGCGTGGTGTTTGACTCGCTGCATCAGGCTTCCCGGCACCCGTCCAGGTTATTCCGCCGGCCGGATCACCAGACAGGGCGCAGGGGCGGAACCGCGTCGCCGGCCAGCTCACGGACCAGCCTGGCCAACTCGACCCGGAGAACGGCCAGGTCCGCGTCGCCGCCGGCCAGTTGCGCCTCCAGGCGATGCAGCACCTCGCCGGCGACGGCCAGGTGTTCGCGCGCCGTGTCGGTCAGTACGACCAAGCGGCGTCGGCCGCCTTCGGGATGCGGCTGCCGGCGTACGTAACCGCGGCTCTCCAGGTCGTCGACGATCTGCCCGGCGGCCTGCTTGGTCACCCCGAGCTGCTCGGCAAGCTCGGTCGAGGTCGACCCGTTTGTCTTCAACGCCTGGAAAACCATGCCGTGGACGGGCCGCAGGTCCGGATATCCGGCGGCAGCTGTACGGCTGACAAACTCCTGCAGCACGACCTGGAAAGCCAGCCCGAGCAGGATCGTCAGCTCGGTGTGCGCCAACGGGTCATCTGTTCTCACCCGGCCATCTTGACACAGTCGAGTCAAGCGACTTTAATTCGATTCGAGTAAAGACACTTTACATAGGAGATTCGATGCGCGTGATCAGCGAGACCGAGGATCGTACGGTCACCACCCCGAACGCCGTGATGGCATCCCTGGCCGGCCCGAGCCAGGGCAGCGCGGCCCTGTCGACCTGGTCCGTACGGATGGCCGCGGGTGCCAGTGGGCCGGTGCACATCATCGACCGGGAGCAGGTGTGGATGCTGCTGTCGGGCGCGCTCGCCTTCACCGCGGACGGCGAAACCGGCACCGCGACAGCCGGGCAGGCGGTGGTCGTACCAGCCGGCGTGACCCGGCAGATCCGGGCCGGCGACACCCCGGCCGAGGCGCTGGTGTGCATGCCGGTCGGCGGCCAGGTCACCGTGCCGGGCGACGATTCGTGGCGCCCGTTGCCCTGGGGGCAATGAGGGAAATCCCGTTGGCTAGCCGAAAATCTTCCGGGTGGGGGACGGCCACGCGGTCTCGGCGGTGGCCGTCACCCGGACCCGGCCGCGGGTGTGTTCGGCGATCGCGGTCGCCGTCGCTTCGGTACGGGATGACAGGCACGGCACCAGCAGGTCCGCGCCGGCTATTTCCCGGAGCTCACGCAGGATTTTCCGCTGTTCCAAGGGAAGCGCTCGTACGTCCGCATCGGTCAGGCTGACGGTGAGCTTCAGGCACCGGAACGGCCAGCGAGTCAACGGCCCAGCTGGGCAGACGCCGAGCTGGGCGGCCTGCACGTACCCCCACGGCACCAACACGGTCGATATCGACGCGCCGACACCGATGTCCAGGCCGTACTGGCTGATGCCGGCGAGCCGCGGCATCAGACCGATGGCGTATCGAGGCGCCAGGAAGCCGAGCAGTACAGCCAGGGCCAGCAACGGCCCGGGCAAGGCCAGGTAGGTGAGCGTCCAGAGCGGCACCGCGCCGGTCCTGGCCGAGGTGTCTCCGAGCAGCACGGCCAGGAAGGTGGCCGCCAAAGCCAGCCACACGGCCATCACCCGGAGCCGCAGGGCCAGCGGGGCGATGACCGGCATCACGGCGCCGGCCTTGAACAGCACGGCCAACGGTGGCCCGGTGGTGCCGGCGGGCAAGGCGGTGACCAATCCGAGCCGACCGCCGGTGAACTGGTGCAGCGCCTGGTCAATCTGCTTCGGCCCCGCCGGTTTCATCCGCACCGAGACGTACGTGCCGCCCTCATCGGCGCCGACGCTGACGATCGGGCCACGCCGTGGCGGGGTGCTCTCCAGTCCTGCGATGCGAAAACAGACCACGTGCCGGGTGGGTTTGCGGCGGCGACCCAACCAGGCCTCGGTCACCGTGTCCCAGCCGAAAACTCGCGGCCGCTGGCCGGGCAGTCGCACCCAAAGGCCGGCTTCGGACATCCGCAGCGCGGTCGGCGCCAGCAGTACCGGGGCCGTACGGACCAGCAACAGCACCAAAAACGCCAGTGTCACGGCCGGTCCGACGGCGGTGGCCAGCACGTACGGCAGCGGCCAGCGCTGACTCGCGGTGGTGGCGAAAGGGCCCAAACACCACAACCCGTACAAGACAAGCAGGACCGGCCCGAGCAGGAAACCGATCGGCTGGTGACGCAGGGTGTACGTGTTCGTGGTGTCCTCTTTTCCGCGCTGGCCGGCTGATCCTAGTGGTCTGTCTTTGATTTGGCACGGCGGTTCCGGCGCCCAGAAGCCGGCTGGGCACACCGGTGAACCGCCCCCATACGACCAGGTATGAGGGCGATCCCCCGGCGCACCCAGACCGACTTCTGGATCACCGGACCCGCCATCCAAATCAAATACAGACCACTAGCCAGCGTTAAGCGGACGCGCGGGCGGGGCGGTGTAGCGGGCGCAGGCCGCGGCGATCGGCGAAGGGATCGGCGCTGTCGCTGGCGGAGTCGACTCGGTCCAGCAGGCCGCGCCAGCGCTCGGCGGCGTGGCTGGGCATCGCCCAGGTGCCGTCGATCGCCACCACCTTGACATCGGAAAGCAGTAACCAGGCCAAAATTCGCTCGGTCTCCTCGCCCGACGCGGACGGCGTCGGGCCGATGCCGGGCAGCACTGTCTCCGCGGTGGCGCGCAGCATGTCGACCACCGGCCAGGGCGGCGCCCCGCGGCCGGCCACCCCGGCGGCGGCCAGCCGGCCGTGTCGTACCAGCGAGATTTCCCAGCCACCGTTGCCATCCGGGCGGGCCGCCACCAGCTCCGGCACCGCCGTGATGGCCCGCAGCCGTTGGGTCCGCAGAACGGCCCTCAGGAAGGCGGCCAGCCGGTCGCGGGCCGCGGCGGCGTCCTCGTACCGAAGGGCACCGCGCAGCGTTTCGATGCGTTTTAGTAGCCGGTGCACGATAATCCCGGGATCGTCGAGCACCGCCTGCCGGAAGATGTCCGCGTGAAATGCGTACGCCTCCACGGACTCGCGGTGCTCACAGGGCGCTCCGCAGCGGCCGATTTCGGCCAGTGCGCAGGCCGACGACGGCTTGCGGACGGACAGTTTTTTCGTACATTGCCGCAACGGGACGGCATCGTGGATGGCCGTCATGGCCGACTCGACCTGTCGGCGGGACGAGAACGGGCCGAGGCAGTCGGTGTCTCGCGGACTGCGCACAATGGACAGTCGCGGATACGCCTCATCGGTCAGAACCAGCCAAAAAGTGCGCTCGGGATATTTCGACCGGCGATTGTAGGGTGGCTTGTGGGCCGCGATGATCCGCAGCTCGCGCACCTCGGCTTCCAGCGAATGCGCACATTCCAACGCTTCCACGCGGTCGGCGGCCGCGATCATCTCGGCCATCCGGCTGCGTTGCTCGCTGGACACGAAATACTGCCGGACGCGGGCCCGCATGTGTTTGCTCGTACCAACATAGAGCGCGCGGTCGTTCGCGTCGCGGAACACATAAACCCCGGGGCCGTCCGGCACCCCGTCGGCCAGGTGCCGTTTTCGTCGCTGTGCCTCGGAAACCTGCTGGGTGAAGGTCTGCAGCTCGTCGAGCGTCTGGACGCCGACGTTGCCGATCCGCTCCAGCAGCCCGTGCAACACGTCGACGGTCGCCTGCGCGTCGGCCAACGCGCGGTGGCACGGCTCCACTTTGGTACGGAAAAACCGGGAAAGTGTGGAGAGTTTGCAGTTCGGCGTCTCGTCCCTGGTCAGCACCCGGCGGGCCAGCACGGCCGTGTCGACCTTGCGAAAACCCGGCCAGCGGATGCCGTGTGCGGCGCAGGCGGCCTGCAGGAAGCCGAGGTCGAACGGTGCGTTGTGGGCCACCAGCACGCTGCCGGCGGCGAACTCCAGGAACGCCGGCAGCACCGTGTCGATGGTCGGCGCGGGCACCACCATCGCGTTGGTGATCCCGGTCAGCACGGTGATGAAGGGCGGAATCTCGTATCCAGGGTTGACCAGTGTCTGGAACTCGCCCAGCACCTCGCCGCCGCGGACTTTCACCGCGCCGATCTCGGTGATCTGACTGTCCACAGGGGACCCACCGGTGGTTTCCAGGTCGACGACCACAAAAGTGATGTCCCGCAGCGGCTCGCCGAGCGAGTCGAAGGTGTCCTGGACATATCGCGGTGCGGAACCGGCGCCAGGACGAGACATACCCAGACCGTAGGAGTCGGGTCCGACAAAACCGGTGGACCGACACGCGACAATCCGTAGCCGGATGCGACACTCGCTGGCATGTCGATGCCCACCGAGCACACCCGCTGGCGCTGCGGTCAGTGCGGAAACCTGACCCGATTCGACGTCACCAGGACGGTGCGGAGCAGGGAATACGTGCATGTCGACCTGGCCGGCGAGGGGTCCGTGCAAGAGCGCGAGGTGCTCGCCGAGACGGTCGAGCGAGTGGTCTGCCGGTGGTGCCAGGGAACGGACACGGTCGTCGTGGTGCCGCGTCCGGATGCCGAAGAGGCACCGTCTCAGTGACCGACCGGGCGCCCGTCGTCCTCCCGGAGGAGATCCGCCGCCGGGTCGTGTCGTACGCGTCGGACGCCCTCGGCCACCTGCCGCTCGACCAGATTCCCGGCCCGTTGCGGGCGATCGCCCGGTTCACCCCGAGCCGGCGGGTCCGGCATGCGGCCGCCGAGATTGTGTCGCTGCTGGCCACCGATGACGACTTCCGTGAGCGGATCGGTGAACTGATCGCGCAGGCCTCCGGCGAGCTGGGCAAGGCCGTGTCGGCCGGCGCCGTTCCGGCCGCGGCGGACCCGGTGGAAGTCGCCGCGCTGACCTACCTCGTACGCCCGGAGGGCTGGCACGACCAGCTGGAGGCGTTGCTCGCGGACGTGAGAGGGCGCCAGGGCGAGGTCGCGCACGCCGGCCAGGCCGACGAGGTGAGTCGGCTCCGCGAACAGCTGGAGACGGCCCGTACGCAGCATCGCGCCGAGGTCGAGAAGCTCCGCGAGCAGGCCAGGTCGGCTCGCAAGGAGGCCGAGGAGGCGCAGTCCCGGATCCGGGAGCTGACCCGGGCAGCTCGGGCCGCGCAGACCGAGGCGGACAAGGCGAACGCGGCCGCTTCCACCGAGCGCGGCCGGCTGGCCGCCGCCCGCAGCGAGGGGGACGCGGAGGTGCGCCGGCTGCGGGCCCGGGTGGCCGAGGTGGAGGACGCGCTCCGGTCCGCCCGGCAGGCCACTCGGGAGGAGCGGTCCGTCGACGAGGCACGTCTCTGGCTGCTGTTGGAGACCATCAACCAAGCCTCCCGTGGCCTGCAGCGCGAGCTCGCCATCAACCGCCCCGACACGATGCCGGCCGACGCGGTCGCCAGCGAACAGCAGCTGGCCAGCGGCGGCGCGGTGGGGGAGCCGGCCGTCCGTGGCCTCAACGCCGACGATCCCGCCTGGCTGGACCAGCTGCTGGCGCTGCCGACCGCGCACCTGATCGTGGACGGCTACAACGTCACCAAGACCGGCTTCGCGCAGCTCTCGCTGGAACGCCAGCGCGGCCGGCTGATTTCCGCGATGGGCGTGCTGGCGGCCCGTACCGGCGCGGAGACCACCATCGTCTTCGACGGCAACGGCGTGGCCGCTCCCACCGGTCCGCTGCCACGCCGCGTACGAGTCCTGTTCAGCCCCGCCGGCGTCACCGCCGACGAGGTGATCCGCCGACTGGCCCGAGCCGAACCCGCTGGCCGCCCAGTGATCGTCGTGTCGTCTGACCGCGAAGTCGCCGAGGGCGTACGCCGCGCCGGTGGGTACGTGGTGACGTCCGCGCTGCTCGTACGGCGAATGTCCCGCTCCTGAACAGTGTTGACGCAATCGGAATCCGATTGCGTCAACGGTGTTCAGGAGGCGGTTGGCCGAATGTGGCGGGACCTTCGCGAGGGTGACGCTCTGAGGTGACAATGTCGGCCCTGTTGCCAGTGGGGCTGGTGTGACGCCCGTCAATCAGCGTGACGATGGGGCGTACGAGAGAGAGCGGCCGGAATTGTCGTACCCCACCCCTAGCGTGGGTGTTGTCAAGGAACGACGCCAGTGCGGAGGGTGACATGCTGATCGACTGCGACACGTGCGTGGGCCGGGGGCGCAGCTGCGGAGAGTGCGTCGTGAGCATTCTGCTGGAGCAGGCGCCGATGGCTGGTCCGGGCCTGGCCCGGCGTCCGAGTGGGTTCCGCTCCGCCGAGCAGCGGCTGGACCCGGCGGCGATCGTCGAGGCGCCGGCCGGCGGGTTCGACGGGCAGATGCGGTTGGCGATCTCGGTGCTGTTGGATGCCGGCCTAGTTGCCGAAACAGTGGCTGAAAGAGAGCCGGCGCCGGTCGCGTACGAGGTGGCCCCGGTGACCCTGTTCGGCATCGAGTCGGACCGCCGGGCGAGCTGAAACGGAATTGTCATCTGCGTCACGCATGCTGTTCGGACAGTAAAAAGCCGCCCGATTTTGCCCGTTAAACCAGGGCAATAAGGGTTCGCGAGTCAGCCGGAACAGGCATTTCGGCGCACCCCTCGCCAGGTTGGCACCTGGGTTTCGTAACATTGGCGGTCGCGACACCGAAAACCCCAACGAGAAGTGTCCAATCGGGGGATCCGGCGACACGATCGAGGAGTGAGATCGCGACGGTGAGAATTCCACCGAAGAGCGTGCGTCGACCCCTTCTGACGCGATCACTGATGGTTCTGTTGGCCACGCTGGCCCTGCTGGCGAGTCTCCTCTCGCCGCTCCCGGCCGCCGCCGACCCGTCCGATGACTCCGGCGAGGCGAGTACGGCCGGACTGCAGGCCAAGCTCGACGAGGCTGGCCGGGCGTACAACGCGGCAGCCAAAGCCCTGCAGACCGCGCAGGCCCAGCAGACCGCCGGCGCCGCGCAGATCAAGACGTTGCAGGCGCAGCTCGCCACTCTCACCAAGCAGCTCGACACGATCGCCGTGAACCTTTATGTCAACGGCCGCACCGGCGGCCTCGGCGCGGTGATGAACAGTGGTTCCCCGGAGGCTTACCTCGCGCAGGCCTCCATCCTGAACCGGCTGTCGTATCAGAACGACACCGCGATCGACCGCTTCCTGAGCACCAAGGCCGCGCTGACCCGCCAGCAGAGCGCGCTCAACCAGGCCATCGCGGCCCAGCAGGCCCAGCTGGCGATCATGGCCAAGCGCAAGACCGACGCGGTGAACGCGCTGGTCGCGGCCGGTGGTGGCGCGGCCGTTGACGGGCTCTCGGCGACCGGCCTGCCGCGCGCGGCTCGGTCTGGCCCACGCGGTGACGGCTGCAGCGAGAAGGACCCGACCAACCCCAGCGGCTGCCTGACGCCGGCCGGGCTGCACATGTATCAGGAAGTGCGGGCCGCCGGCTTCAGCCACTACGCGCACTGCTTCCGGCAGGCGTCCTTCGGTGAGCATCCCAAGGGCCGGGCCTGCGACTTCGCGGCCGCGGTGAGCGACTTCGGTGGGGAAGCGACCGGTGCCGAGAAGGACTACGGCAACCGGCTCGCGGCCTGGGCGATCGCCAACGCCGGCCCGCTCGACGTGCTCTACGTCATCTGGTTCAAGCGGATTTGGATGCCCAGCACCGGCTGGCGCTCGTACAGCGGCGACGGTACGCCCAGCGGCGACCACCGCAACCACGTCCACATCTCCGTCAACTGACGTTCCGAGGCGCTGTCCGTCCACCGCATCACTCCGTGGTGGGTCGAGTTCTTCGCATGCCTTCGCCGCCGTACCAAAGGAACCCGGAGCGGCCCGAGGTGGTTCGCCGAGATCGATTTCACCGATGCGGCCGCGGCTGGTCCGGGAGTTCGACGGTTGGGCGCCGGAGCTCACCGCGCTGATCACCGACAGCGACACCGTTCCGCTCATTCGCCCCCTCTTCGCGCAGCCTCGTCACCGCCTTGATCAACGACGCGCCGACTCGGTCATCCGCGGCCCTTTTGGTTCCGGCCAGTGGGAAAGGGCCGTGTCGGCTTTGCCGCGGTTGGCCGGTTCGGGCATACTTTCAGGCGCCTTCCCCAAGAGGTGAAGAAGGAGCAACGGCGCTCATGAGTCCTCTGCGGTCCAAGGAAAAACTGTGCTTTAAGGAAAGCAGGCACGGAGCCGGTGTGCTGGCCTTCCTGGTCGGTGCGGCTGTCGTGCTGGCGGCCGCCCCGGTCCGCGCCGATCCGGCGCCCACCCTCCGGCAGGTCGAGCTGGCCATCGGGACCTTGCAGGCCCAGATGCAGACCGCCACTGAGCAGTACAACCAGGCCCGCGACGCGATGACCGCGGCGCAGAACTCCCGCCTGCGACTGACCCGGTCGATGGCCGCGCTGCAGCCGCGGCTGGCCGTCGAGACCGAGCGGGTCGGCCAGTTCGCCGCCACCGTCTACCGTGGCGCCGGGGTGGGGACCATGACGACGCTGTTGACCAGCGGTTCGCCGGACGAACTGCTGGCGGAGTTGGCCACCTTGCAGGTGCTGAACCGGCAGCGCCGGGCCGGCCTGAACCAGCTGCTGGCCGTACGCCGGACCCTGACCGCACAACAGGCCGCACTGCTGGCGGCGGTCAGCGCGCAGAATCGGGGCATGCACGCGATGGCCACGCAGCAGCAGGCGATCCAGACGGACCTGGCCCGCTGGCAGCACCTGCGCGACACGTACTACCCGGATGCCGGTCGGACCGCCGACATCTACCCGGAGGTGTACGACGGGCCAGCCACCGGCGCCGCTCGGATCGCGCTCACCTACGCGTATGCGCATATGGGAAGCCCGTATCAGTGGGCCGCGGACGGACCGGACAGCTTCGACTGCTCGGGGCTGACGCTGGCGTCCTGGCGGGCCGCGGGCGTCTCGATGCCGCACTCCGCCAGCGGGCAGTACAACGCATTCCCGCACGTGGCGCTGTCCGACCTGCGACCGGGTGACCTGGTCTACTACCCGCATCACATCGCGATCTACGCCGGCGACGGGTATGTCGTGCACGCACCGCAGGCTGGCGATGTCGTACGCCGCGTACCCATGGCGAGAGCCGGTGGCGGCGTGATCGGGGCGGTGCGCCCGTCCTGACGACTTCCCCGAAGGTGCCCTGGCGGCCACCGCGCTGGCTGCTCCAAGTGGCTTCAGTGGTGATCGCGGTCCAGCTCGCGCTTGGCATCGGATTCCTGGTCGCCCGGCTGAGCGCGCCGGTCGACGAGTCGTCCGCGAGCGTCGAGCCGTCGTATTCGGCGCAGGCGTACGCACAGATGCAGGGCATCCTGACCAGCCGCGGCGTCGCCCTGACAAGGCGCAGCAAGGCCGCGTTCCTGGCCGGCATAGATCCGGCCTCGACCGCCTTCCGGGCCACCCAGGAGCGGCTCTACGACAACCTCGGGAAGCTGCCGTTCAGCACGCTGTCGTACGTGCTGGACTCCAGTCAGCGGCTGCGGTTGCCGGCCGCCGCGGCGGCCCACTACGGGGCGGCGCACACGTACGTCGGGCTGGTCCAGTTCACGTCCGCGCTGACCGGCTTCGATCTGGTGCCCAGCGTCGAGGTGCAGTATCTGACCTTCGTGCAGCGCGGCACGCGGTGGTATCTGGCGGCCGATTCGGACCTGGACAGCACCGACCAGCGGACCACTCGTGGCCTGTGGGATCTCGCGCCGATCGACACGCTGACCTCGGAAAATGTGGCCGTGGTCTACGCGCCGGACCAGCGGGCGTTGGCCGCTCAATGCCTGGCCGCCGCGCAGCGGGCGGTCCGTCGAGTAGCCGCCGTCTGGTCGACTGGATGGACGCATGAGGTGGTGATCATCGTCCCGGAGCCGTCGATGGTCGCCCAGCTGACCAGCTCTGGTTCTGACCTGACCCAGATCGCCGCGATGACCACCGCGGAGACGACCGGCGCGGGCGGCCCGCCGACCGGCACCCGGGTGGTCATCAACCCGCCAGCTTTTCGGACGCTGAGCCGATTCGGCGCGGACGTACTGCTGACCCACGAGATCACCCACGTGGCGGCTCGGCGGACCACCAGCCAGTCGACCCCGCTGTGGCTGGCCGAGGGGTTCGCGGACTATGTCGGCTATCTGTCGACTGGGCTGTCCGCCCGGTCGGTGGCCCGCGAGCTGGCCGCTGATCTCGCTGCCGGGCGTCCCCTTGGCGACTTGCCGCTGCAGTCGGATTTCGACGGCAGCAACCCGCGGCTGGCCAGCACGTACCAGAAAGCGTGGCTGGCGTGCCGGCTGATCGCGGCCCGCGCCGGCCAAGCCGGACTGATCCGCTTCTACCGGATGGTGAGCGAGGCCGGCACCGACCCGGACACCGCGACCGCCACCGGGCTACGCGAGGTGCTCGGCATGACCACGCCGCAGTTCGTCGCCGCTTGGCAGTCGTACGTACGAGCGCAACTGACCCCACCGCGAACCTGACGTTTTCCCCCTCGTCACCGGCGAAAACGTCGAGTCCGGGGAAGGGCAGAATGGGGAGATGGCGATGTCGGTGGGGCTTGCGGCACTGGTGCTGGTGGCGTTGGTCGTGGTGATGGCGGTTTACAGCGCGCGGACGGTGCCGTGGCGGGCCGTGCCGGTGCCGGCCGGCGGCCGGTCGAAGCCGGATCCGGACCTCGACTTCACGGCCGAGGAGCGCGCGTTGTCAGGCCGCTATGTGTCGGCGATGAAGCCACTAGGCTACGTGAGCACCGCTCTTGGGCTGGCCGTGCCGATCGTGCTCGGGTTCACGCCGCTGGGCGGCTGGCTGATTCGGACGGTGGCCGATCCGTTCGGAGGCAGCCTGCTGGCCCGGCTGGTGGTCGCCGTGCCGCTGTTGACGTTGCTCATCGACCTCATCGTGATGCCCATCGGCGTACGACGGGAGATCCTGCGGCGCAGCTTCGGGCTGTCCCGGCGATCGTGGGGATTGTGGCTGTCCGACACCGTGAAGGGTTGGCTGCTCAGCATCGTGCTGGGGGAGTTGGCGTTGCTCGCCCTCTACGCCCTGATCTGGTCGCTGCCGCAGTGGTGGTGGGTGCCGGCCGGTGCGGGCGCGGCGCTGCTGCTCGCGCTGATGGCCTTCCTGCAACCCTTCGTGTTCGAGCCGCTGTTCATGCGGTTCAAGCCGCTGCAGGAGGGCCCGCTGCGGGACCGGCTGTTCGAGCTGGCGGCGCTGGACGAGGTGCCGGTGCGTACGGTCCTGGTGGCTGATGCGTCCAGGCGTACGACCGGCGTCAACGCCTATGTGTCGGGCTTTGGCGCAAGCCGCCGGATCGTTCTTTTCGACACGCTGCTGGACGATCCGGCGGCGCAGGTGCAGGCCGAGTTGGTGGTGGCGCACGAGCTCGGCCACGCGGCGAACCGGGACGTGCGTCGGGGAGTGTTGCTCGGCGTCGCCGGCGCGGCGGTGGCGGCTTGCGCGCTCTTCCTCGCGCTGCACGTGCGGTGGCTGCTGGGGATCGCTGGGGTGAGCACGGTCGCCGATCCGGCCGCGGTGGCGCTGATGCTGGCGCTGGCCGCGGTAGGTGGGGTGGTCATGCTGCCGTTTGAGACGGTCAGTTCCCGGCGGGTGGAGGCGCGGGCCGACGAGCACGCGCTGGAGCGTACCGGCGATCCGGTGAATTTCGTTGCCATGCAACGGTCTTTGGCGGTGAGGAACCTCGCCAGCCTGAGTCCGAGCCGGTGGGACGTGCTGCTTTTCGGCACTCACCCGAGCATTCCGGAGCGGATCGCGCATGCCCGCGACTGGGCCCGCCGGCACGACGTGCCGCCACCGCCCGGCCTGGCCTCGTGACGACCCTGCTCGTCACGAACGACTTTCCGCCCCAGGTAGGGGGAATCCAGACGTTCGTCCACGCGCTGGCCCGCCGGCAACCGCCCGGATCGCTGGTGGTGCTGGCGCCGCGACAGGACGGCGACCGGGATTTTGATGCCGCGCAACCCTTTCCGGTGATCCGGCGGCGATCCGTCGCGCTGCCGACAGCTGCGTTGACGCGCGACGTGATCGCTGTGGCCGGCCGGTACGAATGTGACACTGTCTGGTTTGGCGCGGCCCTTCCTTTGGCACTTATGGCACCAAAACTGCGGGCCGCAGGGATCACCTGGATCGTCGCGCAAACGCACGGCCATGAGGCCGCGTGGTCGCCGGTCGCGCGGCCGTTGTTGAAACGGATCGCGGCTGCCTGCGACGCCGTGACCTTTCTCGGCGATTTCACCTTCGGCGCCTTGGAAACAGCGATGGCGGGCAGTCGGCTCGTACGGCTGCCGCCCGGTGTTGACCCTGAGGTTTTCCAGCCGTCGGTTTCCGGGAAGTCGGTGCGGGAACTGTACGGGCTCGGGGACCGGCCGGTGATTGTCTGCGTGTCGAGACTGGTGCGGCGCAAGGGACAGGACGTGCTGATCAAGGCGTTGCCGCTCATCCGTCGCGAGGTGCCGGACGTGGCATTGCTGCTGGTTTCCGGCGGGGCCGACGAGCGGCGACTGCGACGGCTCGCCGATCGCGATGTCTTTTTCGCTGGCGCTGTCGAGGATGCGGCGCTGCCGGAGTATTTCGCCGCCGGTGACGTTTTCGCGATGCCATGCCGTACGCGCCTTGGCGGGCTCAACGTCGAAGGGCTCGGCATCGTCTATTTGGAGGCCTCCGCGTGCGGCCTCCCAGTCGTGGCCGGCCGGTCCGGCGGAGCGCCGGAAGCCGTCCAGGACGGGATCACCGGCTACGTGGTCGACGGCCGGTCGGTGGCCTCGGTCGCCGAGAAGGTGACCGCCCTGCTCACCGACCGTACGCTCGCCGCCGACCTGGGCGCGGCAGGCCGCGCGTGGGTGGAAGCCGAGTGGCGCTGGGACACCCTCGCCGCCCGGATGACCACCTTGCTCCACGGCGACTGAGCGCGCTTATCTCGCGCGCGCGTTTGCTTACGTAATGAAACCCGCCACCCACCCCCCACCCTTCTGAAAGGGCGGGGGCTCAAAATTTCACGTCGGTACGACAGTTTCGCGCCGCACCCTAGGTAGACCTGCACAATCGGAATCCGATTGTGCAGCAGCGGGAAGAGCCGCGCGGGCAGCCGGGGTGGCTGCCTACGAAGGCGGTGACCTCAGAAGCGTGGAGCGTTGGGGGCCTCCAGGAGGCCGAGGCGCAGGGCTGTCATGAGGGCTTGGGCGCGGTTGCCGGCGCCAAGTTTCTCGTACAGCTTGGAAATGTGCGTCTTGGCTGTGGACTCGCTGACGTAGAGGTGTTTGGCGATGCCGGCCACGCTCATGCCGTCCGCGAGCAGCTGCAGGACCTGCCCCTCGCGCGGCGACAGCTGCGGGCCGGTGGGGGCCAGTCGGCGCTTCATCGCCTCGGCGAGGTCGGAGGCGGTGAACGCGGTGGGCGCCGAGGCGGCGTGCCGGGCGGCCGCGACGACCTCGTCGGACGGGGCGTTCTTGGGTACGAACGCGCTCGCGCCCGCCTCCAGCGCACCGAACAGCTGCTCGTCGCCGGCGTACATGGTCAGCACCACGATGCCGACGGCCGGCATCGCCGACCGGAGCTTGCGGGTGGCGTCCAGGCCGCTTCCGTCGGGCAGCCGCAGGTCCATGATGACCACGTCAGGCCGAGTCTCATCAGCCTGCGAGAGCGCCTCGGCGACGGAGCCAGCCTCGCCGACGACCCGGAACTGGGGGTCGCGCTCGAACGCGTGCCGCAAACCCTGCCGGATCAGCTCATGGTCATCGACGAGTAGCACGGTGGTCACGGTGTTCTCATCGGTTGTCATGCTTGCCCTACGCCTCCTTCGGTGCCGAGACGCTACCGCCTCGCGGCCGGGATCCGAGCACTGCCGAGACGGTTGTCCCGGCCGGTTTGCGCGGTCCCACCTCCAACCGGGCCCGGATCCGCTGGGCCCGCTCAGCCATGATGCTCATTCCGAAGCTGTCTTCGCGGGCTTCCGCGCCGACGCCACGACCATCATCGCTTACTTGAAGCTTCACGTACGGTGGATCGATTTCACAGCTCACCCACAGGTTGCGAGCGCGCGCGTGTTTACGTGCGTTGGTGATCGCTTCCTGGGCAATACGCAGAAGTTCGCCCTCGACCGCGGCCGGCAGCCGGGCGCCGCCTTCGTCGAGGGAGAGGTGTACGCGCATCCCGCCGGCGGCCCCCATCGTTCGGGCGTATTCGGCGATCGCGGCCGCCAGCCCGCCATGCGGGTCGACGTCGCTGCGCAGCTCGAAAAGGCTCAGCCGCAGCTCGGTGATCACCCGGGTGACCTCGTCGCGCAGCGAGCTGAGCATGGTGGTCGCCTGCGTGGGTTCGTCCGGCAGCAGCGCGAGCGCGTTGTCGATGCCGTAGCCGACCATCACCAGCTCCTGTGCCACGCCGTCGTGGATTTCCCGGGCGAGGCGCTGCCGTTCCTCGGTGGTGGCCAGGCTGCGTACGTCGTCGAAGAGCAGTGCGGTTTCCAGTCGCAGCACCGAAGAAGCCGCGACGGTGGCCGCGGCGGACACCATCGACGAGTCGAAAGCCCGGGCGCGATCGGCTTCGGCGACCACCAGACCGACGGTGCGTACGCCAGTGACCAGCGGCAGCACCATCGACGTCACGGCGCCTTTGACGGGAGTACGGGTGACCGAGCTGCCGGAGGTCTGCGGCTGCTGCGACAGCCAGGCCTCGGCGATCGGGGCGTCCTTGGCGAGCGAGGTTTCCCAGTCGGCGCGCGGTGTGCCGGCCATGCCGGTCTGCGCCAAAACGACCAGTCGGCCGCCGCCGCTGCCGATCAGGACCGCGGATCGGTCGGCCGGTGCGACCGCGCGGATCTCGTCCAGCAACCGCTCGGCGATGCTGCCCGGATCCAGCGTGCCGGGGAGCTGGCGGGCCACCGTACGCAGCTGAGTGAGCAGCCGGGTCGCCTGCGCGTAGTCGGCCGACGCTTCCCGCTGCTGTCCGGGCACGCTTCCCTCGCTGGTTGGTCGCGGTGGTGATCGCTTGTTGACTGTAGACCGGCACCATATGGCATGTCGCTGAAAACGTTGTGAGCGGTCATCGTGCGTGTCGCCCGGCATAGGCGAAACGTACGGCTTCATTATGATTTTCCGCACTCTTTCGCGGCCGGCTCTGCCCCAACGGCCTGCCATTCACAGGTGAGTGGAGCTCAGGAGTAGAGCGCGGAGATGTCGGCGGCGCGGGCGGTGGCGACGATCGAGCGGCGGAGCTTGAGAGTGGGAGTCAGCTCGCCGGACTCTTCGGTGAAGTCGGCCGGCATGATCCGGAACTTGCGGATCGACTCGGCCCGCGACACCGCCTTGTTGGCGTCGTCGATCGCGGTCTGCACCTCGGCCAGCAGGTCCTGGTCGTCGAGCAGGTCGGTCACCGTGGCGTCCGCCGGCTTGCCGGCTTTTTCCTTCCAGGGGCCGAAAGCGTCCTCGTCGATGGTGACAAGCGCGGCCACGAAAGGCATTTTGTCGCCGACCACCATGCATTGGCTGATCAGCCCATGCGCGCGTACGCGATCCTCCAGCACGGCCGGTGCGACGTTCTTGCCGCCGGCGGTGACGATCAGCTCTTTCTTGCGGCCGGTGATCGACAGGTAGCCATCGGCGTCCAACGCGCCCAGGTCACCGGTGTGGAACCAGCCGTCCGAGTCGATCGCCTCCGCGGTTGCTTCTGGATTTTTCCAGTAACCGGCGAAAATCTGCTCGCCCTTGATGAGGATCTCGGTGTCTTCGGCGATCCGTACGGTAGTGCCCGGGATGGGCCGGCCGACGCTGCCGATCCGGGTCTGGCCAAGCGTGTTCACGGTGGCCACCGGTGAGGTCTCGGTCAGCCCGTACCCCTCGAAGACCGGCACCCCGATGCCGCGGAAGAAGTGCCCGAGCCGCTCGCCGAGCGGGGCGCTGCCGGACAACACGGCTCGGCAGCTGCCGCCGAGTGCTTCCCGCAGCCGGGCGTACACGAGCCGGTCGAAGAGTGCGTGCTCGGCTTTGAGAGTGACCGGGATGCGGCCGGTGTCCAGCGCTTGGCTGTACGCGATGGCGGCCCTCTCGGCGCGGTCGAAGATCCCGCCCTTGCCCTCGGTGCGGGCCTTCTGCTGCGCGCCGGTGTAGATCTTCTCGAAGACCCGGGGCACCGCGAGGATGAAGTCCGGGGAGAACTCGGCGAAGGCGGTCGGCAGGTCCGAGACGTTGGGCAGGTGGCCGAGCCGGACTCGGCTGTAGATCGATCCACATTGGATGATCCGGCCGAAAACATGGGCCAGCGGAAGGAAAAGCAGGGTGGACTGGCCGGGCGAGAAGACGTGGCTCAGGGTCGCCGCGGTGGCCAGCACGTTCGAGTAGAGGTTGCGATGGGTGAGCTGGCAGCCCTTGGGCCGGCCGGTGGTGCCGGACGTGTAGACGATGGTCGCGAGGTCGTCCGGGCCGGCGGTGTGCCGCCGCTCGTCGAGCGTGCCGTCCGGCACGTCCGCGCCAAGCTCGCCGAGCTTGTCGATCGCGCCGTCTTCCAGCTGCCACAGGTTCGCGAGCGTGGGCAGGTTGGCGCGTACGGACTCGACGGTCTTCTGCAGCGCCGCGTCCTCGACGACCACCGCGACCGCTTCGGAGTTGCCCAGCACCCACTCGACCTGTTCGGCGGAGGAGGTCTCATAGACCGGGACGGTCACCGCGCCGGCGGTCCAGATGGCGAAGTCCAGCAGCGTCCACTCGTACCTGGTGTGGCTCATCACGCCGACCCGGTCGCCGGGGCGTACGCCGGCGCCGATCAGCCCCTTCGCGGCCGCCGCGACATCCTCGCCGAACTGGGCGGCGGTCACGTCCACCCACTTGCCGTCGACCTGCCGGGAGAGCAGCACGTCGGTGGGGTACTGGGCAACGTTGTCCCAGGCCAGATCGGCGAGATTGGCGTCGGCCGGCACGGCCCCGGCGGGTGGGACGGTCACTTCGGACACGGGTCTCGTACCTCCTGAGGTGCCAGGGTTCTGCGGAGCGTTTCCGGCAGGCTACCGCCCGGTAACGCCGAACCTACCCTCGCGGCAGGCAGTGCCGCCATGAGTACGGTGTCCGGTATGCCACAGGTGGATCTGGTGGAGGAGACCTTCATCGCGGCCGCTCCGGCGCTGGTCGAGGCGCGGATCCGGCAACCCGCGTTCACCGCTCGGCTGTGGCCTGACCTGCGGTTGCAGGTGCAGGCGGACCGAGGCGTCGAGGGGCTGCGGTGGACGGCCAGCGGCGCGCTGGTGGGGTCGACGGAGATCTGGCTGCAGGCGTACCGCGACGGCGTCCTGGTGCACACGTACCTACGCTGCGACCCGACCCGGCCGAACGCGCCGACCGAGGCCGTCCAGGTGTCGCCGCGGGCGGCCGTACGGGAGCTGCAGCGACGGGCGAAATATGCCAAAAGGGTGTTGTGGGAGCTGAAGGACAGCGTCGAGGCCGGGCGCCGGCCGGGGGAGTCAGCGGTCCGCTGACCTGATCGGGTTCGCGCGTCGTAGGCTGGCGATCATGCGCGTGCACGTGGTGTCGGATGTGCACGGGAACGCTGCCGCGCTGGCCAAGGCCGGTGACGGGGCGGACGCCGTGTTCGTGCTGGGTGATCTGCTGGACGCCGTGGACTACCGGAATCCGGCCGGCGGGATCATGGGCAAGCTGTACGGCGCCGAGGGCACCGCTCGGTGGATCGAGCTGCGCACCGCCCGGCGGTTCGAGGAGGCGCGCGCCTTCAGCCGCACCCTGCTCGCCGAGGTCGCGGCCGCTCGGGACCTGGATCCGAAGGAGCTGTTGGCGGAGGCGATCCGGGCCAACTACGAGGCGGTTTTCGCCGCGATGCCGACACCGGCCTGGTGTACGTACGGCAACGTCGACGCGCCGGAGTTCTGGTCGGACTACCTGCCCGAAGGCGTGCAGGTGGTCGACGGCGGCGTCGCGGAGATCGACGGCATCCGGGTCGGGTTCGTCGGCGGCGGGATCGGCGGCGGGCGCAGCAGCTATCCGTACTTGATGCCCGAAGACGACTACACGGCCAAGGTCGAGGCGCTCGGGCCGGTGGACGTGCTCTGCAGCCACATCCCGCCGGCGGCGCCGGAGCTCTGCTACGACACGGTGGCCCGCCGCTTTGAGAAGGGCAGCGAGGCGCTGCTGGCGGCGATCCGCGAGCATCAGCCGCGGGTGGCCCTGTTCGGTCACGTCCACCAGCCGCTGCAGCAGCGGATGCGGATCGGGCGTACCGAATGCGTCAACGTCGGCCACTTCCGGGAAACCCAGCTTCCCTACGCCCTCACCTGGTAACCGGCGACGCTGAGTAGCCGAGCGGGGCGTGGGTTACGTGGGGTGGGCATGGCGGATGGAGAGCGCGGCGTTCGCGTACGCGGCCCGGTCGGATAACCTCTTTCGATATGGCAGAGTCGTCAACCCAGTCGCTGGTCGTGCAGGCACCGCCGGCGCAGGTGGCCGCGGTCGTCAGTGATTTCGAGGCCTACCCGGAATGGGTCAAGGCAACCAAGAGCGTCAAGGTGCTCTCGCGCTACGACGACGGCAGGGCGCAACAGGTCGAATTCGTGTTGGACGCGGGTGTTTTCAAGGACACCTACGTGCTCGAATACTCGTACGCGGATGACCGGGTCGACTGGCACCTGGTCCGTGGTGAGACGCAGAAAAGCCAGGTCGGCTCGTACGCTTTCGCGGCGACGGACGGTGGCACCGAGGTGACCTACAGCCTGGCTGTCGACCTGACCATCCCGATGCTCGGCATGTTCAAGCGCAAGGCCGAAAAGGTCATCATGGACACCGCTCTCAAGGAGTTGAAGAAGCGGGTCGAGGGGTGACTCCCGTTGTTGTACGAGTCATGTCGTACAACGTTCGCGGCATGCGTGACGATTACGCCGCGCTGACCGCGGTTATTCGCGAGGCGCGGCCGCACGTGGTTTTCGTCCAGGAGTCGACGCTGCTGTTCCGGTGGCGGGCCCGGGCGGCTGATCTGGCCCGCCGCAGCGGGCT
Organism: Fodinicola feengrottensis; assembly: GCF_039530045.1. NCBI lineage: Bacteria > Bacillati > Actinomycetota > Actinomycetes > Mycobacteriales > Fodinicola > Fodinicola feengrottensis. The sequence goes on along the minus strand of NZ_BAAANY010000029.1, from coordinate 25,679 downwards.
CGTCTACGTGTGCGGCGGTGGACACACCGGCGGTAACGTGATCTTGTCCTCGCTGGCCGCCAAGGTGCACGAGACCCGCGAATTCCTGCTGCCGCTGCAAAAAGGCAAGCACCAACGGGGCGCGGCGATCGCGCGGTTGTCCGTACGTGAGCGGCAGTTCCTCGCGGTGGGGACGCACCTGAGCCTGTGGGACGAAGAGCGGGAAACCCAGGCCAGGTTGTTGAGCGAGCACATTCCGGCGGAGGTGCCGATGCTGCTGGGCGGCGACCTCAACGAGGTCCCCGGCGGGCCGGTGAGTCGGATTTTCGGGGCCAGGTGGCGCGATGTCGCGACTGTCGCGGAGCAAGGTGAGGCGAAGACGTACTCGACCGTCTACCCGCACCAGCGGCTCGACTACCTATGGGTGGATCCGCTGGTCACGGTGTCCGACTATCAGGTGATCGACACACCGCTGTCGCGCCGGGCCAGCGACCATCTGCCGATCCTGGCTGAGCTGGCCCTCCGGTAGACCGCGACGACTCATCGCGCACGCGATGCGACATCGCGGCCTCGGTGAGATCTAGCGGGCGAAGATGCGCCGGATCCGGCGGCCGATAGTTGCGGTGTTCGGCGTCGGGCGGGTGGTCCGCCGGCGGGTGGGGTAGTTGGCGCTGAACGTGATCGGGGGCATCATGGCTGGCTGTCCTCCCTGCTGAAGGCTGGTTCTCGCTGACAGGGACCACGATACCTGGATCGGTTCAGAAACGCATCGTGACGGCTCGCACAACGACTGCGTCACACGTACGGGTCAGTGCGCCTTCGCGGCCGGCCGGACCACCTGGACGGCGGCCAGCCAGCGCTCCAGCGGCAGCGACCGCCCCTTGCGGGCGTACATCGCGGCGTCGTTGAGCACGGAGTCGGGAGTGGAGCACAGCGCGGACATCTGCGGCCGGGCGTAGAACGCCGACCGGTCGTCCGCGTCGAACTCGGTGGAGTCGGTACGGGTGAGGGTGCACCACAGCACGAAAACCTCGGCCTCGCGGGTGTGCGGCGGGGCGGTCCTGGTGGGTGCGCTGGTCAGATCGATGGATGCCGTCATGTGAGCTTGCTTGGTACGCGGGACGAACCCGGTCGTACGCATAGCTGGTCACCTCCGCAGGAAAGCATCCTCGTACCAGACGACTCCCGCCATGCGGACAGGTAACACCTTGGCAAACGATCTGTCTCGATTGAGAAACGGTCGTCGCTCAGACCTTCGCGCCGTCGTCGAAGGGGTCCTCGTCGTCGCGGTCGCGCATCCGCCAGATGCCGATCGCGAAGCCGGTCACCACGCCGGCGAGGCCGAGCAGGACGACCAGCGTCTGGTTGATCGGCAGGATGGTGGGCCAGAAGAAGAGCACCAGGCCGACCGCGACCAGGCCGAGCGCGAGCGCGGTGTATTTGGTCAGTTTCGGCAGTGGCGGCGGGACCGGCGGCACATAGGTGTCCTCGCCGTCCGGGTCGCGGATCAGCTGGGACGGGTCGAACGCCACGTCCAGGCCGATGATCGGGGCGGGCTTGGCTGGCTTCGGCGGCTCAGGCTCCGGTTTCTCCAAGACCGGAGCCGCTTCGGGCTCGGCGGCCGCGGCCTGAGCCGACCCGGACTGCTCAGCGGTGTCGTCCCAGCCGGCCACGATCTGCGCCCACGCGGCCTCGACGTCCAGATTGCCGCCGCTGGAGCGGACCGCGCCGCCGCTGCCGGCGGCGGGCGACTGGCCGGTGGCCGGCGGGGCGGCCTCGGCCGGTAGTGGGTCCGGCACGTTGTCCAGGTCCAGCCGGCCGATCAGCGCCCGGGCCTCCTCCACGTGCCGCTCGTCGACCCAGAGCCGGTCGGTCGGTCGGGACGGCAGCGTGGTCGTACGAGTGATCGGGTGCAGGTCGGAGCTGGGCGCCAGGTAGGCGGCGATGCCGGCGAGGCCCAGAACATCCAGCAGGTGCTCGCCGACCCGCGGGTCCACGTCGGCGGCCGGGGTGAACTTCGCCGCGTCGAGCCCGTTGTCGCGACGGCCGCGGGAGCCACCGGCGCCGGCCGGGCTCACGAGGAGGCCCCGGCGAACTCAGTGCCGAGCTTGCGGGTGAACTCGGCGCTGCCGGCGAAAATCGTCTCGGCGTCGTTGTCCAGGGTCGCGACGTGATAACTGTCCTTCAGCACCACCTCGGTGACGTTCTCCGAGCGGACGCCGTCCAGCAGGAGCTGTGAATTCACGCTTTCCACGACGTGGTCGATCTGGCTGCGGTAGAGCAGCACCGGCGAGGTGACCTTGGGCAACTCGGTACGGGCCAGCCGCCACAGGTGCGAGAGCGAGTTCGCGGCTCGCAACGGAGTCCGGGCGTACGCCAGCTCCTTGACCCCGGGTTTCTTGATGTCGCTGCCGATCCCGGCCACCGAGCCGACCACCTGGGACAGCACCGGGAGGAACTTCGCGTCCTTGCGCAGCGTGGTCAGCGACGGGTTGACCAGCACGATCCCGGCCACCTCGGTGGGCCGCTGCTCGGCCAGCCGGATGGTCAGCGTGCCGCCCATCGACAGGCCCATCACCACGACCACCGCGAAGCGGTCCAGCATCGCGTCGAACGCGCGCTCCAGCTCCCCGTACCAGTCTTCCCAGCGAGTCGCGTTCAGGTCCTGCCAGCGGGTGCCGTGGCCGGGCAGCCGCGGGCAGCGGACCGGGAAACCGGCCGTCGCGAGCGCCTCGCCCCAGGGCCGCATGCTCTGCGGGCTGCCGGTGAAGCCATGGCACAACACCACCCCCGCGAGGGCGTCGCCCGGCCCGTCCGGCTCGAGCACGAAAGGCTCAGCCCCGGGCAACACCGACACCAGAACCACCCCTTTCCCAGCCGCTCGTGGGAACTATCGTGACACGTCGCCAACCGGTTCGGCGAACAGTTCCGTATCCACCGACCGGATAGGAATCCCTGCACAGAACAGGCTAATTGGTCGTAGCGGGACACTTCCGGCGGGCGTACGAGTGGATGCCGCGCGGCTGCGGGGGCTGGGACCTTGCGGGCGCCGACTGGACGGAGATGGCTGCGGGGGTGGTGGGTGGCTTGGTGAATCCTGCCCGGAGTCCGTCCCGTCGAGTCGGGCCGGCGTTGAGTGTCGGGTGCCGTTGGGTGGGGTGTCGCTCGTACTCACCGGAAGGCCGTTGACCGGCCTGGTTAGGGGCGGTGGGCGCTGGGGACCGGAATCCTCGGCTACCAGTGGCTCGGCAGGCCCGCCCCAAAAACCGGGGCGGGCCTGCCGAGCCACTACTGCCAACGATCCAGTAACTCTGTGTCTTCTGGTGCCTTCGGCGCGGCGCGCTCGACTACGGCTACGAGTGTCGACCGTCGCAGGGGCGACACATCGGCCTGGCGGCCGATGGGCGCGGGCGCGGGGCTGGGTTTGAGAGAAGTTGCCCACTTCAGTGCTGAGGTGCGGCGCGGGGCTGGGTTTGAGAGAAGTTGCCCACTTCAGTGCTGGGGTGCGGCGCGGGGTTCGGTTTGAGAGAGGTTGGCGCACTTCAGTGCTGAGGGGAGGGGCGCGGGGTTGGGTTTTTAGGGAAGCTGGGCCACTTCGGTGCTGAGGTGCGGCACGGGGTTGGGTTTGAGGGAGGTTGGCCCACTTCGGTGCGGGAAGAGCTGGCGCGGGGCTGGGTTTGAGAGAAACTGGCCACTGGCGAGGCTGGGGGGTGTACGAACAGTTATTGCGGCGGTGCGCGTTGTTCAATGGCGGTCGCGTCCGTAGGCTCTAGGCCTTCAGCGTGGCGGAAGGGCGGGACGCGAGTTGTTCTACTGGCTCTGCAAGCACATCCTGCTGGGTCCGCTGCTTCGGCTGCTGTTCCGGCCCCAGGTGGAGGGGCTGGAGAACGTGCCAGCGGACGGGTCGGCGATTCTGGCCAGCAACCACCTGTCGTTCGTGGACTCGTTGTTCCTGCCGCTGGTGGTGTCGCGGAAGGTGACTTTTCCCGCCAAAGCGGAATATTTCACCGCCCCTGGCTTCAAGGGCTTCCTGAGCAAGCTGTTCTTCACCGCGGCTGGGCAGATCCCGATCGACCGCGGGTCCGGCTCGGCCGCGAAGGCCACCCTCGAGACGCTCAAGGGGCTGCTGAAAGACGGCGACCTGGTCGGCATCTACCCGGAGGGCACCCGGTCGCCGGACGGGCGGCTCTACCGCGGCAAGACCGGGGTGGCCCGGCTGGTGCTGGAGTCGGGTGCGCCAGTGGTGCCGTGCGCGCTGCTGAACACCAACCAGATCCAGCCGCTGGGCGCCAAGATGCTCAAGATCATGCGGGTCCGGATCCGGATCGGGAAGCCGCTGGACTTCAGCCGCTACGCGGGCATGGAGCGCGACCGGCTGGTCGCGCGGTCGGTGACCGACGAGATCATGTACGAGATCATGTCGATGTCCGGTCAGCCGTATGTGGACATGTACGGCTCCAAGGCCAAGGCCCTGCTGGAGAAGGAGTCGGCGGCCGCCGCCACCGAGGAGAAAACCCCGGTGACGGCGGCGGCGTGAGCACGCTGCGGCGGATCGTTCCGTCCGGGCTCGCCGACCGCTCGGTGCATCCGCTGGGCCTGGAGCTGTCGCTGTGGCGGGCGGTCACCGTCTACCGGGTGATCACGCTGGTGCTGGCGGTCGCGATCAACACCACGCCGCTGGGCAACCGCTCCGAACCGGCCTCGCTGCCGTGGGTGATCGGCGTACTCGCCGCGATGACCGCCTGGACCGCGGTGGCCGTGGTTTTGACCTGGGGACGCCGGCCACGGTGGTGGATGCTGGCCGCGGACATGGCGATCGCGGGTGGCGCGTTGCTCCTGTCGATCCCGGCGGTCGGCTGGCAGCAGCTGCACGGCAGCGGCGCCGGCACCGTCCCGGGCATCTGGGTGGCGTCCGCGATCCTGTCGTGGGCGCTGGCCGGCGGCGTCCGGTCCGGCATCGTGGCGGCGACGGTCATCAGCGCGCTGAACATCGTGCTGCACGGCTGGGCACCAGGCGCGGTGGCCGACAACGTCGTGCTGGCATACCTGGCTGGGGTAGTGGTCGGGTACGCCGGCCGGCTGGTCCGGCGGGCCGAGCAGGCGTTGGCCGACGCGGTACGGCTGCAGGCGGCTACCGCCGAGCGTGAACGGCTCGCCCGGCACATTCACGACGGCGTGCTGCAGGTCCTCGCGCTGGTCAGCCGGCGCGGCGATCAGCTCGGCGGGGATGCCGGCCAGCTGGGTGTGCTGGCCGGCGAGCAGGAAGCGGCGTTGCGGGCGCTCATCGTGTCCGGTCCCGCCGACCTGGACACCGCGAGCGGGGAACGGGACCTGCGTGAGGCGCTCGCGGACGTGGCCTCGGCGCGTACGGTCACGCTGTCCACCCCGGCCGGAGCCGTGCCGGTGCCGGCTCGTACGGCCGCGGAGATCGCCGACGCTGTCCGGGCGGCGCTGGACAACGTACGCAAGCACGTAGGCGCCGATGCGCCCGCTTGGCTGCTGGTAGAGGACACCGGCGACGAGGTTGTGGTGACTGTCCGGGACGACGGCCCGGGCATCCCCGCCGGCCGGTTGGAGCAGGCGGTCGCCGGCGGCCGGCTCGGCGTCGAGCAGTCCATTCGTGGCCGGATCCGGGATCTGGGTGGCTCGGTGTCGGTGGTGTCCGCGCCAGGGGAGGGGACGGAGGTCGAGCTTCGTGTCCCCAAGGGCCCCTGACCGTCCACAGTGGACAACCGGCCGGCTGGTCCGGAGCGTACGACCGGCCCTGCGCTCGCGCCGGCCCGGTGAACTGGAAGCCTCGCTGTGGCGCGCGGTGGCGGCTTTTCGCGTTCTCGCGCTGATCCCGGCGGCGATCAGCGGGGCGTCGCTGGTCACCGGCGCGGTGACCGGCGGCTGGGTGCTCAGCGGATTGCTGATCATGACCGGCTGGACGGTGGTCGCGGCCGCGTTGACGAACCGGCGCGGCTCCCGGCGGACCATCGCGAGCGGCGATCTGGTGGTCGCGATAGTGGTGACGCTGATGTCCGTACCGGCGGCCGGTTGGCAGTTCCCGTACGAACATTCCCAGCCGCTCGCGGGCCTGTGGGTCGGTTGCGCGGGGCTGTCCTGGGCGTTGTCGGACGGTGCGCTCGCCGGCGTGATCGTGGTCGGCGTCAACCTGCTGCCGAACATCCTGATCCGCGGCGATCCGACGCCGGGCACGCTGGAGGCCACCGTCCTCTACCTGCTGGCGGCCGGGGTCGTCGGCTACGCGGTGGGCTTGGTCCGGGAAGCCGAGCAGGCCTTCGCCGAGGGCGTACGGCTGCAGGCGGCCACCGCCGAGCGGGAACGGCTGGCCCGCGAGGTGCACGACGGGGTCCTGCAGGTTTTGGCTTTGATGAGCCGAAAAGGCGAGCAATATGGCGGTGAGCTGGCGGACCTTGGCCGGCTCGCTGGTGAGCAGGAGAGCGCGTTGCGCAAGCTCGTACAGTCGCGGCCAGTGGCCGAACCGGCCTCCGGGACCGCGGACCTGAAGGAGCTGCTGGTCGAGCTGATGTGGTCGTCGGCGATCCACCTCGCCGCGCCGGCCGCGCCGGTGAGGTTGCCGGCCGCGGTCGCCGAACAGGTCGTCGCGGCCGTGGCGGCGGCGCTGGACAACGTCCGCGAACATGTCGGGGAGCAGGCGCCGGCATGGCTGCTGATCGAGGATCTGGGTTTCGAGGTGATCGTGACCGTACGAGATGACGGTCCCGGCATCGCTGCGGGCCGGCTCGAAAGGGCGCTCCGGGATGGCCGGCTGGGCGTCGCGCAGTCGATTCGCGGCCGGGTCACTCAGCTGGGCGGTACGGTCGAGATAGTTTCGGCGCCAGGCCAAGGGACGGAGGTCGAGCTGCGTGTCCCACGCGAGTGAGGTGGTCACCGTGATGGTGGTCGACGACCATCCACTGTGGACGGACGCGGTCGAGCGCGACCTGCAGGCCGCCGGGTTCTCGGTGGTGGCCACCGCGGCAGACGGCGATGAGGCGATCCGCCGGGCACTGGCCACCCGGCCGGACGTGGTGCTGATGGACCTGCAACTGCCCACGGTGTCCGGCGTGGAGGCCACCCGGGCGATTCGGGAAGCCTTGCCGGACACCAAAATCCTGGTGCTCTCGGCCAGCGGCGAGCAACAGGACGTGCTGGACGCGGTGAAGGCCGGCGCGCTCGGATACCTGTTGAAATCGGCCCGTGCGGAGGAGCTCTACGAAGCCGTCCGGCGGACGGCCGCCGGCCAGGCCAGCTTCACGCCGGGCCTGGCCGGCCTGCTGCTGGGCGAATACCGGCGGCTGGCGACCGAACCGGCCAAGCCGGAGCGGCCCGAGCTGACCGAGCGTGAGCTGGAGGTCCTGCGGCTGATCGCGAAGGGCATGACCGCTAAACAGGTCGCCACCCGACTCGTACTTTCCCACCGTACGGTCCAAAACCACGTTCAGAACGCGATGGGCAAGCTGCAGGTGCACAACCGCGCCGAGCTCGTTCGCTATGCCATCGAGACCGGCCTGGACACCGAGTCCTCATAGGACTTCCGCTGTCGACATCAGCGAAGACGTCGAGTTCGCGAGGGTGGGCGGGAGGAGCGACAGCGGGGTCGTTACGGTGAGTGCATGGCTGCGAGAGTTGCTCTATGAGCGGGGTTCGACGGGTCTTCTACGACACCGAGTTCCTGGATGACGGTAAGACCATCGAGTTGGTGTCGATCGGTGCGGTGGACGAGAACGGCGAGGAGTTCTACGCCGTATCGACCGAATTCAACCCCGATGACGCGATCCCGTGGGTGCGCCGGAACGTGCTGAACCAGCTGCCGTCGCCGTCCGACCCGGTGTGGCAGTCGCGGGAGCGAATTCGGGACGAATTCTGGAAATACCTGTCCGCGACCGACGGCCAGCTCGAGCTGTGGGCTTGGTACGCCGCGTACGACCATGTGGCGCTCGCGCAGCTGTGGGGCGACATGCGTTCGCTGCCGCGGCGGATCCCGCGTTTCACCAAGGATCTGCGGCAACGCTGGGACGACCTGGACAACCCCGCGCTCCCGGAGGCCGGCGGCGCCCGGCACGACGCGCTGACCGACGCCAAGCACAACCTCGCCCGGTGGCGGACGATGGAGGAGCATCGTGGCGGACGTCTCTGGATCGGTTCCGCATAGGAACGCTACGGTAAGCCTCGACGGATGCTGAACTGAATTACTCAGTACGAAGGGCCTCAGACTTATGCGCATCGGCGTACTCACCGGCGGCGGAGACTGCCCCGGCCTCAACGCGGTGATCCGGGCCGTGGTCCGCAAGGGCGTGGCGGTGTACGGGCACGAGTTCGTCGGATTCCGGGACGGCTGGCGGGGGCCGGTCGAGGGCGTCAGCGGCCCGCTCGGCATCGACCAGGTGCGGGGCATCCTGCCGCGCGGCGGCACGATCCTGGGCTCTTCTCGTACGAACCCGTACAAGATCGAGGGTGGCGTCGACGCGATCCGCAAGAACCTGGCCGCCCTCGGCGTCGACGCGCTGATCGCGATCGGCGGCGAGGACACCCTCGGGGTGGCGAAGAAGCTGACCGACGAGGGCATCCCGGTGGTCGGTGTGCCCAAGACGATCGACAACGACCTGAACGCCACCGACTACACCTTCGGTTTCGACACCGCGGTGACCATCGCCAGCGAGGCGATCGACCGGCTGCACACCACCGCCGAGTCGCACCACCGCGCGCTGGTCGTCGAGGTCATGGGTCGCCATGCCGGCTGGATCGCGCTGCATTCCGGCCTGTCCGGTGGCGCGAACGTGATCTTGGTGCCGGAGCGGCCTTTCGACATCGAGCAGGTCGTCAAGCACGTCGAACACCGCTTCGAGAGCCACTACGCACCGATCATCGTGGTCGCCGAGGGGGCGATGCCCTCCGGCGGCGCCGAGCAGCTGCGCAACGACAAGAAGGACGCCTTCGGTCACGTCCAGTTCGGCGGCATCGGCACCTGGCTCGCCGCCGAAATCGAGACCCGTACCGGCAAGGAGTCCCGCGCGGTCGTCCTCGGCCACGTCCAGCGCGGCGGCACCCCCACCGCCTTCGACCGGGTGCTGGCCACCCGGTTCGGCCTGCACGCGATCGACGCCGTCAACGACAAGGACTTCGGCAAAATGGTCGCCCTGCACGGCACCGCGATCGTCCGAGTGCCGATCGAGGAAGCAACCGCCGAACTGAAGACCGTCCCGCCGGAGCGCTACGCCGAGGCTGAAGTTTTCTTCGGCTGATTTCCGGGTTTGGACCTGGTGCGGCGCGAAACTGTCGTACGTGTCTGTTTTTCTTTCCCCCTCCCTTTGAACGGGCGGGGGGTGGGTTGAGAGGCAGACCTTATTTTTTAGTTGAACATTGGTCCTCAAACCCGCCCCCCACCCCGTCACTGGGTGGGGGTGATTTTTCGGAGAGGGTACGACAGTTTTGCGCCGCACCTGGTGTAGGGCTGCACAATCGGAATCCGATTGTGCAGCGAGGAGTGCGGTGGCTGGTGCGGGTCCGGGCTGGATTTTCGTCGAGTGCGGGACAAAACCCCACACTCGACGCCGAGTGTGGGGTTTTGTCCCGCACTCGACCATGGGCCTGTTGTCGGTGGGGCTGACGTGACTGCTGAGGTGTCGCGGTCCCGCATGTTGGGAAGGACTCCATGATCAACAGCGGCAACGATGCGGCCCGGACAGCCTCGCCGAAGGCAAGATCAACAGCGACCAAGTGTCAGCCGGTGGGACCAGGGGCGACCCGTTAATCGAAAATCGGGGGTAGCCGTATTCTGATGGCCGTGACCAGTACGCCACAGACTGTCCCGGTAGCCGACGACCTGATTTCCGCGCGAGACACCTGGCGGCGGCGGCCCGCCGCGCAGCAGCCCAGTTGGCCCGATCCGGCGGCGTTGGCGGAGGTGCATCGGACGCTCTCGACGGTGCCGCCGATCGTCGCCCCGTACGAGGTGGACGCGCTCCGGGAGAAGCTCGCGGCGGTGGCGACCGGCAAGGCATTTCTGTTGCAGGGCGGCGATTGCGCGGAGACGTTCGACGACAACACCGAGCCGCACCTGCGCTCACTGACCCGCACCCTGCTCGGGATGGCCGTGGTGCTCACGTACGGCGCCAGCGTGCCGGTGGTGAAGGTGGGTCGGGTCGCTGGCCAGTACGCCAAACCGCGCTCGACCGACCGGGACGCGCTCGGTCTGTTCAGCTACCGCGGCGACATGATCAACTCGCTGGAGGCGTCCGAGGCGGCCCGGATCCCGGACCCGAACCGGATGGTCCGGGCGTACGCGAACTCGGCCGCCGCGATGAACATGATCCGAGCGTACGCACGCGCAGGCCTCGCCGACCTGACGACCGTGCACGACTGGAACAACACGTTCGTGAAGCATTCGGCGGCCGGCGAGCGGTACGAGGCGATCGCCCGGGAGATCGACCGCGCGCTGGCTTTCATGCGAGCCTGCGGGGTCGATGACGAAGCGCTGCGGCAGGTCGATCTTTACTGCTCGCACGAGGCGCTGATCCTGGACTACGAGGACGCGCTGACCAGGCCGGAGGACGGCCAGCTGTACGACCTGTCCGCGCACATGGTGTGGGTGGGGGAGCGGACCCGGCAGCTGGACGGCGCGCACATCGACTTCGTGTCCCGGATCGCCAACCCGATCGGTGTCAAGCTCGGACCGACGACCACTCCGGAGGTCGCTGTCGAGCTGGTGGAGCGGCTCGACCCGGAGCGGATTCCGGGCCGGCTCACGTTCATCAGCCGGATGGGCAACGACAAGGTTCGGCACACCCTGCCGCCAGTGGTGGAAAAGGTCGCGGCGACCGGCCACCAGGTGGTGTGGGCGTGCGATCCCATGCACGGCAACACGTTCGAGTCGGCCAGTGGCTTCAAGACCCGGCACTTCGACCGGATCGTCGACGAGGTGCTCGGCTTCTTCGAGGTGCACCGCACGCTGGGTACGTACCCGGGAGGCATCCACGTCGAGCTGACCGGCGAGGACGTTACCGAGTGCCTCGGCGGCGCTCAGGACATCAGCGATGCGGACCTCGCCGGCCGGTACGAGACCGCCTGCGACCCGCGGCTGAACACCCAGCAGTCTCTGGAGTTGGGCTTCCTGCTAGCCGAAATGCTCCGCGGCTAGCCGAGCCGCTTGGCCATCTGTTGGGCGGTGACCTGGTATCCGAGGTCCTCGTACAGCCGGCGGGCCACCGTGTTGTGGCCGAAGACGTTGAGGCCGAGTTCGTGGATGCCACGAGCGGTGAGCACGTCCTCGGCCGCGACCATGATCGCGCGGCCGTAACCGCGACCGCGCTGAGTCTCGTCGACCAGCAACATGAAGATCCAGGCCTGCGTACGCTGCGGCGACGGCAGCGCCAGCCAGAGCGCTCCGATCGGCTGGTTGTCGGCGTACCCGGTCAGGAGCAGCATGTCCGCCGTACGGATCCCGTCCGGCAGTAGTTTTTCGGTCTCCTCGCGGGCATACCCGACCGCGGCCTCCGGATGCGCCTCGCCGGACAGCACCTTCTGCGCGGCATAGTCCTCGATGACCTGGGTCGCGAACTTCTCGTACTCCGCCGGGGTCATCGCTCGCAGTTCGACAGACATCCGGTCATTCTGCTCGAGTGCTCTACCCGAACTGCACCGACCGCTTGGACAGGCCGTACCAGAAGCCGTCGATGGTGACCGCCGGTGTGCCGCCGCCGGCGGCGCCCAGTGCCACGAAAAGCGGCGCCAGGTGTTCGGTACGCGGATGCGCGAGGGTCGGCGCGGGTGCCTTGTGGGCGAAGTCCAACAGGTTGTCGATATCGCCGCCGGCGAGCCGCTCATCGGCCCAGGCGTCGAATTCCCTCGACCACGCCGGCGGGGCGTAGTCCGGGCCTTGGTCGAAGTGCACGCAGCTCAGGTTGTGGGTGAGGAAGCCGCTGCCGACGATGAGGACGCCTTCGTCGCGCAGCGGGGCGAGCTGGCGGCCGAGGTCCATCAGCCCGGCCGGGTCCAGGGTGGGCATCGACATCTGCAGGACGGGGATGTCGGCATCCGGGTACATGACGGTCAGGGGGACGTACGCGCCGTGGTCCAGGCCGCGGTCCTCGTCCGCCTGGACGGGCGTACGGACCAGCTTCCCGACCTTCGCCGCGAGGTCCGGGGCGCCCGGGGCAGGGTAGCGAGTTTCGTAGTATCGGGCCGGAAATCCCCAGAAATCGTAGACCAGCGGCACGGTTCGGGTGGCGCTCAGGGTGACTGGCGCGTTCTCCCAGTGGGCGGACACCATCAACACCGCTTTCGGTCGCGGCAGGTCGGCGGCCCAGTCGGCCAGCTGACCGACCCACCGCTCGTTGTCGACCAGCGGCGGCGCGCCGTGACCGAGATAGAGCGCCGGCATCTTGTCCATCGTTCGCCTCCATAGTTAGTTTAACTTTCAACTAACTGGTGAGCTCGGCCTATTCCCGTACGCGGGGACGTAGGGTGGGATCTCGTGACCGTGGATCTGCGCAGCGACACCGTGACCAAGCCGAGTCAGGCCATGCGGGCCGCGATGGCGGCGGCGGACGTCGGCGACGATGTGTATGGCGAGGATCCCGAGATCAACGCGCTGGAGGCCGAGGCGGCCGCGCTGTTCGGGCACGAGGCGGCGCTGTTCGTGCCGACCGGCACGATGGGCAACCAGATCGGGGTCGCGCTGCACGCGGCGCCCGGCGACGAGGTGCTCTGCGACATTGGCGCGCATCTGCTCGCGTACGAGCGCGGCGGGTCGGCCGCGTTCTTCGGCATCACCAGCCGCACGATTGTGACGGCCGACGGCATCTGTGACCCGGCCGCGTACGAGGCGCAGGTACGCGAGGGGGACTGGCACACCGTCGGGACCCGCGTCCTGCAGGTGGAGAACACCCACAACCGGGGCGGCGGTCGTGTCCAGCCGCTGGCGGCCCTGCGCGGGCTGCGCCGGGTCGCCGACGACGCCGGCATCGCGGTGCACTGCGATGGCGCCCGGATCTGGAACGCCCATGTCGCTTCCGGGGTGCCGCTGCACGCGTACGGGCAGCTGTTCGACACGGTGTCGGTCTGCCTGTCCAAGGGGCTGGGCGCTCCGGTCGGGTCGCTGCTGATCAGTACGGCGGACCGGATGGGCCGGGCTCGGGTGCTGCGTGGCCGGATGGGCGGCGCGATGCGGCAGGCCGGCGTGTTGGCCGCGGCCGGCCGCTATGCGCTGAAGAACAATCTGGAGAGGCTGGCCCAAGACCATGCCCGGGCTCGTCGGCTGGCCGATGCCCTGGTGCCCTACGGCCTGGTCGACCCGGCCCAGGTGCAGACGAATCTGGTGATGATCAACCTGCCGGCGCCGCGGCCAGATGCCGCCACGGTGGCGCGAGCCGCCGCCGAGGCCGGCGTGCTGGTGTCCGCGATGGACGAGCGGCGGGTCCGGCTGGTCACCCACCTCGATGTCAGCGACGACGATGTCGACGTGGCTATCAAGGTGTTGACCGGCATTCTTACTTAATCGATGATGCCTTCGACGCCGTCCCGCAGCGGTTTGAGCGGCTGGAACGGTCGGCTGGCGAGCCGTTTTCTGGCCGCCACCGAGAGCCGAAGCCGTCCGTTGGTCATTCGGTCCTTTGTTCGTACAGTGTTCGGAATGTTGTCACCTTTCCTTGGGT
>NZ_BAAANY010000029.1:0-12000 GCF_039530045.1 Fodinicola feengrottensis | reverse complement strand
TCGCGGCCATCGGTGGTGAATCAGATAGCGCGGACCTGCTCGGCCTGCGGGCCCTTCTGGCCCTGGGTCACCTCGAACTCGACCCGCTGGTTCTCATCCAGCGAACGGTAGCCGTCGCTGGCGATCGCCGAGTAGTGCACGAAAACATCGGCCGAGTTGTCATCGGGGGCGATGAATCCGAAGCCTTTTTCGGCGTTGAACCACTTCACTGAGCCTTGAACCATGAAAAGCCGTCTCCTTCTAAGACTGTGGGCACCCACACCTTATGGGTGACCTCGTTGACGTGTTCACCAGCCCCAGAAACGACGAAACGCCCGCGACTACAACTCGCGGGCGTCAAGACGTACGTGAACTGCACTTCAACTGAGGAGAACTCTAGCAGGTAAATCCGGGTTGTGGTGGGTGAGTGTGGAAACACTCACCCACCAGCCCTTATTGATGCTGCTGAGCCTCCAGCCGGAAGGCGAGACTCCGGTCGGTGACCGGCGCCGGCTCGAAGATCACTGGATACGTACGGGAGGCCGTCGGTGCGGCGAGGGTGGCCAGCGACATCGCGACCGCTCCCAGGTTGCCGTTGGAGCCGCGTACGCACCGGGCCGCGGCCGCGGTGAGCTGGTAGAAGCTCGTCAGGCAGAGACCGAATTCGGTGTGGCCGCTGGCGTTCGGGTGCAGGGTTTGTTGGACAATCTGCCCGCCGAGGCCGTTGCGCAGCTCGGTGAGGTCGATGGTGATGCCGTTGGCCCATTCCTGCGAGTGGTCGATGCCTTTGGCGCAGACCTCACGGCCGTAAAAGGCTTGGGACAGGTCCATGAACCGGACACCAGACGACCGTGCCACCGCGGCCATGGTCGACGAGAACTGTGCGACCGCGTTCAGCTTCGCCCAGTTGGCGTCGTCGTCGCGGACCGGACAGCCCTGGAAGGGCTTGGTGAAGGAATAGCGGTTGTCGCCGGTCACCGCGGACGGATATGACTGCAGAACCAGCTGGTAGTCGGAGTCCGCATAGCCGGCCGCTCGCATGACCGTACGAATATCCGCGAGATTGTGGGCGATTTTCGGGGCCGCGGCGGACAGCGCCGGCGGCAGCTTGCTCGCCCAGGAATCCTGGCAACGGCCGGAAAGTTTGAAGAAGGCCTTGATGCAGTCCAGCACGATCGAGCCGAAACCCACGTCATTTCCACCGATGGACAGCACGATCAGCTTGACCTGGTTGTCGCGGGCGACCGCGCGCAACCGCTCGGCTTGCGGAGCCTCGCCGTTTTGTGGGGTGCCGCCGAGCGCGACATTCGCCGTGCTGGCACCGGAACAGGCCAGGTTGATTTGCTTGTTGGCAGCGATGCTGGTCCGGTGGATCTCGGATTTCGTGGAGCGGTGGCAGAAGTCGCCACTCTGGTCGGTGCCCGGTTCGTACGAGCCGGCCGCCTCGCCGGAGATGTAACTGTCACCCATCGACACGATCGCGGTGGGTTTCCCAGCGCCGGCGGCCGCCGGCACCGCGGCCAGCATCCCGGCCGCCAGCGCCAGCACACCCACCACCACGGTCACTTTTCGAGCGGACATCAGCCAACTCCCTTCGCCGCGGACAACGAGGGTAATCGTGCCGGTACGGGCAGTATTCGGCAAGGGTTAGCGAGTGCGGTGTGGATTTCCTCCCGTGGGGGTGTTCTGGTTGTCGCCTGTTATGAGCATGATGGCTGGTTCGGCATTGATGTCGACCGGAGTTTTTGTTGTGAGGCCAGCATCGCGCAGCCATCGCTCGTACTCGGCGAGTGGGTGAAGAGCCCCTTCTTTGGTCCTCAGATAGAGGGAAAGTTCGTAGACGGCCGCGCCGGGGCGGCCGGGGACGCCGTCCATGATGGCCAGCTGGCCGCCCGGATTCAGCAGCTGGCTGAGCCGGCTAATCAGGTCTGCGCAGGTGGCCGCGTCGAAAAGGTGGCAGAACTGGCCGAGCACGATCAGGTCGTACGAGCATTCCGGCAGCGGATCGTGAAAGACATTCGCTGGCAGGAAAGTGAACTGGCCGACCAGGCCCGCGGCCGAAACCGCCCGGCGAGTGCTCACCAGGACCGCCGGCAGGTCGAGCGCGGTGACCTGACTTTCCGGGTTTTCCCGGGCCAGCGCGATGCTCCACGGCGCAGCGCCGGCTCCGACGTCCAGAATGCTGCTGGCCGGCGGCAGAATAACGGCGGCCCGGTCCGCCGCCTCCAGCCACATGGCGGCCAGCGAAGTCACCACCTGCGGATACATTTCGGTGGCGGTGTCGGGGGTGTCCATGTCCACCGCTGGTACGCCGGTGCGGACGGTTTCGGTGAGGTGGTCCCACATCGGCAACACCGGATGTAGCGACGCCATGCCCGGCTCGGTTGGTTGGTAACGCCCGCCCGGAAGTTCGGTGACGATTTCTTCGGCGACCAGTGCGGCCAGCAACAACCGCACGCCTTTGGCGTTGGCACCGCATCGGCTGGCCAGCTCGGTCGCGGTGGCGGGCTCCCGGTCGATCGCGTCCAAGAGGCCCAACTGGACGGCGGCGGAGAAAGTGGCGAGCCGAGCGGCCGCGGCGTTGAGGTTGAACAACGCGGAATTCATTGCGCTGCCTCGATCTCGACGATTCCGCGGTCGCCGTCGACCGTCACCAGCTGCCCGTCGCGGAGGACCTTCGTCGCGCAGCCAGTGGCGACCACGGCCGGGATCTGGTATTCCCGTGCGATGATCGCGGGATGCGAGAGCGCGCCACCGGAATCGGTGACAATGGCGCCGACTAACGGAAAGAGCACCGACCAGCTGGGCCGGGTGGACGGGCAGACCAGTACCTCGCCGGACACCAGCCGGTCGAAGTCGGCCTCGCTCTGGATCAGCCGCACTTTCCCGCGGTAGCTGCCTTTGGACGCGGCCACTCCGGTCAGCAGGTCGGCCGCCTCGGCTTTCATGCGGCCGCTGCTCTGCTGCTCAAGAATCTGCTCGACACCCCACTGCATCCGATCGGTCATCTCGCGAATGGCCGGCGGCAGCCAGCGGCTGGAAGGGGGCGGCCCAGGATCCCGGCCGTACGACGGTGGGCCTGGATTATCCAGGGCCACCTGGTGTCGGTTCCGGTTTTCGGTGGCGCTGGGGCGAAGATCGCGACCGCTGGAGAGCGCCTCGGCCGCCTCGTCCACCTCGACGAAGAACACGTCATCGACGGACTCCAGGTGGCCCGCCTCGACCAGCCGGCGGCCGGCTTCGAGCACCACCGTGCGGGCTACCCCGACCGGACCGTCGATAGTGTAGAAGACATTGTCCTCGCGGAGCGGATAAGCCTTCACCGCGCGGCCAAGAGCCGCCTCAAAAGTGGCGAGGTTGGCGCCGGACAAGGCAGCCCGGGCCTGGTTGGCGACTTTTTCCCGCTCCTGTGCCAAAGCTTTGTCATGGTCACTGTGCCGCAGGTTGGTCTCGTCGCGGAGCAGAGCTGTCAGCAGGCCGGGGACCTCGGCCAGGGTGGGTTCGGCCAACTCGATGACCACCGCTCGAAAGCCGTACGAGCGCTGAAAATCCTTCACCGACTCGGTGAAGCCGGCCTCGCCCCGCTGACCGGCCAAAGTGGACAGTGCCCGGCTCGGCTCGGTGGACTTGGCGGACAGCCCGGCCACCAGCCGCATTGCCCGAAACTGGTCCCATCCCAACAGCTTCTGACAGGTCAGCCCGAGTTCGGCGACACCGTACATATAGGCCATCACCACCCGGAAATGTTCCCGGGCACCGTCCGTGCAAAGCTGCCGTGCGTCATGCAGTCGCTGGACCAGCTCGCGATCGTCCACAGTGGACAGGTCGGTGGCCAGCAGCTGGTCGATCCGGTGCTGGAAGTCAGGCCGGGACCGCTCGTACCACTGACGGGTGACAGTGCCGGCGTAATCGGTTCGTACGACCTCACGGCACCGCCGCATTCGCTTGCTGGCGGCCGGCGAGAGCCGCAGCAGCCAGGGCAGCAGCCAGGCTGGCGGCGCGGCCCGGTCCGGCGGCGCGCCGACCGGTTCGACGGAGCCATAGAACCAGCCGCCGATGGTGGCCAGGCGCAGGTTGATCAGCAGGCCGAAATCCTCGCAGGCCGCCAGCATCGCCGGCGCCTCGTCCATCATCGAGTTGGTCATCGGCGTACGCGCCACCGGTGCGTGGGCGGTGTCGCGCCGCCAGAATCCGGCCGGCGCCACGACATCGGTACGCGCGGAGAGGGTTTGCTGCTTCATAACCGGCATCCTGCTGGCCGGCCGTGCTGCGGCGGTATAGGTATCAGCACGTAAATCCGTCACCCCGCCGGCCGATGGTCGTTCGCCCACCGGGTCAGCGCCCACCGGGAGGGCAGTTCCAGCCATGCGTAAATATTACGCAAATGGGTTTCGACCGTACGTTCGCTGAGAAAAAGCTGGGCCGCCACCTCCCGATTGGACAGGCCGTCGCCGACCAACCGGGCAATTTGCGCTTCCCGTTTGGTCAATTCCCCGGTTTTACGCGTGGTCGGCGCTCGTAGACCGAGCTTTCGGGCCAACTGGCGGCTGCGGTCCAACCACGGGACGGCGCCGGCCCGTTCGAATACGGCCAGGCAGATTTTCACCGCCTGACGGGCTTCCTCGTCCGTGGGCGCCGACTCGGCAGCGGACAGACGGGCCTGCGCGGAAAGCAGCTGCATTCCCATGGCGGCCAACCGATCCGCCGCGGAGGTCAGTAGCGGCCAGGCCTGGTCCGGCTCGCCATCGGCGATCATCATGAGCGCTTGCTGCTGATCGGCCAACGCCTGCGGAAAGGGTGCGGTCCGGCCCAGCTCTCGCAGCCAGTCGGCGATCTCCCGCGCGTTGTCCACGTCTTTTCTTGCCACCGCGGCGAAACCGGCGAACGTCAAGCGTAGGCAGCCAACCACTGGATCATGCAGGAACCGCAGCCGCTGATACGTGAGTGGCCCGGTCCGGCTGGCCTGGCCAGACTGCAGGGCGATCGTGGTCTCGGCAAGCTCCCAGTAGGCGACCAGCTGGTTCTCGTCGGTCTGGTAGCGCTCAGCGACTTCGCTGAGGCAGTTGCCGGCCTGAGTGAGGTCGCCTCGTTCGGCGAGCAGAAAGGCCCGGATGCGAAGCCCGCGCCCGATGGAGCGGCTGATGTCGGTCCGCCTGGCGTAGTCGAGCCCGCGCTGGCTTTCTTCCAGCGCGGATTCCAGATCGCCGGCCAGATAATGTACGAGTGCCAGTCTTTCGGCGATCGAGGAAACCGCCGACGGCAAATCGAGACGGATCTGGTTCAGCGAGTCGCCGAAGGTGATGGACTTGGTCGCGGTGTCCAGGTCACCGGCGAGCACCGACAGCATGAACAGCCATCGCGCGGTTCCGCTGGTGACAACCGGATTGTCGTCCTGTACGGCGAAAGTCATGCCATCGCGAGCGGCCCGAAGCGCGATTTCGTAGTCACCGTCGAGCATGGCATGCAGGGCCCGGCCGGAGCAGCCGACCGCCTGCGCGGCGGCTGACGGCGTTCGCTCGGCGAAGATGATCATTTTGTCGGCGATGCCACGCAACTGGTCGGAGGTGCCGTGCCGGAGATCGGCCACCATCCAGATATGCACGGTGTCAGCGGTTTTCCAGACCTCCAACGGATCCACCGTCGAAGTGTTCGGGATCGAGCCACCGCGTTCGGAACGAAGCAGGGCCAGCCGGTAGCTGAGTTGGCTCTGTTGGCTGGAATCTCCCTGCTCTTCGGCGGCCGCCGCGCCATCGGCGAGGGCCCGCGCGGCCTCGTCCAGCTTGCCGAGTCCTTGGTATGCGCGGGCCAGGTCTCCCAGCAGTGGCGCGAGCCTCGCGCCGTCATCGGTGGAGCGAGCAATCGCGATGGCGGCTTCCAAATACCGCATCGCTTCGTCGCCAGAGCCCACCCGGAGCGCGCGTTTTCCAGCGCTGGCGAGGACTTCGATCGTACGGGCCGGATCGACCAGGGCGCCGGCAGCGCGGTAATGCGGGGCCAGGCTGAGCACGTCGTCCGGGTGCAAGCGGTCGATGGCGGTGGCCAGTGCGGCGTGCAGCGCGCGCCTTTGCGCGGTCGTGAGCTCGGCGTAGGCGACTTCGGCATAGAGCGGATGCGCTACCCGGTAGGAAAGTATTCGTCCCGCCTGCTCGTCGATCATTCCCTCGATGACGAGCTGCCGTAGTGTTTGGTCGAGATCGTCGCCGCTCCAGAGTTCGTGAAGGACGTCCTCGGAGCCGGAGTCGCCAGCCACCGCGATGATTTCCAGCAGCCGGCGTTCGCGGGCAGCCAACCGATGCAGCCGGCCGACCACCACATCGCGGACGATCGCCGGCAGCCGCTCCGGCCGCAGCCGGCTCTGTCCACTGTGGACCAGCGCGGTCACGAAGAGCGGCACGCCTTTGGCTCGTACGGTCACATTTCGCAGCAGTTCGGCGGTCGGATCGGTGCCCAGCAGCTGGCGGGTCAGGTCCGCCACCGCGGTGTCGCTCAGCGGTGCCAGGATGAGTTCGGCGTCCGGATCGTTGCGCCGGACCGCCATCGCGAGCTCACGCAGGGGACCCTCGGCTTCGCCGGAGCGATAGGTGGCCAGCAGCATCACTCGCTGGTCGGCGATCGTTCGTCCAATGAAATGCAGGAGTTCCACAGTGCCGCGATCCGCCCAGTGCACATCGTCGACGTAAAGGAAAACTCCGGTCCGCTCGGCGAGCCGGCCGATCAGGTCGGCCACCGCCTCGAACATCCGGGTGCGTTCCAGTTCCGGATCGCCGAGCGGCTCACAGGGCGGCAACCGGGAATCGGGCAGTAACCGGCTCAGGTCCGCCAGCCCGCGCAGAATTTCGGTGGCGTCACGGTCAGGCAGCGAGGTCAGGTGCCGGCGCAGAGCCGCCACTATCGGTGCGTACGCGAGCCCGGTGTGCAGTGGGTGGCCGCGGCCGGTGAGCACGGCGAAACTGCCCTTCTGGGCAGCGATCTCGGCAATTTCGCTGGCGAGCCGCGACTTGCCGATGCCGGCCTCGCCCGAGAGCAGCACGATCCGGCCGCTGGCAGCTCGCGCGCTTTCCAGCGCTGCCAACAACATCTGCCGCTCGGCATCGCGACCTACCAGTGCCGGCACCGACGACCCCCGTTCCTTCGGAGATCCCACGATAACGGTTGGGCGAAATGGGTGAAGGCCCCTTGCGCGCGTTGGTTCGCAGACGCAAGGGGCCTTCGGTCAGGGAGCTGAAGGTCAGCTCGTGGTGAGTGCCGTGTCGTCGAGCGTGAACGAGGTCTGCAGGCTGCCGTCCTCGGTGCCGGAGAAGCTGATGGTCACGGTCTGACCGGCCAGCGCCGAGACATCGAAGGACTTCTGCGAGTAACCGGCGGCCTTGTTCAGGTTCGAGTAGGTCGCCAGCGTGGTCGAGCCCGCCTTGACGGTGAGCTTGTCGTACGCCGTCGAGGTGGTGGTTTCGGCGGTGTCAATGTGAAGGTAGAAAGTCAGCGAGGCGTGACACCCGGCCGGAATGGCCACCGACTGCGTCACCGAGTCGGTGTGAGTGCTGCCATAACCGTCCAACCACGCCAGGTAGCCGCCGCTGTGCGACGGTTCACTGCCAGCGGCGGAGATGACGCCTGCGGTAGCCGTCCATGGGGCGGCCGTACCTGTCTCGAAGCCCGGGTTGCCGAGTTTCTGGCCAGGGCTGGAACATCCGCCGCCACCGGTGGGGTTGACCGCCCAGGTGAACGATGCGGTGGCGGTGGCGTTGGTGGCGTCTTTCGCTGTGACCGTCACGTTAGACGTGCCGGCGGCGCTGGGCGTACCGGAAACCGCGCCGGAAGAGCTGACCGAAAGGCCGGTCGGCAGGCCGGTCGCGGTCCAGGTGTACGGCGCGGTGCCACCGGTTGCCGACAGCTGCAGGCTGGCGGCCGTACCGACGGTGCTGGTCTGGTTTCCCGGGTTGTTAACCGAAAGTCCGGGGTTGGTGCCGCCGCCGGCGGCGAATGCCGCGGTGCCGTTCGGCGTACCAAGACCGGTCGGACCGTCCCAGCCAGCGCCGGCGGTGCAGAGCACCGAAGGCGAGCAGGAACCGTTGGAACCGGAGGTGACATCGAACAGGTTCGCGGTGTGGGCGTACGGGTAGGAGTTCGGACGGTCCGAAGCGCCGGGGGTGCCGGCCTGCGCGTAAACCGACGCGATGATCGGCGAGGACGCGCTGGTTCCGCCGTAGACGGCCCAGCCACTTCCGCCGTACGTCTGGTAAACAGCGAGACCGGTGTTCGGGTCAGCCACCGCGGAAACGTCGGTGTCCGCCCGCGTGGTGCAGGCCGAGATGCCGCTCTGGAAGGACGGCTTGGTGACGCTGGCCGCGCAGCCGCTGCCCGCGCCGTTCCACGCCGACTCGGTCCAGCCGCGGGTGTTGCTGGAGGTGTTCAGCGAGGTGCCACCGACCGAGGTCACGTACTGCGAGGTCGACGGGTAGATCGCGCCGTAGCCGCTGTCACCACTGGAAGCGGTGTAGACGACGCCCGGGTGGTTGAAATACTGCGAGTCGTACGACGGTGCGGTGCTGTCATCCCCGCCGCCCCAGCTCATCGAGATGAATTTCGCGCCCATTGTCCGGGCGGTGTCCACCGCGGTGTAGAGGTTGTCCGACGGGTCGGTCGCCTCCACCAGCAGGATGTGGCAGGTCGGGCAGATCGCCGACACCATGTCCACGTCCAGCGAGATTTCGCCGGCCCAACCCGTGTCACCGGTCGGCAGTGGGCTGGCCTGGCCGCTTTGGTTGACCTTCTTGAAACAACCGTTCGCGGTGGTGCAGGCCGGCAGGCCGAAGTTCGACCGGTAGGCCGCGAGGTCCGACTCGGCGTTCGGGTCGTCGTACGCGTCGATGATGCCGACCGTCGCGGTGCTGCCGCCGGTGATTTTGTAAGCGGACGTCAGTTGCGTGGGGCCGTAGCCGGACACCTGTGGAGAGTTGACCTGCGGCTGTTTGATGTCCGTACGCTTGATCGCGAAGCAGGTGTTCTGGCCTGCTTTTGTGGCCTGGTTGCAGGAATAGACGGCATTGGCGGAGTACGGGGTCGCGGTGGGCGTAGCGGCTTGTGCGGGTGCTGCGAGGCAGGTCACTACCAACGCAGCTCCGTAAAGAACTGGTAAAGCACGCTTGAGGATACGCACGATGCCTCCTGGGGGATGGACCTTAACGCCGCCTTAAAACCGGCCGGAATGTCGCGACGGGTGACACATATGTACAAGCAGGCCTGGCAAAACGGTGTCGCGGAAGTGTCACTGGCACTAAAGTGTCATCTCTGCGCGTACCTGGAGTTGTCGATGATTCCCGATCAAACCCGCTATCTCGCGACCCTCGGCCTGCCCGACGCCGAGGTGGAGATCTATGGGCATCTGCTGCTGATCGGTACCGCCGCCGTCCAGCAAATCGCGCAACTAACCGGATATACGGCAGAAGCCGTACAAAAGGCCTTTACTTCTCTTAATGAAGGCGGATTAGTAGGTCTTGTCGGGAATGATCCCGCGGTCGTTGTTCCGGTACGCCCCGGGCCCGCCCTCGATCTGCTCATCCGTTCCCGCGAAGCCGAGCTGGCCCGCGCCCGGATCGCCGCCGTCAACGCGTACGACGAGTTCCACCGCGAGGTGGTGCGCGACAGTGCGGACCAGCTGGTCGAGGTCATCGAGGCGCCGGCCGTACGCAATCGCATTCACCAGCTGGAGAAAAGCGCCCGTGCCGAGATCCGCGCCCTGGACTCCCCGCCATACTACGCCGTTTCGAACGCCAACGACGTCGAGCTGGAAAACCTCGGTCGGGGCGTACGCTATCGAGCGGTCTATGCCAAAGCCGCGCTCGTCGAGTCGGCGTACCTCGCGGAAAATGTCAGTCCCTGCATCAAAGCCGGCGAGGAGTCCCGCACTCTTCCCGAACTTCCGGCAAAACTCTTGATCGTCGACGACGAATGTGCTGTAGTTGCCCTTTCCCAACCAGAGGCCGATGTCGGACGTCTGGCTCTGCTCATCCGTCCATCCAGTCTGCTGTCCGCCCTCATCGGACTTTTCGAGATCTGCTGGCGATCCGCGCTGCCCCTGGACCTCCGAGGAGAACCCAACGGCCCGTACTTACAGCCCAGCGAACGCCGCCTGCTTGGCCTGCTCGCCGCTGGCATGGGCGACGAACAGGCTGCTCGCAGCCTCGGCGTCAGCAGGCGAACGCTGTTCCGCTATCTGGAGGGACTGATGTCCCGTACCGGCGCGGCGAATCGATTCCAGTTGGCCCTTTATGCCGTACGTAATCGCTGGATCTAGCTTCTGCATGTAATTTTTTACTCGCGCGTTCTTGGTTGTCGTGCCCCGATTAGGCGAAAGATCCCTGCTTTCTTTGGGCGAATACGTGGACATTCCGGGCCGATAATCGCACGGGGGGTGTCTTTCTCAAAACAACCTGTTACCGTCGCTCTGCTGGTGGGGGTCAGAACGGGGAACGGGGAACATGACCAACCGCATTTCTAGCACCATGCCCAAAGCGGCCATCGTCTCGACGATGATCAACCAACGTCATCCGGATCAGTCGTACGCGACGACCGGCCGCGACGGCGGCGCGAAGGTCGGTGTCAGCCCGGACCGCGCCGACCTCTGTCGGTCGTTGTTCCGCTTTCCGTCGACCACTTGGGCGATCGCGGGTGGCAAGACAGCCGGTCGTGGCAGTGACTATTTCCACGGAGCAATAGACAGCGTTTACGCCTTTGGTGGCGTGCTCAGCGACGAAGAGATCGGCAACCTCGCGGCCTGAGTCTCTCGGCTTGCGTCGCACACGGTTTTGAACGAACGGGGAAATGATGACGACTGCTCGGCTTTCCGCTGTCCACCGAAATCGCGCTCCGCAACATCGAAGTAACCGAAGACGACTCAGCCTGTTCGTTAGCTTGCTGTTGGTTGGTGCAGCACTTCAGGTCGTTGGCGCTGAAACGGCCCAGGCGGCGCCGCAGCCGCCGGCGCCTACGACAAGCAAAGCGCGGGCGGCCGCCAAGGCCGCGCAAACCGGCCAGCCCGTGGAGATTCCGGATCTGACAACCGCGACTTCGCAGACCTTCGCCAACCCGGATGGAACTCTCACCGATCAGGTGGCTGCGGCTCCCGTACGTGCTCGTCATGCGGACGGTAGTTGGGGCGACCTGGACTTCACGCTGACGACGGCCGCCAACGGTTCCGTCGTGCCAGCGGCTTCCCCGTACGGCGCGGTGCTGTCGGGAGGGGGCACTGGTGCGCTGGTCAAGCTGGCTCAGGGAACGAAGACGTTGTCATTGAGCTGGCCGAATGGATCACTTCCGCAGCCGGTCCTGTCCGGCGCCACGGCAACCTATCCGAATGTCCTGCCTGACGTGGACCTGCGAGCTTCGCTCGGGGCTGACGGTTTCTCCGAAGTCCTCGTGGTTAAGACCCGTCAGGCGGCATCGAACCCAGCGCTGGCGAAGGTCAGGTTCACGACTGCGGTCGGCGGCGTAACCATTCACGGCGACGGGAATTCCTTCTCCGCGGTCGACGGCAGCGGCGCTGAGATCTTTGGCTCCGGGACCCCGATGATGTGGGACTCCGTCGGCGCCAGCGCCTCGGCCAGAGTGCCGGGAATGACCAGGCAGAATGCTAGCCCGGCTGATGCCCCGCCGGCGGACTCGCATGAAGCGGCGATGCCAATGGCGGTCAGCTCGAACGCGGTTGAGGTCACGCCGAGTCAAACGCTGTTGACCGGATCGGACTCTGTTTTTCCTGTGTACATTGATCCGTCTGTCTCGGTGGTCGGTGGTTGGTCGATGATCAACGCCAACCATCTCGATCAGTCGTACCTTTCCTACGACCGGAACGAGGGTGCGAAAGTCGGATTTATCGAACAGCCTGGTGATGGAAACGAGCTCTACCGGTCGATGTGGCGCTACGGGACCTCAGCGTTCGCTGGAAAGCACGTTAGGAATTGGAATGAAATAACATTTCAAGTTGGCTGATTATTTGGTATTATGTCGGGGTGCCCAAGGATCGAT
>NZ_BAAANY010000028.1:0-673 GCF_039530045.1 Fodinicola feengrottensis | reverse complement strand
CGCGTACCACAGTCCGACAGGGGCCAGATGCATGGTCATGGTCCCGCTGTCGGTGTAACAGACGGGATATCTGTCGACGTAGAAAGTGAAGTACTGGAAGGAGTTACTATCGTCGCACGCGGTGTTCTGGATGGCTGGCGACGCTGTGGACGCGCTACTGGGGCTGGGTGTGATCGAGAGCAGCGCGGCAACCAACACAGCTGCGGTCACCCTGACCTTCGAGATCCTCGTGAGGATTTTCATAAGACATTCTCCAAGCACAGTCAAAGTCCGACATAGCCCAACGGACAGGGCAGAGGTGATCGTACGACGAGACCAACAGTCGCCCGCAATTGACAATTGTCACCAATGTTCAGCGGTTTTCACGCCAAAGGCAGTAGCGACTGCAGCACCAGTGAAGCCCATGACAAATGTGAATTCCGGTCTTGGATGCCTCGCTGTAACGTCTCAATCAGTTGGTCAACACCTAACGGTCACGTAAGCGGCGGTAGAAGGCGTAGATTTTCCAGGGAGTGTCCGCATAAGCGGTCCAGCCAATGGGTCGTGGACCAGGTCTATCGGACCCTTGAGTCGTTGATGACCTGTTTAGGGCGTGTCTGCTTATTCGGCGCGGCCGGGTAGGTGATCATGAATGGATGCTGCGGACGGGCGCTATTTCAGATGAGTTGTGGGC
>NZ_BAAANY010000027.1:0-29079 GCF_039530045.1 Fodinicola feengrottensis | reverse complement strand
CCTTCCGACCAACCAACAGGCCAGTCGATCTTGGTACACCTCCGGCTTACACACTTGGCATGACACGCCCCCGGCAGCGCGCCGCCAACGCCACCACCTCAGCCCGCACCGCCGCCCCATGTACTGGCGGGCGACCGCTGCGCGGCCGGTCGATCAATCCCCCCACGCGATCAGCGGCGAACCGACGTCGCCAGGTTCGCGCCGTATCCACGCACACACCCCAGGCGTTGGGCGATGACCCACGTTGGGCTCACCGCCCGCAGCCGCCAGCACAATCAGCGCACCCAACCGGCCCCGATGCTCAGCCCGCCCCGATCAGGCCCGCACACTCAGGATGCTCTGCTCTGCTTGGCCTCGGGCAAGAGGATCACCCACGGACTGGACATCGACATGATGCCCGAAGGCCTCACCTTCCTCGCCCACGACGTGCACAACACCGGGTTTGAGCAACTCAGCGACCTCGTTCGACGTGCTCGACACCCACCGGTCAGCGTTCCGGCGGTGCGGACTCCCTGGTGGACGACAACGCCTCGGCCAGAGTGGAGTAGACAGCCAGTACGCCGTCCAATCCAGTCACCTCCAACGCCCGCACGACGGCCGGTCCCGACGCGACGATCCCGACCGGCATCGCCGCCTCGTTGTTGGCCGTCACCAGGACATTCAAACCCGCCGAGGCTAGGAAGGTGACCGCGCTCAGATCGAGGATCAGCCTCCCGGGCTGCTCGACCAGCGCAGCGGCGATCGCCGTCCCCAAGTCACCGGCCGTCGTCATGTCGATTTCACCGATCACGCCCAGCACGGTCGTGGCAAGACCATCCGTGCGTTGCTTGGTACGCAGCAACGAACTCATTCGCTCCGCCGGATCCGTCGAAGGCACATCGACATTATGCCCGGCCTACAACGTGACCGCTATGAGCTAACACCAGCGAGGCACTGGTACCGCCGCGCGATCCCTTCACGCCACACCACCTCGTCAGATCAGCGTCTCCACCCCACGCCCACCCCTACCTTTCGGCCGCGCCAAAAGACGCCGGACCCTCCGCCGACCACAATTAACGCCCGTCGCGCGGTGGTCGCACGGCCCTCCGGGTTGGCGTGCGGTTACAGGTTCTCTTAAGACTCGCCGGTTAGCGTGCGTCGCATGCTGAGGGTAGAGCCGGATTTGACGCCTGCCGCGTACGTGGTGCGCGCGGGGATACGTGGAATAGGCCTGGCGGTCCTAAGGGCCATGGCCCCAACCGGGCTACTTGGCTTCTTCGTAGCGGTCGCTGCCCTTACGGACGGATGGGATTTGTTTCGGTCGGTCTGGGTCTGGCTCACGATGGCTTTCTTCCTGGCGGTCGCCATCCTCCTCTGGTGGCAGGTCATCCAAGCGACAGCAGCCGCAGCCCACCGGGAACTGCTGTTCGCGATCGACCAGCAGGGCATCTTTTTCGGTGCCGACACGTGCGGCAGCGGAAGCGCGGGCTGGATACCGTGGCCGAAGATCCGCGTGGTCGAGTTCTTCAAAGAGAAGGAGGCAAACTACAAGGGAAACTCGACCGTCTATCGTTGCATCGGCCTGCGAACGGCCACCGACATCGGATACGGCCACGGTGTCCCTCCAGGCTACGTCCACGCCGGTCGGCCTTTGCGCGCTATGGCTCCGCCTGGGAGGCCGGCGGACAGTACCCGCCGGTTTGCCTACCGGCAGATGGAAGGATGGCGCGCCAACCGCAGAGCCGTAACAACTGCGCTCGCGCGGTTCGCCCCTGACGTTCAAGTAGTGACAGCACCAACCTGTATAACTGGCAGCGTCATGCCGGGTGACTCCGGGCTATGACAAGCCGTTCGGCCACGACGAGATCCAGAACCTAGCGGGAGTTTTCCCTGAAGTTGATCTTGCTAGGACGACAAGGTGTGGACAAGGCATTGGGCAGGCCGCCGATTTTCGGCGAACCGCCCTCTTTTTGTTGTTGTGTTTGGCGATTCTGTGCTGGTCGGCCAAGTTTTGCTGTATCAGGGCCTCACTCAACGCTCTCCGGCGTCAGGATGGCTTGCGCCACGTACGCGGCTTCCTGTATGGCCTCGTCGGGGTCGGTATCCAGGGCGCAGGCGAAAACCTCGTACGCGCGGCGAGTCTGTTTCTGTTCAGCTCGTACTGCATCGCGGTCGGCCACGGCTGGCCGCTCTCTTCCCGCGCGTCGCGCTCATCACGCAGGTACGCATACCGGTCCTCTGCCTCACCCTGAGCGTCCGACAGGAGGCGGCGTAGCGTTGAGTCGCCGAAACGGCCAGCACCTAACGCTTTCACCACCTCCGCCGCCTCCTGCACGGGTACGCGCTCGCTCAGGAGGCAATCAACCACCATGCGCACAACCTCGAGCGCTGTCCGCCGCTGGACGGCCGCACCAGCCGCGCTCAGCCGCACGGACAGCGGCGGGTTAAGCCGTTGATAGGACTTCACCGTTTCGGCCCTCCAGATCGACGATTGCGCGCATTAAGGGGTCGTGTGGTCGGCCCTAACGGTCGCGGTCCCGGTGTGATCTTGGGTGGCTGGTAGTCCGGCGGCGGCGGTTGCAGCGGTGTCAATGCCTTGGTGCCCTCCGCGCGTAACTCCGGCTGGCATTTGCGCCAGCAAATAGGAAAACTCGCGGCCACCGACTCCAACCGTACCCCGTCCATCTCCACCGGTTCCCCCCGTTCTCTGCGTTCGTCGTTAGCCGCTCGCAGTCGTCGGACCGTATGGACTAGCCTCGGGATTTCGTCTGTTGGCTGGTGACACGGCGTGAAATGCACGGAAGTGCCTGTCCAGTGCGGGAAACTTGGGATTGCGCCGTCTCAAGTCACTGCGTCTGGAAGGCACTCCGTAGGTGAAAGGGTAACAGGGTTGGCGGGTTGGTTTTGGATCCGGTTCGCGAGTCGTTGGTGTCCTGGGCGGGTGGGTTGTTGTTGCGGCAGACGATCGGGTTGTCCGGGGTCAGGCGGGCGTTGTCGGCGGCGTTGGCGCCATGGCGGGGCCATCGGGCCACGCATGATCCGGGGAAGATCGTGGGTGATATCGCCACCGCGGTCGCGTTGGCTGGTGACTGCTTGGCCGATCTGGCGGTGGTGCGGGCTCAACCTGCGTTGTTCGGTCCCGTGGCCAGTGACCCGATGGTGTCCCGGCTGGTCAGCACATTAGCCGCTGATATCGACGCGGCGCTGCCCGCGCTGCGTTGCGCGCGGGCTCAGGCGCGCCGCGCGGTCTGGGCTCGGTGTCGGCCGCTGGCTGGTCGTGCTGGTAGTCGCGATGGCGGGCAGGTGATCGTGGATCTGGATTCGTCATTGGTGACCGCGCATTCGGACAAGGAACGGGCTTCGCCCACCTACAAACGTGGGTTCGGGTTCGCGCCGATGTGCGCGTTCGTTGACCACGGCGAGTACGGAACCGGGAAAGTTTGGTGTTGCAGTTGCGTCCGGGGAGCGCGTCGCCGTGGGACAAGCAGGACCACATCCAGGCACTGGATCTGACGCTGGCCCAGTTGCCGGACGACGAACGTGGGCAGGTGCTGGTCCGCGCCGATTCCGGCGGGTGCTCCAAGGCGTTCCTGCATCACATCACCGATCCGTGGCGACAGGACGGAAACAGATACGTACCAATATTGGGTTACTGTCGGGCGCGTCAAGAGGCCTACCGGGAATCGTGCGATGTCGGCCAAACATGCCCGTCTGAGATCGCCTGGAACCCGACCGTCCGGTCATCTGTCATCCCTGGTGACAATGCTCCTGATTTCGACACGCGGGGGGATGAGCGACCGGACACCGGACGCGGACCTCGATCACATCTTCCGGAACACGCACAGACGGTTGCTGGTCAGCATGTACGCGTTGACCGGCAACATGACCGAGGCGCAGGACGTGGTCGCCGAGGCGTTCGTACGGGCCGTCTCCAAGCGCGAGAACATCCTCGCGGCGGACAGCCCGGAGGTTTGGCTGCGTACCGTCGCGCGGAACATCGCGGTCAGCCGCTGGAAACGTGCGAAACACTTGGCGCTGCTGCTCAGGCGGGCGGCCGAGCCGGATCCGGTGGTTAACGGAGTGTCTCCCGACCGGGTCGCGGTGATGGCGGCGATCCGCCGATTGCCGCGCCCGCAGGCCGAGACGGTGGCGCTGCACTACATCGCCGACCTGTCGGTCGTCGACATCGCGGTCACCCTCGGGGTCTCGCAGGGCACTGTCAAATCGCGGCTGTCCCGCGGCCGTGCCGCCCTCGGTTCGCTGCTCGCGGACGATCTGACCAAGGCAGGTGCATAAACTATGACTACGCCAGCAGATTTCTTTGATGTACGAGAGAAAGTCGACGAGTTCGGTGCCTTTCCCGATCTCGCGTCGATTCACCGAAAGGGCCGTACGCGGCGCCGGATCAGGCGCGGCGGCTGGGTACTCACCCCGGTCGCGGTTGTGGTCGTAGTCGCACTCGCCGCGTACCAGGCGCCCGACACCGATCGCTCGTTGCCGCCGGCCACAACTCCCTGGACGCCCCCGACGGGCACGCCGCCGGTGCTACCGCCGGCCGTACACGGCCCGCTGCATGGTGTGAAGATCGCGGCTGACCAGCGGATGGAGCTGCTCTCGAGCGCGACAGTCGACGAATGGCGGACCTACGCGCTGACCCGGACGAAGGAAGGGAAGTTCGCGCTGACGCGGACGCTCGACGGCGGGAACAGCTGGCAGGCGTGGACCCTGCCCGCGGAGATCCCGAATGCGGTGAACACCTCCGACGGCAATCCAAGCGAGCCGGCCGGCCCCGTCGCTGGCAACGGGCAGACGGTGACCATCGGCGGGGACTACATCAGCCTTGACGCAGGGCAAAGTTGGACGCACCGGTCCGCCCTTGGGGCGGCGGTCGACCAGATTCCGGCCGGCTGGCGAACTACCACGTATCTCAGGAGCTCCGGATTTCTCAGCGTCGCGGCGCAGGACCCGAGCAGCGGCGTGCAGAAGCCGCTCACTCACCAGCCGCCGCAGCAGCTCGTCGAGGAAAGCAATCTGGGGACATGGTGGAATTCCGCAGGTCACCTGCGACAAGCCACTGATGGATCGTTGTGGACGCTGGTGAACAAGGATGTCCTCGACACGCCGGCGGCCTCGCATTCGTCCCCGGCGATCAGCCACAACGCTGGCCGCAGCTGGACACTCGTGGACCAGATTCCCGTTGATGTCGTCAGCGTCGACAGCCTCGACGGCCGCACAGCGTACGCGGTTGGCCGGATCGGCGGCATTTTCGTTTCGAAGGACGGCGGCACCAGCTGGGATCAGGTTTCAGCCCGTGGTCTGCCCAACCGCCGGCTCGCTGGCTGCGTAGTATGGCCCGACGGCTCACTACTGGTCAGCGCGTACGCACCAGGACAACCTGAGGATGCTCAGATCTGGATCAGCAACGACACTGGCCAGACCTTCACCCAGGCCGTCGGTGCCGGCCACGTCGAATGGCTCGGCCGCACCGCCACCGACGGCGTCGTCGCGAACGTCCAAGTCCAGAAGGACCCCGGCCCGCAGGCGCCCGCAGCGTGGCTGGTCAGCCAGGACGGCGTGCACGGGAACGCGGCACCCGATCCGCCCAACATCTACGTCATCCCGGCTCGCGGCAAAACCATTGGCGGCTGATTCCTCGACACTGCGCACCGACTCGTACCGTCGGCTGGATCCACCGATTTGCGACTGAACGGCTCGCCTCGTGGCCAGCACGTGCCCGCTGACCAGGCCGCGCTACACCGGTCTTCGCTCGCAATATGTCCGGCAGCATCGAACATTTCTGGTGGGCCAGCGCAAACTCCACTTGCCGACGGGAAGGCCATCCTGAGGTTCCCGCAAACCGTGAAGGACTTCCTACACGGTTCTGTGGAACCTCACGAACTGGGTCCCCCGGCCGCAGCTGGACCATTCGGGCAGGGACTGGCGGTGGGGGTGTCGGATCGGGGAGTACGCCGGCAGGATCGGGGCATCACGTGAGAGGAGAAAGTGGGTGCCGCGTCAACTGCCGGTGGACGAGCTTGTCAGCGATCCCTATCCGATCTACGCGGCGTTGCGTGCCGAGGGTCCGGCGGCGGCGGTGGAGGTGCGGCCGGGGTATCAGGTGTGGATGGTCACGCGATACGTGGAAGCACGGCAGGCGTTGGCGAATCCTGCGCTGGGCAACGATCCGGGCAACGGGCGCTGGATGGCGGATGTGGTGGGAGACGCCGTCAACGCGGCAATGAACAAGCACTTGCTCCGTGCCGATCCGCCCGATCACACCAGGCTGCGGCGGTTGGTGTCGAAGGCTTTCAGCGGGACGCGAGTGGCCGCGCTCGCGCCGTGGATCAGTAAACTGGCCGACGAACTGCTCGACCGGATCGAACCCGGCGAGAAGGTGGATCTTCTTGACAGTTTTGCACTTCCGCTGCCGCTTCAGGTGATCTGCGAGCTGCTCGGCATCCCGGCTGGCGATCGGCATCTGTTCCGCGACTGGTCGGACGTGATCATCTCCGGCGCGCACCAGCGGGATCGCTATAAGGACATGGCCGAGGCGCTGGTCGCATACGTTCAGCGGCTGACAGCGGTCAAGCGCGCGGATCCGCAGGACGACCTGCTGTCGGACCTGATCTCGGTACGCGACGATGACGATCAACTGTCCGATCAGGAGCTCACCGCGATGGTCGTGCTGCTGCTTTTTGCCGGCCACGAAACGACCATGAACCTGCTCGGTACTGGTCTTTTCCTTTTACTGACCCATCCGGAGCAGTGGGCGGCACTGCGCGCGGATCGTTCGCTCGTACCTGCGGCCGTTGAGGAAATGCTGCGTTACGAGGCGCCGCTGCGAACCGCGTTTCCCAGATATGCGCGCGAAGGCGTACAAATCGGCGACGTGACGATCCCGGTGGGAGCGGTCGTGATGATCGCGCTCCAGTCCGCCAATCACGACGAGCGCCGATACGTTTCGAACGACGACTTCGACCTCGCGCGTACGAGCGCGACCCATCTCGCTTTCGGCCATGGCATTCATTTCTGCGTCGGCGCTCCGCTCGCTCGGTTGGAAGGCCGGATCGCTTTTAATGCATTGCTCGATCGGTACGAGTCGATCTCACTCGCCGTTCCGCCAGAGGATCTGCGCTGGCGTTTCAGTACGTTGATCAGGGGCCTCGAATCGCTGCCGGTCATCGGCACCGAAGCGGTATCCCGGCAGCGGCAGTAAAATAGACGTATGGGCAACGGTTTGGGCGAGTTCCTGCGGGCGAGTCGCGCGCGTCTGGAGCCTGCCGAGGCGGGTCTTCCAGACGGCGGCAGTAGGCGGGTCGCCGGGCTGCGGCGTGAGGAAGTCGCGGTGCTCGCCGGCGTCAGCGCCGACTACTACGCCCGCCTGGAGCAGGGCCGCGAGCGCAATCCGTCCGCCCAGGTGATCGACGCGATCGGTCGCGCGCTACGGCTCGATGGCGACGCCCGCGGGCATCTCTACCGGCTGGCTGGGCTCGGCCCGCGCATGGCGCCAGCCAGTTCCCGCGACCGAGTGGACCCGTCACTTCTACAGCTGCTCGAATCTTTTCCCACGTCGGCTGCGTACGTTCTGGGTCCTGCCTTTGATGTGCTGGCCACCAACGCCATCGCGTCCGCGTTGCTGGCACCGTTCGCCGGTACGCAGAACATGATCCGGGTGCTTTTTGAACACCCGCAGGCACGAGCGGTTTTTGTTCAGTGGACGATGGTGGCGCGCAGTTCGGTGGATGCTCTACGGTTGAATTCCGGCTATTACCCCAAAGATCCGGGGATCAGCGGCCTGGTCAGCGAGATGCTCGACAGCTCGGCCGACTTCCGTACGCTCTGGGAAGAGCAGAGCGTCGGCAGTCTGACCCGCGCGTTCAAGGTGTTCGTCCATCCGGAAGCCGGCCGGATCGAGCTGACCTATCAGACTTTCGATGTCCACGACGCACCCGGCCAGCAACTCCTGGTCGGCACTCCGGAACCGGGCAGCAAAAGCGCCGACGCACTGCTGGCGCTGATCTGACTCTGAGTCAGATTTGGTTGTTCCACATGCGAAACATGACGCACCGACCGTCGTCGTCGAAGGTCACGGTCCAAAGATTCTCAAAGGTGCCCAGCTTTTTGTAGACACCGGTGCCACGGACCGCTGCCGTGTCACCAGTGATCATCAGAATCTTCCAGTCAAAACTCCAACCACCCTCCTGCCACTGTTGCCTGCTGAGCCAGCCCTCCACAATCTCCGCACGGCCGACCCACGACGTTTCGTACGGCCATTCGTGGTATTCTGCGCCTTCGGCAAACAGC
The DNA here is from genome assembly GCF_039530045.1 of Fodinicola feengrottensis. NCBI lineage: Bacteria > Bacillati > Actinomycetota > Actinomycetes > Mycobacteriales > Fodinicola > Fodinicola feengrottensis. The sequence goes on along the minus strand of NZ_BAAANY010000027.1, from coordinate 20,796 downwards.
GCCTCAATATCCTCCGGCGCTGCCGTCTCCCAAGCCTCTATGTACTTCTTGACCCAAGTCTCCACCTGCGCGCGCGTTGTCATCTCGGTCTTCCCGCCTCGGATCGGTTCTGTTACTACAAGACTGCGGCATCCGCGGCGGCACCGGAAGGGCACATCTTCCTGGGTGCGCGGCACCCAGGAACTACGTGGGTTTGCGAGCCATGAGGTAGCCACTCTGCGGCTTCTCCCGCTCGCCCGGTCCTGGAGAACCCGCGCGGTGATGGTGAACCCGGCCTCGCCGAGCAAGGCGGCCCAGCCGGTCCAGCGGCAGCCGATAGGACGCGTACGACACCGGACGGCCACCGTAGCCTTGGATTGGCCGCCGGACGTGCCTGTCGCCGACCACCAGGCCCATCAGCGGGGACGGACTCGCTCGTTTGTGTCGACGTCGAGGGCTCCTGAACAGGTGTCGATTGTTCAGTGCCACCCTCCCTGTTTCAGTGACCCGCACGTCGTGCCGAGAGCGACTGCTGGCGTACGTCATCGGTCGTATCCCGCTCACGCGGTGTTTTGTTTGCCGGAACGCTTTGTCTGGCAAGTAGTTGGCGCCCGTACCAGTCCACTTTGTCGCTGGCTCTGTCAACGGCTCGATCGGCGTCGGCACCGCCCGCGCGCCGCCACCGCGCGATCCTGACCCAGCACCTCAGTCGCATTTCAGGTGGTGATCCGCCATGAACGGTTTGGCGTGTTCGGCCGTCACCTGACGAGGTGCGGTTTTGTTGCCTTGGCCGGGGATGAGGATGGCAATGCCGATAGCCAACAGCGCGCCGACGAAGGCGATGAGGTAGGCGGTGCGGAATCCGGCCAGGCTGGGGATCAGAGTGTGTGCGAACGGGATGGTCAGCTGGGCCAGGATCGCGCCGAAGACGGCGCTGGCGATGGAGCTGCCGATGGAGCGCATCAGCGTGTTGATGCCATTGGCGGACGCGGTTTCCGATCGCGGTACTGCGGCGTTGATGAGTCCGGGCATCGCGGCGAAGGTGAACCCGATCGCCAGCCCGATGAGCGCGCCGGTCGCGACGATTCCCCACGCTTGGCCAATCAGCGCCTGCGCGGCGAGATAGCTGGCGGCGAGAATGGCGAGGCCCGTCAGGAGCGAGGTTTTTGGGCCGTACCTGGCGCTGACCCGGGCGGCCAACGGCGAGGATAAGAGCATCATGATGCCGGTGGGCATCATCAACAGGCCAGCTACTGCCAGCGGGAAGCCGAATCCGAAACCGGTGGCGGTCGGCAGCTGGAGCAGCTGGATGGGCACCAGTTGGATGGCGAACATCACGAATCCGGTGCTGATCGCGGCGAGGTTGGTCAGCAGGACCTGTCGTTTCCCGGTAGTACGCAGATCGACGAGCGGGTCGGTGGTCCTCAGCTCAAACAACCCCCAACCGATCAGCACGATGACCGCGAGGACGAGGCAGACGAGGGTAGGCAGGCTGGTCCAGCCCCATTCGCTGCCTTTGGAGATGCCCAGCAGCAGCAGTACGAGCGCGACGGACAAGCCGACCGCCCCGGCGAAGTCGAACTTTCCCCGCGTACGCAGCGGTGATTCGGGTACGACCAGCAGCACGAACAGCATGCCGAGTGTGCCGATGACGGCGGCTCCCACAAACAGAAAATGCCAGTTCGCGTACTGCACCACGACAGCGGCGACCGGCAATGCGAGCGCGCCCCCAACGCCAAGCGATGAGCTCATCAGCCCCATCGCCGAACCGACCCGGTCCGCCGGAAGGACGTCTCGCATGATGCTGATTCCCAGCGGTATTGCTGAAAGCGCGCAGCCTTGCAGGGCGCGACCGATCAACACCGGAAGAAGTGAGGCCGAAACCGCGCAGACGATGGACCCGGCGATCAGCGCGGTCAGGGCGATAACGATTATCCGCCGTTTGCCGAACATGTCACCGAGTCGGCCCGCCACCGGCGTGAAAACCGCCGAGGCCAGCAGGGTGATCGTCAGTACCCAGGCCGCATCGGCCCGACTTGTGTGCAGCAGCGTGTGCAGGCTCGGCACCAGCGGAACGACCAGGGTCATCATGACCGACACGACGATGCCGGCCAAGGCGAGTGCTGCCACGATCAGCCCGCTGGGTCGCCCGGTGCCCGTTGTTTTCATGGAAATCGTGTCTCCAACGGAAAATGGTGCGTGAACGACAGACCACTGGGGCCTGCCAAGAAATGGATATTCCGTCAGCCGGTGAGTGCTCAAGACGACGGTGTACGTGACCGTGCTATTCACTCAGTAAAAGGAAAAGATTTCGTCGAGGAATCCAGGGAGCCGCTCCTCGATCACTTTGTCCGCCTCGTCGTCGCCGCGGCCCAGGGTTGCCACGAAGAGCGCGACCAGCCCGTGCGCACTGACATAAGCGTGGGCGGCCGATTGTGCTTGGACAGGCGTAGGCAGTGGCCGGCGTCGGCGCAGCGTTGAAACGCCTGGGTGAGGTCATCGAGGACGCCGCGAACGGAGCTGTTGGTACAGCCGGTGGAGTACGTGGGCGGGGTATCGATGATCAGCCGATAATGGCCAGCGTGGGTGTAGCCGTACTCGCAGTAGGCACCCGCTTGAGCACGTGCCCGGCCGATCGCGTCGTCAGGTGCGACGCTCGCGTCCGCGGCGGCGATCGCCGTACGCAACTGCTGCACGAGGTGCTCTCTAATGTCGTCGATGAGAGCGGCCCGGTCCTTGAAGTGTTCGTAGATGCTGGCTGGGGCGACCACGACGGCACGCGCGACGCCGCGAATGGTGACGCCGTCCTCGCCGCCGAGGTCGGACAGCAACTGGCTGGCACCGGCGAGGATCTCAGTGTGTAGGTGCTCACCTTCGCCCCACCGGTTGCACAGCCTCGACTCGACCGGCTCTGTCCGATCCGACACTCCGCCATTGTGGTCAACGATGGTCCGGTTCGCGGCTATAGGGGCGCGCATGTCGGGTGCCGCCTCTCAGAGAGATGCGTTTCGCGAGTAGCGGATCGAAGTTGGCTGCGGGCGATGGCGTGTTGCCGGAGCAGCCGAGCTTGGCGCGGCACGTTCCAGGTGAGTGCAACGACGATCCGGTCCAGTGAGTTCACTGGACGCTCACGGCAATCGCCAGCGCGGGGCAGATCCGGGCAGCTTCACGTACGTCCTCGCGGTCGGCTTCGCCCGGGTTTTCCTGCAACAGTACGGCAATGCCGTCCTCTCGAATGCCGCGAAGTGCCGCCGGCGCGAATTTGGTCGTTGAAGTAGATCAGGATGAGGTAGGCGCGTTCGGCCCAGAGGCGGGGTGTCCGGACGATCTCGCGGGGGAAGACACTCACTCCTACGGGCAGGTCGAGTGTGGTCAGCGGCGGGGCCGCGGCGGAGAAGCCTTCCCAGTAGAGCCGGGCGGACGAGGCCGCAGGCCGGTGAGCCGGTACACGGAGATGTCGTCGAGGATCGCGTCCAGTCCGAGCAGAGCCTCGGGGTTGTCGTCGAGCGCCCAGTGTCCATAGCCCTGGCCGCGCAAGCGCTCCCCTTGTACCAGCGCTGCTGTGCGGCGAGGTCAGCCGCGGAGAGGCTGAGGTGGTGGAAGCGGATGGCGAACTTGGACGTACCGGTCATGAGTGGTGCTCCTTCAGGTGGTGTCCGCCGTTGCCGACTTGTACAAATGTAGACGGCATCTATATTGTAGTCAATGTCTAGATAGGCCTGCCGCAACTTGGAGGATTGGATGAGTGACTTGATCGCTCCCGCTGTCACGCTCGACCGCGGGGTCACCATGCCGACCATCGGGTTCGGTACCGCACACCTGACCGACGAGACTGCGGCCCAGGCTCTCGAGAAAGCGTTTGCCGCCGGCTACCGGAAAGTCGACACCGCCACGGCTTACACCAACGAGACTGGTGTCGGCCTAGCCATCGCGGCGTCGGGCCTGCTCAGGGACGAGGTGTTCGTCACCACCAAGGTGTGGAACAACGACCAGGGCCGCGACGCCGTCCGTCCCGCCCTGTTGGCCAGTCTCGGCAGGCTGGCTCTCGACCATGTCGACCTGTATCTGCTGCACTGGCCCGCGCCAGCTCTCGGCCGGTTCATCGAGAGCTACCAGGTTCTCGAGCAGCTCCGCGACGAAGGTCTGACGCGGGCGATCGGTGTCTCCAACTTCCAACCGCACCACCTGCGACAGCTTCTGTCGGCGACGACAGTCACGCCTGCGGTCAACCAGATCGAACTACACCCATACCTGCAGCAGCAGGAGTTGCGCGCCCTCCATGACGAACTCGGAATCGTGACCGAAGCCTGGTCACCACTCGGGCAGGGCTGTCTGCTGAACGACCCAGTGCTGCTCGACATCGCCCACCAAAGAGCAGTGACGACGGCGCAGGTCGTGCTGGCCTGGCACCTGCAGCGCGGCACAGCCGTGATCCCCCGCTCGCAGGACCAGGCACGCATCCGGGCCAACCTCGCCACCCTCGACGTCGCTCCGCTCGACGAGGCCGACCTCTGCTCGATCGACAAGCTCGACCAGGACCGCCGGCTCGGCCCACATCCCGACGAATTCGACGGGCGATGACGAGCGGCCCCAATTTCCTTGAAGAGAAAAGAAAAAAGACATCGTGGAATACGACCAAGAAATGGAAGCCGGACAGGCACGCATGGCAGTGCGCGACTGGGCCACCGGATACCAGCACTTCCGCCAGGCACACGACCTCGGCCACCCCGTCCGCGGCCGGCACCTCACAGCACACCGGGCAGCGCTCAAAGCTGCCCGCCGTGCGCGTCATCCCGGCCGCGTCCTTTACCAGCTGGTCTTCCTTGGTTTCGCCAGCATCACCTCGCGTGACGGCAAACCCCATCAGTAATAGCCGCCACGGGCGGTGGGGGGGCGGTCAGCGCGGCAGCCGCGCTCGAGAAGGAGAGAACGATCACGGCTCCGACATGATCGTTGTTCGCGCAAAGTCGCTGACTGAGGCTCGCGCAATCTCAGAACGCCGCCGTTCATTCATGGCCTCCGCGCGTACGACTTCACCGAAAAAACACGTTGATGCACGAACTTGACGACCTTGTCCGTCAATCTGATTGGCTGAGTCAGGATGATGTCTGTCGTGACCATGGACGTGAACCGCGGATCAGCAGCGAATGGTAGCTATTCATACTGAAGCTCGCGCGTAGACGGGCTGAGTTTGGATCTGCCGATGAAGCCGTTCGAGATCGAAGAGTCCTTACGGTATGTGGGTCACTGTGTCACGACGTAGTTCTTGCCTGGACGTTGCGCGCGGAGCCCGTGGACGAGCGTGTGGATTGTGCCTGAGACCACCGTCTCGACAGGACGGTCACCGGTCATGCCACTTGCGACGATCGTCGCAAGGCCCTGTTTCCGTGATGGTAGCGGTCTGCGGTCTGATCCATAGGGCACGTGTAGTCGATGACTACAATGTAGGTATTGACTACATGTTAATGAGCGGTGAAAACTGGCGGCCAGAGTCAGCCTGCTGTTGACGCTCATCAGCCTCCGTGGCGGCGCAACCACCAAAGTTTGCGACAGTTGCCGTCGTAACTAAATGTGTTATGTTGAGATTGATGTAACCAAAACTATTACAACAAGGAGTTGGATATGAGTAAGCCGCTGGCGGGCAAGGTCGCGCTGATCACCGGAGGCTCCCGTGGGCTAGGCGCCTCGACTGTCCGGTTGCTGGCCGGACAGGGCGCGGACATCGCGTTCACCTACGCGAGTTCCGCGGCCAAGGCGCAGGCCGTGATCGACGAGGTGCGGGCACTCGGCGCGAAGGCGGTCGCCTTCCAGATCGATCACGCAGACACGAGTCAGGCTCCGGCGCTTATCGACAACGTCGTCGCGGCGTACGGCGGCCTCGACATCCTGGTGAACAACGCGGCGATCTCCGTCGAGCAGGGCCGTACGGTCGACGACCCGAACGTCGACACCGCGGCGCTGGACCGGATGCACGCGATCAACTACCTCGGGGTGATCGCGGTCATCCGCGCGGCCGTCAAGGTACTCCGGGACAACGGCCGGATCATCACCGTCAGCTCCGGTCTCGGCACCCGCGTCGGCGTCCCCGGCCTGGCCGACTACTCCGCGACCAAGTCGGGTATAGAGCGGTACACCCTCGGCGTCGCCCGCGACCTCGGCCCACGCGGCATCACCGCGAACGTCGTCGAGGCCGGCCTGATGGAGAGCGGGATGGCGCCGGACCCAGAAGTTCTGAAGATGATGCTCAGTAGCCTTTCCATCCAGCGCGTCGGCCACCCCGACGAGATCGCTGCCGCCATCGGCTTCCTCGCCGGCCCCACCGCCACGTACATCACCGGCGCTGTCCTCGACGCCCACGGCGGCTACAACGCCTGAGACCGCAGGCTCCTCCGGAAGGCAAGGACAGCAAGCGGGAGCTGCTCGCCGCGTAGAATGACGCGGAACGTGTACTGGTTGAGGGTCTGCTCCCGGTCGAACGGCAACGGCACGACGCCGACCAAGCCCCCGCCGATGCCGTTCGGCACCGCCCGAACAGCGTGGGAACGACGTACTCCAAGCCGTCCTGGCAGTCCCCGCTGACCCTCAGTCGGCAACGCGGACGGCACCCGAAGCCGCAGTCAAGGCATCGATCGTGGAGACCGTGTCGTTGGTAATCGGTTGCCCGCGGCAGGGTGGCTACAGTCGACGCGCGCGCCTGCAAGGGCTCCAGCCCTGACCGCGTCAGCTAAGCCGAGCTGTTGCCTGCCACTCCTGGACGCCCACTCCGCCCTGGTCGCGGGCCTGCGTTCCCTCGGGCATCGCCAATCTGCACCCGCTCGGCGACCCGGCCGGCGATCACCGTCGTGAGCGTGTGCAGGTCTGGGATGCACAGGTTGATGTAGGCAGTGACCATATAGAGTATACGCTCGCTTGATGATGAGCGTGTCGGCCGAGAGGTCCCCTTATCACCACGGCAACTTACGCGAGGCGTTGTTGGATCGCGCAGAGCGGAAGCTGGAGGTGGCGGGTGTGCAAGGTTTGTCCTTGCGGGAACTGGCGCGCGAACTCGGAGTAAGCCATGGTGCGCCCCGCCCGCATTTTCTTGACAAGCAGGCACTGTTGGACGCGTTGGCGGCCAGAGGACTGGAGCGGCTCGGCGTCGCGCTGGATGAATCACTGAGCGAAGCCGAGGGCAGTTTCACGGATCGTTTGGAGATTTTCGCTGCCACGTACGTTGAATTTGCCACTCGTCGACCGGCGATGCTGAAGTTGATCTTCGCCCGCAAGGAGCAACCTGACGCGGTGGCGTTGCGCGCAGCCAACGACCGTGCGTTCGCGGCACCAAAGGCCTTGATCGCAACTGCGCGCGTTACTGGAGAAATCGACAGCGACGATCCTGACCGGACAGCGATGGCGGTGTTGGCGACGTTGCATGGGTTGGCGTCGTTGGTCACCAACGGAATGCTGGGAGACCGCAAGATCGAGGCAGTCGTCTCGGGCACGATCCACACACTCGTGGAAGGTCTTCGCCCACGCCGCCGCATGCGGCACCGCAAACGGGCTTGATCGTCGCGTCGCATTCTGGACCTTTTACCGAGGAAGCCTTGGTCGCTGTCAGTTGGAAAGGCCTGTCCGGGATGGGGCGGTCACCATCGGCGTACACCCTACGGGCGCTGTTCGGAACGGTCGTGTTCGTGATCATCCCCAGCTTCTCCACACTGACCTCCGCGACGTCGCCCGGTTTCAACAGCCATGGCGGCGTTCGGGAGTAGCCCACGCCCGACGGTGTGCCGGTCCCGAGGAGGTCACCCGCCGCAGGGTGAACGTCTTCGACATCAACGACAGCGTCGTACCGACGTCGTAGACCATCTCGTCGCTGCCGCCCTCCTGGGCGAACTGGCTGTTCACCCGCGTCTCAAGCCGGTACGTAGATCACCGACCGCGTCCGCGGGCACGAGCGGGCCCAGCGGGCCGGACCGGTTGGCGTTCTTACCCAATGTCCACTGGGAGGTGGCAGAGCAGATCAAGCCCCACCTCGTGGTCCGTCGGAACACCCGCGCGGACGGTCCGCGACTGAGCAAACTCATCGCTGCTCTGCGTTGCGTGTACAAAGTGGCAACGCGCTAAGAGGGCGCGCGGCCGGCTCAAATCTGGCGGATATCGCTGTGCGGTACATGGCCCGCCCCGCAGCTTGCGAGGGGCGGTCGTAACGTTTATGGTTACGTCGTGACCGGGAAGCGAAGGCCGACGTGAGCGCCAACAGTCGACTGACTGTCGCCGCACATGCCCTGACCTGGATCGGGCTCTATCAGCGTCGCGGCCACGAGGTCGCGACCTCCGAGCAGATCGCCACGAGTGTCAACACCAATCCGGTGGTGATCCGCCGCCTGCTGGCCGAGCTGCGCAAAGCCGGCCTGGCTGACTCCCGCCGAGGCGCCGGCGCCGGCTGGACGTTGTTGCGCGACTTGGCGGCGATCACTCTGCTCGACGTGTACGAGGCGATCGAGCCGGGGCCAATCTTCGCCCTGCACCGATCTCCACCTGACCCCGAGTGCGTTATCGGCAATGGCATCGGACCGGCGATGGCCGCGGTCTACGACGGAATTGAGGCCACACTGCGCGCGGAGTTGGCGAGAACCACGCTTGAGGACGTGCTGAGGGACATTCTGAAAGGCGCTTAACCGACCACCTTGGTCACTGGAGATGGATTCCTGCGGCCATAGATGTAACAAGAATGGTTACGTCTGCTTGGAATCATCCGGATAGTACGGAGGAAAAACCGTGAGAAGTGTGATCTTCAGTCAAGCGGGTGATGCGGCGTCCGTGGCTCGGGTGGCGGATGTTCCGGACGCGCCGGCGCCACGGGCCGATGAGATCCAGTTGCGGGTCAGTCTGTCGCCCGTGCACAGGGGAGACCTGGTCGGCACCGAAGCTGTCTCGCTCCCGGCTGATGAGTCCCGTCATGTTCGGTTGGGCAGCGAGGCTGTTGGAGTGGTGACCACGGTCGGCGATGCGGTGTGCAACCTCCGGGTCGGCGACCGGGTCGCGGTGTTTCCGGCGCCGGGTGCCTGGGCCGAAAGCGTGACGGTGCCGGCCGAAGCCGCCGTGAACGTGCCGGAGACGGTCAGCGACGAGATCGCGAGCATCCTGCTCGTCAACACCATCACCTCGCGAGACGTACTCCGCGCCGTCAGCGACCTGCGCGGCACAACCGCTACCGTCGACGACACCCCTCTCGTGGTGTCCGCGGCGGCGTCCGCAGTGGGCAAGCTCGTCGTGCGGCAGGCCCTGGACCGACGCTGGCCGGTGATCGCGGTCGTCCGCAGCGACCGCTCCGCGGCAACAGTACGCAAGCTCTTCCCCGACGTCCCGGTCGTGGTGACCGGCAACGACGGGTGGCAGGGCGAGCTGCGGGATCTTGTTGGTGCGAGGCAGCTGCCGGTCATCGCCGATGCTCACGGTGGCGGTTTCGTACGGGAGATCCTGCCGTTCCTCGCCGACGCGGGAACCCTGGTCGTGTGGGGTGACCTGGCGGCGCGGCCGTGGACGCTGTCGACCTCGGACCTGCTGCCACGTGAGCTGCGGGTACGCGCCGTGAGCATCTCACGCTGGATGACCCGTCCCGCCGACGTCCGCGAAGACGACCGGCGGGCCGCCGCCGAGCTCGCCGCGCACCACCCCGAATTACTCGCCGTGCACGCCGCGTACCCGCTGGACGACCTGCGTGCGGCCATCGACGCCGCGCGTACCAACGGCACGGGCGCCGCGTTGCTCGACATCAACGGCCGGCAAACCAGCAAATAACGAAGGAGGCATTCCGCCGTGGAATTCATGACCATCGGCACTCTTGGCGCGGGAGCGGTGGCGCAGGCAGTGGCCAGGCACGCCGCTCGAGCGGGCCACCCGGTACGCATGAGCAACAGCCGTGGCCCCGAAACTCTCGGCGACCTCGTCGCCGCCATCGGACCTGGTGTGACAGCGGCCACGTTCGAGGAAGCAGTAGCGGCGGACCTGATCCTGCTGGCGGTCCCGTTCGGAGCAGTTCCCGCGATCGGGCAACGGTTGGCGGACTGGACGGGGCGGGTGGTGGTGGACATGACGAACCAGTTCGCACAGTCCGATCCCTATCGTGGTTTCGCCGACGTGTCGCCGCTGACCGGCAGTGAGTGGGTGGCCGAACAGCTGCCGGGTGTCACTCTGCTCAAGGCCTTCAACGCGATGTTCGCCTCCTATATGGCCGCCGATCCCCGCCACGGCGAAGGCAACCAGGCCGTGTTCGTCGCCGGCGACGACGAAACGGCCAAGGCGGCCTTCGCCGGGACAGTCAGCGGCTTGGGTTTCGCGCCCGTCGATCTCGGTGCGCTTCGTGCGGGCGGTGCGCTCATGCAGCTAGGCGGACCACTGAGCGGTAAGCACTTCCTGCTCCAGGGATAAGAACCCGAAACAATTCGTGATTTCCAGTTGAAAGGAAGGAATGATGGCAACAGATCCGCGGACCTCGCGGGCCGTGGCAACAGCATTTTTGGAGCGTCTCGGCAAGCAGGACCAGGACGGCATCCAGGAACTGTTCGCGTCCGGGATCGACCGGCTCGTCCCGGGAAGCGACACGCTGCCCTGGACCGGCCGTCGCACCCGCCGGGAAGACGTCGCACCGTACTTCACCACCCTGTGGTCGGTGTTCGCGCCGGGCAAAAGCAAAGTTGCCCTGGAGCGCACGATCGTCGAGGACGGCGAAATCGACCGTATGCACCTCTACAAGGACACGCTGACTGCCGACCGGGCACTCAACGCCGGCGGACTCACACCAGCACGGGATTGGACATCAGCAGGCGAAAGGCATGACGCATGAAAACCGTGCGGTTCGAACAACAGGACGCGGTCGGGAGCATCATCCTGGTCAACCCGCCGGAGCAGGAGCTGGGCCGGCGGTTCGCCGACGACCTCGCCAATGCCGTGCACGAAGCGAGTGACAGTGACATCAAGGTGCTCGTCGTCCGTACGGAAGGACCCAACTTCGGCACCGGCGGAAACGTACCTGAATGGCCTGGCAAGAGCGCCAGTTGGTTCCGCACCTTCATTGCCGAGGTGAACCAGTCGTACGCGGCCATCGAGGCGCTGCGAGTGCCCACGGTCGCGTCGGTCCGGGGCAGGACGATCAGCGGTCACTACGAGCTCGTCCTTCGCTGCGACCTGATCGTGGCCGCCGAGGACGCCACTTTCACCTGGGTGGAGGCGACGACCGGCATGGCCCCACTGGCCGGCGGTGTCCAGCGCCTGGCCGAACGCATTGGCCGCGGCCGCGCCGCTGCGCACGTCATGCTCGGCGAGACGATCACTGGCGTCGAGGCCGGACGGATCGGCCTCGCGGCCCGTGTCGTCCCTGAGTCCGCACTCGACCACGAAGTGCGGGCCATCGCCCAGCAGCTCACCGGCCACTCCAGGCAGGCGAACGCCGCGATCAAGTCCCTGCTCAAGGCATGGGCGGGGAGCGGGACGCCCGGGGCGGACGCCATTGCACTCGACCTCACGATGGACCTGTTCGAAACCGACGAGGCTCAGGAGAACTTCCGCAGGATCAAGCAGGCAGCCGAGTCGGCGAAGGCGTCAACGGCGGCGAACGGGTGACCAACGACGCCAGCCCCTGCTCGCCGACGGCAGGTTGGTCGTCACCCGTCACATTCGTCCGGGTGCGGGCCGAGCCGGTGGTCCAGGTCACGCTTGTCGATCGAGTTCAGATCGGCGTCGTCGAGTGGGGCGAGGACGATCTCGAGCATGGCGAGATTGGGCCGCATCCAGTCCGGGTCTTATGACCGGTCCGCGCTCAGTCCCGTGGCCGAAGTCCTTCGATCAGTGCGTGAACAGTGCCGGTCACCAATTGGTCGATGGAGCGGTTACCGGCCATGCGTCCGACCACCAGAGTGGCGAGTCCTTGGAGGACGGCGAGGATCGCCATCTCGACGCGATCCCGGTCGGAGTCATCGATCTGACCGCGCTTGCAGGCTTCCTCAATCAGTCGCACAGGCGCACCGAACGCCCGCTGGTTCGCTTCTCGCAGCTCTTGGTTCGTAGCGTCTTCCTTGCGCAGGAACATCAGCTCGAGCAGCTGTGGACCGTTACTGGCGAACCGCACGTACGTGGTGGCGAACGCGGTCAGCTGGCGGGCGAAGTCCTCGTCAGTGTGGTCGAGGGCCGCGTCCAACTGCTCACCAAGGCGGTCGAGACCGACCACGGCGAGCGCGTCGAGCAACGACTGCTTGTCGGGAAAGTGCCGACGGGGCGCACTGTGGCTGACGCCGAGCTCGCGCGCGAGCTCACGCAGCGACAGCCCTTCGATACCGGATTCCCGGATCCTGCGTACCGCCGCGTCCAGCAGGGCAGCGCGCAGGTTCCCATGGTGGTACGGGCCCTGACTCGATGACATGCGTTCAGCGTACCAACGATGTGCCCATTGACAACATTGTAGGCGGTGACTACTTTTGTTGATGTTCGTTCCCATACCACCGAAGAGGATGCTGACAATGGCTTCATCGACCTGGTTCATCACTGGAGCCGGTTCCGGCCTTGGACTGGAGGTGACACGACAACTACTCGCGCGTGGCGATCGTGTCGCCGCGACGAATCGCGCGCCGGCAGCTGAGGTCGGCTTGGCCGAGCTCGTCGATCGGTACGGCGACCGCCTGTGGACCGCGACTGTCGACGTGACTGACGCTGCGACCGTCAACCACGAAGTCGGCCGGGCATTCAACGACTTGGGCCGGATCGACGTGGTGTTCTCCTGCGCCGGGTTCGGCGTACTCGGCGCCGCGGAGGAGCTGTCCGAGGATCTGCTCACGCGGCAGATCGAGGTCAACCTGATGGGTGCCATCCGGGTCGTCCGCGCGACTGTTCCGCGCCTGCGCGCGCAGGGCGGTGGGCGCATCATCCAGATGTCCAGTTCGGGTGGTCACGTGCCGGACCCGGCCATGAGCGTCTACAACGCCACGAAGTTCGGTGTGGAGGGCTTCCTGGAGTCCGTGGCGATGGAGGTGGCGCCGTTCGGGATCGGGGTCACCCTGATCGCGCCGGGCGGCGTACGCACCGGGTTCAACGCCCACATAGTCCAAGCGCAGCCACTTCCCGCCTACGCCGACGGCGTCGTGGGGATGACCCGAGCCGCGCTTGGTGGAGGTCTCTCACCGGAGGCGATGCGGCACGCGATTCCGGGTGATCCGGTCCGGATCGCCGCCGCGATCATCGACTCCGCGTCAGTCGACCCCGCGCCGCGCCGCCTGGTGTTGGGAGGAGCCGCGTACGAAGCGGTCACCGCGGCACTGCAGAACAAACTCGACGCATTGCGAGCTCAGAAGATGCTCGCAATGAGCACGGACGCCGACGACGTCCGAGAACACTGATATCGGCTGGTGTGGAATATCGGCAAGTGTTCGATATCCCGCCGATTGATCGGACGAACGTGTTCGCGCGGGACAACCCGATTTCCGCGCGCTGGTGCAAGCGAAAGGTGAACGCCCGATACGGTACGAACCCTCTATGCCGACTGCTGTGACTATGTTGGCGCCAAACGCTATCGATGTGGTCTGGGGCACATCTAATGCAGATAGATTTGTTTGTAATTTACTCCGCCTGGCGCGTGAGATCGGCGATCTCGGTGGCGGCGAACAGGTGCGCCATCTGGGAGGTGATATTGCAGATCTTGTCGATGATCTCGTCTGCGGTTGCTGTCCACTTACTGAGTACACAGTCGAGGTTCCAGTTGGCGACAAACGAATTGATGTCGTCTGCGAGCATCTTCACCGAAGTATGCGTGCCCTTCCTAAGGAACAGTTTCCGTTACTCCAGCAGGAAATACTGGTCCAGATCGCCGCTGACCTCAAACCCGTCTACACAGCGCCATCCGAGGCCGCCGCACTGGACCGGTTCGCTGACTTCAGCGAGAAATGGGAATTGAAATCCCCCCGCGATCGTCAGCCTGTGGACAGATGCCTGGGCCGAGTTCGCGCCGTTTCTGCAATTCGACAACGATGGCCCGGCTGGGCGCTTTCGGAGCGCCGCCGTGGTGCGTGCTGGCCAGCATCGATCTCGGGCCGAACACTGGCAGGTCCATCCTGCATTCCGGTACTGTCTGCGCCGCCCTCACGGCCGCATCACTGGGCATATCCGGGTTGGCGGTCAGCATCGACGCTACCGAGCCACAGCACCTCCACACCGCTGCCGGCGTCGCAGCCAAGGCCACCGAATGGCTGCCGGCCGCCCGTAAAAGGACCGTAGTCAACATCAACGTGCCAGACCTGCCGGCCGAGGAGTTGGGTGGGATCCGGCACGCCCGGCTGGCCGCCTTCGGGCGGGCCCGCCGCGACTGGAACGCCGGCGACGCCACCGTCAATGTCGAGCCGACCGAGCTGCCACTCGACCCCGACACCGACGAGGGCCTGCTCGACGCCGGTTTTGCCACCGTCACGCCGATCACCGACGTACAGGCCGTCGCCGACGACTCCGCCGCGGCTGCGACAGCGAGTACCAGCCTGCGCGCCTGACAGTCGTCGCCGCATAACGCCCGAGCCGGCGCGGACAGTTCGGTGAACAGGGCCTGGCCGGCCTCGGCGAGCGCGGGTGAACGGGTTTTGTCCAGCCCGGCGACGAAGGTGAGTTCGAACAGCGCCGGCCGGTCGGCGGCGAACTGGACGTACGCCGCGGCGAAGGCCGCCAGCTTGTCGGTCGCGGACCTGAATGCGCAGCGTGCCTGGTATCAGCGGGCGCTCGGCCTGCATGAGGTCATCGAGGAGTTCCAACTCGACGAGCCAGCTGTGCGCACGGTCGTGCTGCGGTCCGGTTCGGGCGTACGCCTGGAACTCATTGAACGAGCTGGCGCGAGCAGGAACCGCGACTATGTCGATCCGCTGGACGCAGCGAGCACGCTGGGGTTCGGGCACTGGGCGGTGTCGGTCCGCGATCTTGATGCGGCATTCGCCGCCATCGTCGCGGCCGGAGGTGTCGGGGTGTGGCCGCCGGTCGACGCAGTGCAGCCGGGCGCTCGGTTTGCCTACGTCAAGGATCCGGAGGGAAACCTCATCGAACTGATCCAGCCACCGGCAACGACGGTCACTTCTCCAGAGTGACAACAATCTTTCCCTTTGCCCGCCCAGATTCCAGGTAGGTCATGGCTTCGGCGATATCCTGGAACGCAAACGTACGGTCCAAGACGACCTCAAGTTTGCCGCTGTCGAGAAGCCCGGCGAGCAGGGTGAGGTCGTCCCCGCTGGGATGCATCAGGAGATATCGATAGGTGATGCCGCGCCGGCGAGCTTTCCGGCGCGTACCGATGCTGATAGCCCAGAACAGCGCCGTCAGCAATATACCCGCTTTGAGGTCCAGTCGAGCGGTGGCCGGCTCTGGACGGCCGGCAACCGACACTATTTTGGCGCCCGGCTTGAGAATCCTGAAGGCTCGATCCAGCGTCTCGCCGCCGATGAGCTCGAAGGCTCCGTCGTAGCCATGCAGGAGGTCGTCGAACTTTTCCGTCGTGTAGTCGACGATCACGTCCGCGCCGAGCCTCTTCGTCAGTTCGGCACCGCGGACCGACGCGGTGGTGGCGACCTCCGCGCCCAGCCACTTGGCGAGCTGGATGGCAAAAGTCCCGACGCCGCCGGCGCCACCGGAAATGAAGATCTTCGAGCCCTTGGCCACGGCCAGTTCGTCCCGGAGCGCCTGCAGAGCGGTCAAACCAGCCAGTGGTACGCCCGCGGCCTGCTCGAACGTGAGCGACGACGGCATCGCCGCGAGGAGGTCCTCGGCGACGACGGCATATTCGGCAAAGGCGCCCATCTGGCTCTTGTCCACTCGCGCGTACACCCGGTCGCCTGTCGAGAACCGGCTCACGCCGGACCCGACCGCGCTCACCACACCCGCAAGTTCGTTGCCAGCGACAGCTGGAAAAACTAGCCGGTTGATGAGTCGTACGCTGCCTTGGCGGGTCTTGTAGTCGATCGGGTTCAACCCCGCGGCGCGTACCTGGATCTGCACCTGTCCTGGGCCGGGCGACGGCGCGTCCACCTCCCGTAACTCCATCGCAGAAGAATCGCCGTATCCGGTGAAGACGTAGGCGCGCATTCTTCCTCCCAGGTTCGATGTTAGCGCCGTCCACATTAACGACTCCATGTGAGCAGTGTCAACATCTGCCGCCGGCGACCTCTATGCGACGGACTGGGGCCAGGGCTTTGGCGTTGACAGCGGTAGTTTGCCAATATTTTTAGGGCTTTCTCCTGAAGGTGAGGTTGGTTTTATGAGCGGGTGTGTGTGACGGGCCGAGCTCCAGTTCTGTCAGAGTCGGGACCCCGAGCCGGACCGCCTCGGTCGCCAGCTCGGTGCGTACCAGCGCGGCGGCGCCGCCGGCCGCGTAGCCCTCGTTGAAGATCAGGTAGACGGTCGCCGCGCCGCCGGACAGCCGGCTGGGCAGCTCGGCCGGCTCCCGCACCCGATACGGGATGGCGGCCTGCCGGATCTTCTGCTTGGCCCAGGTCGGCCGCTTGGCCATCGTCGCCTCGGGCACCAGCAGGCCGCGGGCGACCTCGCCAGTGGACAGGCCGCCCAGGGTGCGAAGGGCGAGTGACGAGGTGTTCAAGAGTGTCCTACCGGCTATCGTGGTATTCCGATCGTGACTGGTTTGATAGTCAAGGTGGGAGGGGCGTGATCCGGCGGTGGCCGACGACCGCACAAGGCCGATCCTCGTGGCTGGTGATGGATCTGATGGACGAACTTGCAGGACGATTGTTGACTTGTTGCGCAACGCCGGTGTCTCGGCTGAGGTCGTAGTCTATTCTGAAGGTTCGATTGATCATTGGGTCGAACAGATTCGTGACGGTCTGGGTGACTATAGTTGTTTGCTGTTCGTGCTTAGCGATGCTTCGCTCGTTGCAGTCTGGCCATCGGTTGGCCGAGAGCTGATGCGAACCCGGGAG
Source organism: Fodinicola feengrottensis (assembly GCF_039530045.1). Taxonomy (NCBI): domain Bacteria; kingdom Bacillati; phylum Actinomycetota; class Actinomycetes; order Mycobacteriales; genus Fodinicola; species Fodinicola feengrottensis. The sequence continues at coordinate 3,886 of NZ_BAAANY010000027.1, read as the reverse complement.
CTAGACGATCGTGCAGTGACCTTTGTTTGTGCCAGAATTGCGGGGACTCACACTCCTGCGATGTTAAATGCTTTTCCTGTTGTCGAAATTGGCGCGACCGGAAAAGGGCTGCCGGAGTTAGCGGAAAGGCTCTCCAATCTCCTTTCGCTCGACTTTCAGCGGCTCGAGCCAAGCGCCTTTGAATCTATGATCCGCCAACTACTCGAGCGGCGGACTAGTCTTAGGTTTGTCGAATTACCGGCAGACCAGTACGGGTTCGACTTCGCTATGCGTCCAACCGGTCCGCCCGAGCGCCAAGCCACGGCGCAATTGGTCGTTGAGGTGAAAAGGTGCCGACACCGGGTCGGTCCTGAGGTTATCAGGCAGTTTGCGTCTATGGTCGCGTCGCAGACAGTCCCGTCCCGAGGTTCATCCGGCTCCTGGCACCGCTCGACCATTTTGTCGCCAGTCTCGTCACCGACGAGAGTCGCCCGACGGAATGGGGCGAGTGGCTATTCCCCGGCACGAAAGCTGGACAGGCGCGCAGCGCGGCCCGTATGAAAGTCCGACTCCACCACATTGGACTCAAACCAGGTCCTCAGCGCTCTCGCGCACTCATCCACCTCGCCCAACGCATGGAAGCGCCCCTCCTAGCGCGCACCCTGGGCCTACACCCCAGTACCGCCATCCGGTGGTCGGAACTGGTTGGACGCAGCTACGGCGGCTATGTCGGCCGCTCAGCCCACCAAGACCCCCCGATAGACGGCTGACCCCGCGCGGCCCGCTCCGCGCCGGCCGATCAGGATTGCCTGAACCGGACTCTTGGCGGCATTGCGGGGTTAGTTAGGTGAACTGAATGTCGAGGACGGCGTGCAGCTCGATGCCGTTGGGGGCCACCCCGGTTTGTCCATGCAGGAAGTCGAAAAACCCGACACCGGTGACGGTGACCGGCACGTTGACGGTGTGGAAACTGCCAGTCGGGGTGTATTTGGCGTTGAACTCGGTACGCGATTTCTGGATGCTGGTCCGAAGTGGGCTGCTGTTGCCCACGCAGGTCGGATCCGGGATCTCACTGATCATGGTGTGCCCGACGCCATCGGCAAGCACCAGGTGGTAGTCGGAGTCGGCTTCCAGCTTGTATTTCGTCAACGTCGCCGCCAGCTGGTAGACCGTCGTCTCGGTCGGCGTGACCCGGGAATTCGAAGGCAACGACGACGGCGCCGTCAACGCGTCCAGGGCAGCGATCGTGGTCGGCGTCGTCGACTGCAACGTGATCTTCCCGGCGTCGGCATCCGTACCGGTCTTGACCGACCACCGCTCCACTCCGCAACTGCCGGAGGCGGCGTTCACGTTGGCCACCACCGCTTCGACTTCCTCGGCATCAGGTTCGGAGCTGCGCACATTGGAACTAACGGCAGGCAAAGCCACCGCGCCAAGACCGACCACCACCGCGCCGGCCACGACACCGATCAGGGTGTAGCGCTTCCACCGTTGCATGACACACCCCTTCCACCCACGTGCAGCAGAACCCACGGCCCTATTGCAGGGGTCACCTCGTCACACACAGAATCCGCTCCGTGACCAAACATCACAACCAAGCAAAGGTAAAACAAGGCCCGGAGTCCATCGCGCCGTCGAGAACACCCTTGGGACGTGGGTCGGCGGTGGATCTTCGTCAAGGATCGTCGTCAAGGTCGAGGGCCACAACCCGACGGGCAGCATGAAGGACCGGAGGGCTCAGTCGATGATCTCCAGTTCACTCACCCATCCGACAGTTGCCACTTTAGCCAACGGTCAGCGGCCATCAGCTGGATGTGACTGCATTGCTGGACTCGCGGGAGGCGGCCGGATTCTCGTTCAGTCACTTCGATGCCGACTCCAGCGTGCGAGCCGCCTTTAGCGATTGACGAGTTTCCCGAATGGCGTAGAGGGCCAAGATGTAGCCGGCCAGCGGATCGGCCCACCACCAGCCGAGAACGCTGTTGAGGACGAGGCCGGCCAGCACCGCGACGGCGAGAATGCCGTCGATGGTGGTGACTCGTGCCTCGGTGCGCAGGACCGGGTTGGCCAGGACAGCGCCGGTACGCGCTTTGCCGGCAGCGAGGGAAAACATCACCAGCGCGGTGATCGCCGTCCAGGCGATCCCGGCCGGCGAGCGGTCTGGCCGGAGCCCGGCGATCAGCGCGACGGTGGATTGCAGGACGAGATATCCGGCCAACGCGGCAAAGGCGATGCCGATCAGCCGCAGCGCGCGGCGCCGCCGGGCGCCACCGGTGTCGGACAGTTCCCAGATCACCGCGATCGAAGCGCCGATCTCGATCAGCGAGTCCAGCCCGAACCCGGCCAGCGCCACCGACCGGGCCGCGACTGCCGCGGCGGCGAGCACCACGATGCCGACGACGTTCCAGCCCAGTGTCGCCCATTCCAGCGCAAACCCGCGGCGCAGCAGGCGGCTGGTCTTGGTGGCCATGTCGGTGGTCTCGTTGGTGTTGCTCATAGCGTGCGCTCAGCGATCAGGTCGAGAAATTGGTCATGTAGTACGCCGTTGGCATCCTGGCCGTGCTGCGCCAGGTCGACGACCCCGAATCCAACCAGCCTCAACCGGGACTGAGCCGCCTCGACGCGCTGGTGGCCGGGGTCAGCGCGGCCGGTCTGCCGACCACCATCGCCACCACCGGCCAACCACCCAGCACCCTGCCGCCCGCAGTCGACCTCGCCGCCTACCGCATCGTCCAAGAGGCACTAACCAACTCGATCCGCCACGCCGGACCGGCCACGGCCACCGTCCAGATCAACTACGACCAACGCGAGATCAGCCTGCAAATCAGCGACACAGGACGCGGACCGGCACCCTCCACTCCAGCTGGCGGTCATGGCCTGATCGGCATGCGCGAGCGGGCCGCAGCCGTCGGCGGCGCCCTGCACGCTGGACCAGGCCACGGCGGCGGATTCCATGTCACCGCACACCTCCCGCTGAAAGCCACCAGATGATCCGAGTTCTTCTCGCCGACGACCAAGCCCTCATCCGAGCGGGCTTTCGCGCACTGCTGCAACACACCGACGACATCGAGGTCATCGGTGAAGCCCTGGACGGGGAACAAGCCGTGAGCCTGGCCGCCACGACTCATGCCGATGTTGTCCTGATGGACATCCGGATGCCAGGAGTCGACGGTCTGGAGGCGACGCGCCGCATCGCCGACAACCCGAACCTTGCCGGTGTGCGCGTACTGATCCTGACCATCTTCGAGTCCGACGAGTACGTCTACGAAGCATTACGCTCAGGAGCCGCCGGGTTCGTCGTCAAAGACACCGAACCCGCCGACCTCATCCAAGCCGTCCGCATCGTCGCCGGAGGCGACGCTCTGCTCTCGCCCAGCGTCACACGCCGTCTCATCGCCGATATCGCCGCGCGAGGGCGCCCCGGCAAAGCCGCAACCGACTACCCCCTCGACCGACTCACCGACCGGGAGCGCCAAGTGCTCACCCTGGTCGGCCAGGGTCAATCCAACGACGAGATCGCCAACACGTTGTTCCTCAGCCCCCTCACCGCGAAAACACACGTCAGCCGCATCATGACCAAACTCGCCGCACGCGACCGCGCCCAGCTCGTCGTCATCGCCTACGAAACCGGACTCGTGATCGCAGGAGCGCGCGCCCAACCCTGAACAGCGCCGGCCACGGCCGTGCCGGATTCGACCCACTTCGAAAACTCGTCTCCCACGCCTAGCCAGCGACCGGCAGGGCCAACTACTAACCCGGAAATTGGGCCAGATCCTAAAATACTCGACGACACTCGGGCGTCGGGCCCCGGAATTGCTGATTCCCGATTTGCAAACCTCGGCCTCTACCAGATCCACGTGTCGGCAACAACAACTCCTACAACAAAGACAGCGTCGAGAACGCCGTC
>NZ_BAAANY010000026.1:26584-37859 GCF_039530045.1 Fodinicola feengrottensis | reverse complement strand
CGGTCAACGCATCCGCTCGCAAAGCGTCCATCGTCCGAGTCTCGTCTTTGGTTTTGAGGCTGCGGGCGATGGTGTCGATGATGCGGTAGATCGCCTCCGCGGACTCGGCGGGCAGGAACGCGCCGAGCAGAGCCATGCCGTCTTCGCAGGGCTGCTTTTCTACTCGCCTCTCGGAGACCAGCTTCTTGCGGCGGGCCTCGGCGGCGGCTGGGTCGATTTTGATGACCTCCCTGCGGGCCCTGTCCCGGATCGATCGAGGTGTCTTGGAGTCGGCGCCGGGTAGGACCTATTCTTCGACTTTCCGTGCGTCTTCGGGTGAGAGGTGGCCGACCTGGTCCGCGAACGTGAACGCCTTACGCAGGTCAAGGTCACCGTGAGACATCCCAGCCATGGTGCCCGGCAGCTCATGGACCAGTTGGTACGCCAAATTCAACCGCTTCTGGGCCGCTGACAGGCTCCAGGTCAGTGATGCGGCGATTTCACCGGCCGCGTATTTGGAGAAGGGTGCACCGACGGCGGGTCGGGCGTTGGTGAAGCGGTCCATGAACCGCATCTGCATCGCCTGCGTATACGAAATCACCTTATCCAGCGCCTCGACCGCGGCCAGCGCGGTATCAGCGTCGGCCCGGCCGTACCGGTCGAGTTCCTCCAGCATCTGCAGAGGAACCCAGCTGGGCGGCATGGTGCGCCACGGCTGCTTGTTCGGGTCGGTGAATTCCGGTCGCCTTCATTTTCTGCTCATAACCCGATTTTACCGGCTGTCGCCGACGGTCTGGTCGCCGATTTCGTTTCTGTGGATAAGAAACAGGTCACCGGAATGTCCTTGTGGATCATGCTTCTATCCAGCCATTCCCAGGAAACGCTACCGCTTACTGGATGTGAACGCGGTCCAGCGGTCGACGGCTGCTTCCAAGCTCATCGCCGCAACCTGCTCGCGTGGGACGCGGGCCGTGTGGACCAGGCGGTCAGCGAGCCAGTCCGGCACTGGTTCACCTGCTGTCTCCTGCTTGACGGCGGTGAGGTCGCCGGCCAGGCGGCCGAGTCGCTCGATGACCTCGGCCAGTGGGAGGAACTCCGGCCGGTCACTCGCCGCGCGGACTCTGGTGGTGGCCTCTGCATAGATCTCCGCGTCCGCGGTGGCGCCGACAGCCCAGACTTCGCAGATCTCTACCCGTTTCTCCGCGGTGATGCGATAGACGATCCGCCATGTGTTTCTGCCGACTACCAGCTTGCGATAGCCGGTCAGCTCGCCGCCCAGTGGATGCCCTGTCTCCGGATTGTCCTGCAGTAGCAGAACTTTCTTGAGGATCTTTGGTACGGCTCCAGGTCCAATATGACGAAGATCGTCGATTGCCGCGTCCGTAAAGGAAATTTCGGCCATCGGTTACTGCTCTTCAGGCAGGCTCGCTAGCGACTCGCGAGTCTGCCCGAAGGCCGCAAGCACGTCGTCAAAGGAGGTCCGCCGACCTGAGTCTGTACCCATCCGCGCCAAGACCAGGGCAAGATCGCGCAGGTCGGAAGCGGCTTCCTCCAGGTCGCGAAGACGACCGATGCTGACGACCACGGCAACCGGCTCATGCCGCCGGGTCACGACCAGGTCTGTGCCCCCTTCGGCATCGGCCACCAGGCCCGCCACTCCTCGCTGAGCTGCTTCGGTGACACTCAGCTCATGCATGTCATGCAGGATGGCCATAGCCAAACTATACAGATGTCTGTACAGAATCTCTAGGCGGACGCTAGCTCTCCAGCTTGGCTACACCGATGGGGCAGGACAGGCCGTTGGGGCCGTGGTTGCAGTAGCCGTTGGGAACCTTGTCCAGATACTGCTGGTGGTAGTCCTCGGCGTAGTAAAACGTGTCCAGCGGCTTGATTTCGGTGGTGATTTGGCCGTGGCCGCTCGCGGTGACGATCGGCTGGAACGCGTCCAGGGTGACCTTGGCGACCTTTTCCTGCTCGGGGGTGGTGGTGTAGATCCCGGAGCGATATTGGCTGCCGACGTCGTTGCCCTGCCGGTTGCCCTGCGTCGGGTCGTGGTTCTCGAAGAACGCCTTCAGCAGTTGCTCGTACGACACCCTGGCGGGGTCATAGACGACCTGGACCGCTTCGGTGTGGCCCGTACGGCCGGAGCAGGTTTCCTCGTACGTCGGGTTAGGTGTGTAGCCACCGGCATATCCGACGGAGGTCGAGTAGACCCCCGGCATCTGCCAGAAAATCCTTTCGGCTCCCCAGAAACAGCCCATCCCGAAGACGGCGACCTGGAGGCCTTCCGGCCATGGGCCGGTCAACGGGGTGCCGAGCACGGTGTGGCGCTCGGGCGCGACTATGGGTTCCGGCCGGCCGGGCAGTGCGTCGGCGGGCTCGACCATGGTGCTGCGGCGAAATCCGAACATCTGTTTTTCCTCCTAGCGGACCCATACTGGTCAACCACGGCCCGGCCCCAATGATTCCGTACGAGCGCCACCCGCACACCTGGGCGGCGGCTCAGACCAGGCCGGTGGCCGGTGCGACAGACGGCGCGGTGGCGCCGCCCATGCCGCTCGCGGCGGCGGCCAGCCGGTCGACGGCGGTGACGGTGTCTTCGGCATTCAGTGTGTACGGGAGTCGTAGGCGGGTCTCGAAGGCACCATCGACGCCAAAGCGCGGGCCGGCGGCGAGTTGCAGGCCGTAGCGGCCGGCGGTCAGCGCCAGCATCGACGAGACCGGCGCGGCCAGGTCGATCCACAGGTTCAAACCGCCCGGCGGATGCGGTACGGACCAGCCCGGGAACCGCTCGCGTACCAGCGCGGTCAGTTGGTCGCGACGGTCGGCAAGCTCTTTGTTGCGGCGCGGCAGGATGTCGTCGGCCTGTTCCAGCAGCTCCACGGTGATCAGCTGCTCCAGCACCGGGCTCGCGAGGTCGGTGCCGGCTCGTACCACCGCCAGCCGGTGCAGCAGCTCGGACTGGCCGCGGATCCAGCCGACCCGCAACCCACCCCAGAAGGTCTTGCTGGTGGATCCGAGATGGACGAGATTTTCCTGTACGGACAACGGAAGTCCGGCGCCGACCGGGGGCGGCGCGGGATGCTCCAGGCCAAGCTCGACCATCGACTCGTCGATCAGCAGCAGGGTCTGGCGGCGGTGCGCCAGCCGGGCCAAGCGGATCCGCTGCTCGGCGTCCATGCAGAGACCGGTTGGGTTGTGGAAGTCCGGGATGAAGTAGGCCAATCGGGGCGCGGTCTGGGCCACTGTGGCCTCCACCAGGTCCAGGTCCCAGCCCAGCGCGGTGAGCGCGACCGGCACCGCCCGGCAGCTCACCTGCCGGATCGCGTCGAAGATCGCCGGGTAGGCGGGATGCTCGACCACGATCCGGTCACCGGCCGCCACGAACGCCGCCAGCACCAGCGAGATGCCGTGCTGCGCGCCGGCGCAGACCATGATCTGGTCTGCCCGGGTGGGCAGCCCGCGGCGGGTGTAGCGGTCGGCGATGGCGCCGCGCAGCATCTCGATGCCGTTGCCGTAATAGCCGTGCGCCGGCAGGAATTCGGGCAGCCGGGCGACCGCGGCTTGGACGGCTGGATAGAGGTCGCCGGTAGGCGCTCCGGGCGCCGCGTGCGCCATGTCGATAAAGGTGTCAGCGACGCTGCCGCCGTACGGCGTGAGAGACCACGACGGAGTGACCTGCCGGGGCCGCGCCGGCAACTCCACCCAACTGCCGGCGCCGCGCTTGCTCGCGATGAAACCGGACTCACGCAGCGCGTCGTACGCGGTGGTGACCGTGCCGCGGCTGAGCCCGAGCGTGGTGGCCAACTCCCGCTCGGCGGGCAGGCGGGTACGCAGCGGCAGCCGGCCGTCCAACACCAGCACCTGGACGCGGTCGGCGAGCTGCCGGTGCGCCGGGCCGTCGCCCCGATGCCACCACTCGCCGAGCACCTTGCTCAGCATGATCCCGGTCACCATCAGACCACTGTCGCACAGGTGGCCCAAGATTTGCAGGCCACTTTCTGCCCACAATGATCGACATGCTGCCATCCGACCACCGGACCCGCCGGTTCGTTCAGCTCTTCGTCGGTCTCGCGCTCTACGGACTGAGCTCCGCCCTGATGATCCGGGCGCAGCTTGGCCTGGATCCCTGGGACGTGTTCCATCAGGGCCTGGTCGAGCACACCGGGCTCAGTTTCGGGGTGATCACGATCATTGTCGGCGCGGTGGTGATGCTGGGCTGGATCCCGCTTCGGCAGTGGCCCGGCATCGGCACCCTCTGCAACGTGGTGCTGGTCGGGGTGTCCGTCGACGTGTCGCTGGCGCTGCTGCCGGCCCCGTCCGGGCTGCCGGCGAGGATCGCCTTCCTGGCCGGCGGGATCGTGCTCTGCGGGTTCGCCACCGGTTGCTATGTCGGCGCCGGCCTCGGCCCGGGACCGCGGGACGGCCTGATGACCGGGCTGGTCGCGCGTACTGGCGGCTCGATCCGGCTGGTGCGTACGGGCATCGAGATCGCGGTGCTCGCGGTCGGCTTCCTGCTCGGCGGCTCGGTGGGAGTGGGCACGCTCGCGTACGCGCTGGCCATCGGCCCGCTGGTGCATTTCTTCCTGCCACTGATGAAGATCACCGCACCCGAGCCGGCACCTGAGCATGTCGCGTCGTAGCCTTCACGTCATGACCGATGGCGTTCAGGGTTTTGAGACGTTGGCGATTCACGCTGGTCAGGACGCCGATCCTGCGACCGGCGCGGTGATCACGCCCATCCACCAGACCTCCACTTACCGGCAGCCCACGGTGGGGGAGCTGCCCGGTGGGTACGACTACAGCCGGGCCGGCAACCCGACTCGTACGGCGCTGGAGGAGTGCCTGGCCGCCCTCGAAGGGGGCGTGCGCGGACTCGCCTTCGCGTCCGGAATGGCCGCCACCGACACCTTGTTGCGTACGGTCTGCAAACCCGGCGACCACATCGTCATTCCCAACGACGCGTACGGCGGCACGTACAGACTGATTGCCCGCGTGCTGGACCGCTGGGGCCTGGAGTTCACCGCGGTCCCACTGTCCGATGTGGACGGCGTACGGGCTGCGCTTCGCCCGAACACCAAGCTCATCTGGTGCGAGACACCGACCAACCCGCTGCTCGGGATCGCGGACGTGACCGCGCTCGCTGGGATCGCGCGGGAGGCCGGTGTGCAACTGGTCGTGGACAACACTTTCGCTTCGCCTTATCTGCAGCAGCCGCTGATCCTCGGCGCGGACGTTGTCGTGCATTCGACGACGAAATACGTCGGCGGGCATTCCGACGTGGTCGGCGGGGCGATCATCGTGAGGAATGCGCAGCTGGGCGAGGACCTGGCATTCCACCAGAAGTCGATGGGCGCGATCTCTGGGCCTTTCGACTCCTGGCTTGCGTTGCGAGGTTTGAAAACTCTGGCCGTACGAATGGAACGCCACTGCGACAACGCGGAAAGCATCGTCGAGCTGCTCTCCAACCACTCGGCGGCGGCGGAGATTTTCTATCCAGGGCTGGAAAGTCACCCGGGTCATGAGATCGCCGCGAAACAGATGCGCCGGTACGGCGGAATGGTGAGTTTCCGGGTCAAGGGCGGCCAGCAAGCCGCTGTCCAGGTCTGCAACCGGGCGAAGTTGTTCACCCTGGCCGAATCTCTCGGTGGCGTGGAGTCGTTGATCGAGCACCCCGGCCTGATGACGCATGCCAGCGTGGCCGGCTCGGAACTGCAGGTCCCCGACGACCTGATCCGCCTGTCGGTGGGGATCGAGAGCGTCGAGGACCTGCGCGCGGACCTTTTGCAGGCGCTGGGCTAATTTCCCAGGTCTGGTTGGGCGATTCCGGGCTGTGCCGTCGGATCGCTACCGGTTGGCGGCGGGTCGCTGGGTGGCCCACCAGGCGATGCGGCCGCTGACGGTTGGGCGGATGCGCTGGGGGACGGGTCGGCGGATGGCGAGTCTGACGGCGCCGGGTTGGCCTCGTTGGGAGTACCGAACTGCACCAGGCTGAGCACGAATGTACCCCAGTGGCTGCCCGATGGCGGCGTGTCGGTGCCGCTGTCTACCGTCTGGTATCCGATCGCTAGCTGTCCTGTCGTAGAGGGCGAGGCGTCGGGCAGGTACGCCCAGATGACGACGCCTTTCTGAACGCCAGCGAAGTGCTTGCCGTGCATCGGAGTGCCCTGCGGAACGGCCGGCTGAATGGCCTTCTGATCCGCATGCAAGGCGGCCGACGCGTAGGCAGGATCGCCGCTGCTGACACCGATCATCAACGTCCCGTGGCTGGTATGGACCATGGTGGTCGCCGGTAGATGGATGGCTTGTACCGGTACCGTTCCGACTACGTGAGAGGCCGATTTTCTTTGATCCAAAGCCACCCATGCCTGTACGGGAGATGTCGTGGACGATTTGTTCTGCCCCAGCCGGAAGTTTTGGGCCGGATGAAGGCCATCAGAAAGCTGCAAACTCACGTCGGCCTTCGGGTTATCCAAGGTCGGCAGTTTGCTGACCACCATCGTGATCGTGTCGCCGCGTTCGGTCTTGAAAGTCAACGGCTGGGTCTTCGTCCGCAGAGACAGGTCCGGTGTTTGGAAAGCTATCGGAGTGGAATCCCGGCTGAGAAGGAAGGGGGAGGGGCTTTCCGGCGTCTGGGCCACGTTGGTGGCTGGGGTGGCGACGGTGGCGGCGGTCTGCGCTGATGCGCCGAGGGCGACCACCGCGAGGCCGGCCACTCCGGCGGCGCCGGCGGCCATCCGGCGGCGGTGCCGGCGAAGGGCGCCGGAGGTGACGCTGGCCGCGTCGATGACGGACGTCGGCTCGTCGTCGACGGCCTGGTGTAGGGAACTACGGAATTCCTCGATGCTGTTCATGACTGTGCCTCCACGGGCCGGGCCATGCGGGCCTCGTTCAGTTCAGGGGTGATTCGCAGCTTCCGGAAGGCCCGCGCGGCCGTACTTTTGACCGTACCGTTGGCAATTCCGAGCACCGCGGCGATGGCTTCCTCGGACAGGTCGTCGTAGTAGCGAAGGACGATCACCGAGCGCTCTCGTCGTGTGAGCGTCGCGAGCGCGCGAAAGACCGTGTCCCGCTGCGCGTGGTCCTCGGTGGTGTCTGCCGCGACGGCATGCTCCGGCACGTCCGCGGTGGTGCGCTCCCGCCACGGCTTTCGGCGCCACCAGTTGTGATGGGCGTTGACCAGCACTCGGCGGACGTACCCGTACGGATCGTCGGCCCGGATCCGGTGCCAGCGCAGGTAAGCCTTCTCCAACGCGGTCTGGACAAGGTCCTCTGCCTGGGCCCGATCGCCGGTCAGCAGCTCGGCCGTACGCAGCAGCCTGGTGGCCGCCGAGCCGACGAACGCCGAGAAATCGTCTCCCGCCGGCCCGCTGTCCGGGCCGGGGGTCAGCATCTGATCTCCTTCATACCTTCCATGACGGGTCTGTGGCGGCTGCAGGTTCTGTCCGTCGGCCGTCGATGCGAGGATCATCGCACCGGCGTCGACGACTGGGTAGGAGACAGCACATGGGTTCGCACGGCGAGGGGCCGGCGACTACCGAGGCAGATCCGGCCGATCCGGAGGGTCATCCGGACGTACGCACGGCTATGCCGCCGCCGAAGTGGGGCGGGCCGGACGCGCAATACACCGACGCGCTGCCGGAGATCCCCAAGGCCAAACCCAAGTCGTCCAGGTCCGCTCGGGCGCGGCACCGGCGCGCGGAGGCGGCGGCTCGGAACGGCTCGCCGGCCGCTGGTGGCGAGGCTGCTCCGGAGGCCGACGGCAAGCGTTCGTACGTGCCGGCCGAGGCGGAGGCCGGTGCTGCCGAGGCCAGCGGTCCGGTGCACCAGATGGGTCCGCTGCCGGTGGTGCCGGTGTCACCGCCAGCGCCGAACGGGCGGCCCGTACTCGATGGTCACCCGCCGATCCAGCACCCCACTCGGCCGATACCGACGAAGGTCTCCGCTGGTCAGGTGGCCGGTCCGCCGGTACGGGTGGCGCTGTCAGCGCCCGATCCGTGGTGGCCCGCCTCGCCCGACATGGCGGCGGTGTTGGTCGGCTGGGTGCGCTGCTGGCCGGTCCGCCGGTTGTCGGTTGGCGGGCTGATCGCCACGCTCGGGGCGATCGTGCTGGTGATCGGGTCGTTCGCGCCCTTCGTGGCGTACGGCGGGCCGGCGGCGACACTTCGGCGGCTGCCGGATTCCTATCCGGCGTGGAGCATGCGTACGTTCATGTTCCCGCTGTCGGTGCTGCCGGTGATCCTCGCCGTGGTGGTGGTTCTGATGATGGTGGCCGGCGTCCGCCGGGCGAGCGGGACCGTGCCGCTGCCGCTCGGATCGCGGCAGGTGATGGTCGTGGCGGCGTTCGGAGCGTTGCTGATCCTGTCCGGCTACGCGGTGTCCGCGAAGGCGGTCGTCTTCGACCCGGCGGTCTTCGCGCCGGCAGCCGCCGGCCTGTCGCTCAGTTTCGGCGGCGGCGGCCTCACCATGTGGCTCGCGGCGTTGGTGATGACCGCCGGCGCGCTGCTGCACCTGATGGGCGCCGGGCCGGAGCTGGCGCCCCCGGCGAACTGAAAATTCCGCTGACCGAATTGAGTCGCCCCCGAATTTCACGATCCGCTGGTGGGCCGACAGTTTCGGCGACCAGCGACCAGCGACGGCCGACCAGCGACCAGCGACCGCTGACCAGCGGCTAGCGACCGCCGATCGCCGACCAGCGGCTAGCGAGTGGTCGGCAACAGGGTTGCTTCGGCGACCGCTGGACGGCCGACCACCGGCGACTCAGGCGCCGAAGGGTTGGGTGACCATCAAGATGGTGATCACCAGGAACAGCAGCGACGCGACGCCGGCCGAGGCGGTGGCCCGGCCGCGTACCGAATCGAGCTTTCCCTTTGTCTGTAGATCCATGGCGCGCGCGGTGACATTGCTTTCCTTGTCGAAGTCCTTATGGCCGGTGCCGTCGTCCACCTGCCGGCCGGCCTCCATCAGGGTGACGGCGTGTCGGAGGGCTGGTACGAGCACCAGCAGGATGATCGCGAAGGCGACCACGTAAAGCGTCATGGAGATGGTCAGCCACGCGGTGCCGAAGGTGACCTTCGTGCTGGCCGTGATCACCGCGGCGCCCAGCCCGAAAACCAGCAGGGACAGCAGGCAGTAGAGGAAAGTCTGCCGCGCCGAGGTGCGGACGGTGTCGATGTCGCCGGTCCGGATGCCACGCAAGCCGTTCATCGGGACCAGCACCAGCGGGCCGATCAGGAAGACAGCGGCGATCATGTGCAGTGTCAGCAGGAATACGCGCATGGGCAGACTTTAGGACCTCACCCATGTGCGGGGCACGGCGAGCCGCGTGGAAGCGGCGTATCCACCGTTCGTCCGTACTTTCCGGCCTAGTACTACAGGGCTGCTCAAGCGGCGATAGCCGAGCCCAAACGCCGCCTGACGGCACGGCGAAACCGCCCACGTGGCGCTGCCACGCCAGGCGGCCCCGCCGCACCGCCAGACGACGCTTGGATCTCGACTCTCATCCGCATGAGCAGCCCTGTAGTACTAGATCCCTGACGTTTGTCAGTTCCCCGCGACCGGTCTGGTGTGGTTGTCTTCGGTCGGGATCCTTCGGTAGCGGGGAGCGACGGTCGCGCCCGACTGTCTCGTGTGACGGGGGTGCCCGTCGCTCCCTGTGCCCGGACGGTGCACAAAAGTCTGCCCGCAGAGCCGCCCTCCGGGTACGGTACGCCAGCCGCCGAGCCACGATGCTTGCCTTCGTGCGTGATCAACCAGGAATGCGAGCCGTCCGGCCGCCGGCCTTCGCCGACGGACCGGTGCCGCGCCCCTGGCTGCCGTGGGCGATGGCCGGAGCGGCCGCTGGATGTGTCACCGGTTTCTTCGTCTTCGTGCTGTCCGCGCAGGCCCTGGCGGACAAGCCGGGGCTGTTCGCCGTCGTCTTGGCAGCCTTCCTGGTGATGGTCGCCGGCCTGATCGCGGTGCTTGCCCTCGGCGCATCTTTCATCACCGAGGCGCCGCTGCAGGTGCGTACGCCTCCGACTATCCAGGGAGCACTACAAGTGGCACTGCGTCCCGGCCGTTCAGGCCGTCCCGGACCGATGCCGCCGGCGGTCGGCGCGCAGTGGGTCGCCCCGCTGGCCCGCGCGGTGGCCGGCACGATGGCCGCCGGCAGCAGCCGGCTGATGGTGCTGGCCGCTCGCGACCGGCTGATTCACGGCGTACCCGTCTTCACCTTCCGCTGGACCATGACCGGATCGGACAACCCCACCGCGGTCCGCGCCAACCAGCGGGCCGCCTTTCGGGCGGTCCGGGTCCGGCTGGCCCAGCCGACCCGGCCGCAGCGGATCGGGCCGGTGCTGCTGATCCCCGGGTCGATACGGCCCGACCAGCCGATCGGTGACGAGTGCACCGCCGGCTGGCTCGATCCGGCGTCCGCCCGGTTGTTGAACTCGCCGACCGTCCGGCGGGCGCTGCTCCCGCTCGGCGGCAGTTGGGTGGCGATCCACCGCACCGCCGTCGTCGTACACGACCAGGACCTCGGCCGTGGCACCAAGCCACTCCCGCACCGAGTGGACGCCACGATCGCGCTGGCCCGCGCGATCGACACCACCCTCGCTGGGCTGTCCGGCCCACCTTCACCCTCGGCGTCAGGCCCGCCGTCGCCTGTTCGTATGCCGCCGCCGTCCCTTGTTCGTACGCCGACTCCAGGGCCGGCTCGTACGCCGCCGCCGTCCCTTGTTCGTACGCCGACTTCGGCGCCCGCTCGTCCGCCGGCGGCCTCGCCTCCCGCCCGCACACCGGCGCCTCCGATCCCGCCGGCGCCCGGCTGGGCGCCGCCGTTCCCGCCCATTCCCGGCCCGCCCTTTCCCGGCCCGGCCGCTCAGGGGCCGCCGGCCTACGTACCGGCTGGTCAGCTCCCGGTTCCTGCCACCGATGGTCCACCGGCCCAGCTGCCACGACCGCCGGCGGACGATCCGACCGCTCGGCTCGGCTACCCGCCGGCCGACGGTCCGACCGCTCAGCTGGTGCATCCGGCTGCCGATGGTCCGACCGCCCAGGTGCCGCTTCGACCGGCTCCGGTGTCGCCGGCAGATCCGCCGACCGTCCAGCTCCCGGCGCCCGAATCCGCGACCGTCCAACTCCCGCCCCGGCCGCCAGCCTGATTTTGCCGCCCCCGAATTCGAGGCTTCCGCGGTCGTACGACAGTTTGGCGCCGCACCGGGCCACCTTCCGCCGCGGTACGTGGACCGCCTCCGGCGACAGCCGCCCCAGCGCACCGGTGGATTGACCGCATCGACGCGATGCGTGCGTCAGG
>NZ_BAAANY010000026.1:0-26573 GCF_039530045.1 Fodinicola feengrottensis | reverse complement strand
ACGCATCGCGTCGATGCGGTCAAAACGACGGATCAGGAGGCGCGGCGGCCTCGGGTGCCGCCAGTGCGGCGGCGAAGGTAGTCGCGGACCACGTACGCGCCGAGGTCGCTGCCGTTGGACGTGAACAGTCGGCCGCCGTTGCGCCTGGTCAGCTCCTCACAGAACTCGATCAGCCGCGGGTCGTCGCCGAGCATGAACATGTTCAGCGTGACCCCGGCCCGGGTGGCCCGATCGACCTCGGCCATCGTCAGCGCCAGCGTCTCGGGCAACGGCGGCCAGCAGAAGGTCGCCGAACCGTCTCGCTCCAGGTGCGCGGTCGGCTCGCCGTCGGTGACCACCATGACCACCGGCTCTGCGCCGGAGTGCTTGGCCAGATGCCGGCGGGCGAGCATCAGCGCGTGCTGCAGGTTGGTGCCCTGGACAGCGTCGAAGTCCAGGCCGGCGAGGTCGGTGGGCCGCAGCGTACGGGCGTACTGGCTGAAGCCGATGATCTCGATCGAGTCCTGCGGGAACCGGGTCGTGACCAGCGAGTGCAGTGCCAACGCGGTCTGCTTGGCTGGCGCCCAGGTGCCGTTGAGGGCCATCGAGTACGACAGGTCGACCAGCAGAGCGACCGCCGCGCGGGTCCGCCGCTCGGTCTCCACCACCTCGAAATCCTCGACATCCAAGGAGATCCGTGCGCGCGGACCGGTGCGTACGACGGCGTTGCGGACGGTACGAGGAGTGTCCAGCGGCCGGGTGTCGCCGAACTCCCAGCGCAGGCTCGCGCCGGTCGGCTCGCCAGCGATGCCGGATCCAGTCACGTCGTGCTGGCCACGGCCCGTACTCGCGAGGTTGGCGAAGACCCGCCGCAACGCGGTGGCGCCGAGCCGGCGCATCGCCCGCGGTGACAGTTCCAGCTTGCCGTCCCGCCTGGTCAGCCAGCCCTGCCGGGTGAGTTCGCGCTCGATCCGGCGGAGCGCTTCGAGGTCGTCGACGGCGTTGCGGCCCAGCGCCCGGGCCAGCTGCTCGGGATCGATGTCGTCCAGGGACGCGCCGGCGTACGACTGGCTGAAGCCGCGTTCCAACGCCTCCAGGTCGGACAGTTCAGCGATCGCCTGGGTGGCGTCGGACATGCCGAGCTCGCCCTGCCCGGACATCCGTGGGTCGCTGCCCCAGTCCAGGTCCGGCCGAGCGGACTGCAGTTGGGCGTTCAGCCGGTCCAGCTGGGCGGCCAGGTCCAGGTCGCCGCCGAGCGCGTCGGACATCAGGTCGGACAGCTCCCCGCGCTGCTGCGGGGTGAGGCCGGCCATCATGCGCTGGCTGGCCGCGGCCCGACGGGCCAGCTGGTCAATCAGCTCCTGCACGCTGGACGGCTTCTCCGGGAAGAAATCCCCGTGCTTGTCAAGAAAATCGTCCAACGCCTGCTGGGTGTCCGCACCGCGCGCGTGCTTGTCAAGCAGGTCGTTCAGGTCGGACATCATGTCCTTGACCCGACGCATCTCCTGCGAGCTGGCACCGCGCAACGCGTCCCGCATGCCGGCGAACTGGCTGTCCAGCACCTCGCTGCGCAGCAGGCCGGTGATCTTCTCGTACGCCTCGCGGGCCGCGGCACTGCGCCACTGCCGGTCCGCGAGCGCGCGCACCGCGCTCGCCGTCTCGTCCGGCAACGTGTCGAGCTCGGCCTCCTCCATTCGCGCGTCGTCGGACGGATCGGCGAACAACTCCCGGCGCTCAGCCTCCAGAGCCTGGTCGAGCAGCCGGCGTACTTCCTCCAGAGTGCCGTCCAGCTGCCCGGACTTGCGCAGCTGCCGGCGCCGCCGCTGCGCCTGCTTGCGCAGGTCGTCCAACCCGCGCAGGCCGTTGGCGCCGTCACGCAACAGCCGCCGCAACGCGTCCGTCGGCGTACCGCCCTCCAGCACCTCGTCGCCGATCGCGTCCAACGCCTCGGCCACGTCGAACGGCGGTGCCAGCGGGTCCGGCCCGCCGGTCCATCTGCCATAGCGGAAGGGCATGTCAGGCTCCGTAAACGGTACGGCCGCCGTCGGAGTCCTTGGCCAGCCGGCGGCTCAGGAACAGGCCTTCCAGCACGAACTCGACCGCCGCGGCGGCGAGGCCGGGGGACTCGGCGCCGTCGTCGACGCCGCTGCGTTCCAGGATCGCCGCGAGGCCAGGAAAAGTGCCGAGCTGGCGGAGCAGGTCCGCGGCCGCGGTGGTGTCGCCGGCCGCGACCGTACGGCCGTCGTCGAAGACCGCCTGCAGGCCGCTGGTGTCCGCGCCGGCCATCCGGGCCCGGTACGTGGCGGCGGTCGCCTGCCGGAGCAGGTGGTCGAGCACCTCCAGCTCGCGGCCCTCCTCGGCGTCCTCGAACTCGACCTTGCCGCGGCTCGCCGGCACCAGCGCCGGCAGGTCGCAGACCCGGGCCACGGGCGGTTCGCCGGTGATGGCGGCCCGTCGTACGGCCGAGGCCGCGAGCGTCTCCAGGCCGGCGATCGCGAACCGGGCGCTCACCCCCGAACGGGCGTCCACCTGCGGCGACTCGCGGACCGCCCGGGTGTAGCGGGCGACGATCTCCAGCAGGTGGTTGGGCACCACCGGGCTGCCCAGGTGGCCGTCCCAGACGATCCGCGCCTCCTGCTGCAGCAGCGCGACCTCGTCGGACAGCTCGATCGGGTAGTGCGTACGAATCTCGGCGCCGAACCGGTCCTTCAACGGCGTCACGATCCGGCCGCGGTTGGTGTAGTCCTCCGGGTTGGCGCTCGCGACCACCAGCAGGTCCAGCGGCAGCCGCAGCGTGTAGCCGCGAACCTGCAGGTCGCGCTCCTCCAGCACGTTGAACAGCGACACCTGGATCCGCTCGGCCAGGTCCGGCAGCTCGTTGATGGCGATCACGCCGCGGTTGGTCCGCGGGATCAAACCGAAGTGGATGGTCTCGGGGTCGCCGAGCGTGCGTCCTTCGGCGACCTTGATCGGGTCCACATCGCCGACCAGGTCACCGACCGAGGTGTCCGGGGTGGCGAGTTTCTCGCCGTAGCGCTCACTGCGGTGCAGCCAGGTCACCGGAGTGTCGTCGCCTTTCTCGGCGACCAAATTGCGGCCGTACACACTGACTGGGCCATACGGGTGGTCGTTGATCTCGCTGCCGGTGATCACCGGAGTCCATTCGTCGAGCAGGCCGACGATGGTACGGATGAGGCGGGTCTTGCCCTGGCCGCGTTCGCCCAGCAGAACCACATCGTGGCCAGCCAGCAGCGCGCGCTCCAACTCAGGGACAACGGTGTCTTCGAAGCCCACGATGCCAGGGAAACTGGGCGCTCCGGCGGCGAGCCTGGCCAGCAGGTTCTCCCGGATCTCGGCCTTCACGCCACGGTGCACGTGACCGCTGGCGCGCAGCTCCCCCAAAGTGGTGTCCTTCGGCGCGGGGGTGTCTTGCGAATCGAGTGCGAATTCCGTCACGCGTTCGAACCTACGCCGCGGGTGAGCGCCGTGACAGGGGCAGATGTTGCCAGGGTGTTACACCGTTGCAACCACTGCCGGCCCGGGCGTGTCCGAATGGCGTGTCGTCCCGTCCGGCTCAAAACTGTCGTACCGACACTGTTTTCTTGCCCCCACCCAGTGACCGGGTGGGGGGTGGGTTAGAGGCGGGTCGGGCCATTTTTTCGATCTTGGTCTGCGGCTCGCCGCGAGCGGGCAGTGAGTCACTCCCGCCAGCCGACCAGCTGGACGCCCTTGCCGACATCGACCCGGAAACCGACCACGATCTCCGTCTTGGCGCCGGGTTGCAGCTCGATTTTCCAGGTCAGGACACCCAGCTCGGTACGGTCGGTCTCGCGCGGCCGGCAGGTCACGTCCCGGACCGTGATCGCCGGGTCTCGCGAGACCGGCGCCTGGTCCTGCACAGTGAGGTTGGCCAGCGCCGGGCCGTAGTTGCCGACGGTGATCTTGTACGAGACCTCGCGCCGCTCGGTGCCACCGATCGCGGCCTTGCCGACCGACCGGCGGACCAGCTCGCGCTCCACCCGGACCCGGTCGTCGATGCCCAGCGCCAGCTCCACTTCCTCGCCCGGCGCCCATGGCGGCAGCTCCGTGCTGCCGACGTACTCGGCTTCATGGAAGAGCGCCGCGTGTCCGGGCAGGATCGCGTGCTCGGAGCTGTTGGTGGCGGTGGCGCGCAAAAACGCTTCCGAGCCGCGCAACGGTACGGTGACGTGGTCGAGTCGTACGGGCAGATCGAGCGTCGCCACGGTGGCGCGGTGTGAGGTCCCGTCGGCGGGCACCGCGATTGGGCGCCGCGGGGTGTAAGTCGTCGCGGTCGCGCCCTGCTCGACGGTCGCGATCTCCGAGGTGATCTCGGGCGCGCCCGCCATTGCGTCGGAGGTGGCGCCGTATGCCATGGCCTGTGGCGCGGGCAGCGATGCCGTCATCGGTCCGCCGCGGGCCGCCATCATCTGCGGTCGCATGACCGGCGGCTCGTATTTGGCCAGATACCAGGGATCCAGCTCGGGTACGTGCACCGCGATCGCCGGCCGCGCGGTCGACAGCCGCAGCTCGCACTCCGGCCAGTCCTCACCGGTGTTTTGGCTGATCAACCCGAACCATGTCATCGTCAGCGCGCTGTCGGCCAGCCGCAGGTCGTACGCCGAGTCCCAATGCGCGCCGTCGACCAGATACGAGATTTCCAGCTCGACCGGCGCCGGCTCGTCGCCAGCCAACGCGGTCACCTCAAGCTCAATAGCGACCTCGCGCCGGTCCGGCACCTGCGGCTGGATCCGAGCGGAAATCTCGCGTATCAGCCGGTCAAGCTCCTCTTGTACGAGTCTGCGCTGCTCAACGAGCTCGCGCCGCGTCGCCAGCGCAGTGGTGAGCGACGCCGCGATCGTCTGCCCCCACTCGATGGCGCGCTCCGCCGGTGCCGCTCCACTGGCCACCGCGCCCGCGTACTCCCGACCGCCCCGCCGCGACAACGTCTGCAGATACTCGATCCGGTCGCCCTCCACTCGATCGAAGTCAGCCAACTCGGCCAGGCCCGTCTCAAGATCGCGCCGCTGGGCCGTCAGGTCCGCTACCGCCGCGTCGGGAGTGCGGGTGTGGCGCTCGGTTCGTATGTCGACGCCCTGGACCGTCGCAGAGCCGCGGCCGGAGACTCGTACCGAGTCCGAGTGCAGATCCCACGGTAAGCTGCCCACGGTCACCGTTTGGGTCCCGGGGGTCAGGTCGGTGCGGCCGCGGCGGGTGATGCGCGCCTGGCCGGGGTAGACGGTGACGGCGACGATCGGAGCGGTCAGCTGTGTGGTCACCCTGGTCACTATGCCGGGTGATCCGTGCTGTGTCTCCTGGCGTCCCGGTGCGCCGACGGGGCTGGTTTCAGAGCCCGCGAGGGGTGAGTTTTGGGGCTTTGCTCAGGAAACGCTCCATGAAGGTCAGGTTGTCCGTTGAATAGTCGAGAGATTCGTAGAACGCCGCGACGGCGGAGTTGTCGGGTTCTATGAGGAGGTTGACCTTGTGGCAGCCGATGTCCGTGAAGCGTTGTTCCAACAAGGTCACCAGGCGTTTGGCGAAGCCTCGGCCGCGCTGGTCGGGGGCGGTGGCCAGGCGTTGGATCCAGCCTCGGCGGCCGTCGTAGGTTCCCCAGATGCTCGCCACGATCTGCGACTGGGAAGCGATCACGAAAATCAAGCCGTCCTGGTATTCCAGGCAGGACTCAAGTTCGGCGGCTACCCGAGTTTCGTCGAAGCTCAGATCGCAGGATTTCCACAGCGCGATCAGGGCGTCGGCGTCGGAGGTCTGGGCGGGGCGTACGAGCAGGGGTTCGTCGTCGATCCAGCCGGTGCGGCGGACGGCGTCAAGAGCCTCTCCGTAGCCCTCGACGGCGGGGTCGACTGTTGCGGCGATGTCGAAGGCCGCCACGGCGCCGGTCGCCAGTACGCGGTCGATCGAGGCTACGACCTGCGAAAAGGCCGGGCCGCCGGGAGCCTTGATGCGGAAGCCGGGCAGGTCGCCTGATACGTCGAGGTCCAGGTGCAGGTAGATCGAGCCGTCCGGAACGCCGCCACCACCGGCGAGTTCCTCAACGGTGCAGCGGAAAATCTCGACCTCGTCCAGCAGTGCCTGTTCCGCGGGGTCAAGATCGCGGGCGTCCACGAGCAGAGTGCGCCGGTCTGCAACCGGGCGCAGGCCGAGGCCGGAGCACAGGCCATCGAGGTCCGTACGACCAGTCAAAGCCGCCAGCACCATCCCGCCGAGATAGCTCGACTGGCTGGTCTCTGGCGTGTTCAGGTCGCCGTGGGCGTCGAGCCAGACGATCGCCGGGTCCAGCCCCGCGCGCTGCAGCCCGGCGACCGTACCCAACGCGGTCGTGCAGTCGGCCGAAAACACCACCGGTGGCAGCGCGGCCACTCGTACGCGCGAAGCCACTCGCTCAAAAATCTCCGCCAGACTGGCCGCGGCGATGTCGCCGTCGGCCAGGGCCGGGATCGGTTCTTCGAGGTGGTACGGCGAGCGAATGAGAGTCACTCAGTGATCTTGCCCCAGCAACCACTCGTGGACGCGACTGATTTTCGGCAATGGGCTGATATGTCCGTCGTCCGGTGAGATCCAGGCCACCGCGTGCGGCACCTGGCGAGCCATCCAGCGGGCGTGGCTGACCGGCACCATCAGGTCCTGCTCGCCGTGCACGATCAGCAGCGGCGCGGTGATCGAGGCCGGGTGGAAACCCCAGTCCTTCACGAACGCCAGGTCGTCGTCCATCCAGCCGAAATGCCCCGGCCGCAGGCCCTCGGTGAAGGACGCGTGGAAAAAGGCGCCAGTCGTACGGTCCAAGGCCGCCCGGTCTGGCGCCGACAGCAGGCTGGCCAGCAGTTCGGCCAAGTGCGCGGGTTCGGCGTCGACCAGCCCGTCGCGCTCGCCGGCGAGGAAGGTGTCCAGCTCGGCGGCGCTGGCCACCGCGAACCCGAACTCCTCCAGGTTCGCCGCACCCATCCCGCCGGTCCAGTCCAGCCCTTCGCTGTCGTACGGGGCGACCCCGCCGAGGGTCGCGACCGCCTGTACCCGGTCGGGCAGCAGGGCAGCGCAGGCCAGTGCGTGCGGTCCGCCGCCGGACCAGCCCCACACCCGGAACCGCTCGACGCCGAGCGCGTCGGCGACGGCGGCGGTGTCCCCGGCCATGTCCGCCACCGACCGCCCGGCCAGCCGGTCGGAGCCGCCGTAGCCGGCCCGGTCGACAGTCGCGAGGCGCAGTCCACGCGCCGCCACGTCCTCGATCGCGGCCGGCAGCGCCAGCCCGGAGCCGGGGGAGCCGTGGTGGGCGATCACCAGCGGGCCGTCCGGCGCGCCCGCGGTTCGTACCCGCAGCCGTCGCCCGTCGGGCGCGGTGACATGCAGCAGAGCTGTCTCAGCGAGATCCACCAGCCGAGGATGGCATCAACGCCAGAAAAATGCCGGCTGTTCAGAAACCCGACCGAACGAGAACCGGGACGTACCCCAACGTGCGGTACGTCCCGGTCGCGTGGTTCTACGCCGTTTTCTCGACCTGCTGTTCGACCGCCTTCTCGGCGTGCGCGCCGGTCAGTGCGCGTACGTCCAGTTCGGCGTACTTCTTGTCGTTGCGTTCCTTGGTCAGCACCGTGCCGAGGTAGCCGAGCAGGAACGACAGCGGGATGGACACCAGGCCCGGGTTGTCCAGCGGGAACCAGTGGAAGTCC
The DNA here is from genome assembly GCF_039530045.1 of Fodinicola feengrottensis. Classification (NCBI taxonomy): domain Bacteria; kingdom Bacillati; phylum Actinomycetota; class Actinomycetes; order Mycobacteriales; genus Fodinicola; species Fodinicola feengrottensis. Next base: position 18,894 of record NZ_BAAANY010000026.1, on the reverse strand, counting down.
ACGCCCTGCAGCATCGACGCGCTCAGGTGCGTTTTCGGATCAACCGGTTTACCGGAGACGACCGGCGAGAAGATGATCAGCCCGATAGTGATCACCAGACCACCGTAAATGCTCCACATCGCGCCGGAGGTGTTGAACCGCCGCCAGAACAGCGTGTAGAGAATGGTCGGCAGGTTCGCCGACGCGGCGACCGCGAAGGCCAGTGCCACCAGGAACGCGACATTCTGTCCATTGGCCAGAATGCCACCGAGAATGGCCACGATGCCGATCACCACGGTGGTGATCCGGGCGACCTTCACTTCCTGTTTTTTGTCGTCCGCCGCACCCTTCTTGATGACGTTGGCGTAAATGTCATGCGCGAAGGACGCCGACGCGGTGATGGTCAGACCCGCGACCACCGCAAGGATCGTCGCGAAGGCCACCGCGGCTATCAGACCCAGCAAAACCGGTCCACCAAGCGCCTCGGCGAGCAGCGGCGCTGCCGAGTTTGCCTTGCCTGGCGCGGCATCGATCGCCGCCGGGCCGACCAGCGCCGCCGCGCCATAGCCGAGCACGAGGGTGAAGAGGTAGAAAATGCCGATCAGCCAGATCGCCCAGACCACCGACTTGCGTGCCTCTTTTGCGTTCGGCACGGTGTAGAACCGCATCAGGATGTGCGGCAGGCCGGCCGTACCGAGCACCAGGGCAAGACCCAACGAAACGAAGTCGAGCTGCGTCAATCCGGTTTTTCCGTACTGCTTACCGGGACTGAGCAACGCCTCGCCGTGCTCGCCGGCCTTGGATGCGGCCGTACCCAGCAGCGCCGAGAGGTTGAAGCCGAAAAGGCTCAGCACCCACACGAACATCACCGCGGCGCCCACGATCAGCAGTGCCGCCTTGATGATCTGCACCCAGGTGGTGCCGCGCATGCCGCCGACCAGGACGTACGTGATCATCACGACGCCGACCACGGCGATCACGATTCCCTGGCCGAATTTGCTGGTGACACCCAGCAAAAGCGCGACCAGGCCACCGGCGCCGGCCATCTGGGCCAGCAGGTAGAAGAAGGTGACCGCGAGGGTGGAGACCGCGGCCGCGGTACGCACCGGCCGCTGTTTCATCCGGAAACTCAGCACATCGGCCATCGTGTAGCGGCCAGTGTTACGCATCAGCTCCGCGACCAGCAGCAACGCCACCAACCACGCGACCAGGAAGCCGATGGAGTAGAGGAAACCGTCGTAGCCGTTGAGCGCGATCGCGCCGGCGATGCCGAGGAACGACGCCGCCGACAGGTAGTCGCCGGAGATCGCGATGCCGTTCTGGGCACCGGTAAAACTGTGCCCGGCGGTGTAGAAGTCGGCCGCCGTGCTGTTTCGCCGGCTGACCACCACCACGATCACCAGGGTGATGATGACGAACGCGGCGAAAATGCAGATGTTCAGGATGGGATTGTTGCTGGCGGGCCCGGCCGCCTCGGCGAGGAAGTCTTTCACTTGCCGGTCCCCTCGATCTGCTCGCGGATCCGGTCGGCGACCGGGTCCAGATTCCGGTTCGCGAACCGGACGTACAGCCCGGTGATCACGAAGGTGGAGACGAACTGCAGCAGGCCCAATACCAGCCCGACGTTGATGTTGCCGAGCAGCTTGTACGCCATGAAGTCGTGTGCGTAGTCAGCGAGCAGGACATAAAGCAGATACCAGAGTAGGAAAAGCGCCGCCATTGGCAGCACAAAACCGCGTCGCTTGCGGCGTAGTTCCTTGAACTCCTTCGTGGACTCCACTGCCTCCCAGTCGATCGCGGGTGGTTTCGCCGGGCTTTCGCTCACGCCGTCCTCCTTAGACACGCCTTCAGCGCACGTTGGACAGCCGCCACCGGTAGCCATCACGTCGAGGTGTGTCGATCGTGGTCGACCGATGGTGGAACAGTCAACGATTCGCCGCGGGAATTTACCGCGTCCTTGAGGTCGCCGCCTCTCAAGGGCCCACGACAGTGCTGTCAGGCCGCTTCCTGGCGCCGGATCCGGGCCCTTGCGAACACCGCTTGGCCGCCCGCAGCCAGCAAAAACGCGACCAGGACGCCAAGATTCGCGTACGTCCAGGGGCCGCCAAGGCGCGGCCCGAGACCGAGCGGCCCGAGCAGGTAACCCTGCCAGCCGAAAGCCGCCGCGCTGGTATTGACCACCATGCCCCAACCGATCACGGTTGCCACGATCATGATCGTTACAGCCGGCCAGTTCAGGACACCATAGCGGCCGCCAGGGCGGTAGAGGTCGGCATCGTCGTACGAACGGCGGCGACTGAGCAGGTCTGCCAGGAAAACTCCGCACCAGGCCGCCATCGGCACTCCCAGGGTGATGAGGAAACCCTGGAAAGGGATGATGAAGTTGGGCGCGAACCAGACCACATAGATGGTCCCGAGGATCATCAGTACGCCGTCGATGCCGGCGGCCGCCCAGCGCGGCAGTTTCACCCCGAGCGTGAGCAGCGTCAACCCGGACGAATAGATGTCCAGCACCGCGCCGCCGATCAGGCCGCCGATCGCGACGATCGCAAACGGCACCAGATACCAGGTCGGCAGCAGCGTGGTGAGCGCTCCGATCGGGTCCTGGCCGATCGCGTCGGAGAGTTTCTTGTCCGACCCAGCCAACAATGTCCCCCAGACCAGCAGGACGACCGGCGCCGCGGTGGCCCCGAATGTCGTCCAGCCGACCACCCCGGCGCCGGATGCCGAACGCGGCAGATAACGCGAATAGTCGGCGCCGGAGTTGACCCAGCCGAGCCCGAACCCGGTGAAGGCCAACACAAAAGCCCCCACCAGCGCGGCAAAACCGCCGGCCGGCAGCGCACCGAGCCTGGCCCAGTCGACCTGGTGCACGGTCAGTCCAATGTAGCCAACCGTGAAGACCGCGAGTGCGATCGTCAACCAGGTCTGCAGTTTCATGATCGCGTCAAAGCCAAGCACTCCGGCGCCCACGATGATGACCGCGACCACCACAAAAGCCAGCACCTTGGGCAGCGTGCCGGTGAATCCTCCGAGCCGCTGGAAAACCGTCGCGGTAGCCAGTGTCGCGAGTGACACGAGAACGATTTCCCAGCCCACCAGGAGCAAGTACGACACAGCCGCCGGCAAAGCGTTGCCACGTACCCCAAAAGCCGCTCTCGACAACACCATGGTCGGCGCCGACCCGCGTTTTCCGGCCAGCGACGCGAGCCCGACCAGCAGGAAGGAAGCCAGCGTGCCGAGGATGCCGGCGATCAGTGCCTGCCACAGGTTCAACCCGAAGCCCAGCAGGAAAGCGCCGTAGCTTATCCCCAACACGGAGATGTTGGCCGCACACCAAGGCCAGAACAGCCCCGCCGGTCGTCCCTTGCGTTCCGCCTCGTCGATAACATTGATGCCGTTACGCTCGACGTCCAGCGCGCTCTTGGCCATCTGGTGCCTCCAGTTTCTCAGGCAGAGGGTGCCTGGCCGGCGCGGCGCTGTCCAGCGTCACGATCAGGGTCGCCGCCTCGTCCAGGATAGTGATCGACGAATCGGGAGGTAGGTCGTGACACTGGCAGCATTCCAGCGGCAGAAGACAGTGTTGCTGCGGACCCGTAAGCGGGACGGGACGTGGGTTGGCACGCCGGTGAATATCGCCGTCGAGGGAGAGTTGGCCTATATCCGTACGTACGAAAAGGCGTGGAAGAGCAAGCGGCTGCGGAACTTCCCTGACGTCCAGGTGTGCGCTTCGACCGTACGCGGAGTTCCCACCGGCCCGTATGTGCTGGCCCGGGCGCGGCTGTTGGCCGGATCAGAAGCCAAGGCCGCGGCCCGCAGACTCGCTCGCAAGCATCCGCTGTTGCACGGGGTTGGGGTGCCGATGGCGCACAAACTCATGCGTACGCGGACGCTGCACTATGAGCTCAGCTCAACCTGCCGGTGAATATCTGGCGTGCCTTATCGGTTTTTGACCGGCCCGTTTGTCGGCGCGGCTGATAGGTGTTCCTGGAGGAACTGCACCTGATCGTCGACCACTCGATCGAACAGGTGCCCGCTGTAGACCTCAAAATGCTCACCCTCGTACTCGGCCAGCCAGCCCTGCGGGGACGCGGCAGCTGCGGTCGCCACCAACGCGGCCGGGGTGATTTTGTCTTTTGAGCAGGAGCAGTAGAAAATCGGGCAGCGGACTTGGTTGGCGACCGACACGGGCCGGTACGACGGCAGTCGGATGACGACTCGGGCGGCGACCTCGTTGACCCAGTGGGCGTCCGGCGGGAGCAGCTCGTGGAACTGGGCGAGGGCGTGTGAGCCCTGCAGAAGCGCCTTGGATCCCGGCTCGCCGATGATCGGGATCAGGAGTGGACGCGAGGAATGTCTTAGCGCGCGCAGATTGTCGCGGATCGACGTGAGCGCCAGCCGAATGATCCGGGCCTGCGGCAACCGGCGACGGCGTACCAGCCCCAAATACGGCACCTGTGCGATGACGGCCGCGATCGCTGGATCGTGCGCCGCGGTGGTGACGACGTGTCCACCACTGAAAGACGAGCCCCACAAAGCAATCCGACCAGCGTCGACTTCCGGCAGCTTGCGCGCGTACGCAACGGCCGCGGTCCAGTCTTGCAGTTGGCTGCGGATGTCCAGCACCTGCCGAGGCTTGCCGCCGCTGGCACCGAAATTCCGGTAGTCGAAGACGAGCACGGCCAGGCCTGCCGCAGCGAACCGTCGCGCGTACGCATCAAGGCCGGCTTCGCGGGTGGCGCCAAAACCGTGGGCGAGAACGACACAGGGGGCTGGCTCAGCCGGCGGCGGGTAAAACCAGGCCGCGCACCGGCTGTCGGCCGAGATGAAGACGCGGTCTTCGCGGGTCATCGGTTCGCGCTGACCGTGCTCAGCCGGCGAGTCAGGAAGTCGACCAGCTGCCACGCGTCGTACCGCACACCCTTGCTGAGGAAGCTGATCGTCTCCACGATCCGCCCTCCGTCCGCTGGACGACACCTAACCCACAACGTTCGTCCCGACGCGATCAGCGGATTGCTACGAGAGGAGAAGTTTTTCCAGCCGGCGTGAAGCGATGGCGAGGCCAAGGAGGCCGACCAGTGCCAGGACCGCGGCGTGTACGAACAAGCCGGGGTGGATATAGCCGAGCATCAGGTCACGTTCGAGGGTGACGCCGTGGTAGAGCGGCGACAACTGCACCAGCCACTGCACGCTCGGTGGATAGGTGGACAGCGGGTAGAAAGTCGCTGACAGCAGGAAAAGTGGCATCAGGACCAGGTTGAGGTAGTCGAAGTCCTGGTGCGTACGCATCCAGGTGGTGCCGGCCATCGCGAGTGAGCCGCACGCGAAGCCGATCAGCACGGCGACCGGCACGGCGAGCAGCGCCCACCAACTGTGCACAAAACCGGCGATCGTCGCGATGATCAGGAAACTCGTCGCGTAGATGGTGCTGCGTACCAGCGCCCAGGCGCTTTCCCCGATGGCGATGTCTCGCACGCCCAGCGGTGTGTTCAGCACCGACTCATAGATTTTGTTGTATCTGAGCTTGAAAAACAGCATGAACACCATGTCGAAAACGACACCGTTCATGGCCGAGGTGGCCAACATGGCGGGCGCGACAAACGACGCATACGGCACGAGCTGGCCGCCGTAGTTCACCGAGCCGATCAGCGCGCCGAGCCCGATTCCCAGCGAGAACAAGTAGAAAACCGGCTCCAGGAAACCGCTGACGAAGGCCACCCAGCCCCGCCGGTAAACCAGCACGTTGCGCTCGAACAGCATCCGGGCCAGGCCCGCGCCGGCCGGGATCGGCAGCAGGCGCGCCATCAGCCGGACCGGCGCCGGCGGCACGTTCGTACTCATCTGTCAGACCACCAACCGTCGGCGGAACGTGAAGCGGGCGACCAGGAAACCGGCCACCAGCCAGAGCAGTAAATAGCCGACGTGAACGAGGTCGGGCAGCGGCGCGGGGTGGCCGGCGAGCAGACCGCGGCACAGCTCGACGCCGTGATAGAGCGGAGTCGCGTACGCCACTGGGCGCAGCACCGCGGGCAGCTGCTCGACCGGGAAGAAGGTGCCGGAGAACAGGAACATCGGGGTCGCGCCGAGCCGGAACAGCAGGCTGAAGCCGGTGTCTTTGTCCTGGGTGGCGCTAAAAGCCATGATCGGCGCCGAATGTGCCATCGCCACCAGCAGGGAAGCGAAGATCGCCACGATGCCCCACAGCGACGGCACCGCCCCCAGCAGCGTCGCGACGATGACGAAGGCGCTGCTGGCGACAAACGCGCGAATCAGCACGATGCCCAGATGGCCGATCAACACGTCGGTCACGCTGAGCGGAGTCGCGAGCATCGCCTCGTACTGCCGCCACCACTTGATCGCGCCCAGCACCGGCCAGGTCGACTCGCCGACCGCGGTCATCATCGCGTTCGCGGCGAGCACGCCACCGGCGACATAAACCGGATACGGCACTCCGGCGATGGTCGGGTGACCGCTTTTGCTGATCAGTGAGCCGAGGCCAAAACCCAGTGCGCCAAGGAAAAGCAGCGGCGACAGGAAGGACGAGAAGAGGCTGCCCTTCCACGTACGTTTGTAGCTGACCAGCCAGAATCGCAGGGAGCGCCACGGCAACCAGCCACCTTCGAGCATCTGGGTGGCCATCAGTCGATCAACCTCCGGCCGGTCAGGTGCAGGAACACGTCCTCGAGCGAGGCCCGGCGGACCAGGCTGGACAGCGGGTTCATGCCGCGCTTCTGGATGCCGGCCAGCGCCTTCTCACCGTCGTCGGTGTAGAGCAGCAGTCGGTCCGGCAGCACCTCGACGCGATCCGCGAGGCCTTCGGCCTTCTCCGCGTACGGCGCGTGGTCCTCGTCGTCGAACCGCAGCTCCAGCACCTCGCGAGTGGAATAGCGCTCGATCAGCTCGCGTGGACTGCCCTCGGCGGCGATCCTGCCGCCGTCCATCACCACCAGCCGGTCGCACAGCTGCTCGGCCTCGTCCATGTAGTGCGTGGTGATCACCAGCGTTACGCCGGACCGCTTGAGCCGGAACAGCCGATCCCACAGCACGTGCCTGGCCTGCGGATCCAGGCCGGTGGTCGGCTCGTCCAGCAGCAGGATCTCCGGCTCGTTGACCAGCCCGCGGGCGATCGTCAGCCGCCGCTTCATGCCGCCGGACAGCGGCTCGACGACGCTGTTGGCCCGCTCGGTGAGCTGCGCGAACTCCAGCAGCTCATCGGCCCGCGCATTCGCGACCTTGCGGGACAGCCCGAAATAGCGCGCGTAGATGACCAGGTTTTCTCGTACGGACAGCTCGCCGTCGAGGGTGTCCAGCTGCGGCACCACGCCGAGCCGGGCGCGGATCTTGGGCCCGTCCGTGCGCGGGTCCATGCCGAGGATCCGCAGCGTCCCACCGGTCGGCGGCGACACGCTCGCGATCATCCGCATCGTGGACGACTTGCCGGCACCATTGGGCCCGAGGAAGCCGAACGCCTCGCCGCGCCGAACGGACACATCAATGCCGTCCACCGCGGTGAAGCTGCCGAATTTCTTGGTCAGCCCATGCGCCTCGATCAGCGGCGCATCTCCCGTGTCGGTAGTCACGCTAAGGGACACTAACGCGTGGGTACGACAAAGTCGTTGTAGTTTTCTGACCGCGAAACGGCACCGCAACAGTCGCTCGCGGGGCGGTCGCAACGCCCGTTGCTCACGTCGGACCGGGAACCGCCGAAGTACCCGCTACAACTACTGCGGTACTAACGCACTTTCCTCCTGTCGACTTGAGGGTCGGTGTCGCGCACTTACAGCGCGGTGCTGTTGACTGGCAACATGCCGGTCCAGGCGGATTGCTCGATGGTCATGGACTTCCCTTTCTCGAGAACCGAAAGTGAAATCAGCGTTGGCAGCTGGTGACATCGTCGTACGCAGCGCCGATCGCATGGCGTCCTGGCACCGGACAATCATCGAGCTGACACGGTCCCGAGTACGGAGCTGCGGAATTTCACAGGCGACTGCGGCGTCTTTGATAGGCAGGAGGGGCCACCTGTACGAGTGGCCCCTCCGCTATGCGTCGATAAGCGGCTAGACTTTGGATTGGCAGTTCAACCGTGCTCCGCTTGGCAGGTGCGGCCTCGGGAGGGTGTTCGAGCACGCTCTCGGGGACCTGTCCAAAACCTGGACAGGGCCTATTCGCAGAAGACGCGGACTTTGGCGTCAGGTTGGTCGATTTCCACGGTTACGTCGTCGAGGTGTTCCACCAGTTCTTCGAGCTGTTCGGGTTTGATTTGGGTCAGGTCGAACGGCACGCCGGACTTGCTCATTTCGGCGTTGGCGCGTTCTAGTGCCTGCGGTGGGACCAGGGCCGTGAGCCGTACGCCGGCGCGCAGCAGTTGCAGCGGCACGCGAATGTTGACCCGGCCCGGCTCGCCGGCCTCCAGCGTCTCCACCACTACTCGCAGGTATTTCGCCTTGCCTTTGGGGCGGGCGTCCAGACTCGACGCGACCGGTGGCTGGTCTCGTTCGAGTGCGGTGATGAGCTGCTCGGCCTCCTGTGCGGTGACCTTGCCTTCGGCCAGCATGTCCAGGATGTCCTTGCGTTGTTCGTTCATCAGAACCTCTCTATCGGATAATGACCAGGAAGGCCGTGTGGCCCTCCTTGAGGTCGACTCGGGTGCCAGGCAGCGCGGAGATGAAACGCCAACCGCTGACGAGTGCTCGCAGCACGCTGATGCGGTACGCCAGGCAGGCCACGGCCGCTACGAGTACGGCCAGCACCAGGATTGGTGAGAACACCAGCACCACGGGGATTATCGGGACCCAGAACCGGATCGGACGACCGTCGGGGTTTGTGACCCGTACGGTCACCAACTGCGGCATCATGTGCCAGCCTCCAATTCGGACAATGCCTGTTGTGCGTTGATGTCGCCGCGACGCAACCGATCGATGACGTCGGCCCGCGACGGTGCCGGATCTGTCTCGACGAAATCGAGCATCTGGCTGATCCGGTTCAGTCGTGACTTGATCGTCGGATAGCTCACTCCGAAGATCCGCTCCATCTCCTTGATGGAGCCATGACACCGCACGAACGCCGTGACGAAGACCTGATCCTCGACGCCGAGCTGAGCCAGCTGCGGCAGCTCGAACTCACCCTCGATCACGACACCACTGCCGACCAGGCGGACCCGCTCGACGGCAAACGGTCGACCGCGGGTCAGGTTTGTGAGTTCTTGCCAATCCATCCCTCGCTCTGTCATATCTAAGTTGTACGCGGCAAATTCTCAACTTTCAAGATGTTGAGATTAATTTTCTTAAAAACGACCTACTCGCGGACTTCGTGTCGGGCCATCGCGTTGTTGCACTTTTCGTGGTCTCGCCCTATCCGGCGCCGCCACAATGATGGCATAGTGACGTCATAATGACATCACTCGCCGGCACCCAACCGGACCGGCCCAGTCGCCGGCACCGAACCGCCACCGGTCTGCCGGCCAAGACCCCTCCTGGGAATCCCGTGGCGACTGGCGTTTGCACTGCAGACCGACGGATGGTGGCTGCGGTCCGGGATCGTGTGGCACAAGCCCAACGCGATGCCCGAATCCGTACGTGACCGGCTCTCGGTGACACACGAGTTCGTGCTGCTGCTCACCAAAGCTGAAGACTTCGACTTCGACTTGGACGCGATCCGCATCCCGCACCGCTCCGCCGGCATCACCCCACGCCCGGGACAGGACCGCGAACCCCCAACAGCGGCGCACCGGCAAGTACGCCGCAGGCAACCCGCAATTGCCCCACGCATACCGGTACGCCGGCCTCAACGTCGGCGGGCGACACCTGTACGGACATCCCAAGGGCAAGAACCCCGGCACCGTCTGGTCCATCCCCACCAGACCCACCCGGCACGCGCACTGCGCCACCTTTCCCCTCGACCTGCCGCTGCGGGCGATCGCCGCCGGCAGCGCGACCGGCGGTGTTGTCCTTGACCCGTTCCAAGGCTCCGGCACCACAGCGGTCGCGGCCCGGCAGCTCGATCGGCGTTACATCGGCATCGACCTCAACACCGACTACCTCGACCTGACACGGCGCCGGCTGAACACCGAAATGCCGCCTCGCGCCAGCGAGCCACATACCGATTAACGGCGGTGGTGGCTCCGCTACGGGCGCCGCGACGCCCGGCCAGGCCGGCTGCCCGACAGCGTCACTTTCCTGGAACGTCGAACCGACCCGGCCGCGCCGGAGCCGCAGCGGAGCAATGGCGTCCGGCCCCGGTACATCCTGTGAGGAACCCTGTGACGGTCGTCTACCGCGATTCTCAGATCACCGTCGTCCACGGCAACTGCCTGACCGTTCTGCCGGAGTTGGGCGCGGAGTCGGTGGAACGCGGTGGTCTGCGACCCGCCATACGGTCTGGAGCTCATGGGACAGGACTGGGACCGTCCCTGGACCGTCTCGCCTATCCACACAACGTCCTTCGCCGCCCGCGCAGATGTCCAGCCGCCAGGACACCGCGACAGCCGCAATCCGTACTGCCGTACCTGTCGATGCCAACGCGGCGCGCGATGGTGCGCGTACTCCGAACCGGCGTGGGACCGCGAACCGCGCGGCGATCTCGTGGTGTACGGCCACTGGTGTGGCCGGTAGGCCACGGAGTGCCTGCGTGTGCTTGGACTCGGCGAGTATCTGGTCACCTTCGGCGACGCCCGGACCTGGCACCGGCTGGTGACCGCCATCCAGGACAGCGGATTCCAGATCCGCGACACCATCGCGTGGCTCTACGGACAGGGCCTCCCCAAAACCACGACGTCGGCAAAGCCGTAACGGCCCGCCAACAATCCGCCCCCGTGACGAACACCCACGCGGACTGGCAAGGCTGGGGGACCGCGCTCAAACCCGCGTTCGAGCTGATCATCGTCGCCCGCAAACCGGTGCGCGGCACCATCGCGGACAACGTCATCGCTCACTGGCTCGGGGCGCTCAACATCGACGCGGCGCACGTGTACACCACCGACCGTGGCGCACGCGACTCCACCATCCGCCGGTTCAGCCCCGGCGCCGCCGTCGATGCCATTACCAGTTGGCGACCTGCCAGCGCCGCGCCCGCCTACACCGGTCGCAGCTCAGCCGGCAGATCGCCACCGAACGTGCTGCTCGGCCACAGCCCACACTGCGCCCGCACGTGCGCTCTCGGCTACGCAGTCGACGCACTGGACACGGCCAGCGGCACCCTGGTCAGCGGCGCGAACCCGCGACGACGAGCCAGCGACAGGTTCGGAACTGTCTATGGTCACCTGCCGGGCGACCGCGCCTGCCTGCCGTCGCGCGGAGCGGGCCGGGGCGGCGCGTCCCGGTTCTTCCCAGCGTCCCGGTGGCACGCCAAAGCCAACCGCGCCGAGCGGCCCCGCGCGACGGACGGTCTCGCGTATCCCCACCGTGAAGCCGGTGGACTTGATGCGCTGGCTCGTACGACTGATGACCCCACCCAATGGCCTGATCCTGGATCCCTTTCTGGGCTCCGGTACGACCGCCCAAGCCGCCCGAGCGGAAGGCATGCGATGCCTTGGAATCGAACAGAACCAGACCTACCTGCCCTTGATCACCCAACGACTCAGCCGACCAGGGAGCCCACCGCCGGAGCCGCCCGCGCAGACAGCGGCGGGCGAACGCTGAGCATCGACCAGGTGCGGCGGCTGCCGGCGGTGGTCGATCTGGTCACCGCCGCGCGGGCACTGGGCATTGGCCGCACCACCGCGTACGCCATGGTGCGCCGCGGCGAGTTCCCGGTGACGGTCTTCAAGACCGGGGCCACGTTCAAGGTGCCCACGGCGCCGCTGCTGGTACTACTCCAACTCGACCGCAACAGCGCAGGCTAGGAGGTCAGCCGGCGCAATCCGGGCTGAGGCATCGGAGCGGAGAAGGGTCAGGGTGAGATGGCTGCCAGGCGTTCACAGTTCGCGTTCGAGACGCGCAACGACCTCCCGGTATCGGCTGACCGGCACCAGGTGCACACCGTCGAAAGCGCCGCTGTCGCGGATGGCCAGGGCTTGCTCGCACGCCGCGTCCACTCCAGTTTTCACCTGCCGCTGACAGCGATGTCGGGTCGCGCGGTGGGTGCGTAGGCCGCGGGTTGGTGTGATCGGACCATCCGGATTGTGGGCGTGCCTGACCGGGCAACGTCGTCGTGCCGGCGTTGCCTGATGCGTCCTGTGTGGGCAGTGGTGGAGGAATGGCGCACGACATTACGCAACATGGTGCTTACGGCCGCGCGGTACACGTCGCGGATGGCGTCCCGGCACCGCGTATCGCCTTTGAACAACACGGCGACGCTGTTCTGCACCATCGGCTACTTCCCGATCGGGATAGTTAGTTCCCCGGGTATCCCTCCGGGCGAGACGGCCCGTATCGTCCGTGTCCGGTGTCCCCACCCCGTGAATGAAGAGACGCGTGCGCGTCGCGATGCACCGAAAGCCACGACTGCGCACGGCTACCTCACCAGCCGAGGGGACGAGTTGCAAACATTGCCACTACCAGCAGTAAGGCCGAGGTGTATGTCACGTGCCCGCAATAGGAATTCGCCTACCGCGAAAGTTCGTTCTCGTCGTGATCGGGGTAGTCGCGCTCACGCTGGCTACGGCCCGCACGAGCGATGCGGCTCAAAATCAGACCAGGCCGACGACCCGTGCCGCCGCCATGGTGTCCCACGGCGGGGGCACCGGCAAGGGCGGCACCATTCGCATCCTTGAGCCGGCCAACTTCGAATACCTCGATCCGGCCGAGCTCTACAGCGCCGACGAGGCGGACTTCGGTCGGTTGTTCCTGCGCACGTTGACGATCGTCGATGACACGCCTGGACGGAAGCCGACGATCAAGCCGGACATCGCGCGGGACACCGGAACTCCGTCCGATGGTGACCGGACCTGGACGTTCCGGTTGCGTCACGGCGTCACCTACGAGGACGGCTCGCCGGTGACGTCGGCCGACATCAAGTACGCCGTCGAGCGCACTTTCGCCTCCGATGTCCTCCCGGGCGTGCCGCCTTATCTGCCCGTGCTGTTGGCCAACCCGGACCATTACGCCGGCCCGTACAAGGATCCGAACAAGGACCTGGCCGCGGTGCAGACGCCCGATCCGTACACCATCGTGTTCCACTTCGCCGCGCCGCAGCCCGACGCGCCGTGGATGATGTCGATGGCGACCGCCCCGGTGCCGAAGGCCAAGGACGATGGGCGCGACTACACGTTGCATCCGGTCGCGTCTGGCCCCTACCGGATCGACAGTTACTCGCCGAACAAGTCGATCACGCTGGTACGCAACCCGAAATGGAACCCCGCGACCGATCCTCACCGCCCGGCGCTGCCCGACCGGTACGAGGTGACGTTCGGTATTGATCGCGCGACGATCAGCCAACGGTTGATCGCGGATCGGGGCGAGGACCGCAACGCACTCACGCTGTTCGACACTTTGCAGGGCGCCGACATACCCAAGCTGGGCCAGCCCAGCGTGAAACGCCGCGTCGTCACCGGATCCGGCCACGCGGTGCTCTACATCGTCTTCAACGAACTGAAGATCAAGGACCTGCAGGTGCGCAAGGCGATCGCGTTGGCGATCAACCGGCAGGCCGTCCTGACCGCACAAGGCGGCCCAGCGTTCGGCTCACTGACCAACACGATCATCCCCGAAGGCATCGCCGGGCGGAACTCCATCGATCTCGGTCTCAAGCCGACCGGCGACCCCGTGGCGGCGGCCAAGGCGCTGAACGGCACGCCGGTACCGACCCTGCACTTCGGCGTATCCAGCACCTCGACGAAACAGAAGGCGATCGCGGCGCAGGTGCAAAGCGACCTCAAGGCAATCGGCATCAACGTCGTGATCGACGAGATCCCTACCGACTCCTACAGCAAGACCCTGCACAACGACGACAAGGCACCGGATCTGTTCGTCTCCGGCTTCCAGCCGGACTGGCCCACCGCCGCCGCAATCATCCCTGCGGTGCTTGGCCCGGACGCAAGCGGCACGAAGTGGGTCTCAACGAACCTCGCCCGCTACTACGACCCGACCACGTCTGGGCAGATCGCCGAGTTGGCCTCGTCGAGCGCCGATCCGGCCCAGGTCGGCAAGCAGTTCAACGACCTCACCAACCAAGTCCTGTCGACAAACTGGCCGATGCTGCCGGTGGTCGAAAGCCGCAACTTGCAGGTGGTCGGCTCGAACATCCGCAATGCGGGACTGTCCACGCTCTACTCCCAGATCGATCTGCTGCGGGTTGGTGTCCGGCGCTGATGCGTTAACCCAGAACTGCCCAGCTGTCCGGCTCGGGCGTGACTGCGATGAACTCGCGCGTCTGCTGTTTCGGACGCGGGCCGTCATCGCGTCTATCCGCCGAGCTGCCCACGCTGAACCGAGTCGAACGTCGAGGCTCGGTTCAGCGTGCCGCTTGACAAGCTGTATCTGTCACCTGATGTGAGCGGTAATTGTCACCGGCTGAACGCGAGCTGCGGGCAACGGCCAGCCATGTGCGAAATCGGATACCGTCACGGGGATGCGTCTACTGGTCAGACGGGGATCGGTGAACGAGATCGGCTTGCCGATGGCATCGGCATATGCGATCTCCCTGCTCGTGGACTCGCCGATATACCCGCCGGGGTTGACGACCAGAACTCGGTCAGCCAGGTCGATCTTGCGCAGGTGGAATGCGTCCAGCGCAGTCTTCTGCTCATTGGTGACCAACTCGTCTGCTTCGCCCGGCGCGACGACGATGACACCCGCGAAGGTCAGATCGCGGTTCGCCGCACGCATCTCGTCCACGAACCGGGTAGAGCCGCAGATGCAGACAATCTCAGGTCGGTCACGGCCCGGTCCTTCGGCCGAACGGGAAACCGTCAGTGTGCACGGTGACATCACAGACAAGCACACGAGCCAACAGTTTACGCAGTGAGATGGATACCACGCGGATGCACCATCGCAGGCGGCAGCGACAGCTACCGCTCACATGTGACAGATACCCCTCACAATCACACCAGCATATTCAGGGGATCTAGCAGACACGCTATTGCCCTTGTCCAGGTCGTACGCGGACATGTGGGCGGCGGAAGAAGGCGTCAGTCAGGCACTGCGCCGTCACGGTTCCCGCAGCGTCGTCGAGATCGCGATGGCGATCAGTGGAATGAGCGTCAGCACGACGAAGGCGCCGTACGGGCCGGTATGGTCGGCGACGATGCCGAGCACTGGCATGAGCAGGCCGCCCGCGCTCACGGCGAGGCCGAGTGTGACGCCGGCCGCGGTTCCTGGTCGGGTTGGCAAGTAGTCCTGGCCGAGCTTGACGAGCACGGCGAAGGGCAGGTTGGCAACCAGGCCGACCAGCAGCACCAGCGGCAGCGCCGCGTACTTGTTGTCGCAAAACAACAGCGCGGCGAGTGCGGGTAGGAGCAGCGTGTTGCCGAGTTGGACGGTGCGCACGAGACCTATCCGGTCACCGATGCGAGCGCCGATGACGGTACCGAGCACGCCACCACCCAGTTCCAGGGCGAGTGCGGTGCCGCCGAGTTCGGTGGATGCGCCGAGGTGCGTGATCCAGTACAGCGAGACGAAGGTGTTGACCCCGAAGGACACGCTGGAGCGGATGATTTCCACGCAGGTGAGCGCAACGAACCGGCCGGGCCGGTTGACGCCGTTGGTGACGGTCGTCCTTGTGCTGGCGGTGGCGTGGACTCGATGTTGGTGACGGAACAGGATCACGCCCATGAGTACGGCGGGCGGGATGAACAGCGCGGTCGCGCCGATGCCGAGGTGGTCCAGGGCCGGGGTAGCGATGGCGGGTGCGACGAAGAAGCCAACGCTACCGCCAGCGGCGAAGTAGCTCATCGCGGTGGCACTGCCGCCAGCGTCGCTGCGCGCGTCCCGGGACGCCGGCGGGTGGAACATGGCCACGCCGAACCCTGAGAGCAGTAGCAAAGCGAAGACCAGTGGGTACTGCGGGAGCAGACCCGCGAGACCGGCGCCGGTTCCGGCGAGGCCGATGCCCAGCGGTGCCATCCACGGCAGGCGGCGCCGGTCGGCGAGTACGCCGATGGCCAGTTGGGGGATGGCGCTGCCGAGGGCGGCGGCCGTGGCTAGGCCGGACGCGGCGAGATAGCCGAAGTGACGTTCCAGCACGAAGTAGGGCACGGCGGTCGGAACGAGGCCCTGGTAGAAGTCGTCGACCGCATGCGCGCTGGCCCAGATCCGCATCCGGGACCAGGTCGACCGTGGTGCGGCGAGCGTCGGCGTTGTCACCTGATGACGGTGACAAACCGCCGAGCTGTCCGCTTTCAATATTCTGCCGCGTTATGTCAAGTATCCGCCAGGTGCTGGCGCATGCCTCGCGGCGCTCAACATTGGCGGCTGTTTTTTGATATTTACGGACGGATTTTTGGAAGCAGCCGGGACGGCACTCCATCACGATTAGGGCCATGAAACGGAGAACGCCCACGCACGACCCATCCAACCAGCACCGCACCGAAGCACGGCCGCACCATCGCGTGCTGCTGGTGATCGCGCTGGCCGTCACCGGTTTCGGCCTGCGGGCCGCCGTGACCAGCGTGGGTTCGGTCCTGGACAACATCCAACATGATCTGCACACCAACAGCATCGTCGGAGGTGTGCTCACCACCTTGCCCGTCCTGTGCTTCGCCCTGCTGGGCGCATGCGCACCGGCGCTGTCGGCGAAGCTGGGGGCGCACCGAGCGACCGTGCTCGCGCTCGCGGTCTCCTGCATCGGGTTCGTCAGCCGCTCGTTCGCCCCCGACATCATCGTTTTCCTTGTTCTGTCCGTGGTGACCCTGTCCGGCGCGGCCGTGGCCAATGTGCTGCTCCCGTCGCTGGTCAAGCTGCACTTCCCGGACCGCATAGGGCACATGACCGCCGTATACGCGACCGCCTTGAGCCTCGGGACCGCGATCTCAGCGGGTCTGACGGTCCCGATCGCGGATGCCGGCGGAAGTTGGCGGGTCGGTCTGGCGGTGTGGGCCGTCTTCCCGGCTCTGGCGATCCTGCCCTGGCTCCCTACGATCCGACGCGAGTCCCGGCCAGCCCCCGTGATCTCGACCGAACCTCGCAAGCTCGGTCGCCGGGATCTCGTCCGCAGCCAGACCGCGTGGATGCTGACGCTGTTCTTCGGATCGCTGTCGGCGATCGCCTATATCGGGTTCGGCTGGATGGCGCCGTACATGGGCGCGCATGGCATCTCCGCGGCGACCGCCGGGGCGATGGTCGCCGTCATGACCGGCGTTAGTATCCCGGTGGCCATGGGCATCCCGATCATCCCGCGAGCCAGGCACCGCACGGTGATCGTCGCGCTCGTCGCCTGCCTCGCGGCGTCGTTCGTGGGCTTGGGCATCGCGCCGGTTGGCGGTGCATGGGTGTGGATGGTGCTCTTCGGGGTGGGCACCGGATTGTTCCCGCTCAGTCTGACGATGATCGGTATGCGGGCGCGCACGCACCAAACCACTGCGGCAACCTCCGCGTTCGTACAAGCAATCGGATACCTGATCGCGGGCACCGGGCCGCTGCTCTTCGGGGCGCTGTACAGCGCAACCGGAGGATGGACCGCCCCACTGTCGCTGCTGTGGGTCGCCCTTGCCATCACGACCATCACCGGCTGGCTCGCCGCCCGGCACAGGTTCGTCGATGACGAGACCGTGGAAGCTCGCCGTCGAGCCGTCGAGGCCACCCAGACCAACTGATCTGGTTACCCCACGGCTTCTTGACATGGCGCACCCTGGCCGCCAGTCACCGAGCCACCTGCTGATCCGATTAGACCTCACCCGCCCCCTCCCTCGTATCGCGATACCGTCGCTGGTAGGACGCCGGAGTTTGCCCAACCAACTGAGTGAATGTCGTGATGAACGCGCTCGGCGTAGCCCACCCAAATCGCGCGGCAATCTCGGTCACGGACCCGCCATCCTCAAGGAGCGCGGCCGATGCATGAAATACCCGCACCAAGCTGCGCCACTGTGGATACGTCACCCCGAAATCGATGCGAAACAACCTGCTCAGCGATCGCTCGCTCAAATTCACGGCGTTAGAAAGAATCGAAAGCGGCATATTCTGACCCAGATCAGCCTCGACCATCGCGCATACTCTCGCCAAACGCCTATCGCGCGGATTCGGCAGGCGGATACCAGTCCGAGGGGCGATCGCGACGAGCCCCGAGAGTAGTGCTTTCGCCTCCCTCTGCAGGGCGACCGGTATTCGCGCCTCGGTAAGCTCCATCTGTAGCGCGCGAACGAGCCCGCTCGCCGCGAATACGCTCGGAACATCGACGTCGCGCTCGACAGCGGCTATATCAGTCAACTCAAGGGCGTGGACTCGGGTATTCCCGAAGATTCGATGCTCATGCCACACACCGGCAGGGATGAGCACAGCGCGATCCGGCGTCACCGACCACACACCGTTGCTGGTCGTCACGGCGATGAGGCCCGCACTCACATAGACGATCTGATCGTGGTCGTGGACGTGTGCGGCGATGACACTCCCGCCGCTATGCGCGACAGCATCCGTCGCCCCACTAGGTAGGTAATTAATTTCGTCCATCACGGCCAGAATAGTGGGCCGGATGCGGCAACGCAGCTACAGATCTTGAACGAACAGAGATCATGGTTGTGAACGCTGACCTGCCGACCCTCCCTTATCCCGACGGCCGCCGCGTCCACCACCGGAAGTCACCTTGCACGCATCCCCACGCAGTACCGCCCACCGCCACAGCTTGTACTTTCCTGGCTCGCGGAGACGACACATAGGAAGTCATCATCCTGCCGCGGCTGGGATCACGTGCTGACGGACGCCGTCATCTCGCTCACTCATGCGTCAGTCCCGGAATTGCTGATTCCCGACTTCCAAACCTCGGGCGCTGCCAGATCCACGTGTCGGCAACAACAACTCCTACAACAAAGACAGCGTCGAGAACGCCGTC
>NZ_BAAANY010000025.1:44591-87840 GCF_039530045.1 Fodinicola feengrottensis | reverse complement strand
ACCCAAACACCACAACACAAAACACGCCGAACGATCAGCTAGCAGGGAAACTCAGGCTAGACATACCTAGGAAAAGCCGCCGGGAGCCGCCGCGGCTGGTGATACGAGGATCGGTGAAGCCGCTAAGCCACTGTGCTCAACACGGGTGGTGGTTCTGGGTGGGGTTGGCGAACGAGAATCCGGCGTGTTCTAGTTCGGCTTCGATGCGGACGCGTTCTATGGAGTGGGCGAAGCCGCAGGTGCTGCAGAGGTCCTCGGCGATGCCCAGCGCGGCGCAGGCGTCTGACAGCGTCCGGTCGTACGCCAGCTGGATGCCGTGATAGCGGGTGGCGGACAGGTGCTGCGGGGAGTCGATCATGGTCCGCAGCCGGCGCAGGGTCGCGGCCGTACGCTCCAGTGGCGGCCCCGCCGGGGCCGGGCCGCATCGCCAGTCATGCCAGTGCTCACTGAGCCAGGAGGCAGCGCGGCCGGCGTTGAGGAACATCCGCACCAACAACGCGGGCACCGTGCACATCACCAACAACAGGGCCACGTCCGCCGCCACCAGGAGGCCGTTCATGTGTTCTCACGGTATTCCTGTCCGCCGACCCGAACAAGGTAATTAGCGGACCAACCGTGGCTTACGAACGATCGGCCCGGCGGGCGGACACCGGCTCGCTGCGGTGGCTGTCGTCCAGGTGATCTTCGGTGGACCTGGCCAGCAGCCGCGACTGCGCCGGCGGCGGCGCAGGGGCGGGCGCGGGTTTGATGCCTGGCACGGCTTCCAGTGGTCCTTCGACCTCGGTAGCGGTAACCAGATCCTCGGTGCTGCGACCGGGCGCGGTGCTGACCGCGCCGGCGGCGACCAGCCGGATGCGGGGCAGTCGGCCGCTTTCCCACCGCATCCGGGTGCCGTGCCGGTACGCGCGTACGGCCGCGAGCACACCCACGGCCAGCAGCACCGAGACACCGCCGATGACGAATCCGGCCCGTACCCCGAAAACCTGGCAGATCATGCTCACGAAGATGGCCCCGATCGGGGTGCCACCGAAGAACACCACCATGTAGAGCGCCATCACCCGGCCGCGCAGCTGTGGCGAGGCGCCGAGCTGGACCCGGGCGTTGGCGGCCGTGTTGCAGGCGATCAGGAAACCGCCGGTGGGGACGAGCACGACGCCCGCCAACCAGAACCACGGCGTCGCCGCGACCGCGATCTCCAGCGCCGCGAAAACCGCCGCGTACGCGAGCAACGCGGTGGCCGGTGGCCGGGTCCGTCGGCGGCTGCCGACCAACGCTCCACCCAGTGCGCCGACCGCGAAACATGTCGACAGCAGGCCAAAACTCGCCGCACCGACGCCGAAATCGGCACGGGCCAGCAGCGGAATGGTGAAGTTGAAGTTCATCCCAAGGGTGCCGACCACCATCATCAGCGCGAAAACCATCATCAGGTCCGGCCGGGACCGTACGTATTGCACCACTTCTCGCAGTTGGCCGCTGGCCCGGGCCACTCGCTCGGTCCGGAACAGCTCGGTCGGGCGCACCTGGAAAAAGGCCCACAGGACCGCGATATACGTCAGCGAGTTGAGCAGGAAAGCCGGGCCGACTCCGACCGCGGCGATCACCAGGCCGCCGACCGCCGGGCCGAGAATGCGCGCGCTGTTGAAGGTCGCCGAATTCAGCGACACCGCGTTGGGCAGCAACTCACCGCCGACCAGCTCGGACACGAACGCCTGCCGGGCCGGGTTGTCGAATGCCTGCGCCATTCCCAACGCGGCCGCGAAAAGGAACACGTGCCACACCCGCACCTGCCCGGAAACCACCAAAATTCCCATACCGGCGGCCAAAAACCCGAGAACAGTCTGGGTGATCATCAGCATCCGGCGCTTGTCGAACCGGTCAGCGATCAGGCCGCCGTACAGGGTCAGCACCATGATGGGCGCGAACTGCAGCGCGGTGACGATCCCGATCGCGGTGGCCGAGTTGTGGGTGAGCTGCAGGACCAGCCAGTCCTGGGCGGTGCTCTGCATCCACGAGCCGGTCAGCGAAATAATCTGACCGGAGGCGAACAACCGATAGTTGCGTACCCGTAGTGACCGGGTCATGTCCCGGATGGCGTTTAGTCGGCCCGGGCTCACAGCATCTGGGTGGTTGTCGGCATGATAGTTAGCTTAGCTCAACAATCCGCCCTGTGACTTTTCGGACATGCGTGAGCTAGGACACGGTGGCCCGTTTGGGCCACATTGTTGAAAAATTCGCAGCATCGGGAAATCAGCCGAGGCCGAGCAGTTTCTCAATAGGTGAGATGGCGAAATAGATGACGAACAGCGCGGCGATTCCCCACAGCAGCGGATGCACTTCGCGGCCACGGCCCTGCGCGCCGCGGATCACCGCGTACGACACCAGCCCGGCACCAATGCCCACCGTGATGCTGTACGTGAAAGGCATCAGGACCACGGTGAGAAAAGCCGGGATAGCCACCCCGTAGTCGGACCAGTTGATGTCCCGGATCTGCGTCATCATCAGGAATCCGACCACCACCAGCGCCGGGGTGGCCGCTTCGAAAGGCACCACCGCGACCAGCGGGGTGAGGAACATCGCGACCAGGAAAAGCAGGCCGGTGACCACACTGGCGAAGCCGGTACGCGCGCCTTCGCCCACTCCGGCGGCGGATTCCACGTAAACGGTCGTACTGGAAACACTGCCGACGCCACCGGCCGCGGCGGCGGCCGCGTCGACCAGCAGCACCCGGTCGAAGCCGGGCAGGTCACCCTTCGCGTCCAGCAGGTTGCCTTCCTTGCTGATCCCGACAATGGTGCCCATCGAGTCGAAGAAATCGCTCAGCGCCAAGGTGAAGACAAACAGCAGCGCGGTTACCACGCCGACCCGCGACCACGAACCGAGCAGGTTGAACTGGCCGATCAACGACAAGTTCGGCACCTGCAGAAACTGCTCCGGGAGTTTTGGTACGACCAAATGCCAACCGATCGGGTTCACCGTCTTCCCGCTGACCGTCGGCCCCACCTTGGCGACCGCCTCAATGACGATCGCGAGGACCGTGCTCGTGACGATGCCAATCAGGATGCCGCCCTTGACCTTGCGGACCACCAGGATCGCGGTGAGTATCAGGCCCACCACGAAAACCAGCGTCGGCCAGCCGCTCAGGTTGCCGGCGACACCCAGCTCGATCGGCGTGCCGCCGGCGGACTTGCGAACGAAACCAGCGTCGACGAACCCGATCAAAGCGATGAACAGGCCGATGCCGACGGCGATGGCGGTCTTCAAATCCCCTGGTAAGGCGTTGAAAATCGCCCTTCGGAGCCCGACCAGCACCAGGATGACGATGACAATTCCTTCGATGACCACCAAACCCATCGCGTCGGCCCAGGTCATCTTCGCGGCGATCCCGAAAGCGACAAAGGCGTTCAGGCCGAGCCCGGTGGCGAGAGCGAACGGATATTTCCCGATCACTCCCATCGCGATGGTGACGATCCCGGCGATCAGCGCGGTCGCGGCGGCGACCAGCGGGATCGCGTCGGCCGCCGAAGCGACACCGCCGATGAACTTCTTGTCCGCATCCATCGCGGTACCGATGATCAGCGGGTTCAGCACGACTATGTAGGACATGGTGAAAAAGGTGACGAAACCGCCGCGTACTTCCTGCCACCAGCTCGAACCGCGGGCGGAGATCGCGAAATAGCGGTCCAGGCCGCCCATCGCACCCTTTGCCGTTTTTGTCGAGCTGGCCTTGGATGTCATCGCGGCTTCCTCCGGTCGGGCTGCTGAGGTCGTCGACGAGCAGCCTGCCAGATGGGGCCGTCGATGCGTACGGCCAGATCGCGACACGCCCAACGCGCGGCGCGCCGATCTGGATCGAACCCGAGACCGCTCAAGTGGCAGGCGTGGGCGGGGGCACATAACGTCCGCCATGACCGACACCAACTGGAGGGGGTACGACGTGTCGTACAACGACGAGCGTGACGGCGGATCCGGCGGCTACGGCGGCGGAGACGACAACAGCGGTGGTTATGGCGGCGGCGGGGACTCTGGCGGCGGCGACCGTCGCGGGTCCGATTCCGGCGGCGGGTACGGCAACGACTCGAACGACTCCGGCAACTCCGGCCGCGACTCAGGTGGCTCCGGCGGCTCTTACGGCAATGACTCCGGCGGCTCCAGCGGCGGCGGCTACGGCAACGACTCCGGCGGCTCTTACGGCAACGACTCCGGCGGTTCCAGCGGTGGCGGGTACGGCAACGACTCCGGTGGTAATGACTCGGGCAGCTCCGGCGGCTCGTACGGCAACGATTCCGGCGGCTCCGGCGGCGGGTTCGGCGGCGGGGACGACAGTCGCG
Source organism: Fodinicola feengrottensis (assembly GCF_039530045.1). Lineage (NCBI taxonomy): Bacteria > Bacillati > Actinomycetota > Actinomycetes > Mycobacteriales > Fodinicola > Fodinicola feengrottensis. The sequence continues at coordinate 83,512 of NZ_BAAANY010000025.1, read as the reverse complement.
GCGGATCAGGCGGCGGCTACGGCGACAGTGACCGCGGAAATGACCGCGGCGGCGACTCTGGCGGCGGTGGCCGGCAGGGTGACTCCGGCGGCGGCCGCGATGACGACCGCGGTGGCGACTCCGGTGGATTCGGTGGCAACAACGACAGCGGCGGCTACCGCGACAACGACCGCTGATCTGCGCGCTTAGAACCGGGCCGCTCTCCCCGCACACGGGAGGGCGGCCCGCTTTTTTTCGCGATCGAGCGTACGAGCTGGGTGACGATCCGCCGACTGACCACGTCGGGGTAGCCTGCAAAGTATGCCGCCGGTCCCTGCTGAGCGGGCCAAGTATCCGGCTCGCCCCACCCCCGAGCCGCTCGCCGTCGACGCGGTGAAAGTGGTCGCGATCGGCATCGGCCTGTGGTTCGTCGCGACCGCCGGCGTGCTGGTGTCACTGCCATGGCTGACCGCCAACGGGCACGGCTCGTGGCTGTGGACCTGTGTCTCCGGCATCGTGGTCGGCTTCCTCGGCCTCGCCCTCTGCTGGCGCCGCCGCTCCCGATTGGGCGTACGCATCGCCGCCCGAGACGATGGCGGGGAGATGATGCCGCGGCTGCCTCGCGAGGATCTCGAGGCACCCGACCGCGCCGAACCCATGCCGTGAGTTCCTCGCGGGGGCGCACGTACCCGCGGCCCTGACAGGCCGGCGCCCAACGGGGTCAGGTTGGGGCTGGTTGTGCCGCATGCGGCCGTGCGGGTCGGCGGTGGGCATGGCAGCATCAGGGCGCATGAGAATCATCGCCAAGATCGTGGTCACAGCCCTCGCGCTGTGGGCCACCACGTTCCTGCCGGGGATCACCCTCGGCGGGAGTTCGATCTGGGTCAAGGTCGGCACTTTGCTGGTCGTCGCGATCATCTTCGGAGTGATCAACGCGATCATCAAGCCGGTGATCAAGACCCTTGGATGCGCCTTCTACGTGCTCACCCTCGGGCTGATCGCGCTGGTCGTGAACGCGCTGCTGTTCCTGCTGACCGGCTGGCTCGCAGGCCTGCTGCACCTGCCATTCACAGTGACCGGCTTCTGGCCCGCCCTCTGGGGCGCCATCGTGGTGGCCATCGTCAGCTTCATCCTGCACCTGATCATCCCCGACAGCATCGACGAGGGCGCCAAGAGCTAGTCCCAAAAGGGTCCTGCCGCTGAGCGGCAGGACCCCTTTGACCAAGCTGAACCGGTGTGGCAAGGATCGCCTCGCGGCGAGTGGCGCAACGCGGCTCCAGCCGAACGGTAGTCCGCGAAGGCTTTTTTAAATGCGGCCCGGGGATACCGAGCCACACCGGCTGTTCCATAGTAACTCGCCGTCGGCCGAGATCATTCCGGCTGGAGGCCTCGATCGCAGAACCTCCGCGAGGGTGACGTTCTGAGGGGTCAAATCCCTACAAACTCCCTCCAGAACGTCACCCTCGCGAGGGTCAGAGTTCTGAAGCCAGCGGGATGTCCAGGAGTTCGGCGACGGTTTCCGGGTCGGCGCCGCCGAGGATGGGGTGCCGGCCGGGGAACTCCGCGAGCCGCCACGGCTGGTCGAGGACGACGGCCTGCTCCGCTGGCACGACAACGTCCGGCGCGACGCGTACGTGATCCGGTGGCGGCACGTCGACACCGGCGAGGGCCTCGGCCAGGCGGGCGTAGAGCAGCGGGAGAACGGCCGCGTGTACGGACCGGTCCGGGTCGCCCAGGCGCCGCAACAGATCGGTGGCCGACGCCGTGTCCTCCAAGACGTCAAGCAGGCCCGTACGACAGCCGAGAGCGGCCAGCAGCTCGTCATCAAGTACGCCACCGACCGAGTCGTCCACATCGAAGAGGCTCGGCGGGCCACCGCTGGGCCGAAGCTCCGGGACCGGGTCATAAAGACCGACCAGCTCGGCAGCGGAGGGCAGCCTGAGCTCGGCTGGGCAACGGCCGGCCAGGACTGGGCGGTGGGCGAACCACCAGCGCAAGTACGGCGTCACCGGGACGATCCGGCCGTCCATAAGCTCGCCCGTACAACTGGCCATAAGAGCGTCCCGGGCAGGCGGCGCGGCAAGCAGCCGGAGAGCTTGCGGCCAGGCGTCCGGGCGGATCAGCTCCAAGTCGCGTACGGCCGCGAAGCGAGTCAGTTGGACCGGCTCACCGTCCAGGGCGTCAGCGACCTCGTCGGCCCAGTCGGACGCCCCGTCCAGCGCCAGGTCGTCCACGTCGGACAGATCCAGGTCCGGCTGGTCGACCACCGCGAAAGTGGCGAGAGTGCCGACGGCGGCCAACACGTCCGCGCCGTAGTCCTCGACCAACTGCCGGTCGGCGGTCCCGAAAGGCACGTCCGCGCCGATCAGCCAGGCCAGCGGCGCGCCCGGCAGCAGCAGCTCACCAGCGGGTCGCCAGTCGCCCTCGGCGTCCGGCAGGGCCAGATCGGCCAGCCACGGCAGCTCCCCCGGGCCGATGCCGGTGGCCGCGACCAGCGCCAACACCGCTTCGGCGACCGGCGCCGGGTCATCCAGCTCGTACGACTGCTCGACCTCTGCTCGGACCCGATCATCGGCCAGCACGGACGCTGGCGACGCCTCTCGCGCGCCCAGCCGAGCCAACAGCGGGTGGGCGGCGTCCGGGTGCGCGATGCGCAGGCCCAGCGCGGCGACCGCCTCCGCCGGCAGGTCGTCCACCGGCAACAACACCTCGCGGGCGCCGGTGACCGTACGCCCGTCGACCAGCGGCACCCGGATGGCGGCCACCTCGCCGATCTCAGTGCTCGGATCGTGCCGCAACGCGATGTCAATCGCGTCGTAGAAGTCGTGCCACCAGGAGGGTTCGCCATCGGCACCGGCGAATGCCTCGACCACCTCGGCGAGGCCCAACCGCCGGACGCCCAGCGCCCGCAATGCTGGCGCGGTCGCCGAGGTCCACCAGCCAGCCGGGAGGATGCCGTCGAGTACGTCCGCGGCGATCTCCACCAACGGGTCGTCAACAACCAAAGCGCGACTCGGCGGCAGCCACTGGCCATGCGTGTCAGGCAACCAAACGGCCGTACGCAACTGGGCGTCGACGGCCGCTCGTACCAATGAGTCCACAGTGGACAGTGGGAGGTCCGGCCCAGGCAACAGCCGGAGCACCGCCGGGTGCTCGGAGCAGCCCGCGATCAGATCGGCGACCGCCTCGGCGGCCTGCTCGGCAAGGAACCGGGTGACCGCCGAATCCGGCACCCGGCGCCGGTCCGGCGAAGTCGGGAAAGTGCCGATCAGCCGTACGGGCAACGAAATCCGCTCATCGGTGGGCGTCGGCGCGTAAAGCACCTGCGCCGCGTCCAGCGCTGCCGGCTCCCCGGCCTCGGTGAGTGGCACGGCCGCGGTGACCCGCCATGCCTGCCGGATCCGCTCTTCCACCGGCCGGTCGGCGAGCAACTCCACCGGCAGGTCACCGGCCGTCGTCACATATCGCCAGTGCCGGGTTTTCTCGCCGTCCGCAAGGGCAACCGTCTGCTCGTCGACCTCGGTCCGGCGCAGCACCCGGCCGTTGACGTCCACTGTGGACAGTGTCGGCAATGCCAGCAAGAGGCTCGCGGGCACGCTGTCTAGCGCTGCTCTTACGGCTGCCAGGGCGGCATCGTCGCGCAGCGGGAGCCGAACTTCGGTGGCATAGCCGTCCATCGGCGCTCCCGGTGCCGGCCAGGCCAGCCGCAGCACCGGCGCGCGGCCATCCCGACGGTCCAGCTCAGCCGCCGCGGCACCGCCCAGCTCTCGCACGGCTTTGTCCGTGTCGGCAAGGGAAAACCTGATCCCACCGGTGGTGGACCGGATCTCCGGTTCGTCGCTGACCGCGAGAGTGGCCGCGAAACCAATGCCAAACCGACCCGTACTGCTCTGCTCGTCGCGTTTTCCGGACGCCCGCAGCGAAGTAAGGCCATCGACGCCCTCGGCGTCCAGCGCGGCGCCGGTGTTGGCCGCGGACAGCACCCGGTCGACCAGCGTCAGCCGCAGCTCGCCGGCGATGCCGGCACGGACCGCCGCGTCACTCGCGTTCTGCGCGAGCTCGACGATCAGCCGGTCCGCGTACCCACCCAGGACCAGGTCTTCCTCGGCGTTAGCGTCCTCTCGGAACCGGGTCGGCGACGACCGCCAGGCCGCCAGCACGGCCTCCCGGCGTGCCGCGGTGTCGTACCGGTCGCTCACCCGTGGCCGAACGGCTCTGCGTCGTCGCCCACCGAGCCATCGCCGGCAGGGGTCTTGACCAGATCGACGGCATTGTCATCGAACGCGATCGGCGGTGCGCTGATCGGCGTGGTCGCCTGCACCAGCGCCTCCGAGTGCGCGCCGCAGCCGTGGTCGATCGCCACCGCCCGGCCGTCGTCGGGCGCGAACATGTTGCCGCAGACGCCGAACATCGACCGCAGCGAGCCGGCCAGCGGCAGAAAGAAACCGCAGGTCCCGCAGCTCGCCGGCGCGTGCTCGGCGAGCGGAGTGTGCGGTCCGGTCTCGCCGGAGTGCCAGCGGTCGGCGGCCTCGTCACGGCCCAGCCGGGACATCACTCGTACCCGACCGACGCCCAGCTCGAAAGCATTCGGCTCGTCGACGAAGTCCTCGACCTCTGGCTCATAGCCGGCGTAGGTCGGGACCAACCGGTCGTCATCGGGATCGGTCGGCACGATGTCGCCGACACCCAGGTCGCCCGGCCGGATCCGCTCACTCCAGGGCAGCCATTCCGGCGCCAGCACGGAGGCGTCGCCGGGCACCAGGACGACCTCGCACACGGTGGCCACCCGGGCCCGCGGCGGGCGGGCGACCGTCACCGACCACTCCCACCCGACATAGCCGCGCTCCAGCGCGGCGAACCGGTGCGACACCAACCGCTCGCCGTCGGCCCGCACACCCAGATGTTCGCCGACCTTGCCACCCTGCGCGGCATCGGCGGCGGCGGCCCGCGCGGCGTCCACCGCGTCCGCGCACACCTTGTCGACTTTCTTGTCGACCTTCTTCGGAACCAGCCGCAAAGTAGCCATCGTGGTCCCATTCAACACCACCGCCGGCCACCCCGGACCGGCAAGGGTTTCCTTTCCCGCCGGCCTCTGGGGGTCCCTGCGGTCGTACAGCGGAGGCGGTGGGTAGCGTGACGGCCGTGCGTACGATCCGGGTTTTGGCGCTGGTGGTGGTCCTCGCCGCGGTGGCGCTGGTGGCCGGCTGCGCGAAGCCGCTGCCGCTGGCCCGGTTGGTCAGTGGCGGGCAGTTCGCGAGCAGCCCAGCAAACGCCTTCTGTTTCGACCTGAACACCACCAAAACGGCGTGTCGTACGACTGATGCCCTGCCCGGCCGGCTGACCGTCAAGGCCGGCGCGCCGGTCGGCATCGAGGTGCCGGGTGAGCTGTCCGGGGTGCCGTGGCTGGTCCGGGTGGTGGCGGCGACCGGCACGGGAAAGACGCAGGCCCAGACCACCCCACCGCAGCTCGGCGCGTCCTACCTGTCGCTGACGCCCGACTTCGGGGACAACCAGGCACTGCTGCTGGAGGTCATCGGCCTCTCCGCCGCCGGCAACCAAACCGTCGTCGTCAGCCGCTGGTCCTTCCTCCTCATCCGCAGCTAACACGTACCTGCTCGTACGCAGCTAGCACGTACCTGCTCGTACGCGGCCAGGACGCCATCAGCCCCCTGCCCAGCCAACCGCAACCCGCCGAACCCCAACCCCGCCACCCCACGCCCCGCCACCCCACGCGCCAGGGGCGCACCGTTCGCGGCGGTAGGCCCACCCCACGCTTTTCGGGGCGGGCCTACCGCCGCGAACGGTGCGTGGCCAGCGGCAGGAACTGCCGCCAGAAACTCAGCCGCCGGAAACTCAGACCTCTAGTTCGCGGGCGACGGCGTGCACCATTTCGGCGACGGTTTTGGCGGCCTTGCGGTCCGGGTATCGGCCGCGCCGCAGGTCCGGCTGCACCTTCATCTCCAGCAGCTTGATCATGTCCTCGACCATGCCGTGCAGCTCTTCCGCCGGACGGCGGCTGGCTGCGGCCAGTGACGGCGCCTGGGCGAGGATGCGTACGGACAGCGCCTGCTCACCGCGGCGTCCCTCGGCGACCCCGAACTCCACTCGGGTGCCGGGTTTCAGGTCGGTCGTCCCGGCTGGCAGCGCACCCTTGTGCACGAAGACGTCGCCGCCATCGTCACGGGACAGGAAACCGAATCCCTTTTCGACGTCAAACCACTTCACCCTGCCGGTGGGCACCGCTTACCTCGCTGACCTCGGGCCGCGTTCGGCCCCGACTCATCGCACTGTTGGACGGTTGCATCGCCTCGGTTTCGCCGCACTGGCGGCGATCCCAGGAGCGGGCGCCCGAATGGGCGCCCGGCCTATCAGGCTAGCGGTGCGGGCCGACAGAGCAAGCGGGTAACCGTCCGACTCTTTCCGACAAAAGGGCAGGATTAACAAAACTCCCCCGAAAAACTGCCCGCTTTGCGGCAATTATGGCGATCAACTGGCCGGCGAGATCGCCGCCGCTCCGGTGCCGGTGACGACCCGTACCGGCGCTACGGCTGGCCGGGCTGAGTGGCTCGGCGCTGCTGGACGCGCACCGGACCTGGGGCAGCTATGTGCTGGGCTACATCGTGGTCGAGCAACAGGACCGCAGCCCCGCCGCCGAGCGGGCCTGGCGACCGCCGGTGCGTACGGACTTCCCCCTCACCGCCGAGATCGACCCGTACCAAGGCGCCCGCGGCTGGGACGAACAGTTCGACATCGGCCTGGAAATGATCTTCGACGGCATCGCCGCCCTCGCCGCCCACTCCCGAGTGCGGGACGGGGCGGCAACTGACGGTTAGGCGTGGCGGGTGGTTGCGGCTGACTCCAGGCCCAGCTCCTGGATGGAGACCTCGCGCATCTCGACCTTGCGGACCTTGCCGCTGACCGTCATCGGAAAATCTTCGACGACACGTACATAACGCGGGATCTTGTAGTGGGCGAGCTTGCCGGTGCAGTACGAGCGCACCTGCTCGGCGGTGAGGTCCGAAACGCCGGGGCGCAGCTTCACCCAGGCCATCAGCTCCTCGCCGTACTTCTCGTCCGGCAGCCCGATGACCTGCACGTCGACGATGTCCGGGTGGCTGTAGAGGAACTCCTCGATCTCCCGCGGATAGATGTTCTCGCCGCCGCGGATCACCATGTCCTTGATCCGGCCGACGATGTTCAGGTAGCCGTTGCCGTCCATCACCGCGAGGTCGCCGGTGTGCATCCAGCGGGCCGCGTCAATCGATTCGGCGGTCTTCTCCGGTTCGTTCCAATAGCCCAGCATCACCGAATATCCGCGCGTACACAGCTCACCGGCGGTGCCCTGCGGCACGGTCAGGCCGGTCGCCGGGTCGACGACCTTGACCTCGACATGCGGATGTACGGACCCCACCGTCGACACCCGCGTCTCGATGTCGTCGTTCGCGCCGGTCTGGGTCGACACCGGCGAGGTCTCGGTCATCCCATAGCAGATGGTGACCTCGTTCATGCCCATGTCGCTGATGACCCGTTTCATCACCTCGACCGGGCACGGCGAGCCGGCCATGATTCCGGTGCGCAGACTCGAAAGGTCATAGTCGGCGAAATCCGGCAGCGCCAGCTCGGCGATGAACATCGTTGGCACGCCGTACAAAGACGTGCACTTCTCATCCTGCACGGCCTTGAGCGTGGCGGCCGGATCGAAGCCCGGGGCGGGCAACACCATGCAGGCGCCGTGACTGGTGGCCGCGAGATTTCCCATCGTCATGCCGAAACAGTGATAGTACGGGACCGGAATGCAGATCCGGTCCTCCTCGGTGTAGCGGCAGCCTTCTCCGACGAAATAGCCGTTGTTGAGGATGTTGTGATGCGAAAGCGTGGCACCTTTGGGAAACCCGGTCGTACCGGAGGTGTACTGGATATTAATCGCATCGTCACACGAAAGATTTGCCTGCGCGGCGGCCAAATCCGCTGGATCGCCGTGACTGCCCCGCGCCAGCAGCGAATCCCATTCGGCCGAGCCGAGCAGGACGACCTGCCGCAGATCCGCACAGTCGCCCCGAACTTCCTCGATCATCGCCGCGTAATCGCTCGTCTTGAACTTCGGCGCGGCGACCAGCATCGTGATGCCGGCCTGCTTCAGCACGTACGCGAGCTCATGCGTGCGGTACGCCGGGTTGATGTTGACCATGATCGCGCCGATTTTCGCGGTCGCGTACTGCACGAAGGCCCACTCGGCACAGTTCGGCGCCCAGATCCCGACCCGGTCGCCCTTGCCCATGTCGGCGTCCAGCAAGCCCAGCGCCAGCTGGTTGACGACCTCGACGAACTGCCCGTACGTCCATCTCTTCCCGGCCGCTCGATCCACCAGCGCCTCGCGCTCGGCGAACCGCGCGGCGGTGCGGTCGAGGTTGTCGCCAATGGTGTCGCCCAGCAGCGGGATCGTCGAGATCCCGGACGAATACGACGGCTGGCTGGTCACAGGCCACCCCCACGGATCGGGTACGCGATCACTGCATCATGTCGCGCCCCGCGCCGCCGCGAAACCCGACAACCGAGCAGGTCCACCACCAGCTGGTTGCCGACTCAGTCCGTCGGCGGGAGTTCCAGAGCGGGGTGTTTGTAAGGCAGCTGATCGAGCGGCAGCGGGAACACCGTGTCCTCACCGAACGGCGAGGCTGGGCCTTGCCGCTCGAAGAGCAGCTCGTTCACCGGGAGGTGGCCGGGCTTGGGCACATTGCGCGGCGCGGCGGCTGTGGCGCCCTCAGCCGGCACGGGCTCGCCCTCCTCGGCCGACGAATTAGTCTCGTCCACGGTCATCGCGGGATCAGCCTCCGGAAAGCTCGGAACCCCCCAGGCAGGGCGGTCGCGGTCACCAGCAGGCTAGCGTTGATCCAATGGGCGACGAAAGCCAGCACCCGAGCCGACAGCGCGGGCTCGCCGACCACCTGCGTGCGCTCGACGACAGCGCACTGGTGGAGTTGCTGCGTGCCCGCCCGGATCTGGCCACTCCGCTGCCGCCGGATCTGTCCGTGCTGGCCAGCCGGGTGCACTCGCGAATGTCGGTGGCCCGCGCCTTGGAGCAGCTGGACCGCTTCAGCATCGAGGTGCTGGACGCGGTGCGGCTCTGCGAGCCGCCAGCGACGACCGCGGACGTGCGAGCGCTAGTCGGCGAAGTCGTGCCGGTGGCCCGGGTGACGGCGGCCATCGAGCGGCTCCGGACGATCGGCCTGGTATGGGGTTCGGACGAGTCGGTACGAGTGGTGGCCGGCGTCGCCGAGGCCGCCGGCGGCTATCCGGCCGGCCTCGGCCGACCGGCCACCGAACTGACCGGCGGCGCGAAGGTGCCCAGCCGGGCCGAGCTGGCCGCCCAGGTGGCGGCCGCCCCGATCCCAGCCACCGAGGTGCTGCAACGGCTCGCCGCCGGCCCGCCGGTCGGCACGATCCGGGGCGCCCGCCGGCCAGCCGCGCCAGGCGACGAGTCACCGGTCCGCTGGCTGCTCGCGCACGGCCTGCTGATCCCGACCGGCGACGACACGGTCGAACTGCCCCGCGAGGTCGCCCTGCTGCTGCGCGGGTCCAGCCCGCTGGGCGACCTGCATCCGGACCCGCCGGAGCCGGCGTCCCGCAAGTACGCGCCGGACGCCATCGACGAGGCCGGCGCCGGCCAGGCCGCGGAAGCGATCCGGGTGGCCGAGGCGGTCCTGGACACCTGCGCGGTCGAGCCACCGGCCGTCTTGCGTGGTGGAGGCGTCGGCGTACGGGAGCTCCGCCGAATCGCGCGTACGGTCGGCGTCACCGACGAGATCGCCGGCATGCTCCTGGAGACGTGTCACGCCGCTGGCCTGCTGGACGCCACCTCGGACGCGGACCCGCAGTGGCTGCCAACCGCTGAGTACGACGTATGGCTCGGCCGGTCGGCGGCCCAGCGCTGGCAACGCCTCGCCGCCGCCTGGCTGACGATGACCCGGCTGCCGATGCTGATCGGCCAGCGGGACGACCGCGATCGGCTGATCAACGCGCTCTCCACCGAGGTGGTCCGATCCAGCGCGCCGGTGGCCCGGATGGACGCCCTGCAGGCGATCGCCGCGCAACCGCCAGGGAGCGCACCCGAGCCGGCCGGCATCGTCGCGTACGTCGACTGGACCCACCCTCGCCGCGGCGCCAACGGCCGCGACGACGCCGTGGTGGCCGCGCTGGCGGAGGCGGCGGCGCTCGGCATCACCGGCCGCGGCGCGCTCACCCGCTTCGGCCGCGCGCTGCTGGCCGACAAGCCGGTGACGGACCTGCTCGGCGACCTGCTGCCGACCCCCCTCGACCACGTACTCGTCCAGCCCGACCTGAGCGTGGTGGCGCCCGGCCCGCTGGAGCCGGACCTGGCCGGCGCGATGGGCATGGTCGCCGAAGTCGAGTCGGCCGGCGCCGCGACCGTCTACCGGGTGACCGCCGGCAGCCTGCGACACGCCCTGGACGCCGGCTGGTCGGCGGACCGGATCCACCACCTGTTCGCCGACCGTTCTCGTACGCCGATCCCGCAAGCTCTGACGTACCTGATCGACGACACCGCCCGCCGGCATGGCGGCCTGCGCGCCGGCTCCGCCGGTTGCTACCTGCGCAGCGACGACGCGGCCCTGCTCGCCGGCATCCTCGCGGACCGCGCCAACACACCGCTGCGGCTGCGCCGCATCGCGCCGACCGTCCTGGTCAGTCCACTCTCTCGTGAGCGCGTCCTGGACGGCTTACGAGCCGGCGGATACGCGCCGGTGCCGGAGGACACCGACGGCGCGGTGGTGATCAGCAAGCCCCAGTCGCGCCGGTCGACGCTGCGCATGCGGTCCATCCGGCCCGGCGCCGACCTGCCGGTCCTGGACGACGAACGCCTCGCCGGCATGGTCCGGGCGTTGCGAGTCGCCGACGCGGACGCCCGACGGTCCCGGCGTACGACCACCACGATCGACATGACCGAACTGCCCGGCATGACCACCGCGACCACCCTGTCCGTCCTCCAGCGCGCCGCACGACAACGCAGCCGCGTACAACTCGGCTATGTCGACGCACACGGCGGCACCGTCCAACGGACCATTCGCCCGGTCTCTATCGGCGCCGGCTATTTACGCGCCGAAGACGACCGTACGGACGTGCTACACACTTTTGCCCTGCACCGCATCACCGCCGCCACCCCATTGGACCCCCACCCAGAAGAATCCTGACCACCCCGAATGCGGTAAATTCCTCGCGAGAGTTCGACATCGTGGATGTCGAGCGAGTCGTTGGGCCAGGTGGACTGGGGCAGACCGGGAACCTGGCCCTGCGCGTTTTCTGTTCAACATCTGGTTGATACAAATGTCTCGCTGATGTGGCCGTCGAGGATTCGTCGGTATTCCGGGCGCCCCAGGTGCGCCGCTCGAACTGCTCCGGCGACGATGTCAGCGAACCAGAACATCGGCTCGTCCAGGCCATTCCTATGATACACAACGAAAGTCCAGTTTTTGGCATGGAGAAGCGCACGCCCATCACGGTCTGCACATCGCGGCGGTCAAGCACCGGAGTCCGCGACTGGAGATAAAGAGTTTCAATTCCTCGAGACCGCAATTCGAAAGCCACCGCCTCAAGGCAGGCAACTCTCGCGCGCTCCTGTCTTTCGCGCAGGGGCGGCGAACCGATGCTCACAACATACGGAACATCGACATCGCAGATCTCACGGGACTATGTGCGGTCGACTCGATAATGCGCGTACGCGCCGGTCGGGGCAGCACCCTGGACCCTGACAGTCTCTCAGACAGGGCAGACATGTTCATACTGGAGCCGAAACGTGGTTGCGGCGCGCGCGTTCAACTGCCTGGGTATCGCTTTATGGAATCGATTACGGCGGCCACTTCCGAGGCATTCGAGAAGCCCGGTTGTACGGTCGGTTGGCGGCGGACAGTGTTAGCCGGAAGCCGAGTTTGTGGCGCTGCGGTCGAAATACCGCCTTCGCGGACCGCTGGGCGCTCAGGCGTCGACCTTTTTGCCCCAGACGTGTACGGGGGTGCCGATCTTGGTGATGCCGAAGAGCGACTGCGCGTCTCGGAGCAGCATGTTCACGCAGCCGTGCGAGCCGCGTACGTTCGTCGCGTACAACGGGCTGTCCACGTCGGCGGCGTGCAGGCCGAAGTCCTTGTAGAACTGGGTCCAGAACGGCAGCGGCACGTTGTATTCGGTGGAGATCGTGTACGCCTTCTTCTGCCCGACCTCGAACGAACCGATCGGAGTGGCGTCCTCGGCCTTGCCGGTCCGTACTGGCACCGGCCCGAAGGTCACCTTCCCAGCAGTGGCCACCCAGAGGATCTGGTGGGTGAGATCGACGCAGACCGTCGGAGCGTCGGTGGCCTTGCAGGAGCTCAGGTCGGTGGCGGCCAGATCGCGGGCCACTTTCGCGGTGACCGCGTCGGCGACGCCGTTCGTGGTGGGCACCTGGGCCCACTGCTGGAACTTGGTGATCGCCTGGCAGATCGCCGGCTGCGGCGAGCTCGCGGTGACTGGGCCGAACTGCTGCCCGTACGAAGTCGTCAAATATGCCACCACGTCGCTCTGCAACGGCGCCGGGCGGGCACATGGGCCGGTCGGCAGGCCGCGGCTGGAGCGGTCCTGAATGACCCGACTGGCGGCCGGCTGGGCCTGCGTGGTGGACGCGTTCGCGTCGGCGCTCGCAGCCGGCCTGAGCAGCGACGCGATGCCCGCGATGCCGGAGACCGCCAGCACCAGAGCGGCCAGCACGCGGATGTAGCGAGGGGTGGGAGCGGGCCGATGGGCACCCCGGCGCGGGCGCCGGTGTGAGCTCTTCCCATCTCTAGGCATCGAGATCCACTGTAGCCGAGGGTTACCGGCAAACCGGACCAGGGTAAATGACGCCGTTGTGAGTCATCCAACCACTCCCTGCTGTAACGATTCCGACGGCCTGCCCGAACAGGCAGCGCGCTCACAGCTTCATCGCCGTACGCCCGTCCGCTGTTTCACCGCAGCCTCTTCCGGTCAGCGGTAGCGGGACGGCTGCTGACATTCACGGCGTACCGGAGTGCCGTCACGGCTGGCGGCGAGGCACACTTAACGGCTGTGACTGATGGCCCGCTGATCGTCCAATCTGACAAGACACTGCTGCTCGAGATCGACCATCCTGCCGCGCAGGAGTGCCGGCTGGCGGTGGCGCCGTTCGCGGAGCTGGAACGCGCTCCAGAGCACGTCCACACGTACCGCATCACGCCCTTAGGGCTGTGGAACGCGCGCGCAGCGGGCCACGACGCCGAGTCGGTGATCGACGCGCTGGTCCGGTTCTCGCGCTTCCCGGTGCCGCACGCGCTGCTGGTCGACGTGGCCGAGACCATGGACCGGTACGGCCGGTTGCAGCTGTCCGCCGATCCGGTGCACGGCCTCATCCTGCGGGCCACCGACCGGGCCGTGCTGACCGAGATCAGCAGAAACAAGAAGATCGCGCCGATGCTCGGCGCGAGGCTGGACGACGACACGGTGCTGGTGCATCCGTCCGAGCGCGGCCGGTTGAAACAGGCGCTGCTGAAGGTCGGGTGGCCGGCCGAGGACCTGGCCGGCTACGTCGACGGCGAGGCACACGCGATCGCACTGGCCGAGGACGGCTGGGTGCTGCGCGACTATCAGAAACAGGCAGTCGACTCGTTCTGGGCCGGTGGCTCCGGTGTCGTGGTGCTGCCGTGCGGTGCCGGCAAGACGCTGGTCGGTGCGGCCGCGATGGCCCGCGCGTCGGCGACCACCCTGATCCTGGTCACCAACACGGTCGCCGGCCGGCAGTGGAAGCGCGAGCTGGTCGCCCGTACGTCCCTGACCGAGGATGAGATCGGCGAGTATTCCGGCGAGCGTAAGGAAATCCGGCCGGTCACCATCGCCACGTACCAGGTGATGACCACTCGCCGAAAGGGCGAGTATCGGCACCTGGATCTTTTCGACTCCCGTGACTGGGGTCTGGTCGTGTACGACGAGGTGCACCTGCTGCCGGCACCGATCTTCCGGCTGACCGCCGACCTGCAGTCCCGCCGGCGGCTCGGGCTGACCGCCACACTGGTACGTGAAGACGGCCGCGAAGGTGACGTTTTCTCTTTGATCGGCCCGAAACGCTATGACGCGCCATGGAAGGACATCGAGGCACAGGGCTGGATCGCGCCGGCCGAGTGCACCGAGGTGCGGGTGACGCTGACCGAGGCCGAGCGGATGGCGTACGCCGTCGCCGAGCCGGAGGAGCGCTACCGGATGTGCGCCACCGCGCGTACGAAAATACCGGTCGTCAAGAAACTCCTGGAAAAGCACGTCGGCGAGCCGGTGCTCGTGATCGGCGCGTATCTGGACCAGCTCGACCAGCTGTCCGCGGAGCTGGAAGCTCCAGTCATCGAAGGGAAAACGACCAACAAGGAACGCGAACGCCTCTTCGACGCCTTCCGCCGCGGCGAGGTGCCGACGCTGGTCGTCTCCAAGGTCGCGAACTTCTCCATCGACCTGCCCGAAGCGGCGGTAGCGATCCAGGTGTCCGGGACTTTTGGCTCCCGGCAAGAAGAAGCGCAACGACTCGGTCGCGTCCTGCGACCCAAGGCCGACCACCGGCAGGCGCATTTCTACACGGTCGTCTCACGTGACACCCTCGACGCTGATTACGCCGCGCACCGGCAGCGTTTCCTCGCTGAACAGGGTTACGCGTACACCATCGTCGACGCCGACGACCTCCTCGGCCCAGCGATCCCGGACGTCGGCTGAGTCTCTGGCCGCAGTGCTGTGTTGATGGCCGCAGTGCCTGCGGCGGCGCATCCGGATCGCGTCGCCGGGGCACCCAAAAACCGGGCTGCGCCTCTGGCCGCAGTGCCTGCGGCGGCGCATCCGGATCGCGTCGCCGGGGCACCCAAAAACCGGGCACCCCACCGCCACGATCCTGGGCGACCTTCGGTCGCCGCGCGGGCGGGGTTGGGTTAGCGGCGGTGGCTGGCATCGGTGTGGCTGGCATCGGTGTGGCTGGGATTGGTGGGCAAGTAGCTGCTACAACTACTGAGGTACTAACGCACTGTCCTCCCGTCCGTGTGAATGGTGACTTGCTGGAGAGTTTTTCTTTGTCAGCAATAAAAATGTCTAGAGTTGAGGAAGGGAAACAGTGCCCACCGACTGGGACGACGTCGGCGTGTCATGTTCCTAATCTCGGGCGCATGTCCGTTTTGATGGTTTTTGGTTGGTTGATCTGTTGTGGCTAGGTATGGGGTAGTGCCAGTTCGTGTTCGTGGCCTGAGGTGTGGTTCATGACGCGGATGGTGTTGCCTGCGGCGAGTTCGCCTTTGATGAAGTTCCATGTGCCGATGGCTTGGCGGACGGTCTCGGTGATGGTGAGGTTATGGCGCTTGGCGTGTGCGGTGAGCACGGCGGCTGCTTCGTCGTTGATGTTGATCTCAAGGCGTATCACGGGTGGCTGCGTCTTCCTCGGCATGGGTCGGCGTGCTCGCTTGTGGCTGTTCTGGCGCCAAGGTGATCCAACGCGCGGCCTCTTGGTGGGTAAGTTCTCGTACTTGGCTCAGGGTGGGTGTCATACGGTCGAACAAGCGTCCAGTGACCCACGTGTGCGCGTGCGATGACGGGCTGAGGATGACCATCCGGGGACTGTCGATGGTGTTGCTCGTGGTGGGGATGTCGGCGGGCAGGGCGTCATCGGGGAGCGGTACTCCGTGGCAGTCGGTGAGGTCGTAGAACGGTTCCATGCGGGTGCGTTGTCTGCCGCTGCCGTCTGCGGCGGCTACCTGCTCGCGACTGGGTCCGGGACCGGTCAGCAGACCCGAACCTGACATGGTCGCGGCGAGCAGGGTATGCAGTTGCCGGAGGTCGGCGATTCCGGCGATGGTGACCATGAACCCTCGACCGGAGGGCTGGTGGAGCACGATCAGCGGCTCGTCGTCCAGCACCCGCAGCAGCACGGCGACGAAGTGCAGTTCACCGCGCCATGGCCGCACTCGGTCCACGGCGGCTTTCAGGGTGTCACGGTCAGGCAGTGCGCGGCGGACGTTCCGATCTTGCAGCAGAGCTAGGGCCGCGCGCATCCACGAGTCGAGCGTGTACCAGGACGCGGTCATCAGATGCGCGCTGACCTCACGCTGCCGGGGATCATGGTCATCGGGGCAACAGTCAACCCAGCCCGTGGGGTCCTGGATGTCAAGGTCTGCGCCGTAGTCTGCACGCGTCATGGCGGTGGTGCGCTTTTTCCGGTTCGCTGTCAGGGCTGCGGTGAGTTGCTCGGTTACGGTGGCGCGGGTGGTCGCGTCGTCGTCGTGAGGATGGGGAAAATGTGGGCGCTGTCCGGGTGTGCGTGGCCATAGTTGGATGAAGCATGCGCACTCGTTGAGGGCGAAGGTCAGCATTCCGAATACCGGTTCGACTAGTGGTGTCGGATCGGCGCCGAGCTCGACCAGGCGGGCGCATACGGCGGCCAGGTCCGCCGCGACGTCTACGGCCAGTTCTTCGATGGCCTCCGCGAGTTCGGGCATCGCTGCCGCTACTTGCGCTGCGGTGGCGCTTTCGCCAGCGACGGCGACCGCTGTCACGGCCTCCCGGCATGCCCGGTCGTGCCACGCGCCTAACGGGATCGCGCCCGGTGTCAGGTCGTGCTCGCCGGAAAACTCGTCGGCGAACATGCCTACCAGTGCCATCAACCGGGCGACCGCGTCACCCATCGTCCCCACGGTCAGCCCCTCCTGGGCAATGCTGCGGTCAGCGTTCGTCATCGGGCTGGTCACAGTCATCAGGACTGTCATCAGTCAGGAGCGACAGGGGAAATACGGCCAGTTCGAGCAGGTCGGTTTTGTTCAGCAACGCGGCGTACTTTTCCTCTAGCTGCGTCGTTCGCTGCAAGAGGTTCTCAATGATGTCTTGTTGAGTCTCGATGATGTTGATCAGTTGATCTCTGCCGACAACGGCTCGCCGCGCGCGTAAAGAGCGCGTGGTATGCCTGGTCACAGGTCGCGGAGTCACCAATACCTGACCTTTACGAGTAGGCGCGCAGTTGGCGCGGGATAAGACTGCGAATGACAAAGGCAACGGTCTTTCCTTTACAATACAACAACTATTTGACACGGGTTAAGCCGTGTTCTTCTTGTTGCGCGTGTCACCGCTCGTCGTCATCGCCGTCTGTTGATGTGGACAACTGAGGGAATACCGCAAACTCCACCATGTCACTCCTGCTGAGCAGAGCTGTGTTGCTTTCTTCTAGGTAACCGACTCGGTCTAACAGTTGCTCGATGGCATCCTGCTGAATCTCTATCGTGTCGATCATGAGGGAATTCAGGTGTCGTTGCCGGAAGGGCCACATCATTATCGCTAGTTTCGTTGACGACACTTGTATTTCTTCTCTGGTCGGTAGCGTGTGAGTGGTGAGTTACGGGGTGCTGCGTACGTACGCCAGCAGATCGTCAACGGCGGATTCCGGGTATCGCTGGCTCAGATCGTGCAGGATCGCGGACGCGGTCTCGCCTTCTCCCGCGTCGTAGTGCGCCCACATTGCCCGTGCCTGCTGGACGGCGTCCGGATCGAACTGGGAGCCGGTAGGACCGGACCCGGTCAGTTGGACGCTGGCCGGCACGGGAACCGTGGCCGTGACACCGCTGGCGTCTTGGCTCGCATGGTCGCCGCGCTGGGAGTCGTCGGCGTTGCTGTTCGCGGTATTTCGCGTGTCGCGGTCTGACGGGTGGTCTGGCGCTTCGCTGCCGCTGGCTTCCTGGATGTCGTCCTCTCCGGCGATGGTGCGGGTTGCGGGTGCGGCCATGGACCACACGACGATCAGAGCCGCGCCGACGATGGCTGGGCCCCATTGATGCTGGGTCAGCAGCAGTACGGTCACACCGCCGATGGCGGCGGTGACCAGGTGCCCGGCCGGTTGGTAGGTGGCGGTGATCCACTTCGCCTTGGCGCTCTGCTGGGTTGTGCGGGCGACGACCGAGGCATGCAGCACGATGATGTACGCCTGCGGTCCGATGATCGCGGCACCGATGGCGGCGGCGTAGTAGGCGCCGCTCGGGCCGTCCGGAGCGATGCCGTGCAGCGTGATGGCGTACGAGTACAAGACAATCAACGTCACGATCGTCACGACCCAAAACGAGGCCGCCGTTATGGCCGCGTCTCGCGGAGGAGACACCCACACTCGGGGCACCGTTACCGGCTCCGTGCCGGTCTGCGCGGCTTCTGACTCGACCCACTCCCGCGCCCTGCGGACGCTCAAGGCTGCCCCGGCGGCGGCAACGGCGGTCAGGTTCCCGACAATCGCTGTTCCGACGACGGCGAATATCCACCACCACTGACCGGCCCAGATCACGCCCACCAGGGCAAGCAGCAGACATATGTTGATGGGGATCAGGAGCCAGAATCCGGACGCGTCCCGACGTGCATGGACGTACGCCCAATACATGGCCGTGGTCCACGCCAGCGTCAGCACCGCCGACGCGGCGAACATCCACCCGTCCGACAAGCCGAATACCACCGGGAGTATGTGCGCCCACGTGAGGATCCACAGCCCGGTCGTCACAAGGAAGCCAAGCGGGACGATTGCCACCGACTGGATCACCCATTGCCCGTTGGCCTGCGCCACGTCCGGCGGAACCTGTATTGGTGTGTGAGTTTGAGATTGTTGGTTGACCGCTGTTGTCGTCATCGGTGCTGCCCCTTTCTTGACCTTCTGAGGACCACGCCAGTCTAGGCATCAAACGGACATAAGACACTAAAACGGAAGGCCGGTGGGATGCTGGAATCGGTCACCCGTGCGGTGAGTCGAGCAGCGCCACTGTGAGGTCACCGCCCTTGTGGGCGTCGCGGATGTCCAGCAAATAGCGGTGCTGGGTAAGGAATTCGCGGAATGCGCGGCATCCATATGTCGACTCGCGAAAGTAGGGATCGATGCGCAGCATGCGGCTTTTCAGCTCTGAGGCCACTACCGGGCCACTGCTGGCCTTGAGCACGTCCACCAGGACGCGCACGCCGGGCGACCACACCGCGCCCTCACTCGTCGCCGGATCCGAGGTCGGACACGATGGCGGGCTGCTGGGGGTGATGCTCTGCCGGTCGTTGGCTGGTGGGTTTTCAGTGCTGCGGTTGGTATCGCGGTCTGCTGGTGTTTCGGTGGCCGCGAGGATGGACGACCACATGTGATATTGCGAGCAGACTGCTTTGAGGCGGTCGCTGACGGCGGTGCGTACGCCGATGCCGATCACGGTTTTGTTGTATTCACGCAGCCGTACGGCCAGAGGGCAGAAGTCACTGTCTCCGGTGGCCAACACGAATGTCTCTATTTCGGGGTGGGTGAACAGAATTTCGGTCGCATCGACGGCCATCCGAACGTCAGCCGCGTTCTTGCCACGGGGCGTGAGCGCGGGGACGTGGACCATGTCCACGCCGAACCGTGTCAGCCAGTCCTGGTGCTGCCGCATGTCGGCGTTGCCCCAGTCGGCGTAGGCGAACCGGATCGACGCGTTCGCGAATCCGCGACACAAGGCGTGCAACGCCCGCTCGGGCAGAGCCGTGCCGGTGCGGGTCACGTCACCGGCCAGTTGGTCGTGTTTGGCGCTGATGACGAGGTTTTCCAGATCGATGAATACCGCCACCTGGCCGACCGGAAGAGGTAGCGTCTGGCTCCCGCGTTTTCCTGGCATTCCTGGCCAGAATCGATCTGCCAGCCACGTGAACCGCTTCGGCGTAGCCGTGTGCGTGCCGGCAGGGTTGGCGGCACCGTTGGCGACAAAGTGTGTGGCCGGGACTTGGGTTCGCGTGTCGGGTGTGCTCATGTGCCGCTGCCCTGCGTGGTATCGCTGGTGCGGCCGGCCAGGAGCGGGAAGATATGCCGGCTGTCGGGGTCGTCCAGCCAGATTTCCTGGGTGCTGGGGTCGGCTCCGGCGGTCAAGCCGAACCGGGTACGCGCCGGACGGCCTAGCTTGTCGTAGGTGGCGGTGGCGTGCTCGATGGTGTCCCAGAGCCGCCGTGCGCCACGTTGAACGACATTCCAGGTTCCGCCCCTACCCGGCGCCACCGTCGCCTCAGCCATCGCGTCAGCGGTGTATACGACCACGCTCCCGTGGTCGACACTGCCCACCACACGCAAGCCGGGAGCGTGCAGCCAGCAGAACCATGAATAATCGCGGTCGCGAGCCAGCACCGTACGCGGGTCAAGGGCGGTGGTGCCGTACTGCGCCGGGGCGCCGCCAGCAAATCCCATGGTCTGCCCTGGTCCCAGTGGGTCATCGACGCTACGCCGCAACGGCATAAACGCGGCCGGGTACGCGTCCACGCGCCCCACCAATTCCCCGCCGTCGCCGTCGTTTTCGGTTTCACTGCTGGGCTGAGCAGCGGATGCGTCGGTGGGTTTGTCGGCCACCAGCAGCGGTCCGGCGTCCGCGTCCAGTGGGGCAACGATGCGACCGCCGGGCGTCAACTGCTCGATCCAGGCCGGCGGAATGTGCGTGATGGCGCAGGTGGCCAGGATACGGTCAAACGGTCCTTGTTCCGGCCATCCCGACGCACCGTCTCCGGACCTCAACGCTGGGCGCAGGCCAAGACTGGCCAGGCGGCCGCGCGCGGTCTCGACCAGCTCCGGATCGATGTCGACAGACACGACGTTGCTCTCACCAAGGCGGTGCGTCAATAACGCGGTGTTGTATCCGGTGCCGGTGCCGATCTCCAACACCCGGCACCGCTGCTGCCCAATGTCGTCGGCGTCGGCGATGTTGAGGCGGTCCAGCATCACCGCCATGACCGATGGTTGGCTGGACGAGGACGTCGGCAAGTCCTGCCGCGCCGCCCCGGCGCCGGTTGACGCGGTCTGTGTCAGCAACGCGTTGTTGGAGTACACCTCCGCCCACCAGCGCGGCACGCCGATAGGCAACTCGATGAATCCCGCACTGTCCCCGATCAACACGTGCGGGGTGAACAGGTGCCGGGGAATGCTGGCGAATGCGCGTTTCCAAGCCGGATCCGGCACCACTCCCTCAGCGGCCAGCACCGCCGCCAACGCCGCAGCGCGCCCCTTCCACGCATCACCCGCGCCACTGTCGGACGCCGTGTCGGTTTTCGGTGTGCTCATGTTTTGGTGTCACCATTCAAGTTTGTTGCGGTGAGGTGGTCGGCGATAGCGTCCGCGATGGGGAGGCCGCATTCTTCGGCCAACCAGCCCCAGACGCCGTTGGGATTGGCTTCAAGGGTGATCCACTGCCCGTCCGGCCGGATCACGAAATCAAACGCCGAATACGCCAATCCCGCAGACCGCAGATACGCCGCGATACCGGCGCGGACCGGCCCTGGGACCTCGATCGGTTCGTATCGCAAATTGTCGTAGTCCGACCGCCAGTCCACCAGCGCCGCCGGGCTGTCGGCGTGAATCGCCACCGCGAACAATTCGTCACCAACCGCGGTTACCCGGCTCTCACACTTTTTGTCCTGCCAGGCTTGGAAAAGGTGCGCAGTAGCAGCGACGCTGGCCAACTCCTCACACGCAGGTCCGATCTCACCAGCGGACAACCGGCGGGTGTAGACGATGGACTCTCCACCGTCCTCCCACACGATCGGCTCCGCCAGCGGCTTGACGACCAGATCCCCATACGCGGCGGCGAAATCCCGGACCCGCGCCGGGCTGTTAGTGATGATCGTCGGCGGGACGGTCAGGCCGGCGTGCTTGAGCTGGGCGAGTTGGCGGGGCTTGTACTCGGCGTCGGCGATGGCCGCCGGATGCGACAGCCACCGGGCCGGCAGGCTGGCCAGCACGCCGCCCACGCCGATACGTGCCTGGGCGTAGCTGAACCGCCGCTCTGGCTCCGACAACCCCGCCGGAAGGTCGAACGCACCCGGCTTGCGGTAGTACACCGCTGCCACGTCGGCCAGCCGCAACACCTCACCGGCCACCTCCACCTCGCCACCCCAACCAACGCAGTCCGTCAACTCCCGGCCGGCAGGCTCTGCGGACAGCTGACCGGCGGACAGGTCGGCGGACAGGGTCATGCGCTGGGGAAAGTCGGCGGTGTCCAGCACCATCGACCGTGCGCCCCGAGCGTGCAGGCTCGCGCTGACGTGTTCCACCGCCCAATCGTCGGCCTGCCCGAGGATGAGCACCACCGCACCCTCACCGGTTCTGGTCCGGGGAATGGTCATGTCAGCTGTCCGGGACGGTGTAGGAGTCGTCAACTTCCCGGTTGTCCAACCGAGTCCGCTGCGGAATCGTCCGCTGACTCGCGGGCGTACGGTGCTTGCCTCCCGACAGCTCCGGCAGACCGTCCAGCCCACCGTTTCGCCGAACCGGCCGCACCGCCCGAAGCACGAACGGCCGCGCCGCGCTGGGCGGCTCATCGTTAGCCGGCCGCGACCCCAGATCTACCGGGAAACGGTACGGCGCCGGCATCACCGGATCCTGCGCCGCAGATTCCCGCTGCGCCGCACCTGGTGATTGGCCGGTCCCTGCTTCCGCAGATCGAGCCATGACCGGTGCCCCTTCCACTGTTTTGATGTGATGGCATTGGTCTTGCGCCGCCGCGTCCGCGACCGGGACCGGCGGCAGAGTTAACGCGGGAAAGAGGACGTCTACGTCGAACGTGGCCATCATTGCCTTGTGACTGGTGTATTCGTGGACCGCCGCCAGGACGAGTGCCATCCACCCCAATGCCAGGAGTGTCATCTCCGTAAAATCATTCACCGCCATGAAAACCACTCTCCTTCTCGGTCGTCGATACGTTTATTCGTTTGGTTACTGGTCATCAGTCGTCCCTGGTGGTTATCAATCGGTGGGGGCGGGTGCGATGTAACGGAGCCAGCGCCTGGATTCGGCGGGGCCAAGGTGCCGTGTCACGGTGAGCGTGGGGAGCATGTGGGGAAAGCGTCTCCCGATGTCCCAGCGTTCGATATTTGTTTGTTGGTCCAGCACGATGACGCGGTGACCGTGCACCAGCGGAATATCGGCGGGGATGCTGTGATTCCAGATCTGCGCGCCGTGGACGTCTCGGAGCGAGAAAAAACTCGAAAAATAGCCAGCCATCTCGTCTGTATCGATCGGACTGTCCGTGGCAGCAGCGACCTGTAGCGGGTCGGGTCCGATGCCGGCATCCTCAATCAACCCCCACTCGCCTGTCCCGATCAGCCGGGCAGCAAGCAGGGTATGCAACTGGAAAACGTTAGGGATCCCGGACATACGCAACCGGTAACCGCGACCGGAGGCCCGGTGCAACACCATCAGCGGTTCATCATCGAGCACAGCCAACAACACCGACAGGTCCATCACCTCCGGCAGAAACTCAGCACAAGCGTCCACCGCATCCATCCACGCTTGGCGCGTCAAAGGCTGCTCATGCAACTGATCCCGCACCGCTCGCTGTTGCAGCAGCACCGATACCGCGTGTTGCCATCGACTGATGGTGTGCCAACCCATCGCCGCCTCGTACGCTTGCGCGTTGCCGACCACCGCCGTGAGCGCATCCCGAATCGCCCCCACGGACGTGGCCGAATCCGGTAGCTCGACATGCCGCTTTCCGCCCGGCGACGAACCGAGCCAGGCGCGATCGAGCACCACGCATCCGTTCAACGCCCGCAGCGCACACGTGAGCAGTGGTCCCGCAACGGGTGTCGGGTCGGCGCCGCGCTCGACAAACGCCGCGCACCGCAACGAAAGCTCGGCTCCGGCGTCCAAGGGTAGGACCGGGAACAAGTCGGCCAACCCATGCACGACGTCGGACAGTTCGGCTGGGCCAACGGTCGCGGCACGCTGCTCAAGGGCCGCCAACGCGCACCAAAACGCGTTCTCGTCGCTCGTCCAGCCAGCGGCTGTCTCCGCCACTCTCCGGATCTCATTGGCCAGCACTACTATCTCTCTTTCCGTTGCGCATCAACGTTTTTGCCGTCGAAATTCCCCGGCTGGGGGCGCCGCGCGGTTTAGGCGGCCGGCGGCGGTGCCCAGAGTCGGTGAGCCGGGCCGTGGTGGTCGAATGTCCAGTCCAGCTCGACGCACCGGGCCTGGTTGACGATGGTCATCCACACCGATGGCACGCCGGAACCAGGCCGCACGTATGGAAAACACTCCACAATCGCGTGGTCCAACCCGTGATCGGCGAACGCTGCCCGCAGCTGCGCCGCGCCATTGATCGCGGTCCGGTAAGCGGCCATCAACTCCGCCCACTCGCCCGGCGGGACCTTGGCCAGCGCTTCGTCATCGATACCAGCCGTCAGCGACGCGACGACCGAATCAATCACCGCAGCCAGGGCCGGATCCGGCTCCGGCTCCGGTGCTGTGCTCGTTACCACCTTCAACCTCCCCGTCGTGTTCTCGACCGAAAGGCCCCCCAGACCGCGTACAGCACGCGGGCACACCACGGGAACCTCCGGTACCCTCAGGCACCGGAGGTCCCCAGGACCTCCAGCCGGACCACCCGCCCCTTCCACGGATAGTGGGTGGCCCGGCCTTAACCTCTATTCCCTCCGGCACGTCACTGCCGGATTCGCCTCACTGGCAACAAAATCCAGATCACGGCAATGCACCTCGCCACTCCTGCGGAGCCGCTAACCGACCATCGGGTTGTCCCACCCAGCGAACCGAGACCGACGCCGGCAACCGGGACTCGTCCATCACGCGGCCCGCCGTAGCAGCACTGCCGCCGCTCAGCTCGTTTACAGGTGGCTGGTTCGGTTGTTCGTGGCGATGCCGACGACGCTTCGCCGAGCCCTGCTCCAGCTGGCCAGCGACAGCGGCTCGCCGGGTTGGCAGTCGCGGCGGGGGCGGCGGAACGGGATCGTCGAATGCGGCCGGGTTCCGGCCGTAGAACGTGAGCACCTGTTCGGCATGCCGCCGGATCACGCACGGCCAGTCCTGGACACAGCCCGGCGCCCGGCAGATCGGCAGAGCAGCGGCTGCGCCCTTGGGCAGCAACGGCTGGTGCTTACTGCTCTGGTCAATCGCGGTCGCCAGCAGGCCAGGCTGATCTGACAATGGCACGGCTAGCCCTCCCGCCCGATACGGTGGCGCGACCCGGCTCTCATGCAGGAGACAGAGAGCCGGGCCGGCCGTGGCAGGCACGACGTTCGAGGTCTTGGATGGGGTAAGACCGCAAATCGCCGAAGCCCTGCCGGCAGGACCCACAAAGGGGTCAAGAACGTGCCCAGCGCATCCGGACTCATGACCGGACAGCTGGTCAAGCAATGGCGCAACCCGGCGCGCGACGTTCGCGCGTACCCGGCTGGCCCGGCCGCGCGGCCGGCGCTGAGGCAAGCCGGCCTCGCCACGCGTCGTCGGGGTGGTTGGCCGGTCGCCACGGCGCGCATCAGGCAGCAGCAGCGACTGGCCGGCTTCAGGAGGCATCACGCTTGCCCCGTCCCATCACGCACCGGCTCCGTTACCACAGGAGCCGGTCGAGGAGTCTTTCGGGTGCGGCTTCGATTGGCCTTCTCGACATGGACCGGCACCCGCTCGACCACAGCCAGCAGAATGACGATCACGTCGTCACGCGACAGCTCGTCACGCCAGGTCACGGCCTCGTTGATCCCGAACCACCAATCGACGCCCTCACGGCGTGCCTCAGCCCGCAGACTGGACTGATACGCCGCCACCAGCTCCGGCATACGCGAATCGGAAACCACCGCAGCGACCCGCCGAACAACATCACGCCGGGTCAAGCCGTCCACGCCGTTCAGATCCACGGCGATCACCGCCCCCACCACAGCAAACGGCGTAACCAGCGCACTTCCGCCCCCACGGACAACCGCCGCCAAACCGGCCGCATCGACCCGGACAACCCGTCCACGCCAAGCATGTACGCATCGCACGGCCACTCCTGGGCACACATCGGACAGAAACCAGTCCGACGACGGTGATCGTCACAAACCCGCGCGCTCAACTCCCACAAAAGGTCATCGCGCACCCGGTCAGACCGCACATCCAGAGCAGCCGAAATCTCGTCTTCGTCCAGCTCAGACTGCTTTTGCATCGCCTTAGGCATCTGGCGCCCTCCCTCCGCATGCGATCTTGGGAATGTCCGGTGTAGGTGATCCGGTAGGCACCTAGAGTGAACGCATACGGCCCGAACGGCAGGGGGGCACGTAGGGGGCACAGGGGGGCACAATGACCCCTAAGGCCACACGAGCGGGGTAGCGATGACCGAAGGCAGCAAACTGGAGTGGGCGCGCCGCCTGCGCGCGGAGCGAGAACGTCCCGACCGAAACTGGTCACGTCCTGACATGGCACGCGAGATGCGGAAGACAGCTGCTCGTCTACGAATGAGCGAACCCGATCCGCGTCAATTGGCCGACAACATCAAGCGCTGGGAACGCGGCACTGTCGTCAGGGCGCCGGACGCAGTCCATCAGCTACTCATCGCCACGACTCTCGGACTTAGCGTCGCTGAGTTGTTCGGCGATGCGGCCGCTCCGTTGCCTAGCTCTCTTCGCGCTGCGAACGCGGGTAAGGTCAACGACGACCTGCCGTACTACGTGCTAGCCGAGGATGATTCTGTGCAGCGTCGTCGTTTTCTGGCCTGGTTGACATCCTTGTCGGCCGGCTTGGTGCAACTGCCCCAGACAGTTAGAGACACGATCGCAATCGCCGGCCAGCAACCCGACGTTCTGCGACGCATATCCGGCGAGGACGTGCAGAATCTGCGCGCAACTACTGAGATGTTTCAGGCGTGGGATCATCGAGTCGGTGGTGGCCTATCTCGCCACGCGGTCATCAGCCAGCTCGGTTGGGCTGTGCATCAGCTTGATGCTGGGGTTTCGGGTGAGACGGCTGGCCAGATTCGAGATTGGAAAGTGGCTACGGCGCTATTGGCGGCTGTTGCTGGCTGGAAGAGTCACGATGCTGGTTTTGACCAACAGGCTCGCCAGCTTCTGACGCTCGGGGTGCGGCTCGCGGCGGACGCTGATGACCAGCCGGTACAAGCCTATTTGTTGTCGGACCTAGCGGTGCAGGCTGTACACATCGGGCGGCCAAAAATTGGTCTTGATCTGGCGAGACGCGCGCTCGAGGTCGGCGACGATGCAACCCCTCTAACGAAAGGCATGCTGCATGCCTTTAAGGCTCGAGCACATGGCCTAATGGGTAATGAGTCTGGCCTGCGGCGGGAGACCAGTCACGCAGAAGAGGAATACAGTCTCGCGACTCAGGATGACCGCTTGAGGGAACCATGGATGGACTTCTACGATCGTGCCGAATTGTACGGCGATACGGGCACGGCTTGGCGACTGTTTGCCTGGCATTATCCTGATCAACGCTCGGAATCAGGAAGCGTTAGAGAAGCAGGCGAGCGGCTTGCTAAGGCCGCAAATGGGTACGGCGATGAGTTCGCGCGGAGTAGGGCACTCTGTAGTTTGATGGGCGCAAGTCTCTATATGAGAGCTGGTGAGCCGGACGCAGCGATGGCGATTGCTACGCATTCAGCAACGTCAGACTTGGGCATAGTCCAGTCTGCACGCGTGGAGAGCTACGCCCACGACCTTGAGAAAGCCTCTCGTCCATTCAAACGCCGGTCCGACGTGTCGGGAATGATCGAACGCCTTACAACTGCCAGCTAATGTATTGAGGAGCCCATACTTAAGTGCCCGCCCCGGATCACTTTGACGCAATGCTTGCTGCCGCCGAAAAACTCCACATCTCCACCAACGGCGCCGAGCCAATACGCATTGGAGACAATGCAATTTACCGGCTCGCCGGCGGTGTCGTCGCGCGTGTCTCTCGGCCGGGCCGAAGCGCGGCAGCTGCAAAAGAAGTAGCGGTGGCGCGTTGGCTTGAGCGCAATAGTATTCCGACCGTCATAGCCTTGCCGGATATCGAGCAGCCAGTATTCGTCGCTGACCGCGCAGTCACATTCTGGCGCGAACTGCCACCCCACCACGAGGGCACGCTATTGCAAGTAGCGCAGGCGCTAAGGGTCCTCCATTGCCTTCCGCAACCCGAAAATTTTGTACTTCCGGACCTCGATCCATTTGTAGGACTCATCGGCCGGATTGACGCGATGCCAACGATTAGCCCGGATGAGCGGGAATGGCTTGTCGGCCATCTCGACCATTTACGCACCCGCCACGCCGAGGAAATATCGTCGTTGCGGACGTGCGTTGTCCACGGTGACGCTCACAGTGGAAACATCGTAAGCACTGAGGACGGCACCGTGTTGTTTCTCGACTTCGAGCGAGCGGCGATAGGTCCACCCGAATGGGACCTAGTCTCTAGCGCCGTCGAATACGATTCCGCGGGTTGGATTAGCGATTCCGAATACGGAAGTTTTGTCGAGGGATACGGGCAAGATGTTCTGGCCTGGCCCCACTATGACATCTTTCGAGATATTCGGGAAATGCGTATGACCTGCTATGTCGCCCAACTGGCGAGTGACCACAAGGACGCCAAAGGGGAGGCATCTCTTCGAATCGCATGTTTGCAAGGTCGCCGTGGTCCCCGACCGTGGACGTGGGCACCGATGTAATTTCTCGTGGAGCGTCACGTGAGCGCAGGTTCAGGGGTTGCTCAGTATATTGTTCGCGATGGCGGTAATTTCCTCGCGGAGCACACAACCAGAAGGCGGGACGCGTCGTAGACGCTGTCTAGGGCTGCTGCTTCTGGGGCTTGTGCTAAAACGTAGTAGCAGGTGGCGAGCGACGCTATGCATTGGAGGCAACAACATAGAGCTCTGCCCCTGAGCCCACTACGGTTGTTCTGACGGAGTTCAAGAGTGTCTCAAGTAGCTGAAGGCGAAGTCGATCGTCGCTTGGCTTGCCGTCAGCGACATTCCGTAATTCTCTGTACCTACTTTCGACAAGATGCGGTTGTATGACAATGACCTGTGTCTCAGTAATAAGATCTGGATACCCAAGATATTCAATGAGATCCGACCGACTGTCTACTCGAACGCCATCTGTCCATGATGCCTGTCTGCGGAGACTCCCTCGCTCCAGCTTTTCTTTGAGTCTAATAGGGTCGGTGTAGATGGTATTCTTTGACGCTTGGCTTGCAACCACCTCGTAGGCCCCTACGGAGATTCTCCGCAGCGTCGACGCGCTATCAGCTCCTTTTACGTGAATGAGGCTGAGCACCCCGGCTAGGGAGATATGGATAAAATCTGCGATTTCGCCAGAGCCGTCATCGCAGGTCAGCCAGCCGGTCGAATAATGATCCAACACCCAAGCAAATAGCGAGCGATCTCCATCCTTGCCAATTCTTTCGTGAATCGTCTCGAAGTTTTCCGCCTTAACGCCTTTGTCGACTAACGGCTTCTCTCTGTCGATATCGTAGCCGCTAAAGTCCTCAAATCGCCACTGTGGGAAGCGT
This sequence comes from Fodinicola feengrottensis, assembly GCF_039530045.1. Classification (NCBI taxonomy): domain Bacteria; kingdom Bacillati; phylum Actinomycetota; class Actinomycetes; order Mycobacteriales; genus Fodinicola; species Fodinicola feengrottensis. The sequence continues at coordinate 54,243 of NZ_BAAANY010000025.1, read as the reverse complement.
GCGATTTGCATTTGGCGATGCCAGATTCTTCCCGCAACGTAAGTATGCCCTGAACGATAGTGAACTGAGACGAGATCTCTATAGGCCATTTCAAGACCTCGGCGTATTGCGGACACTGGAGGCTCGTTGCTCGGTTGGCCGTGGATGCCAAAGTGAAGCTTCGTAACCTCACCAATCCGCTCCAGGCGAACGGAGATGGTGCCACCTATGCAACCCTCATATCCAACGTCGATCTTAAACCTCGACGATGCCAAGTCGCCGCGAATTTCAATAATAGCGTCACGAAGAAGTTCAGCTACATCAGCAACCGTTGACTCTCTTTCACGGTTAGAAATCAGCTCCTCCGGAGTCAGAACCGAGATGTCAAATGCGCCACGCACTTCCGTGATGTCGGTCGTCTCATAGGCAAACAAGGGAAACAGTCGCTCAGGAGGCAGATCGACTGATAACACTTCTTCGAGTAGACCGAAGAGCTGCACAGAGACTGCAAGATACTCTTGAAAAGTAGTAGACGGCTTGACCCAGACGGACGATTTATGCATCGTTGTGCCGACAAGTACGGTCGCGCCATCATGTACAGACTGCTCGTCTAGTGCGGCGCGCGCCGAACCTAAGGCGAATGTACTGTCTTCTATGGGGTTGATTGCTTCTTGTAAGCGCAGGCCGCCAATGTTCTTGCTATCAGGTCGAGTTGCGCGTCTCGGATGTGTGCCTCGCAACCAAAAATGCTTCGCTTCACCCCGAAGGAATGCATTCTCAAGGGTAGTCGGTGAGATTCGCCTTACGGGTGGAATTGGTTCTCGATCCAGCCTCAGCTGCAGACGGTGCCTCAATGAGTCAAATGCGTGGATACCGACAAGTCGATTCTTTCGAATGGCGAGCGTCAGGAGATGGCTTGTATCAAGAAATTGAATGTCGTTTTGAATCCAGCCTACCGAGTCGATTGTTCGCGTAACGAAAGTGAAGGCTTGATCTACCTCAACCGCTGATAGTTGCAGTGATATTGGCGATTTGTCGTGAATTTCGGCTCCGTACGCGACGATGTCAACGCCTTGATGTACCCCTTTCACCGCCTCGTTCTGAAGGAAGTTGATCAGCCAATCAAATGCCACTACGGGATCAGGAGTGGTGCATTCCAGCACTACTAGCGAAATGTACGGACGCAGCTCACTCCAAGCCACATTGCCAGGTAAGTTACCAGATGCATCGGCCATGTAACTAACGGTAGCCTCTCGGGCGTCGCGTGAGTCGGGAATGCATGAAAAGGCATCTTTCCCGTTACGCCATCCCGGCAATCGGCGGCGCTGATCACGACTCCGATCATGACGAGGGACACCATGAAGAATCTATTCGACAGGCTCACTGTCTGCCGAAGGGAACGCTGCGAGCCAGTACATGAGCTGCACGTCGTCGGCCGAACGGCGGATCTGCTCCAGCGCCAGGGTCTGACCGCTCATGCTGTCGTACGTGACGCGGACGGTGATCAACATTGGTGTGCTGGAGGGGCTGCGAAGGGCCTGCGCGCCGTCCGGGTCAGCGCTGCCATCCGTCCAGCAGCGCATGCTTGGGACACCAGGCGCGACCTTGGGCCATCCTGGCGTCAAGGTCGCGCTGCCGGCTGTCCGGCCCGGTCATCGGCGCTGGTCGCCGTGAGCTAATCCACCATCGGGCATGTAAGTCGCCTGCCGATCAGCAGTAACTCCGTGGGTTGGTGCCGGTTTTGGTGTTCGTTTTGCCGCTCGTCTTGCCTGTTGTCCCGCTGCCGCCGCGTCCTGTGCTGCCGCTAGTGCCGTGGCCGCTGCCTCCGGTGCCGCCGCCACTTCCGCCGCCTCGTGTGTCTAACTGCTGATAGGCGGCGCAACCGTTGACGCGACGGGTGTTGAGCTGACTGGCTGGTACAGGTTTGTTTGTCTTGTCAACGAAACGTGCGCGGGCTTGCCGCAGAGTGATCAGGGATGAGTACCGGCTGTTGAACGGGCTACTGTATTTCTGGTCGTAGGTGGAGCGGTACGCGCTGGGTACGTAGGTGTCGCGGTAGACGGGCTGGGAGTACCACAGCTGCTGGTAGATCAGGTGCCACAGGAACAGCTGACTGATCAGGTCGGTATTGGTGTCTCGGTATCCGGTTGGCGCGTTGGCGGGGAGTTGGTACCAGTACTGCGGCGGCACGCCGGAGTCCTTGCATTCGTCCCGCGACACGACGTATCCGCAGGTCGGGTGCCCGTCTATGACCGGGCCGGGCGCTGCCGGGTGTAGTGCGTTGTCAGTTTCGCAGCCAGATATCAGCACGGCGGCGATGCTGGCGGCGGCAATCGCGGTGATGATGCGTTTTCCCATGTCTTCCCCCGTTTTTGGTTCAGGTAGGCGTTGGGCGGGTGGTGTACGCCGGTCGGTCCTGGCGTTGCGCCCGTTCGGTTTAGCGGTTTGCGGCGGTGGTGTCTGCGGTGGTGAGGTGGTATCGGAGTTGGGTGTCATCGGCGGACCGCCGGGTTTCTTCGTACGCGAGGACGCGGCCGGTGGTGGCGTCGCTGATGGCGCGGTGGGTGGTGAACATCGGGGTGCCGCCGGGGATGCGTAGTGCGGTCGAGTCGTCGGGTGTGGGCATCCGGGCGCGGATGTCGTCGGTGTAGGCCAGCGTGTGTCCGGCGGCGGCCAGGATGGCGTAGAGCTGCCCGCCAGTGGGGAATCCTTCGCTGTCCAGTGCGGCCTCGAGCGCGGGGATCTCGACGAGGACGGCGAACGGGATCACGGTCTTGTGGCTGAGCCTTCGCCCGGCGCGGTCGGTCAGTAGCCGGGGATATTCCAGTACGGGCGCGTGTTCTGGCTGTCCGAGCGTGAGCGCGATCTCCGCTCGTGCTTCGGTGTGCAGTTTGGGCGGCGGTTCGACCTCACGCCATCCGAACGCGTCGGCGTCGGTATCGATCACCGCGACCGCGCCGGCATCAGAGCCGCCATCTTGGCCGGCGTCGGCGTCGCGCTTGATGGTGACGTCCCGGGTGTGCGTCTGGTTGGGGCGGTCGGTGGGGCGGCGGCGGACGAACGCCCCTTTGCCGTGCAGGACGGTGACGAGTCCTTCGGCGGCGAGCGCCTGGACGGCGTTGCGGGCGGTGGCTCTGCTTTCGCCGTACTCGGCGGTTAGCTGGTTTTCGCTCGGCAGTGGGCTGCCGGGTGGGTATACGCCGTCCTCGATGCGTTCGCGTAGGACGCTGGCCAGTCGCGCGTATTTGGTGGTGTTCTCACTGTTCGTGGCCATGATGCACTCGTTTGCCTCCCCGCGCGGACCGGCCCGTTTTGGTCGCCGTGCTCGTCCGCGCCCTGTTCGCTTGTCACTCTCGTGTGTGTCGTTACGCAGTCGGTGTGTGTTGTGTGGTGATCGTGTCGCTCGTTGTCACGTTGCTTGTCACAGTCATGCCTGCGGTTGTCGCTGCGCCTCAACTGTCAGTGGTCTGCTCTACACTGCGCATCACTGATTGAATCAGTGGAACCATAACCCCTTGACGTTCGTCTTGTCTAGAGGCATAGTGGTGATGGTACTGATTAGATCAGTGACGTAAGGAGTGATGCAAGGTCAACGTTGGTGCTGGTGAGAGGGGGATGACGTGAGCAGTCGCAAGAGTCAGACGGGCCGCTGTCGGCGGGTCAGCTGGGTGCCCAGCGGGCCGGAGGCGGTGCCGTGCATCTGCGGCGCACTACCCGATGCCGGACGCGGTGAGTGCGGTAAGTGCCGCAACGCCGCCCGGTGGAGACGACACCACAGCGGACCCAGAACCCACGCACACAGAGAGGACTACCGATGACCAACAACAACCAGAACGGGCCTGACCGGAACGGGCCTAAGCAGAACGGGAAGGGCCGGAGCACGGCTCAGCCGGTGTGGCCGGTGACGCGGCCGGCGGACTTGGAGGACGTGTCGCCGTTCGAGCTGGCACGTCGTTTCATCTACCGCCGCTGGACGTTGGTACCGGACGGCACGCCACCGGTTCTGGCTGAATTGGAAAAGCTCGCCGTGATGACGGCGTTGGGCCGGTGGATGTGGCGGTGGTCGCCGGTCACGATTCACCGCGCTTTGCTGGCCGGAGCCGCAGTCCACGCGGTCGCCGACAGCGCTGCTCTGACCGTTGTGCAGCTGGCGGCGCACTGGCGGCAGTGGGCGGACGAGCAGCGGCGCCTGCACACCTTTGACTGCCGTTTCGGCATGCCACCGGACGAGTACACCCAGGTGTGCGCTCTGTTCGCCGCGGCCGGCGCCGACCCGCACCTTGGGGCCGCATCATGACCCCAGCCACCACTACCGGTCCGACTCCGGCTCCCCGGCCACCGGCGGACCCTCTACCGGCAGGCCCGCTGCCGGTCCACGAGACGGCAGCGGCAACCGGCACGCGCGGCAGCCATCCCGGCGGCGGTAACACGGCCGAGCGGACGTCCGCGCGGCATGCCGCCGTCACCGGTCCGGTGCCGCAGGACGTGGCAGGACCCCAGGAGCCAACGTCCGTACGGGCGCGGCGTGTCTACCGAGAGTCAGTAACGGCGGGCCGGCCGTTGACCGGTGAGGAGCTGGGCAAAATGTGCGGCCGGTCCGGACGGTGGGGCCGTGCGCAGATCAAGGCCGCAAAAGCCGACCTCACGACCGCGCCAACCGATGTGACCGGTGCCGCCAACCACACCACGACAACGCCGAAGCTGCCGGAGCGGACGTCGCACACCGCGACGGAACCAGCGGGGGCGCCGGAGGTAGCCGGCCCTGCCACTGCCCGTGCCATCGACCGTGCCGTCGACTATGCCGCCGGAACCGGGGTGCCCGGATCTGGTTGGGCGCAGCGTCCGGGAGCGACCGCGTCAGCGGTCGCCGGGTTGACGGCCGGCGTGGTGGTGTCGGTGGCGGCGAACATCGCGCATTCGTTCCTGCCACCAGAGGGACTCGCGGCAACGGCGGCGGCACAGTGGCACCCGGCCCTCGGCGCGGTACTGGCCGCCGCCTGGTGGCCGCTGGCCCTGTTTCTCGCCGTGGAAGTCCTGACCCGCGTTCGGTGGCAGACCGGTCCGTGGTGGGCGACCGCCCGGTACGGCGGCGTGACCGTCGTGGCAGTGGTGGCCGCGATCGTCTCCTACCGGCATATGGCCGGGCTGTTGACCGCGTACGGGGAGGACTGGCTCAGCTCGCATATCGGGCCCTTGGCGGTTGATGGATTGATGGTCGTGGCAGGGCTGGCACTGCTGTCCATCGGCGCCCACCGACACCACCCCACGGCGCCGGACCGGGAGCCGCCGCAGCCGGGCGCAGACGTTGCCCGCAACCCGACCACCGATCCGACAGCAGAAGGGAGCACTCATCGATGACCGCGACCCGTTCGCGCAGTGCTCGTCAACGGCAGGCCCGGATGACTCCACTGATCGCCGCCATCATCCGGTACCGCCAGTGGGCCGCTGCGCAATCGATACGCCGCACCCAGACCTGGCATTGAGAGAACATCACAGGCCGCGCTCGCGGCCAGCGTTTCGCAGGCCCCGCAAGGACAACGAAGGGAGGTGAGAAAAAGTGTTGGTGACTATCCCGATTGTCATCGTGCTGTTGGCCATTGTCGGCGTGCTCTGTTGGAAGGGCGGCCTGAAATGGTGGCACGCCGCTGTCGTGGTGCTGCTCGGATTCGCTATCGCGTCCTGGCCGGCGGTCGCGCCGGTCGTCGGCTCGATCCTGGCCGGGCTCGTCCACGAAATCAACCGACGCTAAGAATTCGACCCGACACCCACCATCGATCCCATTTTTCCGTTTACCGCAAAGGCGAAACATTCACCACGCGCTCCCGTGACACGGGGCAGGAAGGACGAAAGCCATTGGATAGCCACAACTCTTTGGAGGCGATACCCCATTTCCCCGCACGACCACACAAGTATTCCCAGTCCTAGCAACGACAACAGCACGGCATCCATCACCGAGACCGGCAACGGGTCCACGTCCCGTTCCCGGCGAGCCCCGCACCAGGGCGGAAAGGCAGGCGCACTGACCACCAACCGAAAGGAGCACCCCATGACCCCCGACCACACCCACAACAGCCCTCAGGGCACCCATTCCACCGACACAGCACCTGACACCGGAATGCAGGTCGCGTACTGGCTTTTGCGTCAGGCGTACGCAAACCTCGTCGCCGCCGGATACGCCACCATCGGCGCAGATCTGGACCGCGAACCCCACCCACTGGCCTACCTGGTCGACGAACTGCCGCACCCACCCCAGGGACACCCGCTGGCCGACAACTGGCCACCGGCCTACCCGGACACCTATTTCACGGACTACCGCTTCGGCATCGACCCGGACCGCGACGACCCCGACCCAGACGATCACGGACACGACGACCCGTACGGGACCGGAGCTGTTGACGGGGGGTGGTGCTGATGATGGCCAACCGACCGCCTTTTGACGACAACGAACCCCACGACCCGTACGACGACGACACCCACGACAGCCAGCACGGCGACGACCGCGACGAAAACGGCTACCTGCACATCGCCGACCTGGAGGCGGCGTGGTCCGCCAACATGACCAAGGAACCGCCGCGCATCCCCGCGCAGCGCGACCCCGACGACACCGACGATCCCGACGACGATCCCGACCTGGACAGCTCTGATGGTGCGGTGGTGGATCGTGAGTCGGTGCTGGTCGGCCCGGTGGTGTGGGGCGGCCCGGTGGACCCGCCGGACGAGCGCCCGAATCTGGGGTCCCGGTGGGCTGGGTCGCGGTGGCGCGGCCGGTCGTCCGCATCGGCGATGGCGGTGCGGCGGTCGCGTCCGCCGATCATCCCGGCGTGGCTGCGCTCTCGCGCCGATCTGGCGGCGGCGGTGCGGTGGGCGGTCAAGGACACCCTGTACGTGGTGGGATATCACGCGGTCCGGCTCCCCAAATACGTCGCCAAGACCACCGTGTACGCGCCACTGGGCGCGACCCGTGCTCTGGCGCGGTTGCTGCGCTGGGCGAGCGCGCAGGAAGGCAACGCGCCGTTGCGGCAGTGGGCAGCGGACCACAACGACCCGGTCACCTGGCTCAACCTGGACCGGCGGCGGGTGGACCAGTCCCGGTTCCGGTGGATTGTGGTGGTGACCGGCGCGCTGGCGGCGGTGGTCGGCGGGATCGTGTTCCTGTACGTCCCGATCCCGGACCTCGCGCGGTGGGCGTTCTACGCCGTGATGGCCCTCGCGTTCGCCCGTTCTGGGCGTCCGGCGGACAAGCCGATCCTGGACCGCGTCTCGCAGGCACCCAAGTACCGCAAGCTGACCGCCGAACTGGTGCGACGCGGGCTGACCAGTATCCAGCTGGCCGGCATCAACCAGGCGGTGGGCAAGGACCCGGCGGCGATCTCCTTCCCGTTGGAAATCCATCGAGACGGCCCGGGTCACCTGGCGGTGGTGGACCTGCCGTTCGGAGTGGAGGCCGGCGACGTGATCGCCCGGCGGGGCCGGTTGGCGTCCGCGCTGCGGCTGCCGCTGGACCAGGTGTGGCCCGAACCCGACCGGGCACACACCGGCCGGCTCCGGCTATGGGTGGGCGACGAACCCGCGTCCGCGATGGCTCAGCCGGCGTGGCCGCTCGCGCACGGCCCCAAGGTTGACGTGTTTGCGCCGTTCCCGTTCGCCAACGATCCCCGGCTGCGCAACGTGGACGGTCAGCTGATCGCGCGGTCGTGGCTGTTCGGCGGCCGGCCGGGGTCCGGCAAGACCGGCGCGATGCGGGTCCCGGTGTTCGCCGCCGGGCTGGACCCTCGAGTGGAAATCCGTGGGTACGAACTCAAGGGCGTGGGAGATTTCAAGGTCCTGGAACCGATCCTGTCCGAGTACGGGAACGGTTTCGACGACGACACCATCGCCGCCTGCGCGCAGATGCTGGTGTGGCTGTACGCCGAATGCCAGCGCCGGTCCAAGCGGATCGACTTCTACCACGCCAAGGGCATGGCACCTGAGAACAAGGTCACCGCGGAATTGGCCTCCTTGAAGGGATCCGGGCTGCATCCGCTGCTGGTGTTCATCGACGAAATTCAGGAACTCATCACCCACCCCGCACACGGAAAGAAGGCCGGGGAACTCCTGGAAAAGATCATCAAGCTGTGCCGCGCGCTGGGCGTGACGCTGCTGATCGGCACCCAGATCCCGGACAAGGGCAGCCTGCCGCCGGGCATCACCCGCAACGTCAACACCCGGTTCTGTCTCGCGGTCGGTGACCAGATAGCCAACGACATGATCCTGGGAACGTCGATGTACCGGCAGGGGTACCGGGCTACCGCGTTCGAGCCGGACAAGGACGCCGGGTGGGGTATCACAGTCGGGTTCGGCAAGCCCGGCACCGCCCACGCCTACGAAATCAACGCGGCGCTCCAGGCGCAGATCGTGGCCCGCGCGATCGCCTACCGCCGGGCCGCCGGCACCCTGCCGGCCACGCCCATCGAACGGGACACGACGCCCGCGTTCGATCTGCTGCACGACCTGGCCGCCGTCTGGCCAGCCGGTGAGGACCGGGTCTGGAACGAAACCCTCATCCCGCTGCTGACCGACCTTCGGCCCGACATCTACACCGGGTGGAAGCCCGAACAGCTCACCACCATGCTCAAGCCCCTCGGGGTGCCGGTCGGGCAGATCGGCCGGCAGGTGGACGGGAAGTTCATCAACCGGCGCGGCCCCTCCTACCAGGACATCATCCAGGCCGCCATCACCCGCCGTGACCAGAACAAGAACCAGTAAACCCCACGACAACACGGAATCGGGCGCTATGCCTAGCAGCCCCCACTGCTAGGCATAGCACCACCCTTAGCACCCAACACCGCCACTGACCTGCCCTATCACAGCTAGCAGCATGTTCAAGCCCAACTCTCGAAACCCCGCCTGGAGGTGAAAATGACCCTACCTCTGTTCCTCGTGCTAACCGCGATCCTCATCCCCACGGTTCTCACGCTCCGTTACGCCCACCTGTGTTGGTCGCGACCGTTCACCCACTGCCGGCGCTGCGCCGGCACCGGCCGCGTCCGCTCGGCGTTCGGACTCAGCACCCGCGAATGCCGGCCCTGCCAGGGCATCGGCTACCGGCTCCGCACCGGACGGCACGTCCTGAACTACGTACGCCGCCTGCACCACGACGCACGCACCGCCGCCGCCCGCGACCAGGCCAACCAGAACACCCACCGGACCAACCACAGGAGGTGACACCACGCCCCACCGATCCCGACCCACCCAGGAGGCACCGGAGACCACTACCAACGACGATCCCGATCCTGCCACCCCCAGCAGCACCGAACCCAGTAGCAGCGAACCCGATGGCCCCGACACCATGGACGGGCCGACCCAGCGAACCCAGCGCCCGGCACCGCGTATACCCCGCCAGCGAACACGCACCCGCCCCGCACGAACGCCAACACCCCATCCACCGCCACGGCCCCTGCTGACACCGCAGGAATGGGCCGAGGAACAAGTCAAAAACGCCCCACCGCGCTCCGTGGAATGGGCCCGCCGGGTCGCCCGTATCTACGGCCTCACCCTCGACGAGGACACCGACAGTGAGACGGGAACTAAGAACGACATCAGCGGGCCTTGACGCCTGACTGACTCCGGCGGCTCCGCGAGCGCATCCCCCGCTCGCGGAGCCACCCCGGTACTACGCTGGCTCGTGCTGGTG
>NZ_BAAANY010000025.1:0-44543 GCF_039530045.1 Fodinicola feengrottensis | reverse complement strand
CTACGCCAACCGGCTGATTATGAGTCGTCGGCTTGCCGCCAGATCAACTTGATCTGGTCGTGGTGGAACGGCACGCCCTTGTTGGCGGCCAGCAGGATGACCGTGGTGATGCTCTGGGAGACAGCGGCCTGCTTTTCCTCCATGGTGAATTCCGGGGTGTCCCACCGGGTCTCCAGATCAGCCACGATCGACCGGCGGGCGTCCTGTTCACGGGAGTACGCCCGCAGCTCCGTTTTCAACTCTGCTTCATCGATTTCCATGCGGTCCAACGAAGAAAAGTAACGAGAAGCGTCGCGGTACTCGCCAGCCTCATACCGGCGGGTGGCTTCCTTGATCCGGCCCTGCAACGCTTTCAACTCACCCGCGCGCGGCCACGGCGGCAGATCCTTCATCTGCCGCATCGCGTTGCGTCGGTGGTCAGCGATCACCGCCGCCGTAACGAATTTGTCGATGTCCTCAGCCTTGCGGGACACCCCACCACAGCCACCCTGACCGCTGGCCGGGCACCGGTAGATCGACACCAACACGCCATCGGCGCGGCGGCGGGTCGAACCGATGACCCGCGCCTGACACTTCCCACACCGGATGAACGGCGACAGCAGATAAATGGTGCGGTACCCGCGCCCCTTGGCGCCCAACCGGGACCGCGTCGCCGGGCGTCGGGGCGCCTTGGCGGGGTCGCTGTCGGCGTCGGTGTCCTGCTCGGTGGTGGTCTCCGGGCGCCACAGTCGCACGATCTCGTCGTAGTCCTCATCGCTCATCATCGGTTCCCACGCGCCGCGTACGTAGCTGCCGTCCTCGTTGCGCAGCACCGCGCCCCGGTACTTCACCCGCCCACACATCCGGGGCGCCAAGTACATCGCCTTCACCGTGGACGCGCGCCATGTCTTCCCGGTCGCGGTCAGGATCCCCTTGGCGTTCCACTCCTTGGCCAACGTCAACGCGGACACGCCTGACTTGATCCGCTCCAGCTCCGCTTGCAGAATCTTCGCCTCACGTTTGCGCAGCCGGAGCTGATCCTTGCGCCACCCGAACGCACGCATCCCGCCGTGCTTGCCGCCCTTCCACGCCGCGTGCCGCTTCCCATCGGTCACCCGGCGGGAGGTGTTCCGGGACTCGCTGTTGCGCTGATCCACCAACCGCCGCGCCGCCGAAATCCCGTCATCGGAGGTCAGATCGATGTTCCCCGTCATCGACGCCACATGCACGCCGTAGTACTCGACCACGTCGATCAGGTCTTCCAGCATCCGAGGATCGCGGAACGCCCGGTCACCATCGGTCACCGCGAGAGCGTTCGCCGTGCCGCGCCGCAGATCCGTCAAGATCGCGTCCCACTTTGGACGCTTCACCTCCAACCCGTACGTGCCATCCGGGAGCAACTTGCGGGTCTTCTTCGTCGCCGACACAGCGTTCTCCGGCACCTCGCGAAGGATCTCCCCACCAATCCCTTTCACGAATTTCCGCAGGTCAGTAAGCTGGTTAACCACCTGTTCCTCACGGTCGGTGGACTCCCGGGCGGACAAGATCCACCGCAACTTAGACGGATCAACGGTCAACTCCGTCCGACCGCCCGATCGCAACAACCTCGACATCGTCATAGGCCCATAGTGCACTAAAACCGCAGTCGCAACGGCGCGAAAATGTCGTACCCATACTGTTTTCTTGCCCCCACCCAGTGATCGGGTGGGGGGTGGGTTTGAGGACGCGCGCGCGAGAAAAAAATCGACCAGCGCGGGGCGTTGTTGTGGATAAAAATGCGGACTGTGGATAACTGCGGGAGGGGGTTTACCGTCTGGCAGGCTTGACAGATGCCGAACACGGGGAGCCAAGATGACTGCTATGACCGCAGAGACGCCAGGTGGGCTCGGGGTGGTGACCGTCGAGCAACTTCGCCGCTACCCCGACGACGCGCATGTGCGCATCGTGGAGGACACCGTCTATCTCAGCCGGGACGGTGGCTTTGATGTCGCCGACCTGGAAGCCATCGAGGACGACGGATGGCGGCACGAGCTCATCGACGGGATCATCGTCATGAGCCCAGCGCCGGTCCACGCGCACCAACGTGCCGTTGTCGAACTGGTCTTCGCCCTCCGTACATCCGTGCCCGAGCAGCTTGAGGTTCTGGTCGCACCGTTCGATGTCGACCTCGGGTTCCGTCGGCGGGTTCAGCCCGACGTGCTCATTGTCCCTGCCGTCGAGCTAGGCCAAGAGGTGCCGCGGCCGGTGCTGGTGATCGAGATTCTGTCGCCGTCGAACCGCCGGCACGACCTGGTCGCCAAACGTCGGGTGTACGAGCAGGCCGGCATCGCGTCGTACTGGATAGTCGACCCCGATCAGCCGTCGACTACGGTGCTGGAGCTGCGGGACGACCACTATTTCGAGGTGGGCCAGGCGGCCGGTTCAGCCGAGCTGGCCGTGGAAAAGCCTTACGACATCACGATCCGGCCGGCTGACCTGGTGAAGTGACCAACGCGACGACGGTCACCGCGGCGGCGAGCGCGAAGATCGCGACCAGCCCACCGCTCGGGTTGGCCAGGAGCGCGGCCACCCAACCAAAGATCGCGGTGCCCAGCACATTGCCAATCTGACGGGAGAAAGACAGCGTGCCCATCGCCGCGCCGATCGACTCCTTCGGCGCGAAAGACTGCACCAAAAGGGTGTAGACCTGCATCGACAGCCCGAGTGCGGCACCGCTGAGCACGAGACCGCAGATCAATGCATACGGCTGCGAGAACACGATCGCCAGCGCTATCAACGAAAGGCCGGCCACTCCCAGCGCCAGCCCCAGCCGACCCCACGCCGTCAGCTGCGGGAATTTCCGCGCCAGCAGCGAAAACGTGGTTGTCAGGAGCAGCTGACCAGCGGTCATCGGTACGAGCAGAAGGCCGGTCCCAGTCGGTCCACTATGGACAGTGGCGACGATCGCCAACGACATGAAGGTGAAGGTGCCGAAAAGCGTCACGCCGGAAAGGCCGCTGGCAAGGACAGAGCGGGCCACCGCTGGTACGACGAAAAGCCTCGGCGAGATCAACGGACTGGCGGCACTCTTTTCCACCCGTACGAGCAAAATCGTCGAGACGACGGCAACGATGAGCAGCGGGACCGCCACCAAGGGGTTAGTGGCGACGTTTTCGCTGCTCCCCAACGCGACCAGACTCGCCCCACCGACAACCACCAGACCCGCGCCAGGGAAATCAAAGCCACCTTTGGCATTGCTGGAATTGCGATGCGGCAAGCCGGCGAATCCGATCGCGAGCGCGACCGCGCAGATCGGGAGGTTCAACCCGAAAATCCACTGCCAGCCGAACTGGCCGGCGATCAGCCCACCGATCGGCGGGCCGCCGACGAAGGCGATAGCGGCCACCGCAGTCATCCATCCCTGCCGGCGCAGCAGTTCCTCCTTGTCGAACATCTCAGCCAACACACTGACCGCGGCCACGATGAGCCCGCTGCCTCCAAGACCTTGGATCGCCCTTGCGCCGACCAGAAAGACAAGGCTCGGCGCGAGCGCGCAAGCCACCGAGCCGAGCGCGAAAATCGCGATGGACAAAGAGAAAGTGACCCGCCGGCCGTACATGTCACCCAGCCGGCCATGCAACGGCGTGGCAACCGTGACGGCGAGGCCATAGACGGCGGTGACGCCGGCGATCGCGGTGCCGTGCAAGTCGTGCTGGATAGACGGCAGCGCGGCGATCACCACGGCTCCGTCGAGTTGCGCCATCAGGAGGCCGAGCAACGCGGCCACGAAGGTCAGGTTCCGTCCGGCCGTACGCGGCCGCTCAAGTACGTGCATATTGCACACGTTACATGTGCGCATTGCATGCATCAAGTGCGATGATGGGCAGATGACAGCCAGCACGGCCGGCGCCGGCCCGGCACTTTTCCGGCTCGTACGCTTCTGGTCCCGCCGCTGGGCGCCGACCGCCGCCGCCCACGCGCCCGGCGACACCCAGCACGTCCAGCAGGTCCAGGTGGTGGAGGCGATCGCCGCCAGCGGCCGCGAGGTCACCGTCGCCGACGTGGCCTTCCAGCTGGGGCTGGACCGGTCGGTGGCAAGCCGGATGGTCGGCGAGGCGATCCGCTCCGGGCACGTCGACCGCGGCTCGTCGAGCGCTGACGCCCGCCGCGCCAACCTCACCCTGACCGCCGCTGGGCAGGCGTTTCTGGCTGCGGCACACGACTTCCAGCAGCACGCGTACGAACAGCTGGTCGCCGACTGGGACCCCGCTGACCAGCAACGCTTCGCCACCTACCTGCGACAGCTCGCCGACCAGGTCACGTCCCCACCGAAATGAGCCGCCCCCGAATCGAGGGTCCTCGGCGGCACCGACAGTTCCGGCGATCAGCGGCCTCCCGCCAAGGAGTTCGGTCGTTTAGCAACCGGCTAGCTTTTTGGCTACCAGCCCCCTTGGAGACCGGCCGGCATCTCACCAAAGGGGCGTTGGCCTCCCCAAATGGTCGCTTGGGGGCGAAAAGAGCAGCAATCGGTGGCCTGGCCGGGTGGGGCCCTGACTGGTAGGGCCGTTGCAGTACGGCCGGCTGCCCGGCCATGCTGACCGGATGGAGGCAGCCGGACCACCGCCGCGGACCAGTCCAGTCCTGGTCGTTGTCGCGCTCTTCTGGTTGCTGCCGTTGGCATATCCGCTGATCCAGCTGATCCGGGCACGGCCGGCGGACGTTGGGTGGGTGCCTGCGTTGGCGGCGACCGCTGCCAGCGCCGGTGCGTACGTGGTGGCCGCCATAAGGACCGCACGGGCCGGCCAGCCACGGTCGGCGCAGCTGCCGCTCGTACTGATCGCCGCCGTGGCGATCCTGCTGCCTTTCGCGGCCGGCGTGCGCTGGCTCGGCGGCACCCTGTGGCTCGCCGCGGCGGCCGGCTTCACGCTGCCGGCGAGCGCGGCGCTGGCCGGTACGTGCCTCGCCACCGCCATCGGGGCAGTGACCTCGATCCTGCTCAGGGCGCCGGCCGACACCGCGGCGTCGGTCGCGGCGCTGACCGCACTGGCCGGAGTCAGCGTGGTGGTAGCGATCTACCAGACCCAGCTGGCCCGCGAGCTGGCCACCTCGACCGCCGAAGTGGATCGGCTGCGAGTGACCAGCGAGGTGCACGAAACCGTTAAGCAGCAGGCATTCCTGGCCGCCGCCGAGCTACGAAAAGCGCAGACGGCGGCGCCCTCGGCCGTACCGGCACACCTTGATCGAGCCGCCGAGGCGGTCGCCAACCTCCAACGCCAATTCGGCATGCTGGTGGCCGCTCAGCAGCCAGCCGCGGCGCCGAGCACCGATTTCCGTGCGTGGGTGGACGGCTGGGCAGCGCAATCCGGTGTCGAGGTCGAGCTGAGAATCGAAGACCTGGACGGAAAAAGCATGCGAACACTGTTCCCAATCGCGGTCGCAGCGCTGACGAATGTGGCGCAGCACGCCTCCGCCCAGATGGTCGCCGTGATGGTCCGCGGTGGGCTGGCCACCGCCACCCTGACAGTCGCCGACGACGGCGCCGGCTTCGACCCCGCTGTGGTGCCACCCGGGCACGGCCTTCGCGGCATGACCGAGCGCCTACTGGCCGCCGGCGGAGTGCTCACTATCCACTCCGCGCCCGGCCAGGGCACCGCGATCACCGCCGAGGTGCCGCGCGGCTGAAAATGGCCTTACACGCTCGACGGTGACGAGATTCGTACGGGCATCGTGTCGCCAGTTTTCGTTTCTAGGCCTGACAAACGTCCACGGGCCGCGAAGACCAGCACGGCCGCGACCGCCATCGCGACCGCCGGCGCGGCCATCGCCAGCCGGAACCCGCCGAGGTCGGCGAGCGCGCCGGCACCGGTCGAGCCGGCCGCGTAACCGACCGCCACTCCGCTGGAAAGCAGCGTCATCACCGCAGCCGTACGGCCAGTGCCGCCGAGCCGCTCACCGAGCGAATAGACGCTGATCATGTACGGTGCGATGCAGCAGCCGACAGCCACTACGACCACCACAGCGCCGGCGACCGTACTAACCGCCAACAGCAGCGGCGACAGAATTGCCAGCCCTACCGCGAAAATCAGCAGCCGGCGCGGGTGGCCGAGGCGTTCGGGCAACAGCGGGGTGGCCAGGCCCGCGGCCGCGCTCGTCAGCCCCATCACCGCGATCACCCCGCCGGCCGCCGAAGCCGCGCCGACCGCCGTGGAAAGCGCGGTGACACCGGCGCCGACGCCGCCGAAGAAACATCCCAGCAGGAACATCGCGCCCACCAGGATCGCCAGCTCGGGGACCTTGACGCGGCCCTGCGTACGGCCGGCGGACGACTTTCCGGCGGCCGCCGCGGTCGGGTGCAGGGCGAAGAGCGGGCCGAAGACCAGCATGGTCGCGGCGCCGAGCAGCAACCCGGTCGACGGCGAGAAAACGGCCGCCAGCAAGCCAATCAGCGCCGGCCCGAGCGCGAACGACGTTTCGTCCGCGGCCGACTCGTACGACATCGCCGGCGCCAGATCGGACGACCGTCCGGCCGCGAGACCGATCCACCGGGATCGGGCCAACGCGCCGATCTGGGTCGTCGACAGGCCCGTACCCAGCGCCAGCAAACCGACGGCAACCATCCCGGCATGTGTGTTGACGGCGATCACCAGAGCGACCGTGACCAGGGCGTTAACCGGTGTGGTGAGCAACGCGACCGGCCGCTGGCCGTGCCGGTCCGCGAGCAGGCTGACGACCGGCCCGCCCACGGCCATCCCGACCGCCACCAGACCGGCCGCAAGGCCACCGGCGGCGTAGCTGCCAGTGACCGACACCACCAGCAGGAGGGTGCCCAGCTGCGCCATTGCGAGCGGCAGCCGGGCCAGGAAAGCGATCGGTAGGAACCCCGCACCGGCGAGGGCGGGCAGGCGTTTGTACGCCAGAAGGGCTTGCAAGGAGTGCTCCAGGTATCACCAAGGGCACGCCATCCCTGCCCCTGGCGTGCGCTGGTCCCTGTGCTGCCACCAGAATACGTCATCGTGACCGGATCGGATGAGCTGACCACCGACGTACGCGACGACCTGCTGGCCCGCTGGCCGCTGGACGAGCGCCTCGGCCGGCACCTGCTCGACCGCTGGCGGGAGCCGCACCGGCGTTATCACACGGTCGACCACCTCGCCGCCGTCCTGGACACCGTCGACCGGTACGCGCCAGCGGCCAGCGATCCGGAGGCGGTCCGGCTGGCAGCGTGGTTCCACGACGCCGTCTATTTACCGCAGCGCAACGACAACGAGGAAGCGAGCGCGACACTCGCCGCCGAAACCCTTTCCCAGCAAGGAATCGCGCCGCAACGGCTCGCCGAAATCCGCCGGTTGATCCTGCTGACCCGCGGGCACGCGGCCGAGCCGGACGATGCGAACGGCGCTCTGCTCTGCGACGCAGACCTGCTGATCCTGGCCAGCCCGCCGGACCTTTACGCGACCTACGTTATGGCCGTACGAAAGGAATACTCGCACGTACCAGAGCCGGACTTCGTCGCCGGCCGCAGTGACGTGCTGCGCGGAATTCTCCAACTGCCAAGGATTTTCCTTCTGATGCCGGCAAAATGCGAGGACGCAGCCCGCGCCAACCTGATCGCCGAACTGGACTCGTACTAGTGGTCTGTCTTTGATTTGGCACGGCGGCTACGACTTCTGGATCACCGGATCCACCATCCCAAATCAAAGACAGACCACTAGCTTTCCGGCGGCAGCAACGGAACATTGGCGCGAAAAAGACTGACCAGCAGTCCGTAGGGCTCGCCCTCTGGACCGTCCGGCAGATGATCGGGATCGGCGAACCGCTCCAGCTCCGCAGCCAGCGCACTGACCCTTTCAGGCGTCAAGCGTACGTGCCGCAACAACGTCTGTTCTGGTGAATCCTGGGTCGCTGGCAGCATTTCATCCAGCGCCGCTTTGACCAGAAACTCCGCGCCGACCGGGGCATCTCGGGCAAGCCGCAGGTTCTGGCTGACGAGCCGGTAGTAACGCTCGGTGCCCCCACGCACCTGCCGAGTGGTGGCCACCTCCAACAGCCCGGCGTCGGTCAGCACATTGACGTGATAGCCGACCGTGCCCTTGGTGGAACCGAGCGCGGTCGCGAGCTGCGCGAGGGTGGCCGGACGCTGCCGGAGCACGGTCAGCAGCCGGTGCCGCAGCGGATGTCCCAATGCCTTGAACTGGGCGGGATCACGGAGCACCAGCGGATCGGGCATCGAACAAGCATCTAGGAATTTCGTTACTTCGACAAGCCCTTGTCAAAGCGGCGAGATTAGTGGACGCTTTCAGGTATGACAGACATTCTCACTCCGGCCGTCAGCGATTACCTGTTGGCGCATTGCACTCCCGCCGACCAGGTTCTTCTGGACCTTGCCGCCGAGACGCGAACAACTTTCGGGGGCGCGGCGGGCATGCAGATTTCGCACGACGAGGGCGAACTGTTGACCATGCTCGTACGGCTAACCGGCGCGCGGCAGGCCGTCGAGGTCGGTGTTTTCACCGGCTACTCGGCGATCTGCATAGCGCGCGGCCTACCAAAGGACGGCCGGCTGCTGGCGTGCGACGTGAGCCAGGAGTGGACCGGGGTGGCTCGCCGCTATTGGGAGCGGGCCGAGGTCGCCGAACGGATCGACCTGCGGATCGCGCCGGCGCTGGACACCCTGCGCGCACTCCCCTTCGACCCCGCGCTCGACTTCGCTTTTATTGATGCGGACAAGGAAAACTATCCGCTTTACTATCAGGAGCTAATTGTTCGACTGCGGCCCGGTGGCCTCCTCGTACTGGACAATGTCCTGCAAGGCGGCCGCGTCGTCGACCCTGCCGCGCAACGCCCTGCGGTGGTCGCGATCCGGCAGGTCAACGACCTGATCGCGGCCGACGACCGGGTCGAGTCGGTAATGCTGCCCGTACGAGACGGAGTAACCCTCGTCCGCAAACTCTGACCCCTCCCGCCCCGCGCGGCGACCGAACCGGACGCGCCGCCGAACTGCGGCCAACAGCTCAACCCCGCCCGCGCGGCGGCCGGAGGCCGCCCAGGTTCGTGGCGGTGGGGTGCCCGCTTTTTGGGCGCCCCGGCGACGCGAACCGGATGCGCCGCCGCAGGAACTGCGGCCAACAACACAGCCACCGCCGCTAACCCAACCCCGCCCGCGCGGCGGCCGGAGGCCGCCCAGGTTCGTGGCGGTGGGGTGCCCGCTTTTTGGGCGCCCCGGCGACGCGAACCGGATGCGCCGCCGCAGGAACTGCGGCCAACAACTCAGTTCAGCGGCGGCGTAGGCCAGCAGTGGTGAGGCGGGCGACGATGTCGCGGCTGGTGGTGGGTTCGGCGCCGGCGGCGATCGCTTGGTCGTAGAAGCGGGCTGGTACGTCGTAGTGGTCGCGGTGGAAGGCTCGTTCGGGGATGCCGAGGCGATTCGCGAAGGCGTGCAGTTCCTCGTACGACAGATCGCTGACCAGGTGTGACCAGAGCCGGCCATGACCGGGCCAGCGTGGAGGGTCGATGAGCACTGTCACTCGTCCATTGTCCTCCTGGAGCGAAGAACACCATGCTTAGGATTGACCCTATGACTGGGATCGCGACAGCAGCACTCGACCAGCTCCGCGAGCGGCTGGGTGACGCCGTGGTCACCGATGTCGACGTGATGGCGGCGTACGCGCACGATGAGGCGGACCTGGTCGAGCACGGGCAACCCGGCTGTGTCGTGCACGCCCGGTCGACCGAAGACGTGCGGCACGTGGTGCGGGTGGCTGGCCAGTACGGCATCCCGGTTGTCCCG
This sequence comes from Fodinicola feengrottensis, assembly GCF_039530045.1. Taxonomy (NCBI): domain Bacteria; kingdom Bacillati; phylum Actinomycetota; class Actinomycetes; order Mycobacteriales; genus Fodinicola; species Fodinicola feengrottensis. Next base: position 34,798 of record NZ_BAAANY010000025.1, on the reverse strand, counting down.
CAGGGAGCGCTGACCGGGCTGGCCGGCGCCGCCAACGCGGTCGACGGCTGCATCGCGCTGTCGCTGCGCCGGATGGACAGGATCCTTGAGATCGACCGGATCAACCGGATCGCGGTCGTCCAGCCGGGAGTGATCAACAAAGCGGTCAGCACCGCGGCCGGCGAGCTGGGCCTGCGCTATCCGCCGGACCCGGGGTCGTGGGAGAGCTCCACGATCGGCGGCAACGTGTCCACCAACGCCGGCGGCATGTGCTGCGTGAAGTACGGCGTGACCAGCGAATATGTGCTCGGTCTGGAGGTCGTGCTGGCGGACGGCGAGGTGCTGCGGACGGGCCGGCGGACGGCCAAGGGCGTGGCCGGCTACGACCTGACCAAGCTGTTCGTGGGCAGCGAGGGCACCCTCGGGGTGATCACCGAGATCACCCTCGCGCTGCGGCCGGTCAGCGAGGGCGTGCTCAGCCTCGCGGCGGTCTTCGAGGACACGGTCAGCGCGGGGGCGGCGGTTTCCGCGATCGTCGCCGACGGACGTACGCCCAGCCTGCTGGAAATCATGGACAACACGCTGATCCGGGCCATCGAGGCGTACCGGCCGATGGATCTGCCGGTGGACGCGGCCGCGCTGCTGCTGGCCGCCGTGGACGACGGTTCGTCGGCGCAGCTGGAGCGGATCGCGCAGTTGTGTACGGCGGCCGGCGCGAGCGAGGTGCACGTGGCCAGCGATCCGGTCGAGGGCGAGATGCTGCTGGCCGCCCGCCGGCTGGCGCATCCGGCGATGGAGCGGCTCGGGAAAATCATCGTCGACGACATCGCGGTGCCCCGGTCGGCGCTGGCGGAGCTCCTTGACTCCACTCAGCGGATTGGCGAGAAATACCAGGTCAGGGTGGCGATGGTTGGGCATGCCGGGGACGGGAACATGCATCCGAACCTGATCGTCGACCGGGACGACCCCGACTCCCACCGGCGCTGCATGCTGGCCTTCGACGCAATCATGCAGCTCGGACTGGACCTCGGCGGCACATGTACGGGTGAGCATGGCGTCGGTACGTTGAAGAAGGGCTGGCTGGCCACCGAAATCGGGCCAATCGGACTGCGTACGCACCGGGCCATCAAAGCCGCATTGGACCCGGCCGGGATTCTCAATCCTGGAAAAGTTTTCGAAATCCCGGGCTGACGATATTTCCGACCGGTAACAATGCGCTTCCATACCCGCGAATACACCACTTTGCGTGGGTGAATCGGTACACAGGATATTTACAACGTTGCAGCAGTATGCGCAGAATAATACCTGCGACCGTGGTGGGGCCGGGCGCATCCGAAGGAGGCATGCGGCTCGCCGGTGCGGCCAGCCGTGGTGACCTCGCGGGCGCGACACCACAGGAGTCCCCATGGCCAGCTCGCTGGTTCCGTTCTACCGGATCACCACCCCGGTAAAGTGGTTTACCGCAACATCGGCCGACCGGAAAGAGGCCGGCCGACCGGTACATACCGTTTCTCAACCAGACCGAAACAGCGCACAACCTGGGAAAGACCTGCGCGACAACCGGATCACTGGCGAGGGAGGGAACCGTTGACTCCGGTAAGAAAACCTCAGGAACAACTGAATGAGAACGTTACCAGGCATACCTTTGCACTTCCCGCAAGAAACGCCGCGGCACCGACCAGTCCAGCGGTCGGCGGCCCCACTAGCTGCCCGCACCATCCCCTCGACCTGCATCAGGCCCGCGCCTCGATCACCCGGCTGCTCGGCGGCGACGTGGCCCGCGCCCTGCAGTTCCGACTGCGCCCGATGCCGACCCCGGCGGGCACCGCGGACGCCTTCCGGATCAGCGGCGCCACCGGCGCGGTCACCTTGGAAGGCACGTCCACCGTCGCCGTCGTCTCGGCTTTTCACTGGTGGTTGAAATATGTCGGCCGCGGTCACATCTCATGGAACGGCGACCGGCTGCTGCTCCCCCGGCTGCTGCCCGCCCCCGGGCGGCCGATCGTGAAGACCACCCAGCTCACCGACCGGTACGCGTACAACTTCTGCACCTTCGGCTACACCACCCCGTACTGGTCCTGGCCGGAATGGCAACGCGAGCTGGACTACCTGGCCGCCTCCGGCACCAACCGCGCGCTCGCGTTGGTCGGGCAGGAAATCGTCTGGTACGACACGCTGACCGACTTCGGGCTGACACCGGAGCAGGTGCTGAGCTGGATTCCCGGCCCGGCGCACGCGCCCTGGCAGTGGTACGGCTCGATCTCGGCCGGCACCCGAACAACGGCCGGCCGCACCGGCGTGACCCTGGACTACCTGCGCCGGCGGGCCCAGCTCGGCCGGCGGATCGCCGACCGGATGCGCGACCTGGGCATCACGCCGGTCTTCCCCGGCTTCGTCGGCCACGTACCTAACGACACCTTCGCGGCCGCCCACCCAGGCGCCACCGTGCTGGCGCAGGGCGACTACGGCGGCCAGCCACGGCCGGACTGGCTGGCCAGCACCGACCCGCTCTACGACCGGCTGGCGGCCCGGTTCTACCGCTGCCAGCGAGAGAGTTTCGGCGCCACCACACATTTCTCCGCCGACCTCGTGCACGAGGGTGGCACGCTCGGCGACGTGCCGCTGGCCGCCGCCGGTCGGGCCGTCCAACGGGCGATGACCGAGGCCACCCCAGGCGCGACCTGGGTTCTGCAGTCGTGGCAGGACAATCCGCGCCAGGAACTGATGACCGCGATCGACCGGGACCGCACGCTGGTGGTGGACCTGGACTCCGACGACGGCCCGCGGTGGAACCGTACAAACGCGTTCTGGGGCGCCCCGTGGGCGTGGGGCAGCGTCGGCAACTTCGGTGGCCGGCTGGGGATGTTCGGCAGCCTGCACGAGCCGATGCAGACCCTGCCGGCGGTCCGCAGCCAACCGCCGAGCACCCGGGGCAGGCTGGTCGGCACCGCGTTCATGCCGGAGGGCCACCACCACAACCCGGTCATCGGCGACCTGTGGAGCGAGACCACCTGGCGGGCCACCCCGGTCGACCCGGCCGGCTGGATCCGGGACTACGCGGTCCGCCGGTACGGCCGGGACGACCCGCGCGCGGCAGCGGCCTGGAACGTGCTGCTGACCACCGCGTACTCCTTCCGGGCCAGCGGCCACCGCAGCGGCGAGGGGCCCTATGAGTCGCCCTTCGCGGCGATCCCCAGCCTGGAAGTGGCGAATGCGTCCCCGTACGGGCCGGCCGAGCCCCGCTACGACCTGGAGCGGTTCGTACCGGTGGTGGTGGAGCTCGCGGCCGTGCACCCGGCGCTGCGCGGGCTGCCGACGTACCAATACGACCTCCTGGACGTCACCCGGCAGTTCCTGGCCAACCGGGCCCGGCTGCTGCTCGCCGACATCCGGGCCGCCTACCACTGCCAGGACCGGCGCAGGCTCGCGCTGCTGAGCAACCGGTTCCTGCACTACATGGACCTGACCAACGACCTGCTCGGGACCGGTGAGCACTGGCTCTTCGGGCGCTGGCAGCAGGCCGCCCGCAGCTGGGGGCGGACGCCGGACGAGCGGGAAATCCTGGAGGCCGACGCTCGTACGATCGTCAGCGTCTGGACCCCGCAGGCGTTTGGCGGGCTGCACGACTACGGCAACCGCGACTGGCATGGGATGGTCGCTGACTACTACAAGCCGCGGTGGGCTCGGTTCTTCGCGGACCTCGCCAGGTCGGTGGGCAGCGGGCGGCCGCCGAGCAGCGCCCCGGCGGACTGGCAGGCGATCAGCCAGGAGTGGACGACCCGCACCGAGACGTATCCGGCGCGGCCGCGCGGCGACACGTACGCGATGGTCCGGCGGATCCTGAACGACATCTCGTCCGAGCCCGGTCAGGGAGCCGTCCGGCTGCTGCCGGTCGAGCAGCCGGTACGAGCGGGAGCCGCGGTGGCGGTGACCGTACGGTTCACGAACCACGACCCGGTCCGGCCACGCACCAAGGTCCGGGTGTCACTGCCGGCACCGGCCGGTGGCCTGGTCAGCCCGCTCGGTCAGACCTCCTTCGGCACCGTCGAGCCGGGCGAGTCGGTGGAGGCCAGCTGGCAGGTGGAGGTGCCGCTGGGCGGGTCACTGTCACTCCTGCCGCGCGCGTCCTACGTCGACCGCCGCACCACGTACACCACCGAAACCCCCGCCAAAATCCCCCTCACGAAACACGACGCGGAATAGCCGGCGCGATCGCATCGGCCGCCGCGGCCTTACCAGCGCTACGGAACGTTATGCGTGGGTGGCTCCTGCGTCCACGGCGTAGCCGCGTACGTCGGGGGCGCCGTGGCGGGCCGCGTCGGCGGTGAGGTCGTCGGGCATGCGCTGCGACTCGTGTTCGGCGGCGACCCGGGCCCGGTAGTGCTCGACTTCACGGCGCCGGGTGGCGGCGTCCCAGCCCAGCTCGGCGGCCATCAACTCGGCCACGTCGTCCATGCTCTCCAGGCCGCGGTGCACGGTCTCGATGGACACTCTCGTACGCCGGGTGAGCACGTCGTCCAGGTGCAGCGCGCCTTCGATCCGGGTCGCGTACGCGACTTCGGCGCGGACGTATTCGGGTGCGCCAGGGAGCGGTCGGCCGAGCGCCGGGTTGGTGTCGATGAGTGTCAGCAGCTCGCCGGTCAGCGTGCCGTAGCGCTCCAACAGGTGTTCCATCACGCCGACGCTGATGCCGTGCCGACGCGCGGTGGACGCGCGCGCTGACCAGGCGGAGCCGTAGCCGTCCGCGCCGAGCAGCGGCACCTCGGTCGTCTTGCTGGGCGGCACGTTGCGCAGCCGCCGCGCGGCCGCGTCGACGGCGTCCTTCGCCATCACTCGGTACGTCGTGTATTTGCCGCCAGCGATCAGCACCAGCCCGAGCATCGGCTCCACCACGGCGTGCTCGCGGGACAGCTTGCTGGTCGCCTCGATCTCGCCTGCCAGCAATGGCCGCAGGCCAGCGTAAACGCCTTCGATGTCGGCATGCGTGAGCGGCCGCTCCAGCACCCGATTGACGTGTTCCAGGATGTAGTCGATATCGACACTGGACGCGGCTGGGTGCGCGCGGTCCAGGTTCCAGTCGGTATCGGTCGTACCGATCAGCCAGTGCCCGCCCCACGGGATGACGAACAGCACCGACTTCTCGGTCCGCAGGATCAGCCCGGCATCGCCGGTGATCGCGCTGCGCGGGACCAGCAGGTGGACTCCCTTGCTGGCGCGTACGCGCAGGCCAGGGCGGCCGCCGAGCATCTCGGAAATGTCATCGCTCCAGACCCCGGTGGCGGCCACCACGGTCCGGGCCTTGATGTCGAACTCCTCGTTGCACTCCATGTCCCGTACCCGCACGCCCACCACCTCGCGGGCGCTGCGCAGCACGTCGATGACCCGAGTGCTGGTGACGATCGCGGCGCCGAGGGACGCGGCCGTACGAGCGACCGTCACGGTGTGCCGGGCGTCGTCGATCTGGCCGTCGAAATAGCGGATCGAGCCGATCAGCGCGTCGTCGCGCAGGCCCGGGAACAGCCGGCGAGCGCCGGTTTTGCTGTAGTGCTTGTGGATCGGCAACCCGCGGGAGGTGCCGAAGATGCTGCCGAGGAAGTCGTAGAGCAGCACACCGGCGCCGATATAGCCGCGCTCCCACACGTGGTGCTTCAGCGGGATCAGGAACGGCACCGGTCGTACGAGGTGCGGCGCGAGCTTGGTCAGCAGCAGACCGCGCTCCTTGAGCGCCTCCCTGACCAGCGTGAAGTTGAGCTGTTCGAGGTAGCGCAGGCCGCCGTGAATCAGCTTGCTGGACCGGCTGGACGTGCCGGCGGCGAAGTCGCGCGCCTCCACCAGGGCGACCGACAGACCACGGGAGGCGGCGTCCAGCGCCACTCCCGCGCCGGTCACCCCGCCGCCGATGACGACCACGTCGAAGGTTTCCGACCGCATCCGCTCGACCGCGCGTTTGCGCTGCTCGGGGCCGAGGTGGCTGGCGGCGAACCGGGACACTGCGCTGTCTCGAGGCACGAAGCCCACGTTAGCCTCCCGTTCGGGTACGTGCCGCCCAGCCCACTGCGTTCTTGGCCGCGGTCCATCGAAATGACCAGCACGGGCCGTAGGGTTCCCGTTCATGGCGGAGAGTGAGCGCCGCTGGCCAGCGGTCCTTGGAGTGGTGCTGGTTGGCCTGTGGACGGTGGGCGTCAGCTTCGGCGGCGCGGCCGGCGAGTGGCTGGTCGAGCAGGCGTCAATCCTATTCGAGAGCAGGCCAAGCGCTTGGTTGGCGCCAGTCCTCGCGATCGGCGCGACGCTGCTCGCCGGGCTGCCCGCGCTGGGTCTGCTGCCGTACGTCCAGCGGCCGTGGATCCGGGCGACGCTGCGGTTCTGGGCACTCGCGGCCGGCTGCGCCGCGGTGCTGGGGCTGACCCGGTTCGTCCCGTACGGACACGACATCGCCGCCCGCAACACCTTCGCTCTCGGCTCCACAGTCGCGCTGGCAGCTCTGCTCGCCGTCGCGCTCATCCTCCTTCGCCGTTCGGCCACGATGCCTCATCGCGGCCGTTTGGTGCCGGCTGCTCTGGCGGCCGCGGTGGGTGGCGTCGCATTGCTGCCGTGGGTGGCCTTCGGCGCACTCGGGTCGGCGTGGACGACGCTGCTCGCGGTGCTGGCCGCCGCCGCGGTGGCCGCGCTGCTCGCGATGCTGCCGGGGCCGCCCACACATCCGCTGGTGTTGGGCGTCGGGTACGCGACGGTGGCCGCCACCGCGGCCCCCAGCGGGCTGAGCATTCTGCTGATGATTTCGTTACCGGCGCTGGCATTCGCGGTCGCCGCCGTCGGCGGCCGGTGGGCCGCGGCGGTCGCTCTAGGACTCGCGTTGGTCGGGCCGTACGCGTACGTCGACGCCAGCCAGCTGGCCGTCGTTCTCGGCCTGGGCGAGGTCAGCTGGTACGCGATTCTGGCGGCCGGCATCAGCTGGCTGGTCGCGATCGCCGTCGGTGCGGTGACTTTCCTCGTACGCAGGCGAAACTGGCTCAAGCCGTGGATCGCCGCGGTGGCCGTGACCGCTTGTCTCGTGGCGCTGGTCGGCGTCGGTTTGAGCCACCAGCCCGGATTTCACGGCAACGCGCTTTTCGTGACTCTGGAACAGACCAAAATCAGCGCCTCGATCGCGGATCCGGCGGCCCGACGGCGAGAGGTCTATCGCCAACTGACGGCGTACGCGACCGCCAGCCAGCGCCCACTGCGGGCCGCGCTGACCAGCCGCGGACTGACTTTTCGACCGTACTACTTAATAAACGCCATCGAGGTGGACGCCGACGACCCGGTCACCCGGCTGTGGCTCAGTGGCCAGCCGGGCGTTGTCTCGGTCACTGACGCACCCCTGCTTCGCCCCATCCCGGGTCGCCCGGAAGGCTTGCACGGCAACGAAAAGAAGCCTGACGGTCCACAGTGGAACATCACCGCGATCCACGCCGACCAGGCCTGGGCGGCCGGCGCCCGCGGCCAGGGCGTGGTAGTCGGCGTCTCGGACTCCGGCGTCGACGCCACCCATCCGGTGATCGCGGCCGGTTTTCGAGGCGGCGCCGACAGTTGGTACGACCCGTGGTTTGGCACGGCGGTGCCGCGCGACCTGGACGGCCACGGCACCCACACGACCGCCACCGCGGTCGGCCGCGGTGGCGTCGGGGTGGCGCCGGATGCTCAGTGGATCGGCTGCGCGGATCTTGCCCGCGGGGTCGCGAATCCCGGCTACTACCTGGACTGCCTGCAGTTCATGTTTGCGCCTTTTCCGCATGGTGGCGACGCTTTTCACGGCAATCCCAACCGTGGCGCGGACGTCCTCACCAACTCCTGGGGCTGCTCGACGCTGGAAGGCTGCCGATCCGACACGTTGGCGGCCGCCGCGCACGCGCTGAGCATCGCCGGCATCTATCCGGTTTTCGCGGCCGGGAACACCGGCCCGGACTGCGGGTCCATTGTGGACCCGCTGGCGAACAGTCCGGACGTACTCACCGTCGGCGCCGTCGACCGAACCGGCGCGGTCGCGGACTTTTCCAGCCGTGGCCCGGTTTCCGGGGTAGCCGGCAAGCCCGACGTGGTCGCGCCGGGCGTCAACGTCCTGTCCGCGCTGCCGGGCAACACGTACGGGACGTTGTCCGGCACCTCGATGGCCACCCCGCACGTGGCCGGCGTGGTGGCGCTGATGTGGTCGGCGAATCCACGCCTGCGCGGGGACATCGCCGACACCACGACTTTGTTGCGTACGACCGCGAAATCGGTCCGCTCCGCCACCTGCGCCGGCCCGAACAGCACCGGCGCCGGCCTGGTCGACGCCGCCGCTGCCGTCACCGCTGCCCGCATTTTCCCGCGAATGTAACGAAACAGCTCGGTTTTGTGACCTGTTTCGTTACATTCGCGGTTAGGTGTCGAGGTCTTGGATCCGGGCCCGGGACGGGGAGCGGGTGGCCTGCAGGGAACGGGCGACGGTTTCCGCGTCCCGGAGCGTACGGATGACGTTGCCGCCGGCGAGGGCCGCCAGGTCCGGGTCGGACCAACCGCGGTCGGCCAGCTCGGCGAAAAGCAACGGGTACGTCGAAACATCGCCCATATCGTCCGGAAAAAGCGGGTAGCCGTCGTAGTCGCCGCCGAGGCCGACATGCGCGATCCCGGCCACTTCCCTTACGTGCTCCACGTGATCGGCGATCGTCGAGGCAGTAACCGGCGGGCTCGGGTGCGCGGACAGCCAGTCGGCCATCGCTCGTACGCCCGGCAACGACAGGTCCACGCCACGGCGGGTCCGCTCGTCGGAATACTCGATTCCCCACTGTTTCGCTTCATCTGTAAGGAAAGGCGGCACGAAGGTCACCATCACCACGCCACCGTTGGTGGACATCCGGGAAAGCACCGAGTCCGGCACGTTTCGTACGTGGTCACACAAAGCCCGGGCCGACGAATGGCTGAAAATCACCGGCGACTCGGTGGCATCCAGCGCATCGTCCATTGTGGAGGGAGCCACGTGCGAGAGATCGACCAACATACCCATCCGGTTCATTTCCCGTACCACTTCGACCCCGAAAGCGGTCAGTCCGTCGTATGCGGGTTCGTCGGTGGACGCGTCCGCCCAGTCCGTGTTCTTCTCGTGGGTGAGCGTCATATATCGCACACCCAACGTGTAAAGCGTGCGCAGCGTCGCCAGCGAGTTCCCGATCGAATGGCCGCCTTCGGCACCGAAAACCGACGCGATCCGGCCGCTCGCAAACACCTTTTCCAGCTCGTCGGCGGTCGGCGCGAAGCCAAGCTCGGTACTGTGCCGCGCAATCAGCGCATGTCCCGCGTCGATCTGCTCCAGAGTCGCCGTGACCGCCTGCTCCGGCGGCAGGTCGCAGGGCACCCACACCGACCAGAACTGGGCCCCCACCCCGCCGGCGCGCAACCGCGGCAGGTCAGTCTGGGTGTCGGCCACCGGACGGGTCAGATCGACCGCGTCCAGGTCGTAGTTGGCCAGCTCTCGCAGCTCCCAGAGCAGGTCGTTGTGCCCGTCCACCAGCGGGTGGCGGCTTAGCAGGTCGGTGATCCGGCTCGACGTCATGCCCCCGATCCTGCCTCATCGCCGCGGTTGATCGGAGAACTCTGAGAAACGACCGGTAGCTTGCGGATCGCGACGCTGAGTAGCGCCATCGGCGGAGCCTCGTGGCCAAGGGTTATCCACCGTCATCGTGAGGGGAAATCGAATGGGAATCAGCGAGAAAATCGCCACCGGAGACCTGGAGGACGTGACTTTCCAGGGCGAGGTGCGGACGGCCATCTAGTGCCCGGCGGGCTGCTCAGCGACCAGGCCGCGATGGACGGCATCGAGGTTGGCATGTACGTGCTGGAAAAAGACGGCACCCTGATCGCGTGCAACAAGACCGCGATCGCGGCCTGGGGCCGGAGCCCGGAGCTTGGTACGAGCGAGAAATACTGCGGCGCCTTCCGGCTGCGTTACCCCTCCGGTGAGGTCATGCCGCACGACCAGGCGCCGCCGGCGGTTGTCATCAACAACGGCGGCACCGTACGTAACGCCGACGTGATTTGCGAGCAGCCGGACGGATTCCGGCTGCTGGCGCTGGTCAACGTGTTCCCGATCCGGGACGAGTCCGACGAGGTGGTCGGCGCGGTGAACATTTTCCGCCACAACACCGCGAAAACAGTGCCAGGCCTGCTGTCCACCTCTGGCGTCGGCTGAGCTCTCGCTGCTGCCAGGCCGCCACTGGCGGTCTGGCATCAGTCCTGGCCGGACTCCTGTTCCTGCTCCTGAGCGAGTCGCCACGGCGACTTCATCCCGGCCGCGAAGGCGGCGAAAACCACCGCTGGCAACAAAAACCAGCCGAGCGAGCCAATAGCTATCAGCATCGCGGCAAGCAGCGCGAGCGCCCCGGCCACCAGCGGCACCCGCCAGACCCTGCCCGGCAGCGCGGCCACCAGCGCGAGGCCACCGATCACCAGCAAACCCACATACCAACCGGCCGGCGCACCGCCCAGCCCGTTCGCGGTCACCACGTACGTCCAGCCGTACGCGACGGTCCACACCACCGACCAGAACACCAGCCACCGCGGCCGTGGCACCATGCTCGCCTGCCTCACACCCACCATGCCCGCCATTGTGCCCGCCATTGTGCCCCTCCTGTCCGGAACGGTCAGATGTCCAGGTCCTCGACCTCGGGGGTAGCGAGGTTCTGCTCGACCAGGTCAGCGAGCTCGGCCGGCAGTTCGTCGCGGAGGGCGGCGACGGAGTCGTACACCTCCAGCGCGCCGGTGCCGCCGGAGCCGGACCAGTCGGACGAGCCGCTGGCGGACTCGCCGTTCCATCCGACATGCCAGTCGACGTCCCAGTCCTGCGACCACACCGAGTTCTCCCCACTCGCCCAGCGTTTGGGGTCGCTCCAACGCTTCCAGTCCGGGTGCACCCTGCGGTGCACGGCGAGGGCCTGTTTGGCCGTACGGTAAACGGTGAAGTCCTCGACCTGGGCGCCGGTGCCGAGTTGGTGCTGCCAGCGCGCCACCAGCGCGCCACGGAATCGCTGGTAGCGCGGCACGTCACCGCTGCCGACCCGCACTTTGATCTCGGAAAGTCCCTGCATCTGAGCCTCCTTGGCCGTCACGAACCCATGCAGCGCCTGAGTGATCGCCGCGGAGAGGCTTCCGCCGGCCAACTCCTGGGCCCGCTGGAACACCGGCAGATCACCGTCCGACACGTAGATCGTCTTGTTGGGCACACGTCTATACTTATACATGTACGCATACTCGTCAAGACACGAAAAGGCGGGCCTGGCGTGAGCCAGACCCGCCTCTGCGGTCGTACTGAAGAGCAGGACTCCTAGAAGTCCATGTCACCCATGCCGCCGCCGGGGCCACCGGCCGGGGCCGGAGACTTCTCCGGCTTGTCGGCGATGACGGCCTCGGTGGTCAGGAACAGCGCGGCGATGGACGCGGCGTTCTGCAGGGCAGAGCGCACGACCTTCGTCGGGTCCGGAACACCGGCGGCGAGCAGGTCCTCGTACACGCCAGTGGCGGCGTTCAGGCCGTGACCCTTGGGCAGGCCCTTGACCTTCTCCACCACGACGCCGCCTTCGAGGCCGGCGTTGACGGCGATCTGCTTGAGCGGGGCCTCCAGCGCGATCCTCACGATCTGCGCGCCAGTGGCCTCGTCGCCTTCGAGGTCCAGCTTCTCGAACGCCTTGTCGCCGGCCTGCAGAAGAGCCACGCCGCCACCGGCGACGATGCCCTCTTCAACCGACGCCTTGGCGGCGCGAACGGCGTCCTCAATGCGGTGCTTGCGCTCCTTGAGCTCGACCTCGGTGGCCGCGCCGACCTTGATGACCGCAACGCCACCGGCCAGCTTGGCCAGCCGCTCCTGCAGCTTCTCACGGTCGTAGTCGGAGTCGCTCTTCTCGATCTCGGCGCGGATCAGGTTGACCCGACCGGTGATCTGGTCGGTGTCGCCCGAACCCTCGACGATGGTCGTCTCGTCCTTGGTGACGACGACCTTGCGAGCCCGGCCGAGCAGCTCGATGCCGGCGTTCTCCAGCTTGAGACCAACGGTCTCGGAGATGACCTCACCACCGGTCAGGATGGCGATGTCGGTCAGGATGGCCTTCCGACGGTCACCGAAGCCGGGGGCCTTGACGGCAACCGACTTGAAGGTGCCACGGATCTTGTTGACGACCAGGGTGGCAAGGGCTTCGCCCTCGACGTCCTCGGAGATGATCGCCAGCGGCTTGCCCGACTGCATGACCTTCTCCAGCAGCGGGAGCAGGTCCTTGACGGTCGCGATCTTGGACTCGACGATCAGGATGTACGGGTCGTCCAGGACGGCTTCCTGGCGGTCCGCGTCGGTCACGAAGTACGGCGAGATGTAGCCCTTGTCGAAGCGCATGCCCTCGGTGAGCTCAAGCTCAAGACCGAAGGTGTTGCTCTCCTCGACGGTGACAACGCCTTCCTTGCCGACCTTGTCCAGCGCCTCGGCGATGATCTCGCCGACGTTGGTGTCGCCACCGGCCGACACCGAAGCGGTGTGACCGATCTGCTCCTTGGTCTCAACCTCACGCGAGGCCAGCGCGAGCTGCTCGATGACCGACTCGACGGCCTTCTCGATGCCACGCTTGAGGCCGAGCGGGTTCGCACCCGCGGCCACGTTACGCAGGCCCTCGCGGACCAGCGCCTGGGCCAGCACAGTCGCCGTGGTGGTGCCGTCACCAGCCACGTCGTCGGTCTTCTTGGCTACCTCTTTGACGAGCTCGGCGCCGATCTTCTCGTACGGCTCGTCGAGCTCGATCTCCTTGGCGATGCTCACACCATCGTTGGTGATGGTGGGCGCTCCCCACTTCTTCTCGAGTACCACGTTGCGGCCCTTGGGGCCGAGCGTCACCTTGACGGCGTCGGCGAGGATGTTCATGCCCCGCTCGAGACCGCGGCGCGCCTCCTCGTCGAACGCGATCAACTTGGCCATGCGGTGGTTTCCTCCGCTGTTTTCGGCGGCCGCTCGTATCGCTCGGCCGCGCGTGCTGGATTCGGTTTCCGCTGGCCGGGCTCGATGCCCGCGACGGACGGATCCGGTCGCTGCTAGAGCGACGGAACCTCACCGCCCCGACCTGCTTACTGGCACTCGTAGGCACCGAGTGCCAGTCCAAGGTTTAGCACTCTCGGCCGGAGAGTGCAAGAAGACCGGACCCGCTAGCGGGCCAGCTCGGCGGCCAGTTGACCAGTGGACAGCGGCTCCCGGCGAGCCCGCAGATGCGCGTACGCGGTGGTCTGCAGCGGATAGAGGAACACGGCGATGACGAGCGAGACGACGCTGCCGATAATGCTCGAGAGGACCATCGCGACATACGTCCCGGCCGATCCGAGGACCGCGATGGCGACTGCCGAGAACACCCCGGCGATCACGAAGTTGAGGACCAAGGCGACCGCGTAGACACCGATGATGGTCGCCAACACCCCGATCGCCGCGCCGAAGTCGCGGTGTACGAGGTCGAACGACCGGGCGAAAGCGTTCACTCGCTCGTACGCGATCACCGGCGCCAGCACCATGAACGGCATGGCGAGATAGAGGCCGGGGACGATGCACGCCACCAGACCGAAGGCGATCATCAACGCGAAGAGCACTGACCAGCCAACCATCGGCCAGAACCGCGGCATCGCCTGCTGGGCCGCCGACACGGCGGTCACCGGCTGGCCGGTGGCCGCCCCGGTGACCAGGTGCACGGCGGCCAGCCCGATGATCGCGCTGACCGCGATCTGGATCACCCCGGCCAGCAGCTGCAGACCGTTGCCGACCAGGCCGACACCCACGATCGCCGTGCTCCCACGCACGCCACCGCTGACCAACCAGAGCCTGAGCAGGCTGCCCGGAAGCACCACGAGGAGGTTGACCGCGACCGTCGCCAGTTGCAACAGCGCGAGCTGCTGCCAGGTCTGCTTGGCCAGCGCGACAGCGCGCGACCACCAGCCGGCATAGTTGGCACTGACCAACCGGTCGTTCGGGTCGACCGGCGGCGGCCCACCGGGATAGCCGCCGTACGGACCTGGATAACCAGTCGTCGGGTTCGCCGGGTTCGGCTGCCCATAACCAGGTTGCCCATAACCGGGTTGCCCGTACGCCGGCTGGCCGTATCCAGGCTGGCCAGTGACCGGATGGTCGTACGACGGCTGGCCGTAGCCGGGTTGCCTCTGCCCCTGACTCTGCCCTGACCAGGAACCTCATATCCAGGTGGTCCGCCAGTGGCCATGGGTGCCTCCCCGTCGCGCAGCGTCTTGCTTTTAGCGCAACATAGTCCCGCCGGGCAACCGCCGGTCACGCCGGCGGCTGCCCGGACGGGCTACCGGGCGATCTCGGTGGCCAGCTGCGCGGTGGACAACGGCTCCAAGCGGGCCCGCAAGGTCGCGTACGCGACGGTTGTCAGCGGATATGTCAGCAACTGGACGGCGGCGGTGAGAACAGCGGAGATCAGCACCGTGATGACCGCACTGAGGATGTACGCACCGGTGCTCCCGGTAACCGCCGAGCCAATGGTCAGCGCACCACCAAAACAGCCGGCGACGATGCCGGCGACCAGGCCGCAGGCGACGACGGTGAGGGTGAGTCCCAAGGCGAGACCGAAGTTCCGGTTGTACAACGTGAACGCTTGGCCCAGCGGGTTCCCACGCTCGAACGCCACCACCGGTGCGAGCAGCATGCCAACCAGGGCCACATAGAAGCCAGGCAGGACGCAGAGCACAAAACCGATCGTAGCCAGCAAGCCAAAGATCACGCTCCAGAGGACGATGATCCCGAGCCGCCGACTGGCCCGCTGGAACGCTACCCCGATGTCGAGTTGCTCGTTGGTCGCGGCCATCACCATCAGGTGCACCACGACGAGTCCGATAATCGCGGCGATCACCTGGGTGAGAACCCCGGCCACCAGCGAAAGCAGGATGGGCCCGACCTGGCGCCCCAGCGACTGGGCCAGCACATCATTGGGGTTCTGTCCCGGTGCAATCGAGCCCGGAACCACCGCCAGGGAGGCCTGCCAGATGTGCACCGGAGTGATCAGAATCAGCTCCAGGACAACGAAAGCGATCTGCAGGATCAGCACATGTTTCCACGTTTTACGAGCCAAAGCCGTGCCGCGGGCCCACCAGCCGCCGTAATCCGCGGCTACCAGCGGGTCATTCGGATCCAGGTTGCGAGCGCCTGGATAGCCGGCGTACGCGTCCGGAGTTGGTTGCGATGGCTCACCGGGATATTCCGGCTGCGCACCCGACGGTGGCTGTTCGGTCACGATGGTTCCCCCCATGTTTTCAGGCGCCCGCACCAATCCTGTTCTGGTACGGGCAAGAACATGAGAGAACCTAGTGGCAACCCACACTCCAGCGCTCGGTAAAACGCCAAGATGGCCACTACCAGAGCAAACAAGGCCCGTCCCACCAAGGTGGAACGAGCCCTGTTCGCTGGATTCGCCTTCTCAACCGAGAACTCAGCCGACGACGTGGACGCCTTCGGCCTGCGGACCCTTCTGGCCCTGGGTGACCTCGAATTCGACCCGCTGGCCGTCCTCGAGCGACTTGTAACCGTCCATCTGAATGGCGGAGAAGTGGACGAAAACGTCCTGGCCGCCATCGACGGCGATAAAGCCGTAGCCCTTTTCAGCGTTGAACCACTTAACGGTTCCCTGTGCCACTGGAGCCATCCTCTACTGCTGGTGCGACAGGTCGCGCCCTACTGCGAGACCCGGGTCTTCGTCCGTATAGCCGTGGGAGACCCGCCCGGCAGGTTGCGCACGATCTGGTTAGAACTACGACCGACCGAAACGCTACACGAGATCTGGCCCCCTGGGGATGCCCTCTGTGCCGGAAATATTCTCCGTTGTTCCGGCCGACAAACCGGCGATTACCGCAGGTGATCGGCACTGTCTCGGGCCGCCGATTACAGCGCGTGAAGGCAGTGCCCGGGGTCCACTCGCCGACCGCCACCGCACTGTCGTCGGACCCACATTTTCGGCGCCTATCGAGCCTTGTTTTTCTTGACCGTACGGTCATAAAGTAGAGGCCATGGCGACAGCCGCCGGAAAGCTCGGCAGACCCCGGCAATTCGACGAGAATGCAGTGCTAGATGCGGTAATGGCCGAGTTTTACACACACGGATACCACGCGACCGCTATGTCCGATCTGTTACGTGTTACGAAATTACACAAGGGCAGCCTCTATGGGGCGTTCGGCGACAAACACCAACTTTTCTTGACCATTCTCCAACGTTACGCGCAGCAACGGACGACCGCGGCGGCCACCGACCTGCGGGCGCCGAAGCCGCCGATTCTCGGCATCGGACATTACTTGCAGCGAATATCCCGAAATGCCGCCGGCCAGCGCGGCTGCCTGCTGGCGAACACCGCGCTGGAGTTGTTGCCTGGCAACGAAGAAGTGGCTCAGATCGTGGATCACACCCAGCGCGAGATCCAGCGCGAACTGGCCGGCGCACTGGACCGGGCCAGAATTCAGGGCCTGCTTTCGGTCCCACAGAACAACACTGTCGTCGCCCGCTACTTGTTCACCGTCGTCGAAGGACTCTGGGAATTGGGTCGTACGACCGCCGACGAGCGGCCACTGCTCGAAGTCGTGGAGATGACGATGTACGGATTGCGGTAATCTATCCGCATTCTTTCCGGACTGCCCGCACTAAATGGAGGTTTGATGCGACGGGTGTTGCTGTTGGCGATCGGGTCCCTGGCGCTGGGGCTGGATGCGTACGTGGTCGCCGGCCTGCTCCCGGTGATGGCGATGAACCTGCACTATTCGGTGGCCGCGCTGGGACAACTGGTCACCGCGTTCACCCTGTCGTACGCATTGCTGTCCCCGTTCGCGGCGGCGTTTTTCGCCGGCCGCCCGATGCGAACCGTGCTGCTCATCGCGTTGGTGGTGTTCAGCCTCGGAAACGTGCTGACCGCCGTCGCCACCAGCCTGCCGTTGTTGTTGCTGGCACGGGTGATCGCGGGCCTGGGCGCCGGAATCTACGCGCCGATGTCCGCGGTCAGCGCGGCCGCCCTGGTGCCGGCGCGACGGCGCGGCCGGGCCCTGTCGCTGATCATCGGCGGGATGACCACCGGCGTGGTGCTCGGTGTCCCGCTCGGTCTGTTGCTGGCGCACCACGTCGGCTGGCGGGCGACGCTGTGGATGGTCACCGGCCTCGGCGTGGTCGCGATGGCCGGCGTTCTGCTGGCGTTGCGCGGCGGGACCGTACAACCGGCCCGGCGGGTGCCCGTACGGGACCGGCTGCGGGTGCTCACCGACCGGCGGGTGCTGCCGATTTTGGCCGTCACCGCGCTGGCCGCCGGCGCCAGCATCGGCTCGTACACCTATCTCGGGCCGTTGCTCGCCAGCACCGCCGGCGTCACCGACCTGTCCGGCTATCTGTGGCTGTGGGGCCTCGGCGGGCTGGCCGGCAGCTTCGCGATCGGCACCCTGGTGGACCGCTGGCCGAACACCCGGCTGCTGGTGACCGTCATCGTCGGCGTTCTCGGCGTCCTGCTGGTATCGCTGCCGGCGGTGGCCCGCGGCCCGGCCGGGATCGCCGTGCTGCTGGTGATCTGGGGCGCGGTCGGGTGGTCACAGACCACCCCGCAGCAGCACCGGATCCTGGCGCTGCGTACGGACGACGGCCCGGTCGCCATGTCGCTGAACTCGTCCGCGCTCTACCTCGGCAACTCGCTCGGCACCGCCGCCGGCGGCCTGCTGCTGGCCGGCGCCGGCCCGGCCGCCGTCGTCCTCACCTTCGGCGCGATCGCGCTGGCCGTCGCCGCCGCCAACCTCTTCACCGCCCGCCCCACGCCGCTCGCCCGTACCCCCGCGCCCGCCGCCACCCCCGCCAACACCCGCTAGCCGCGGTGCCTGCCATGACCACTCAGCTCAACAAACCGGCTTCGGTGGCGGATTTGAGGGTGGGCTTGATGCGGTGGGTGGGATGTACGTCCAACACGTCGGCGGTTTTGAGACCTTCGCCGGTGTTGTAGATGACGGTCTCCTGGGAGGTGTCGATCAGGCCGTCCTTGACCAGTTTCGCGAGGCACGAGACGGTCACTCCGCCGGCGGTCTCGGCGAAGATGCCGGTCGTACGGGCCAGCAGCGAGATGCCCTCGCGGATGTCGTCGTCATCGGCGACCGCGATCGAGCCGCCGGTCCGCCGAACCGCGTCCAGCACGTACGGGCCGTCCGCTGGGTTGCCGATGTTCAGGCTCTTCGCGATGCCGGTCGGGCGGACCGGCTGCACCACGTCGTGGCCGGCGTGGAACGCCTCGGCGACCGGCGAGCAGCCCAGCGACTGTGCCCCGAAGACCTTCCACGGAGTGTTCGGCACCAGGCCGATCTTGGCCAGCTCGGCGAACGCCTTGTCGATCTTGGTCAGCAGCGAGCCGGACGCGATCGGGATGACCACCTGCGCGGGGATCTTCCAGCCGAGTTGCTCGGCGACCTCGTAGCCGAGGGTCTTGGAACCTTCCGCGTAGTACGGCCGGACGTTCTGGTTGACGAACGCGGTGCTTTCGAACTCATCGGTCTCGCCGAGCTCGCTGGTCAGCCGGTTGACGTCGTCGTACGAGCCGTCCACCGCGACCAGCCGCGGCGCGTACACGGCGCTCGCGATGATCTTGCTCGGTTCCAGGTCCGCCGGGATGAACACGGTCGCCGGCCAGCCGATCCGGGCCGCGTGCGCGGCCACCGAGTTGGCCAGGTTGCCGGTGGACGCGCAGGCCACCGAGGTGAAGCCGAGGCCCTTCGCGGCCGTCAGCGCCAGCGACACGACCCGGTCCTTGAAGGCGTGGGTGGGGTTGCCGCTGTCGTCCTTGACCCACAGCGGCGCGGTGAAGCCCAGTTCGGCGCCGAGCCGGTCGGCGCGAACGAGCTTGGTCATGCCCGGGTTCAGCGTCGCGCGGGTTTCCGGGTCCTGACCGACCGGCAGCAGCGGCGCGTACCGCCAGATGTTCTGCGGCCCCGCCTCGATTTGCGCACGGGTCACCGCGTTGAGTTTTTCCTGGTCATAGCCCACTTCCAGCGGGCCGAAACACTCGGCGCAGGCGTGCACGGCGATCAGCGGGAATTGCGCACCGCAGTTCCGACAGCGCAGACAGCTGGCAGGCGATTCAACAGTCAAGACAAGAGCCTCCTCGCTCATCTTCCCCGTCCGAGCGCTCTGCTCTGACGGGCCGGAGTTGGCACCTGTCCCGCGGGTAGATGGTCTTGAGACTCACGCGCGAGGTGGTTGCCGGGGCTTCAACGGGCCGGTTCCCTCTGCCCCTCTGGATGAGGGCACATATTCAGTTATGACTAGGAGCATACGCGGTCGGCTGGCGGTATTCGAAACCGAAATCAGCTCGTACGCATGCGAGCAACGCCACACCGCCGGGTTGTTGACGGGTGTGGCGTTGCTCGTACGAGCGGCTTGCGCTCAGGAAGAGGCGGACGGGCTCGGCGAGGCCGACGCGCCGCTCAGCGACTGGATCGCCTGCTTGATGGCGGCGACCCGAGCCGGCTCCCCGGACGAGCCGGCCACCCCGCTCGCGGAGAACTGGTAGTTGCCGTCGAGGACGTACAGGAGCTGGCCGGCGACCGAGTACGCCTCGTCGCCGACGCCGGTGACCGAGGGATTGCCGTTGGCGTCGTTGTCGAACTGCGCCTTCGTCGCATTGCCGATGTCGACGGACATCACCTGGTTGTTGGCGTCCGACCAGGTGCAGCCGATCGCGTCCTTGCCGGTAGTCGACTTGTCCGGCCCGTGGCTGACGATCTTGTTGCCGGTGAACTGGGACATCTGGTCGTCGGTGATCAACGTACAGACATCGGGCAGGTTGCTCGACACGGTCGGGACCGGTGCGGCGGTGCCGGCCGGACCTGCCGCCTGACTGGCCGGCGGGTTGTCCTTCTTCTGCAACAAACCGCAGCCGCCGGTGCCGGCGAGCACCACGGCCGCGATCGTGGCCGCAACCAGGAGACGATGGCTCTTCATTTCGGCTTTTCCTTCCAGAAAGGAGAACTACTCCGACGCGGAGGCCGAAGCGGAGGCACTCGGCGAGGGGGACGCGCCACCGTCGAGCTTTTCGATGATTTTGAGCGCGATGGCCTTCTGGATAGCGACGTCCGGGTCGCCACCGCCGCCGAAGATGATGCCGATCTCGGTCGTGGGTGCGTGAAACACGGTCAGAATCCCGTGCAACTCGGTCGCTTTGTCACCGACACCGCTGACCGGGGTATAGCCGTCCGCGGAGCTGTCGAAATCGGATTTCGTGGTGGTGCGGAGAGAAGCCGTCACCGTGATGCCGCCATCGGCGCTGAGCCAGTCGCAGGCAGGTGCGGCCGGCGTCGACTTGCCGTCCGGCTTGTGGCTCGCGATGGTTCCTTGGGTGAGCGCTGACATGTCGGCGTCGGTGAACATGTCACACACGGACGGGAATCCGGCCGCCGACGCGGTCGGCGAGCTGTCCGCCGCGGCTGGCGCCGACGGGGACGGCGTCGCGGCGGTCTTGGGCGTCAGACCGCACCCGGTCAGCATTCCCACGCCGAGCGCGAATGCTCCAGCGGCCAGGGCGACACGACGGATGTTCATTGATCTCTCTCCCTCAAGGTAAGACGTGAATGGCTGGCGGTGCGTAGACCGATGTGGACGGTGCCCGCGGTCCGCGGATATCGCGGACACGTGAACTCCTCGGGATGAACAGGGTGGGCGGGAATCGCCGGCGGAAGGCCTGCGGCCATGCTGGCACGCGGGCACCAAGAACCCGGCCGGAACATAACAGGCGAATACCCTGCGAGCCACCCGGAAATCCAGCCCGGGAAGGGCACTATTCCCTCATCGCTGCCTTCTTGGGCAACGATCGGTGCCAACCGGCGGATCCGCTGCGACTCCGGTCACAGCCGGCCGGACACCCAGCACGATCAGCGGGTTACCGTGCGTACGGCCGGGACCGGGCGCTATCGGGGCCGGCCAGACCCGGCACACTGTTGCCATGCATCCCCGCGCCCGGCGCTGGTTCGCCCAGCAGACCACGGCGGCCGGCGACTGGCCGGTCGAGAGGTTGCGCGCCGCGAAAGACCTGACGGTGGTCAGTGTGGTGCTGCCGGCGCTGAACGAGGAACGCACCATTGGCACGATCGTCGAGGGCATTGGGAAGCTCGCCGAGCGGACCAGCCTGGTGGACGAGATCGTGGTGCTCGACTCCGGTTCCACCGATCGTACGGCCGAAGTGGCCCGGCAGGCCGGTGCGAGCGTTTTCCACCGCGACGACGTGCTCGCCGACCACGGCTCGCGGCCCGGTAAGGGCGAGGCGCTCTGGAAAGCCTTGTATGTCACGCATGGCGACGTAATTGTTTACGTCGACGCGGATTTGCTGGATTTCGGCGAGCATTACATCACTGGCCTGCTCGGACCGCTGTTGACCGACCCGGAAACGTTGCTGGTCAAGGCTTTTTACGACCGGCCGCTGCTGGACGTGTCACTGACCGGTGGCGGCCGGGTCACCGAGTTGATGGCCCGGCCGCTGCTGTGCGCTTTCTTTCCGGAGCTGGCCGGGGTGGTCCAGCCGCTGGCCGGCGAGTACGCGGCCCGCCGGTCCCTGCTGGAGTCGCTGCCGTTCGCCCCCGGCTACGGCGTGGAGACCGGGCTTTTGATTGACACGCTGGGAAAACACGGACTCGGCGCGATCGCCCAAGTGGACCTCGGTGAGCGTACGCACGGCCACCAGGACACCGCGGCGCTGGGCCGGATGGCGGCCACCATCCTGTCCACGGTGGCCGCCCGGGTGATGCCGGACCATCCACTGTGGCCGGCGCTCACCCAGTTCCAGCGCGAGGACGGCGAACTACGGGCCGTCGATTCGGTGGTCAGCGCCCAGGAACGGCCACCGATGACCGAAGTTCCGGAATATCGCTACCGGATGAAGTTTCCGGACTAGGTTTTTTCGCTCGCATCAACACGAAAGCCGCCACCGCCGCGAGGAAGGCGACCAGGCCGGCTCCGAGCATCGCGGAATTCAGGCCATTCGCGAAAGCGCCGCGCAGCACCACCTCCAGGCCAGCACGCGAGGAGGCCGGTGCTGCCTGAAGCAGCGTCTGGCCAGCACCGCCGAGCAATCCCTGCGCGGTCGCGTGCGCGTCGCCGACCCGGCCGGCCAGTACGTGTTGCGCCGCGTTCACCGCGACCGCGCCAAAAATCGCGACCCCGAGCGCTAGTCCGAGCTGCCGGGCGGTGTTCAACGCGCCACCGGCCATGCCGGCGCGTTCGGGCCCGACCGCGCCCAACGCGGCTCCGGAAATCGCCGGCGCCATCACCCCGACGCCGATGCCGACGACCACCATTCCGGGAATCAACACCCATCCGGAGGACGATCCCGACAACACCACCTGTGCCCAGTCCCCGACCGCGATAACCAGCAATGCGCCGGCAATGACGTATCGCGGGGAGGTGGTGTGCAGCCGGCGCCCGACCAGTAGGGAGGCCACGAAAGACGCGGCGCTGAGCGGAGCCTGGATCAGCCCGGTCCGCAAGGCCGAATATCCCAGCAGCGACTGCATCCAGATCGACGCGTACGCGAGCACGCTGAACGACGCCACCTGGAAAGCGAACCCGGCCAGCATCACCCCGACGAACGCGGGCCGGCCAAACAGCCGCAGATCCAGCATCGGGTGTTGGATTTTCCGTTCCACCACCACGAAAGCAACCAGGCCGACCACCGCCAGCGCGAAGACTCCGAGGGTACGAGCCGAAAGCCAGCCGTTCGCGTCGCCGGTGATGATGCCGTACGTGGTCGCCGAAGCCGCCACGGTGAGCGTCACCATGCCGGCGAAGTCGATCCGGCGATCGCGCGGGCCACGGCTTTCCCGTACGACGAACCAGGTCAGCGCCGCCGCGACCACCGAGATCGGCAGGTTGACCAGGAAGATCCAGCGCCAGCCCAGCGACTCGGTGAGCACACCGCCCACGATCGGGCCGGCCGCCGCGGCCGCGCCGGAGACCGCGCCCCAGACGCCCAGCGCGGTCCCCCGGTCCCGGCCCTGATATGTGCTGCCCAGCAAGGAAAGCGCGGTCGCGAACATCGCCGCCCCGCCGACGCCCTGGACCGCGCGCGCGGTGATCAGCAGGCCCGCGGTCGGCGCCAGCCCGCAGGCCAGCGAGCCGACCGCGAAAATCACCATGCCGGCAAGGAAAAGCCGGCGCCGACCGAGCAGGTCCGCCAACGATCCGGCGGACAACAGGAAAGCGGCCAGCGCCAGCGCGTACACGTCGATGACCCACTGCAGCCCGGACAGCCGTACGCCCAACCCGGCCGCCATCGCCGGCAGCGCGACGGTCACGATCGTCACGTCCAGCAACAACATCGTGGTGCCGAGACAGACCGCGAGCAGCGGTCCCCATTTACGCATTATGTGTCCTTTTCGATTTCGCCTTGACCGGACCCACTCTCGGTCAGTCACACTGGATTCGCCATCCACTGGGCCGGCTACAGCGGTTCTCGACAGCAGATCACGGGGACAGATGAAATCCGACGCGTACGACGAGCTGGACGAACAAGTCCTTCACGCCCTGCTGATCGACGGGCGGGCCGGCTTCAGCGCGATCGCCGAGGTGCTCGGCGTCTCCGACCAGACCGTCGCCCGGCGCTACCGGCGGCTGCGCGAGTCCGGTGTCCGGGTGCTCGGGCGGGTGCAGCCGGAGCTGGTCGGCCAGACCGTGTGGTTCATCCGGCTGCGCTGCACTCCGGACGCCTCGATGGCGATCGCGGCCTCGATCGCCCGCCGGTCGGACACGTCGTACGTGAAGCTCACCTCCGGCGGCACCGAGATCGCCTTCATCGTGCACGCCCCCAACGCCGACGAGCTCGATGCGTTGCTCCTGCACAAGGTTCCGCGTACACCCCGGATCGTCTCGGTCAGCGCACACAACTTGCTGCACATTTTCTACGGCGGCCGCCTCGCTTGGGGCGGCGCTCCCGACGCGCTGAGCGCGGAGCAGTCCATTGCGCTGCAGCCGGCGTCGGCGGTGACCGACGAGCGCACCGAGCTGGACTCGACCGACAAGCTGCTGCTGACCGAGCTGCGGCGGGACGGCCGGCTCAGCTACCGCGAGCTGGCGATCGCGGTGGGAGTGTCCGAGTCGAGCGCGAAACGCCGGGTAGAATTGCTCCGCGGCACCGGGGTGCTGTTTTTCGACACCGAGTTCGACCCCAAGTCACTCGGATTCCAGATTTCCGCGATGCTCTGGCTGACCGTCGCGCCGTCCGCGCTCGCAGCCGTCGGCAAGGCCGTCGGAGCCCACCGGGAGATCGCCTTCGCCGCCGCCACCACCGGCACGTCCAACCTGCTGGCGGTGGCGATCTGCCGGGATGGCGCGGACTTTTACCGCTATCTCAGCGAAACCCTGGGTGCTCTGGAGGACATCCGGCACATCGAGTCGGCCCCGGTGATGCGTACGATCAAGCAACTGACCTATGAGTAGGAGCAGGGTCAGCTGACGATGTCCTTGCGCTGGAATGATCGCCAGGCCAGCGCGAGGAAAACGGTCGAATAGAGCAGCGCGGAGATCGCGCCTTTGGCCATGTCGTCCAGTTGTACGGGCGAGGCGAAAAGTCCGAGCCAGGCCAGGTTGTAGGCGGTCGGCAGCACTGGCCGGATGTTTTCCAGCGCCGGCACCAGATCCAGGATGTTCGAGATGATGTAGAGCATCACCGCGCCACCGACGGCGAGCAGCGGCTGGTCCGTACGTACGGAGAGCAGAAATCCCAGCGATCCCACCATCAACAGGTGTACGAGGATGAATGCGGCTGCTGCCAGCAACAACAGCATCGACTGCCCGGCGCCGATCTGCGCGCCGGTCGGGGTCTCCAAGGGATGCCAGCCATAGACCAGGGTCCCGCCGATGACCGCGGATACCAGCAGAAGTACGACGGCGACCGCGGTGGAAAGAAATCCGACCACCAGTTTTTGCAGCAACAGGCGGGCTCGCGGCACGGGCGCGGCCAGCAGGTAGCGCAAACTCCCCCATGACGCCTCGCCGGCGACGGTGTCCCCGCAGAACAGCGCGACCACCACGACGAGCAGAAAAGTGGCCGACGCGTAGAAAACGAAGGCGGCGAAGTTCGGCCCACCGGAGGTGGCTAGGTCCACCAGCGACACCCCGCGGGTGGCGCTGGCCGAGCTCGGCCCGCCGAACTGGAACGCGATCAGCAGAATGACCGGCAACAGCACCATAAAACCCAGTGCATACTGGGTGCGCCGGCGGCTCAACTGCCGGCGGATCTCGGTCATCAACGACAGCGTCGCCCCGCGCCGATAGCCGGCCGCGGCCCCGGAAACGGCCACGTTTCCTGTCGTGGCGGTCATTTCCGGTCCTCTCCCACCAACTGCAGGAAAACGTCCTCCAAGTGCCGGCGCGGGCTCACCCGGTCCACTCGGATGCCGCCCGTCACCAGCCGCGACACCACCGCGCCGCGGGACAGCCCATTCAGCGCCGGATTGAGCTCGACGACCAGGCCACCACTGGCCAGCTCGGCTGTCAGCACCTCGTCCGCGTGTCGCAGCAACGCCATCGCGGCCTCCGGATCGTCGACGCCGATCAGCACCGACGTGGACTCGCCGGTCACCTCGTCGACGGTGCCGTCCGCGACCACCTCGCCGTGGTTCATCACCACCACATGCGTACAGGTCTGCTCGACTTCGGCCAGCAGATGACTGGACACCAGCACGCTGCGGCCATCGGTCGCGTACGAGCGCATCATCCGCCGCATGTGGGCTATCTGCGGTGGATCCAGCCCATTCGTTGGCTCATCGAGAACCAAAAGATCCGGCATTCCGAGCATGGCCTGCGCGATCGCCAGCCGCTGCCGCATGCCCTGACTGTACGTCCGCACCGCCCGGTGGACCGCCGTGCCGAGGTCCGCCAACTCCAGCGCCTCGTCCATTTTCGCGTCGTGCGCCGGCCGGCCGGTGGCCCGCCAGTAGAGTTTCAGGTTGTCCAGCCCGGAAAGATGCGGCAGGAATCCGGTGCCCTCCACCAGCGAGCCGATCCGGGACAGCACCGGCGCGCCCGGCTTCACCCGATGCCCGTAAAGCAGGATTTCCCCAGCGGTGGGCTGAATCAGGCCCATCATCGTACGCAGGACAGTGGTCTTGCCGGCGCCGTTCGGGCCGAGCAAACCGACGACCTGGTGACGGCGTACCGAAAACGACACGTCCCGGACCGCGACGAACCCGTCGTCGTACGCCTTGCGGAGCTGGCGGACCACCAGCGGCCGGTCGGCCACCTCTTCGTCCACAGTGGACACCGCGCGGCCGCGCCGCCAGCGGGCCACCATCGCGATCGCGGTGACCGCGAGGACCAGCACCAAAACCAGCACGCCCAGCACACCCGGCCAGAACCACCCGGAGCCGGTCCCGACAGTGGTCACCTGCGGGATGGTCAGCTGCCCGGAGCCAAGGCCGATCTGGTAGCTGGCCGGCTGCACCGGCATCGCATAAGCCTGGTCCGTGGTCGACACCGCGACCCGGATCTGGTGCCCCGCCTGGAAACGGTACGCGAGCGCCGGCAACGTGATGGTCACCGGTTTGGCCTGATCCAGGGTGGCCGCGAGACCGGTCAGCCGGACCGGCGCGACCAGTCCCTGTGGCAGGCTCGGGCGGCCGCTGGTCGACAGGTCTTCCAGTCGTACGAACAAAACCGCCGAGCCGCTCGGAGCGGCGACCTTCAGTTGCAGCTGCGCCGAACCTGTCAGTGAAACAGCCTGTGCCAGCACCGGAGTGGAGAAGAAGGCGACCTGGCCGGGCAGGTCGCCACCGGCCCCAAGCGCACGACTCGCCAGCGCGCCGGCCGAGCCGAGGCCGGGCAGGCTGGAGATCGCCGCCGGATTTCCGTTCGGTGGCGCGGCAATATTCTGCGGTCGGCCACTGAGAGTGAGCCGTTCCGGTGCTCCAGAGCCGAAAATCCCCGGATAGCTGGCCGCGGCGAGCTCGGTGGTCGCGGTCCGGCCGGTCTGCAGGTTCAGGTCTCCGCTGTTGCTGAAGGAAAAACTGGCGTCGTTGGTGACGCCGTCACGGGCCGCGTACTGATTCAGCCAGCCCAGCGTCTGCTGTTGCACGGTGACATCGTCGGACGGCGAGCCACCGTCATGGCCGCCCGGAAACCAGGTCACCTTGACCGGCGTACCAGTGGCGGCGATGCCGGCCGCGTTCGCGTTTGCCTCCGACAGCGGGAAAAGCGAGTCGGTCTGCCCCTGTACGAGCAGCGTTGGCGCGCTGATCTTGGACAGCACCGAAGCCGGACTCGACTTTGCCAACAACTGCGTCAAAGCCGGGCTGAGCTGCCCAGTCGTGGACGCCTGCAGATAGGCGTCACAAAGATCCACGGCGAACCGGCCGCAGCGCGGATCGGCAACCGTCGGCGTGACCGGCGGCGCGCTCGGGTCGGCGCCGGCCGGCTGTCCCTGCGAGGTCATGCCGGTGCTGAAAAACAGCCCGGCCCACAGTTTCTTGAAGACTCCGCTGGCGGCCGGACCGCCGGCCGCGTTGGGAAAGAAGGACTTCCCGAGGTCGTTCCAGGTGATCTGCGCGACCACCGCGTCGACCCGGTGGTCGTCAGCGGCGAGCAGCAACGCGAGGGCGCCGCCGTACGAACCGCCGACCACCGCGACCCGCGGGTCGCCGCCCCGGTCGTGGATCACGTCCGTACGAGCGGCCAGCCGGTCGATCAGCCGGCTCGCGTCCGACACCTCGTAATCCGGGCTGTCCAGGTGAATCCGCCCGCCGGAAGCCCCGAATCCCTCGGCACTCCACGTCACCACCAGATAGCCCTGACCAGCCAGTTTTTCGGCATCGGCGGCCACGCTCAGCTTTGAGCCGCCAAAGCCATGCGCCAGCAACACCGCTGGCACCGGCGTACCAGCCGAGGCCTTGTCCGGCACGTACGTCGTGGTGTCCAGCTCGACGGTCTGCCGCCCGCCCGGCCCGGTCTGCACCGCCACCATCGCCGGCACCCGGTGGAATGCCCCACCGGCCGGCCACGCCAGCCAGGTGATGGCCGCGGCCACCAGGACCAGGACCACGATGACCGGCACCAGCCGGCGTCTGGTCAGCAGCTGGCGCAGTCGAGTCGACACTCGACAAAGGTACGGACGTCTTGCTGAGGAACCGCTGAGGTGAACCCTCGCGAGGGTGACGTTCTGGGGTGCCAAAACGCAGCATTTCGACCCCAGAACGTCACCCTCGCGAGCGGGCTAGAGAGTCCTGGAGCGGGCGATCAGGGCGTTGGCCTTGGTCTGGGCGGCGTCATAGCGGTCCGGGTAGGCCGAGCGCTGGACGCTCTGGGCGACGTGGCCGGCGGTCCAGCTGGGGTGGTTGGCGGAGTTCGGGATGGCCTGGTCGAGGAACTTGCCGGCCGCGTGCGTGACGTTCATGCACTGGGCTTTGGTGCCCCAGCCGTTGCTGGGCGACTGCTGGAAGACGCCGACCGAGTCGCCGGTGCCGCAGCCCAGGTTGTTCGCGTGCGACTCGACCCACGCGGTTTCGAACATCGCGAGCCGGACCTTGGCGGTGACGTGCCGGCTGTCGCCGACGGTCTTCAGGGTCTTAAGTACGCCGTCGTTGGCGTTGGCGGGAATCGAGCAGGCCGCCGGGGCGGCGATGGTGGCTGGTACGTGCGCGCCGGCCGCCAGCGCCGACGCCGAAGCGGGGCTTCCAGCTGCGATAACGGCTGCGGCGGAGGCGGTGAGGATGGCGAGGTGCAGGCTGCGGCGCAGGATTGTGGACATGCTTCTCCCTCAAGAAGACGTGGATTTCAGACACCGTGAGATCCGCGGGTCACTCCTGCTCGCCCAGTCATCTCGTGTCGTGGATCCGCACGACGTGGAGATTTGTTGCCGTCCGACCCGCTAGCCGGTCAATGAATGTCATACCCTGAGATTCACCGGCGCGGAAGCGGTTCGCCAAAACAAAACGCGTTATTTCCCGACCTGGCATTACCCGGCCCGAATGTTCCACGTTGGAAAACCCTTTTGTCATTATCCCCAGCCAGAATTCACCCGGCCGGATCGCGCCACATCGGATAGATGCTGGGGCCGCCGCGCGGCAGCGTGACCTTGTCCCGTACCTCGAAGCCAAAACGTTCGTAGTACGGGATGTTGCTTTCCTTGGATGACTCCAGATAAGCCGGGATACCGGTCTCGTCGCACCGGGACAGCCGCGACTCCATGAGTGCGCGCCCGAAGCCGCCACCCTGAGCGGCCGGGTCGGTGCCGATCACACCCAGATACCAGTGCGGCTCGTGTGGGTGTACGTCGGCGAGCAGGTTGAGGGCGCTCAGGCCCCGGATGCCGGCGAAGAAATGCCGGCCGAGCAGCACCATCAGGCTGGGGAGCTGCATCAACTCGGTGACGGTCGACGTCTGCCAGTCATCCGGCGGGTCCCACATCGTGCCGGCGGTGATCCGGCCGTCCCGTACGCACACCTCGCAGCCGCCCCTGGCCAGGTGCACGCTGGTCAGCAACAACCGGAACAGGCCGGCAAGCTTGCGCCGCCGTACGTCGTCGTCTGGCAGCACCCACACGAACGGCGGATCGTCATAGAAAGCGCGTCCCAGCACCTCGGACAACTCCGCCACATCCGCGCGCGTGGCCGGCCGTACGATCCTGTCCATCCCGTCAGCGTACTGACGCGCAAATGGGCCGCCGAGCGCACTCGGCGGCCCATTACGCGCCCTCTTTAGCGGAAGTCGCCGTTGCGTTCCGGCCGCCGCAACGCCTGCGCCTTGAGCGTCGTCGTACCGATCTGCGGGGCGGTCCGTACGAACGGCAGGTTGCCGATGCTCGGAAGCAGCAGGTAACTGCCGGCCAGCGAGACCTGCACGGTGGCCCCAGTGGTCGTCGGCGAGGTGCTGTCGGTGTCACTCCCGACCACCACCAAACCGAGCGAGTGACCCGGCTGGACGACCGTGTCGTACGCGTCCATCGGCACTGTGACGGTGTACCAGCGGTTCGGCTGCAGCGGCGTGACGGTCTTCAGGCTGACGGAGTGCGCCGCGTCCTTCCAGCCACGGGTCAGCACATCCACGTTGCTGTCCGTGTAGTCGACCGCGGTGTCCAGATAGCAGGCGCTGTCGGTCGCGGTGGACTCGCCGTAACAGGACTTGGTGGCCAGCGTGTGGATGCCGGACCCGTCCGACAGGTAGTCGACCCGGTGCTGGGCGCCGTAGTCGACCAGCCGCGCGGTCAGCTCGGTGGTCGGCTTGTTGACCTTGACCCGCAGCGTGACGCTCGGGATGCCGGAGATCCGCAGCGGCTGGGTGAGCTTGCCGGACAGGAACACCGCCCGGGACGCCAGCGGCTGGTTCGGGTTGGCGACCGCGGCGCCTTCCAGCAGGTTCGGGTCATCGGTGAAGGTGCGTACGGCTCCTGACGGGAACCCACCGAGGGTGCCGGTGGTGCCATCGCCGTCGCCGAGGAAGACCGGCTTGTCGACCGCGCCAATCGCTGGCCAGGTGGACGCGGTGGTCCACTCGCCGGACGGCCGCTCGATGGAGGCCATCGGCTGTGACATGACACCGTTGTGCAGGCCCTGCAGCCAGTAGTCGAACCACTGGTGCAGGGTGTCCACCCACTGCGTACGACGGATGTCGAACGGGTCGACGTGGCCCTGCTGGGAGATCCAGATCTTGCGCGGCACGCCCCGCGCGGCGAGGTCCTGCCACCAGCGACCGAACTGCGAGGTGGTCACGTTCAGGTCGTTGATGCCGTGGACGACGAAGACGCTCGCGTGCACCTTGTTGACGGTCGACCGGTAGTCCCGGGCCGCCCAATACGCGTTGTAGTTGCCCGTACTGTCGTCGCTGGCCGCCTGCGCGGCGTCGATCTGCGGCTCACAGACGCCCTGCGCACGGCCGTTGACCAGGCCGCCCAGGTACGTGACATAGCCGGGAGCGCGCAGCACCCCGCCGAACCGCTGGTAGTCGTACCAGCTGGAGATCGACGAGATCGGCACGATCGTCTCCAGGCCCGGCACACCGGTGGCGGCGACCCCGTTGGCGATGCTGCCGTCCCACGACTTGCCGATCATGCCGGTCTTGCCGGTGGTCCAGGTCGCTTTGGCCGGGCTGCCGTCGGCGTTGAAGCCAAGCGCGCGGCCATTCAGCCAGTCGACCACCGCCTTGGCGCTGCCGACCTCGGCCGGTCCGCCCACGTCCGGGCAGCCCTGCGACTTGTTGGTGCCGCTCAGGTCGACCGCGGCGAAGGCGTACCCACGCGGCACGAAGTAGTTGTCGTAGTAAAGCGGCATGGCGTTGACCGTGCCGTCCGCCGCATAGCCCTTGAGCTGGCTTTCGTTGCCCCGGCCACAGCAGCTGTAATACGGCGAGGCCTCCAGGATGACCGGCACCTTGACGCCGGTGCTAGCCGCCTCGCGGGGCCGGACGATGTCCACCCGTACCCGGTCGGGCTTGCCGTCCTTGTCGCTGTCGTTCGGCGTCTGAACCCAGACGCTCTCCCGGATGGCGTTCTGGTACGAATACACCGGTTCGGTCGACGTGCCGTGCACGTACGGCAACACGCCGGGCGCGGCGAAGGTCGCGACCGGCGAGAGGGTCAGCGCCAGCAGGCTCGCGAGGACTGCCGCGAGCGGCACGAGGAATCTCCAGTGGCGCCGCACGGCCGCCCCTTCCGGAAGCTCACGAAACGGTGGTGCCCCGAAGGGCAAGCCGGAGCCTACAGTCGGCCCTGCCCGGTGCGGGGCCGGAATTTGCCGTTTCGAAAAGACCTCCGGCGACGACGTCCGAACCTGGCCACCGGATCCCGGGAGACGTCCGCAACGGCCCCGTTCCTTGCGGCTGGCGCAAGCAACGGGGCATTGCGGACGAGGGGCTACAGCTCGATGCCGAGGCGGCGAGCGGAGCGAGCCCGTTGGCGGGCGGCCCGGAGCCGGCGCAGTCGTTTGACCAGCATCGGGTCGTACGCGAGCGCCTCGGGACGGTCGATGAGCGCGTTCAGCACCTGGTAGTAGCGGGTTCCGGACATCGTGAACAGGTCACGGATCGCCTGCTCCTTGGCGCCGGCGTACTGCCACCACTTGCGTTCGAAGGCGAGGACCTCGCGCTCGCGGCGGGTCAACCCACAGTCGTCGTTGGCTTCCGGGTCAGGCCCGGCCGCCGGCTTCGCAGCGGGAGCGGGCTCGGCGGCTTGTTCGGGGGCGCTGAGCTCGGCAGGCAGCCTGTTGACCGCGGCGTCCATCTCGCTCCTCGTCTTCGTCGACGTGTTCTCCAGCGGTCCGTCGTATCCCCAGCTCAAGGGCATGGACGGAAGGGGCATCGGTAAATCACACCGTTGTGATTCGAAGTCCCATTCAACCACGGTTCACCGGCCATCGCGGTGCAGCACACCCGTTCGGCACGTGAAAACGAAGGAAGCAACGCGTCACACATTGAGCCTAGTCAATCATCCACCCCTGGCGTCGAAGCAAATTATCCGCACCGAATGTGAGTTGTACGCACGAAAAATCGCGCAGCGCATGAGAACAATTGTCACGCAAACAATCATTGACCACTTCAGTAACAACTTCCCCATCCTTGCCTTGCCCCGATTCGTCGAGGGCAAGGCAGGAGGCAGGTCAGCCGCCGCTCGCGATGTAGGCCTCCAGATGCGAGCGGTGCTCCTCCAGCTCACCGATCCGGCTCTTCACGATGTCGCCGATGCTGACGATGCCGATCAGGTGGCCGTCCTCGACCACCGGCACGTGCCGGATCCGCCGGTCCGTCATGACCCGCATGATGTCGTCCACCGCGTCGCCAGGCGCGCAGCTGGTGACCTTCCGGCTCATGATGTCGGCGACCGGCCGCTCCAGCAGCCCGTCTCCGCTGTCATGCAACCTGCGTACGACGTCACGCTCGGAAACCATGCCCACGACGGGATGGTTGGCGGCGGTCGCGGTGATGTCCATGTCGGCATCGCCGGCGACCACCGGCAGAGCACCTATGTTGTGCGCGGCGAGCAGCGCCAGCAGCTGCGACACCGACGCGGAAGGCGTGATGGTGGCGACCTCGGCACCCTTGGTACGGATGATGTCTCTGATGCGCATGGGCAGTCCCCTCTTCGATCATGGCCCCGACATGACCTTGTTCGGCACCGGCGCCGCTGCCGTCGACGATCAGGTTCATTCACGATAGTGACGTAAGGCACGACAGCAAAGACCCTAAATCGAGGGCAATTCGGTCGCAAACTCCACGCATGTCGGGCTTGACAGCCCATCCCGTACCTGTGGAGGCGGCTTTCTGTCGGCCCGCCCCGCACAATGGAGGGGTGAAGTCGTCACGAACAGCGTCGTTCGGCCCGCTCGCCACACTCATCGGGTGCCTCGTTCTCGTGCTCGGTCTGGCCGCGTGCCAGGGCCAGCCACCGGGCGGCACAGCGGCCGGCAAACCCACCGCCGCCGCCATGGCCAACGTGGTCATGACCCCCAAGAGCGGCAGCTCCAACATCGCTCCCGCCACCCCGGTCACGGTGGCGGTCACCTCCGGCTCGCTCGGCACCGTCACGGTGAAGTCGTCCAAAGGCGACGACGTGACCGGCGCGGTCGCCGGCGGCAAGTGGACCAGCAAGGGCAAGCTGGCGTTCGGTGCCACCTACACCGTGCAGGCCACCCTCACCGGCCAGCCGGCCGGCACGGTCGGCACCTTCAGCACCGCGGCCACCCCCAGCGGTGACGCGTCCGTGCACGCCAGCAGCTTCAACGGCGACGGCGCGTCGTACGGCATCGGCATGCCGCTGATCCTGAAGCTGGACAGCCCGCTCACCACCAAAGAACAGCGGGCCGCCTTCGAGAAGTCGGTGAAGGTCACCACCACACCGGCCAGCACCGGCGCGTGGGGCTGGATCAACAGCAAGGAGGTGCACTTCCGTCCCCAGCAGTACTGGTCGGCGGGCACCAAGATCCACCTCGCCGTGGGCACCGCCGGCGTGCAGTTCAGCGACGGCAAATGGGGGCGTACGGACATCACCGTCGACTTCTCCATCGGCCGCGACCAACGACTGGTCGCCGACGCGCAAAGCCACCGGCTGGTCCTCACCGTGGACGGCAAGCAGGTCAAGGATCTGCCGGTCAGCCTCGGATCCCCGCAACACCCATCGTCGTCCGGCACCCTGCTGATCATCGAGAAGCGCGCCACCGCGGTCTTCGACTCCGGCACCTACGGCGTGCCCGCGAGCGCCCCCGGCGGCTACAAGACCAACGTCAACGACGTCGAGCGGCTCACCTGGGGCGGCGAGTTCATCCACTCCGCACCCTGGTCCGTCGGGCAGCAGGGCAACACCAACGTCTCGCACGGCTGCATCAACGTGGCCCCGACGCCGGCGGACTGGCTCTTCCACAACCTCCAGGTCGGCGACCCCATCGACGTGCGCAACACCGGCTCGCCAGTCAAGGCATATGACGGCTGGACCGACTGGACCTATTCGTGGGACCAGTGGGTAGCCAAGTCTGCCAGTGGCTCGGTGCCCACGGGGGCGTAGCGGGGTTGCTGCTGCGGAGCTTTCCTGGTTAGGCGGTGTTTGCTGCGGGAGCGGCGGTGCTGGTTAAGGGCGTTTTCTGCGGACGTGAGCGCCCTAGTTAAGGGCCTTCTCTGCGGAGGTGAGCGCCCTAGTTAAGGGCGTTTACTGCGGACGTGAGCGCCCTAGTTAAGGGCCTTCTCTGCGGAGGTGAGCGCCCTAGTTAAGGGCGTTTACTGCGGACGTGAGCGCCCTGGTTAAAGGCGTTTACTGCGAGGGTGCGGCGTCTCGTCTACCAGCCATCGGAAAATCCCGCCCCGCCACCAAAG
>NZ_BAAANY010000024.1:0-6312 GCF_039530045.1 Fodinicola feengrottensis | reverse complement strand
CCTTCCGACCAACCAACAGGCCAGTCGATCTTGGTACACCTCCGGCTTACACACTTGGCATGACACGCCCCGGTCCTTGGCGGCGCTCCTGGTTATCAGCCGTTGACCTCGGGAAAGCCTCCGCGCAATCCCCAAGAGTTCGACGACTGGGTCGTACATACGTTGTTAGATCCGGGTCGCGCACTCTACTCGCGGGTGGAGGCGGAGTTCCTGCTCCGCGAAGATCCGCGGATCACTCATCGCACTTTGTACTACGATCTACTTTCCGCAGTGGCGCAAGGTGCGTCCACTCCCTCGAAGATCGGAGCGATGCTGGAAAAACAGCGCTCGGCGGTGGCCGCGCCCCTCGATGTGCTGGAATCCACCGGCTACCTGCGCAAGGAGCAGGATCTGCTCAAAGGGCGCAGTCCCGTGATCACCGTCGCCGATCCGGTCATTCGGTTCAACCAGCTCATCACCTTGCCTATGGTCGACCTCATCGAACATGGCCGAGCGCAGGTGGCATGGCAGGACTCAAAGCCAACCTTTCACTCGAAGATTCTCGGCCCGCACTTTGAGGAGACTGCTCGGGAGTGGACCCGCGCATTTGCCTTCGACGAGACT
The DNA here is from genome assembly GCF_039530045.1 of Fodinicola feengrottensis. NCBI lineage: Bacteria > Bacillati > Actinomycetota > Actinomycetes > Mycobacteriales > Fodinicola > Fodinicola feengrottensis. The sequence continues at coordinate 5,709 of NZ_BAAANY010000024.1, read as the reverse complement.
CCCGTACGCGTAGGCGCGGTTGGGTCGGCCGAGATCGCGGACCCTGCTGCTCGTACCAAGCATGAGATCGACGTTCTGGCTCTTGCGCCGGGGGAGCGACCGCAGTCCTCGCACGCGCAGGTCGTGCTCTTGGGCGAGGCCAAGGCCACCCAACAGCCGCGCGGCATGAAGGACGTAGAACGTCTCGAACGTCTCCGTGACCTGCTCGAGGACCAAGGCCACCATAGCCGCGATGCGGTTCTTGCGCTGTACTCCTTGCACGGCTTCTATCCCGACTTGGTGCAGGCCGCTGGCAGGCGCCAGGATTTGTTGCTGATCGATATCGACGCCCTTTACGGGGACGGTCAGGTGCGCGGCGGCTGAACCCAAATGCAGCCGCGGGTTACGGGTGCGTTGGAAGAGCTGAGGCATGGAAGGCCACGTCGACCGTGGCAGTGAAGAAAATCTTCCACCTCGTCGCCACTGGTCACGAGCTTCACAAATGCGATGTCGAGTCGACACCGTGTCGCGGCGAACTGCACGTCGAACTCGTCGAGTGTAAGTCGCCTGATGACCTTGAGGGCCCATACCGGCGGACGCATCTGGTCTTCCGGGATATCTTTCTTGGCCGAGGACAGGGGGTTCCGTACCAAAGAAATCGAGGAGCAGCGCCGCGCCCTTGTCATCAAATACGTGAAGAACCCGTTCGGCTGCTCGCGTCGCATCCTCCCAGAACGGTTGCCACTGTTCCTCTTCATCCCATACATGCGGGCGCTGGAAGGGAGGAATGATATAGTGAATATGAGTGCCGAAAATATCCTCGGGCGTCGTGGTGGCGACCTTCATAGACTGGTTCCTGGCCTCGTATCTATTTGAACAGGGACGTTATGGCCGCAACGACAATGCCGAAGGCAGCTACGATGGCTCGCCGGATAACGCGCCGTCGAGTCGCCTGCTCGCGCCGGATTTCGAGCTTGTATCGCTCGACCTCGGCTGGATCGACCGAGATCGTTCTCCACTCGTCGGTTACGATCACGTAGAGGAGCTTGCCCAGAAGCGTTTGAGCCTCGATAACGGCGGAGGTTTCGGTCGGCAGCCTCAGCTGCAGTCCCTGGATTTTGTCCGCGATGGCCCGGCCGTGGGCGGCCAATGTCGTACGATTGTCGCCTTGACCCAGCACAAGCGAATGAGCAGTGTGCCTCGCCAGCTGAGACGAGACGAGACTTAACTCCGACTGGAGCTGTTGCCTGGCGTCCTCTGGTTGGTTGCTGGTAGTCAGCTGGACTGCTCTGGTCGTGGAGCCCACCAGCGTGTATATCTCCTTCGCCAGTCTGTGCCGTTCGACAAAGAACCATGCGAGGGCAAGGAGGATGGAGATGGCAACAATAAAGACGATCCTCGGCAACCGCTCGTCTCCGAATATCCACTGCGGCACCGCATTGCCGAACATGGCCGTCAGTACGGAGAAAATCGCCAGAACCACGAGCGGCGGCAGGAAGATCATCAGTAGCGCATTGACTCTTGTGGCCAGAGTGCGCTCGTCGTCTTTGACGCAGTAGTTCTCTACCTTTGTCCAGCGCTGCTCCTGCATTCTCGGATCGGCGTGAAGTTTGCAGTCCTGAATCCGGCTCGAGTGCGACTTTCTGGACGCTTTTCGCGCCACTGGCCGCCAGATCAATGAGGCAGAGAGTACCGGTTGCAGAATTATCGTTATGCTTAATGTGTACAACCAGAAGAGACCTACGGTGGTAGCTGCTGTGACCATCTCATTTCCCCTGTCTGTGATTCACCTGCGGCATTGTTTAGAACAGCATCGACTCGTCCGCCTGGTCAGGCGCAGTTTTGCGCTTGGCGGCCGGCTTTACTCTCTTCTTGTCGTGCAAACCCTGTGCTACTTCCTCACGATAACGCTCGTGATTCAGCTCCAGAAGTCAATCAAGAATCTCAACCTGCACATCCGGCGCAATCGTGGACCGTCGCCCCTGCCGCGTCTGATGAAACCCATGCCGAGGTCCAGATCACCCCACCCATACGCCTCGGCCGTCGCGTAGTCGATCTCCGTGTGAATCTTCCGCAACCGCTGAGTCACCGTCACCTATTGGCCAGGTGCGGTTCGACTCGGTCTGGGGCAGGTGCACGGTGGAGGCCAGCACCCGTACGGTTGGGGAGCGTGCAAGCATGGAGAGGCGATGATGGCGATCCGCCGGGTGCCGCCGGAGATGTTCCGGTTCGCCATTGGCGACAACGCTGAGTCGTACGTAGCGATCCCGCACGAGTTCGGTGAGGCCAACGAGCGGCTGGAGATGGCGCTCCTGCAAACGGTGTTCTGCTGCCGGCATTCGGGGTCGACGTGATAGGCGACCAGCACGCGCTGGACGACCAGAGCCGCCCGTCCGGTCCTGTCTTACGGGCGGTGGGCACGATTTTCGGAAACGAGCCGCTGGTCACGGCGCAGCATCGCCGGCTGCTCCGGGAGAACGCGGGCGTCTCCGCCGATGAGCTGTCCACACTCGTACTGACCGCCGGCATCCACCCAGACGACAAACTCATTGGCCGCGGCTTACTTCACCGTCTGCGCGAACGCCGGCCAGGCTGCCGTCTTGCCCTGGCCCATCTTTGGGCGAGCGTCATTCTTTCTTTTCCGGCAGCGAAATCTGGGGGTCGAGAATCCGGCGTACTGGCCCTGGCACTGTCCAGCTTCGGCCCGCGCCGCCCGCCGCTGGTGAGCCTGTCCGGTTGGCCGAGCACCGTCGGCGGTCTGCTGCTGCGCAGCCTCCAATGCCGGGTCAACTACCACGGCGACTTCGGACGGCGAGGGCATTCGGATTGCCGTGTACCTGATGGACCAAACCGGCGCCGTGCCTTGGCGGATGTCCATTTTGGACTAAGTGGCCGGCATACGCGGAATCGTCTCCGGCCCTGGCGTCGGCCGCGTCACGGACGCGCCGTGGGATCCAGCGCTGGCCGACGCCATGCGCGAACTTGGCACAGCGGTCTTCGGGGAGCGGGTCGCGACGGCCCTTCTCGATGAGCTGGCTCCGGCCGCCACTGGGATTGAGCGGGAAGTACAGTACCGGCGTGACTGATCAGGAGAGAAGTGCAGGGGCCGTTCGTGAGGAGGAAAAGGGGCGGGATCGGCGGTTTCCGCTGGGGCGGCATCACGGGCTGTCCGACGGGGTGTTCTCGATCGCGATGACGTTGCTCGTGTTGGACATCAAGATCCCGCAGAACCTGAGCTCGCAGGCAATGGTGGAGGCGCTGAACAAAACGGCGTTGCCGGCATTCGCGACCTTCATCCTGTCGTTCTACGTGATCGGTTCGCAGTGGATGGCGCATCACGAGATGTTCCACGACATCGGGTACGCCGACCGTCGGATGTCGCTGTTCAACCTGCAGTATCTGCTGGTCATCGCGGTCATGCCGTTCCCGTCGTACTTGCTGGCCAACTATGGCGGCCAACCGATCGCGGTGGCTATCTACGCGATCAGCATCGGGCTCGGTGGGCTGATGCGGGCGCGGCTGCAGTGGTACGCGCTGAGCAACAACCTGCTGAAAGCTGGCGTGGATCCCAAAGCGTGGCGTAAGGACGCCATCAACGCGGTGGTGTTCGGGCTGGTGTTCATCTGCTCGGCGGCGCTGGCGTACATCAGCCCGATCGCGACCTATGCGTGCTGGTTCGTCGTCCTGGGCGGCTGGGCGGTGCTCAGTCGGACGGGGGTGTTCGGGGTGCTAAAGCAACGGTTTGGACGCAAGTAGGCGCGACTTCCAGCTGGCGGCCGGCCGGATGATGTCGGTGGACGGGTGCGGCTGGCCCCACCGAGCCCGCAGCTGGTTGATCAGGGTGCCGAGCGCGACCATCGGCAGCAGCAGGTAGCCCAGGATGACCATCACGGCGATCTGCGTGGAGGCGGCGAGGGCGGTGGTAATGGAGGCCGTGTCGTACGCGGCGTGGGCCAGGATGAGCGGCCAGAGCCGGCGGTAGCGGCGGTAGAAGAGGACCGACAAGTACGCCCAGCCGAGCAGCGACACGACGCTGATGCCGTAGTAGATGTGGTAGCTGCCACGCAGCACGACCAACGCGAGGGTGATCAGCCAGACCGGCCAGCCGAGCCGCTCCAGTAGCCGGTAGGCGAGCCCGAGCGCCACCACTTCCTCGGCCACCGCGGTCGGGATTGCCAGCAGCAGCGCGATCACGATGGCCCGAATGAGCTGACCGGCGTCACCGCCGGTGATCTCCGGGCTGGTGGCGAAGCCGCCGAACACCTGCCGCAGCAGCACGCCGACCAAGCCGCCCAGCAGCAGCGCGGGGAGGTAAAGACCACTCAGCGTGAGACCGGTGTCCGAAGCCAGCATTGGCAGCGAGCCGGGCCGTAGGCCGAGATTAAGCAGCCGATCGCCAGACATCCGTAGGACCAGGAAAGCGACACCAACAGCGGCGAAAAGCAGCACCGCTTGAAGAAGTACGCCGACCAGCGTGTCCCCGAAACCGTTACGGAGGTCGATGCCGGCGACCGGGCTGGTCGGGCCGCCGCGTTGCAGAGCGAGGGTCGCCGTCGTCACCCACAGCAACGGACCGAAGAGCAGCGCAAGCGCAAGCGCGAGGCCCACTTTCCAGTGTCGGGTCGGGCCGGCGTACGGCACCGGCGATCTCGGCTCGAACCACAGGTCCATCGCGGACGTGAGTACGCGGTGCGGCTGCTGCCACCACCAGGGTCGGCTGGGTTGCTCCGGGCTGGGCTCCAGAACGGCGGCTCCGGGCGCGTACAGGCCCGGAGACTCCGGCGCTGGCTGCTCATCCATGCTTCGAACTGTGACACGGGACATCAATCATGCGCAGCTCGGGCACCCCCGGGTGAGACTGGGAGCGTGACGCAGATAGAAGGCGCGCTGGAGCGTGCGACAGCGGTCGAAGAGACCGGCGACGGCCGATACCGGGTCCAGCTGGACCCCGACTGGTCGGTCGTGGGGATGCTCAACGGCGGCTACCTGAACCTCCCGATGGCCCGCGCGGCCGCGTACGCGTCGCCGCATCCGCACGTCGTCGCCATCACCACCGACTACCTGTCTGCGCCGGCCGCGGGCGAGGCCGAGGTGCGGGTGGACACGCTGAAGACCGGCAAGACGGTGGCCTATCACCGGACGACGCTCGTCCAGAACGACGTGGTGACGCTGTCGTCGTCAGTGATCACCAGCCGGCTCTCCGACGAGCCGGCGGACACGTACGCCCGCGAGGTGCCGCTGCCGCTCGTACGCCCGGAGGACTGCCGGCGGGTGCCGGTGGAGATCCCCGGCGGGCTGGAGTACGGCCTGATGCGGCATGTCGACCTGCGGATGACACCGGAGTCGGAGGCCGCGATGACCCAGTCGGACGGGTCGTTGGCGGTGTCCGGGTGGGTACGAGCGGCCGACGGCTCGCCGACCGACCCTTATTTGGCGCTGCTGGCCGTGGACGCTCTGCCGCCAGTCACCCGAACCATCGGCCGCTGGGGTTGGGCGCCGACCGTCCAGCTGTCCACCTACCTGCGGGCCGTGCCGGCCCCTGGATGGCTGCGCGCGTACATGCACGGGGACTTCGTCTCCGACGGCTGGTTCGACGAAGAGTGCACGGTCTACGACGAGAACGGCCAGCTGGTCGCCCAGTCCCGGCAACTCGCCAGGGTGCCTCGCTAATGGCCGCAGTTCCTGCGGCGGCGCGTCCGGATCGTGTCGCCGGGGTGCCCAAAGGGCGGG
>NZ_BAAANY010000023.1:0-263730 GCF_039530045.1 Fodinicola feengrottensis | reverse complement strand
GGGCGGCGCAGGGAAACGGACCGGTGGCCACATCGGCACCGCGCCCTGTGCCGACCCTACCGACCTCTGTTCGGCGCACGGTGTCAGACCAAGCACCATGACCAAACGGCAACGTGAAGCCAACAAGCGTCAGGGACCACCGCCGCCAGGGTTGAACCCCTGGAGCCCAACTGATCCACCGAAACCACCGAAAGGCCCGAGCATATGACTGCCAGCCGCCTGCGCACTCTTGATGTTGACCTCTGGCAGCGGTTGCATGCCAGTAGCGAAACCATCCAACGGCATGTGGTCGCAACCTTGATCCACATGGTGATGGACGAAGCCCCCGTCACCTCTGGCCGCGAGCAAGTTGAAACTGCCTTGGCCGCCGGCGCCTTCGGTGATAGCGAGTTGCGTACTTGGCTCCAACAGACTGCCGATGCTGTGGCCGCCGCTAGTTATGAAGCTGACGAACTTGACCACGACCAGGTGGAAGCCAGACGACTGACACGACAGATGACCGGGTACAAGGCTGCCTACCTTGCCCTTGATGTCGATCCGGCCAAAGCTGCTGGTGAAGTGGCGTATGAGGCGATGGTGTTACTGGGGCAATCTCCGACAGGTCATACTATCCAGCAGCTTCTCAACGTGAATTAGCATCGATGATAACGTGCACTATAAACGTTTGTTGACAAATGAGAATTGATGTGACTATGTAGTAGGCAATAATAACTATATATACACATCGTAACTGGTCAGGCGATTTCCTGCGTGTCTCCGGGGTTTCGTGTTTTATGGTTGGATAATTGGTTTGTGGCGAGGTCGACGTATGACCAGCTTGTGGAGTTGGTTGCTGAGCAGGCTGAGCAGATCGCGTTGTTGAAGGCTGAGAATGTGGCGCTTCGTGAGCGTGTCGCGGAGTTGGAGCGGCGGTTGGATCAGAATTCTCGTAATTCGTCTCGTCCGCCGTCATCGGATGGATTGGGCAAGCCGGCGCCGAGGTCGTTGCGGGGCAAGTCTGGTCGCAAACCGGATGGGCAGCGCGGGCATCATGGTCAGACATTGGAGCAGGTGGGCGATCCAGACGAGGTGATTCGCCATGAACTCGCGGCGTGTGGTGGTTGCGGTGGGGATCTGGTTGATGCTGTGCAGGCTGGTGTAGAACGTCGTGTGGTGTGCTCTGTGTCGCGCCTTGAACGATCAAGGTAAACGTTTGCTCAACCAAGGTCTGTTCGAGCGGCTGTTGCTGTCCGTGGACGGTGATCATCGTGCCGTCGTGAGTGATTACAAGCTCACACCGCCGGCCAGAGAGCTTGCTTCCTTGGTGCCCAAGTCAAACGGTTCCACCACTGGTGGAACCGTGACCGTACCGATGTTGCTTGGATGTGCGCACGATGACGAAGTTTCTAATACCGACTCTATGGTGCCCCCGGCAGGAATCGAACCTGCGACCAAGTGCTTAGAAGGCACCTGCTCTATCCGCTGAGCTACGGGGGCGGGACCGGCAGCACAGGGGAGCGTGAGCCCGGTCCCCGTACGCCGCGCGACAACAGGGTAGCGGCTCACAGCTTGGGTTCACAGCCAGCCGTTCTGCTGAGCCACCCTCGCCGCTTCGGTACGGTTGCGAGTTCCGGTTTTCCCGATGGCGGCGGACAAGTAATTGCGCACGGTGCTCTCGGACAGTCGCAGCGCGACAGCGATGTCGGTGATAGTGGAGCCGTCCACGCCGGCGCGGAGTACGTCCTGCTCACGGCCGGAGAGCGGGTTGGCGCCGGCGGACAGCGCGCTGGCGGCGAGGTCGGCGTCGACGACGCGCTCGCCGGCGACGACACGGCGGATGGCGGTGGCGAGGTTTTCCACCGGGGCGTCCTTGACCAGGAAGCCGCTGGCACCAGCCTCCATCGCCCGCCGCAGGTAGCCAGGGCGGCCGAAGGTGGTCAGGATCAATACGCGGCATTCGGGCAGCTCAGCGAGCAGATCGGCGGTCGCGTCGATGCCCGTACGGCCGGGCATCTCGATGTCCAGCAGGGCCACGTCGGGGCGGGACGTACGAGCCGCTGCCAGCACTTCGTCGCCGGAGGAGACCTGCGCGACGACTTCCAGGTCGGGCTCCAGGTTCAGCAGCAGCGCGAGAGCGCCTCGCATCATTTGCTGGTCCTCGGCCAGCAGCAGCCGGATCACGGTCGCACCGGCAGTGTGGCGGTCAGGGTGAAGCCATCTGGTACGGGGCCGGCGTCCACCCGGCCACCCGCGGCCGACAGTCGTTCGGCGAGACCGCGAAGGCCCGTACCAGCGCTCCCGACTGCCCCACCAGCGCCGTCGTCTCGCACCTGGAGCTCGGCGATTCCGTCTCGTACGCGCAGGCTGATCGTGCACTTCCGGGCGTGACTGTGCCGGATCACGTTGGTGACCGCCTCTCGTACGCACCAGCCGAGCAGGCTTCGGGCCGCCTCAGGCAGCTCTTCGGCCGACTCACTTATGGACATCTCGATGCCGGCATCAGCCAGCGCGGACCGGGCGTGGGTGAGCTCGGCGTCCAGGTCTCGTGGGCGGTAACCGGTCACCGCCTCGCGGATCTCGGTGAGTGCCTGCCGGCCGACCGTCTCGATGTCGGCGGCCTGGAGCGCCGCCTGGTCCGGATCGGTGTGGACCAGCCGGCGGACGACCTCCGCCTTGATCACGACCAACGACATCGTGTGGCCGAGCAGGTCATGCAGGTCGCGGGCGAAACGCGCGCGCTCCTGGTCGACCGCGAGCCGGGCCAACTCCTCGCGGGCCGCCCGCAACTCCATGATCGCGGTGCCCATGCCACGGAAGGCGAGGACCACCAGTCCGGCCAGCGCCACCGTCACCACCGAGCTGACGACCGCACCGGGGTGCCCGCTCAGCCAGGTGGCTGACGCCGCCAGTACGACGGTGCCCGCGACGGCGGCCGCGGCCTGCCGCGGCGAGGTGAAGGCCAGCGCGCAGCCGGCCGCGAGAAACAGGAACGTCAACCCCCAGCTGTCCCCGTACGCCCAGGTCAGGACCAGTGCGAGGACAGTCGACGGCGCCAGCATGGCGGCCCGCCAGCGGCCCAGCCACTGCCAGCGGCCCAGCACGGAGTAGGCCACCGCCGCCAGCAGCGCCACGAAAACCAGCAGACCGGCGCCGGCCAGCAGTGGGTACGCGATCCGGCCGGTCAGTACGTCCGCGGCCGGGCCGACCAGTGCCAGCAGCCAGGCGAGTGGCACGAACGTACGGAAGCCGTACCTACGTCGGCCGGCGGTTTCCGGCCAGAAGAAGGTCACGTGCTGTCCACCGAAGCTGTCGCCATCAGCGCGTACGTTACCCAAGAACGCACTCGGCGATAGGAGCGAAGGGCCGCTGATCCTGCGCTCGCCGTGACAAATGTCCCGGTTTTCAGCCCAGATGCAGGAAATCCCAGCCGAGCGAAGGCAGCGACACGGCCGCGAGCAGCAGGCCGGCGACGATGGCGGCGGCCCCGCAGATCAAATAGGTCCACGGCTGCGTACGGGTGTCGAAGCCGTCGACCAGAACATTCCCCGGATCGTCCGGCAGATACCGCACGGTCAGTTGCCGGCCGGGCCGGATTGTCTTGGAGGAAGCCAATCGGCGGGTCGAGCGGGACGCGGTGGAGGAGGTGGTGACGATCCGGTCGGCGGCCGCCCGGAACCGGACCACCGCCCGCGAGCCCCAGCCGCCGGAGCGCCGCAGGCTCACCAGGGTGGCCCGCGCGGCCCTGCCCTGCCGCCGCAGCATCGCGTGCCGGCGCAGCTCGGCCAGCCCACCGCCCACGTAGACGAGCCCGACCAGGACCAGCAGCGCGCCCACCGCGACCAGCACGATCAGTCCGAAATGGCTGTCCACGTACGAAGCCTAGTGGTGTGGCCTAGCACGTCGGCGCCGCTGTTCGAGGTTTTCCCCAGCCCCGGTCGTTGTCCACAGATTCGCGCTGGCCAGGCTGGCGGCCGGTTTCGGCGCGGCATCGTGGTGCGGGTAGGCCACCGCTGAGAGGAGCTGACATGACAAGCGAGCCACTGGTGACGATGACCGGATGGTTGGCCACCGTGCCCGTGATCAAGGAAGTCCGTAACGGGCAGGTGGTGTGCAATTTCACCCTTGCCTCCACCCCGCGGCGGTATGACCGGGAGATCCAGGCCTGGCGGGACGAGGAGACCCTGTTCCTGCGGATCACCTGCTGGCAGCAGATGGCCAAGAATGTCGCGGCCAGCATCACCAAGGGGGATCCGATCGTGGTGCACGGCAAGTTTTCCATCCGGCGGTATGAAAAAGATGGCCAACAACGGGTGTCCAACGAGATCTCCGCGTTCAGCGTCGGACCGAACCTGGAGTTCGGCCAGGCCGTGTTCACCAGGATCTCGACGGCCCCGGCGCCGGCCCAGCCGCTGCGCGAGGCGGAGGTCATGGCCGAAATGCAGGAGACGCCATTGGCCGCATAACGAGTTCGCGACAGGCGAGGTGGCCGCCGGCGGAAGACCACTAGGATTTGGGTTCGTGACTGACAACGATTCCCAGGTGTCCGAGCTGCGTGCCGCTGTCGAGCGGGTGCTTCCGTCCGTACGAGCCGACCTGGAGCGGCTGGTCCGCATCCCCAGTGTCAGCGTCGCCGACTTCGACCAGGCGTTTGTGCGCCAGTCGGCCGAGGCGGTCGCCGAGCTGTTCCGTGAGGTCGGGGCCGCCGACGTGCAGATCCTGTCGGTGCCCGACGGTGCTCCGGCCGTGGTGGCGAAGTTCCCGGCGCCCGAAGGCGCGCCGACAGCGCTGCTCTACGCACACCATGACGTGCAGCCGCCGGGGGCGGAAGAGCTGTGGGAGACCTCGCCGTTCGAGCCGACCGAACGCGATGGCCGGCTGTACGCGCGTGGTGCCGCCGACGACAAGGCCGGGATCGCCGCGCACCTCGCGGCGCTGCGGGCGTACGACGGCAAGCCGCCGGTCGGCGTGACCATCTTCGTCGAGGGTGAGGAGGAGATCGGTTCGCCGACGCTTGGCAAGTTCCTCGCCGCGTACAAGGAGCAGCTGTCCAGTGACCTGATGGTGCTTGCCGACTCCAGCAACTGGGCCATCGGCCAGCCGGCGCTGACGGTCAGCCTGCGTGGGTTGGTCGACTGCTACGTGAACGTGAGGACGCTGGAGAAGGGCGTGCACAGCGGCATGTTCGGCGGCGCCGTGCCGGACGCGCTGACCGCGATGTGCCGGCTGATGGCGACCCTGCACGACGACGAGGGCAACGTCGCGATCCCGGGGTTCGCGGCGGCACCGGACAGTGACCTGGACATCCCCGAGGACCGGATGCGCGAGGAGGCAGGCATGCTCGACGGTGTCGACCTGATCGGCAGCGGTTCGCTGACCAGCCGGGTCTGGACCCAGCCGTCGGTCACCGTGCTAGCCATCGACTCGCCGGCCACCGCCAAGGCGTCGAACACGCTGCAGCCTTCCGCGCGTGCCAAGGTCAGCCTGCGGGTGCCGCCTGGCACCGACGCGAAGGACGCCTTCGCGGCGCTGGAGAAGCACCTTCTCGACAACGCGCCGTGGAATGTGCAGGTCACCGTCGACCCGGGTGAGATCGGCCAGCCTTACGCGATCGATGCCACCGGCCCACGCTACGACGCGGCTCGGGAGGCCTTCGCCGAGGTGTGGGGCGTGGAACCCGTCAACATGGGCATCGGTGGGTCGGTGCCTTTCCTCGCCGAATTCGCCGACGCCTTCCCCGGCGCGGCCCTGTTGGTCACCGGCGTGGAAGACCCCGCCTCCGGTGCCCACGGCCCCAACGAAAGCCTGCATCTCGGCGAATTCGAGAAGGTCTGCCTCGCCGAGACCCTTCTCCTGCACAAACTCTCCCAGCTCTGACTTTCTATAGCAGGACTGGGCGAAGTTTGAGGTCGGCGATGGGCTCGAAGTCCCGGTCCGCGGTGATGAGAACGCGGCCGGTGTGGACGGCGGCCGCGGCGATCATCAGGTCAGGGCGACTGCGCGTCAGCCCACGAGCAGCGGTCGCGGCGGCGAGGCGAGCGTGCACCAGGGCCACCGGGATGGTGTAGTCGACGACCTCGAACGTCTCGATTGCGCGCATGAGGAACCGACGACGCTGCTCCCGATGGGCGTCGTCGGCGCGCTCGACCCCGTATCCCAGCTCACCGAGCGTCATGACGGACACGGCCACGTCGATGTCCTGCGGCTGAGTCGCGGCTTCGAGGGTTAGCTTTCCGCGCTCCAGGGCGATCAGGATGTTGGTGTCCAACAGCACCTTGGTCACCGCGGCGGCTCTCCCCACATGGCCGCGTGCGCCTCTTCGATGGCGGTCGCGAAGGCCGGGTCGGGCTGGCGGTCGGCGTAGAGGGCGATGAGCGCCTCGCGGTTGGACCGTTCGTACGGGCGGAGCATGGCGACCGGGAGACCGTCGCGAGTCACCGTGATCATCTCGCCTTCCTCGGCCCGCCGGACGGCTTGGGCGACGTTACGTGACAGCTCGGAGATGGCCATGGTCGTCTCTTTCGGTGCGCCCGCGATCATGTACATACACTATCAGTATATGTACATAACCCTGAGCTGGTTTTCTTCCTTGACCTCCGCAACGCTAGTCGAACGGGCCTGCTGACCGCTGTCGTCGTCCACAGCGGGCATCGGATGCCGCCAGCGTTATCCACAAGGACGCCTACTGGCCGGCGGCGTCCCGTCAGGGGACGGCGATGACCTTGCCGGTGGCCTGGTTGGCCTCCATGTAGCGGTGTGCTTCGACGATGTCGTCGAGACGGAAGACGCGGTCGATGTTCGGCTGGTACGTCCCCGCGGCGACCTCGTCGAGGATTCGCTGGAGTGCCGACGCGCCGGCGGCGCCCTTGAAATCGTCGCTGTGATAGGCGGTCAGCTTGGTGCCGGACGGGATCATCGCCACTGGTTCGAAGCTCGGGATCGCCCAGCTGCCGCTGAGCATCCCGCTCACGCAGACGGTGCCACCCGCACGTACGAGATGGAGCGAGTCGACGGTGGTCGGGGCACCGACCAGGTCCAGGATGTAGTCCGGTCCGTCCGGCCAGATTCCCCTGACCTGCTCGGCAAGATCGTCGCCGTGGTCGAGGACGACGTGGTCGGCGCCGCCGGCCCGCAGCGCCTTCGACTTGTCCTCACGGCGGGTGGTGGCGGCCGTCTCGACCCCGTGGCCCTTAGCCATCGACAGCGCGGCCATCCCGACGGACGAGGTGCCGCCGCGTACGAGCAAGCGTCCCCCGGCGGCGATGCCGAGCACGTCAAGGGACCCCTGCGTGGTCAGGTACGTCTCCGGCAGCGCGGCGAAAGTCTCCCAGTCCAGGTCGGTGCGGACCGGCATCAACAGCGAGTCGGGCAGCAGCGCGTACTCGGCGTACCCGCCGTCGAACTCGCGACCCATCTCGCCCATGATCGCGGCGACCTTGGCGCCTACCGGCAAAGTCGCGGACTCGGCGATGACGCCGACACACTCGATCCCCAGTACGCGTGGGAAAACCACGTTGGGGGAGTGGCCCTGGCGGGTCATCAGCTCGGACCTGTTCAGTCCGAAGCCTTTCACCTCGATCACACTCCAGCCGTCCTTGATGGCCGGGCGGGGGATATGGCGCACTTCGATGACCTCCGGGTCACCGGCTCGCAGGCAGACGGCGGCACGCATCTGGGCAACTCCTTCTCGCGACTGGCGACGACTGTCGGACCTGCGCGCTACCGTACCGACCATGACCTGGCATTACCTTCTGGCGTACGGGCCCGCGCCGGCTCGTTCGACGGTCGGAGTCGTTGGATGCTGCTGATCAGGCTGGTGGAGACCTCAGCCGCGGTGGGCGCCACCCGCAGCCGGTTGGCGAAGGCGGAGCTGCTGGCTGCGGTGTTGCGCGAGCTGGCACCGCACGAGCGGCTGCCCGCGGTCGCCTATCTGTCCGGTGAGCTGCGGCAACGCCAGATTGGCGTGGGGTGGCGAAGCATTCAGGACGTGCCCTCGCCGGCCGCTGAGCCCAGCTTGACGGTCGCTGAGCTCGATGCCGCGTGTGCCGACATCGGCGAGACTTCCGGTGCTGGTTCGCAGGCTCGTCGGCGGGAGTTGCTCGGCGCTCTTTTCGGCAGGGCGACCGAGGTCGAGCAGGAGTATTTGCGGCGGTTGCTGACCGGGGAGCTGCGGCAGGGCGCGTTGGCTGGGCTGATGGTGGACGCGATAGCCAAGGCGGCCGGGTTGGACATCGGGCTCGTACGACGGGCGGCCCTGCTGTCCGGGGACCTGCGGGCTGTCGCGGCGGCCGGGCTGGGCGGTGGCGCATCGGCTCTGGAGGCGTTCGCGCTCCAGGTCGGGCGGGCGCTGGAGCCGATGCTCGCGGGGACGGCACCGGACATCGACGCCGCGATCGAGAAGGTCTGCCCGGCGGCGGTGGAACACAAGCTGGACGGCATCCGCATCCAGGCGCACCGCGACGGTGAGCGGGTGTGGCTTTTCACCCGCAGCCTCGATGACGTGACGGCTCGGCTGCCGGAGGTCGTCGATTGCGTACGAGCGATGCCGGTCCAGACTGTTGTGTTGGACGGCGAGGTCATCGCACTCGACGAAGCCGGCCGACCGCGCAAGTTCCAGGTGACCGCCAGCCGGACCGGCCAGCGCGGTGACCCGGAGCGCCTGCGTAAGGAAATGCCACTGACCGCCGCTTTTTTCGACATCCTGCACCTGGACGGCGTCGACTTGTTGGACGAGCCGGGTTCGCGGCGCTGGGAGGCGCTGGTTTCGGTCGTCCCGCCGCCGGCTCGGATCAGTCGTCAGGTCGTGGACAACGCGGAGGCCGCCGGTGAGGTTTACGCCCAGGCGCTGGATGCTGGCCATGAAGGCGTGGTGGTCAAGGCCCTCGATGTGCCGTACCAAAACGGCCGCCGCGGCCGCGGCTGGCTGAAGGTCAAGCCGCGGCACACCCTCGACCTGGTGGTGCTCGCGGTGGAGTGGGGTCATGGCCGGCGCCGTGGCTGGTTGTCCAACCTGCACCTTGGCGCCCGCGACGAGGAGACCGGCGAGCTGGTCATGCTTGGCAAGACCTTCAAAGGCATGACCGACGAAATGCTGGCCTGGCAGACCGAAAGACTCCGCGAGCTGGCGGTCGACGAGAACGACTGGGTGGTGCACGTACGCCCCGAGCTGGTCGTAGAAATCGCCTTCGACGGCGTGCAGGGCAGCACCCGCTATCCGGGCGGGATGGCCCTTCGATTCGCTCGCGTGCTGCGTTATCGCGAAGACAAGAAAGCCTCCGAAGCCGACACCCTGCAACTTGTAAGAGAAATTTACGAGGGTCGCTCGTAAATGAGGTCTGTCTCAACTCCACTGGCTATCGAGTATGAAGTGAAGGGTTCTTGAGATCGATCTGGCGGCGACAACCGACCAGCCCCAGAAACCTCACGAGTCGCAAAATTTTCGTCTACGCGCGTCCTCAAACCCACCCCCCACCCGATCTGGGTGGGGGCCAATTTATACAAGGGGGTACGACAGTTCTGCGCCGTTGAGTGACCAACCCGCTAGCTTCCACCCTCACCTCAGGCTTGCTGACCTGCGCAAACACAACCCTCGTCGTAGGCCATCGCGCGGCCCGTTGAGTGACCAACGGGGTCCGAAGAGCTGTGAAGTTATCAATTTGCGTGCCGACAAGGCGGCAGTCGGAAGCATGAGCCGATAGCGATACTCACTAGTAGTAGCCGTACGGACGATGACCGTTAGGACAGCCAACAACCACCAAAAGACTCAATCGAAAAAGCTGTGATGAGGATCATCATCTACTCAGACGCTGCTTGTGCGTCTGAGCCGGTCAAGGCACAGGAGGTAAGCGCGATGGAGCGCGAAAACACAGAGGCCGCTACGTGGCAGCGTCGGAAAAACGATCTAGCGGGCTCGGCGGCGAATGATTATTTCCGCGCCTTGCGGATGCAGCGTCTGTCTACCAACACGATTTATGGCTACCGTCAGGGTTTGCGGAAATTGAGCAAATTCGCTGAATCGGTAGGCACGACGCTAGACGCCCTGACGACCGAGCAAATCGAATGCTATCAGGAAACCCGCGGAGAACTCGGCCTAGCTGACTGCGAGCCTAGTTCGGCGTTCTGGCATCTGGGTATCGGCGTTCGCTACTACCGATGGCTGCAGCGCCGGCATCTCCGGGACGACAACCCCTTTGACGACATCGTCATGCCCAAGGTTCCGAAGGCCGTCCCGCACCCGATGCCCGAGCCGTCCATCATGCGCGCGCTGGAAGCAGCCCCGCCACGGATCCGGATCTGCATCGCCATGGCTCGCGGATGCGGGGCGCGAGCGGACGACATCGCTCGATGCCGCATAGAAGACCTAGAACGGGAAGCCGAGAACCCGACTGCGATACTCCGCGGGAAGTCCAAGACCCGGCACGTGCCGCTGACGCCGTGGCTGCTGGACGAGATAGAACGGTACCTGAACACGCTACCTATCGAGCATCGTACGCGCGGACCGCTGATCCGTAGCCGCGTTTCGCCGTACGGCTCGATCGGGCGGAACTACATCAGCAAACAATGTGGTGCCTTCTTCCGGGATCAGGGTGTCAGCCAGCGGCTGCACGGATTGCGTCATTCGTTCTGTACCACGCTTCGCCAGGGTGGCGCGGACGCCTTCACGATCAGCGAAGCCGCCGGCCACGAAAGCGTGCGCACCTCCCAGATATACACGCAGATAGCTCAGACCGAAGTACGTGCAGCCATGCTGCTCGCACAGCCGCAACCACTCGGCATGACGCGTCCACGAGATTTCGAGTTACGAGAGGATACCGCGTGATGTTTGTTCCTAGGCAACGAATCGACGACGCCTACCGCATTGCGCATCAGCGGCATGTAGTGCTGGTTGCGCTGAAAAAGGCTGGTTGCGAAACGATCGACGAAGCCATTCAGCTCATCAGCGCTCCGTGCCCTGCTGACGCCGCCGAAGCTGAGCGTCGATTTGCCCTTATCCGAATGTTGTCCGACCAGAAAGGCGCACGCCTGTGAGTACCCGCCTAGTCTACCGCGGAAAGCACCGCGCAATCGGACGCTTGAACGCGTTCCTGCTCACATTCAATGCGCTTCTCGTCGGTGCTCGATGACTCGCCGCGGCAAAATACTAGCCGGCCTAGGCGTGTCTCTTGGCGCCTTGGTCGTAGTGGCGTGTGGCGCCGGCTCCCCGAGCGCGAGTCCTGCGCCCACAGCGGCGTCCACGAAGGCCACGGACAGCCGCACAGACAAAGGCTGGACGATCCTGTCTCTGAGCCTCAAGGACGACGGTACCGGCGATTTCGGGGGCACCGCGAGGGTGCGTAACGACAACGGCGGAACGATGTCCGCCACCTTCACGCTCACGGTTCTGAAAGCCGGCAACCCAGTCGCCTCTATGCAGGGAGCATCGGAGAGCGTCGCGGCCGGCCAGACGGTCACCGTGGACTGGGTCAGCCAGGACAAGTACGTTGGCGGTGCTGGATTCACCACCGCATTTCAGTGTGACAGCACGTTCTAGCGGTTAGCGCGAAGCCCCGGCCGCTTGATTGGGTCGGGGCTTTGTGCTGTCTAGTCTGTGAAACTTCCTACAGACGGGGAATCCTCTTGCTGTTGGACGTTCGCGTTGAACCATGCTGCAGCCTCGTCGGACCAATAACCGACCGATGTCAAGAACCCAGGTGCGTCGGCAGCGGCCTTCTTCTTGGACAGCCCGCGATTAATGACCCGCCGCGCATCTTTCAGCGCGGTTTCGGCGACTGCGTGTTTCGCCTCCAGCGCGCGAATCTGGTCCTGCTGAGCAGCGCGCACGCGCTCGTGCTCGGTGATCTGAGCCTGCAGCGCGTCATGATCTTCGCGTACATGGGTCAGATCGGCGAAATTCACTTTGCGCCGTGCCTCCGAGACGGCGATACGGCTCCGAAAAACGTGCGCCTCATTGCGGAACTCGTCCAGATTGACGAGCGCCTGGCGGACGGACTCCACCGGATTGCCGACACAAGCAGCTGCGTACTGCTGGCACAAGTCTTGTATTTCGTCCAGCTTGCGTCCGAGTTCGTCACGTTCGTCACGTGCGGCGAACTTCTCGTCAGCGACCGTTATAACCAGATCGAACAATCGCGTGCATTCCGCACGGGCTTCGTCGGCTTCGGCTTCGGCCAGCGCGCGTCCTTTTTCGGCGTCCCGTGCCTCATCCCGATACGCATCCCACATGACCTGAGCCGCCGTCTTGTCAGCCCTTAGACGTTCGACATCGACCATGGCGGCCACCAGCTCACGTCGCCGAAGGCGCAACTCTTCAAGGACTTTGCCGCCATCGTCGCGGTCGGCGGTGTAGGCGGCCCAGCTGGCCGGGCCTTTGACAACGGCCCACTCCGGGCGGGCTTCGGTTTCGGGCCGTGCGCTTCGGGGCTCCCGGATTTCGCGATATACGCACGTCTCAACAACGTAGGTGCGGTCTTCATCGTTAGTGGTTCGCCAGACAATGAAGTCCACGTCTTGGCCCTGCCAGGCGCCGTCAACGAAACTCACGATCTGCACCCAGGTAGACTCCGGCCATGAGTCACGTCGGACGTACCGCTTACTCGGGTCCAGCACCGTGCCGGCCGGCAACGGCGGACCCGGCGGGGTGATGTCTGTGTAGCCCCAACCGACAGAAGCGTCTGCTCCCATCCAGCTGCCCTCGCGGTCGTACCACCGTCCGTCGGTCTGACGTTCGCGGTACTTGCCCCGATACAGCGCCGTGGTCCCGACCTCGTAGCTCGTCATACTGCCGTCTCCAGTCATCAAAAACTGCCTTCGGCCACGGCGAATACCGTCAGCCCTCGTGCCGCCGCTTCCTCTTGTCTCACACGGAATTTCAGGGCGCTGACCAAGTCCGCTGCGTGGCGGTATGCCTCGACTTTGCCGAAGAGACGCGAACCATCGTTGCCGGCTCCCGCTTCGCGAGACAGGATCAGACTCGCGTCGGCCTTGTCCCTTAGCGTCGCGTCCAGCTCGCACAGCTCGTCAATCAAATCGGTGATGGTCATGCCGCTCTCCGCGTATCGTGAGTGTGATCCGCCGCCCGGCTATCTCGGATGTGTCCCAGGGTGGCGAGTCGGTCAGCGAGTGGCGCCAGGGTGTCGCGGGCTTCGTCTTCGCGTAGCATGCGGCGGAATCGGATAGCTCGCTGAGTCGCCACCTGAACCAGGACGTACATCAAGATGCACGCGAACAGAACGAAAACCGTGCGGCTTGATTGGAATATCTCGAACGTCCATGCCGGTGTATGGTCCCAGAACCACACGTAGATTTCGGTCACGGCACTAACTCCCGCTCCCACGCCTGGAAGTGCTCCGCCACGTCAGCCGGAACCTGGTACGTGACGACCAGAGGGCGCCGTGCCTGAATCGCAGCCCATAGGCGGAGAATCAGCGATAGCGTCATGAGGCCGGCAAATACCACGAGGATTGCGGAAAAGATCATGGCGCACCTTCCCTACGTGTGATGGGTGCGGACGCGACCGTCCGGACATTTGAAATCGGGAGTGCAGATCGACGAACCGGGCGGTAGTGCGTAGCCAGTTTTGATGGGTGGCTTTCCCTTTGCGGCGTGCTTGCAAAGCACGGGAACCAGCGCGGTCACTCCGCAGCCGCTGCGCGCATCGCGGTCACGACTTCGACGTGCGTGTGGGCGTCGTTCCAGTCAGCTATAGCAAGACTGCCGTCGTTGAGCGGAATTCCGGCAAAATCCGCCAGGCGTGCGAAGGCGGCCCGCTGGATTGGCCAGCTGTCGCTGTTTGGAGCGATCCACCGGATAGCCAGCGCGGCACAGAGGCTTCCGCCGGGCGACGGCAAGTCACCCTGCCCGTCCCACCATCCGTGCTTGTCGATCAGGTCGGCGGCTTTTACAAGTACCTCGCTGGGGGTCATGTCGGGTCCTGTCTCTCAAGTGGATACCAGCCAGCTGCGGGAAGCTGTCACCGCAGCTGGCCGGCCATGAGAAGGACTCTACCGGATCATTTTTGATCCGTCAAGGGTTGACAATGATCCGAGAACGGGTATTCTGATCTCAGGACGCAGCGCAGGACGACACAGGGAGTAAAAATGACCGCCACACAGCACACCGCGACCGACGAAGAGGTCCGCTGCGAGGTCACCAGCCGGACCGAGATCCGCGACCTGCCGGTGCTGGAAGATGGCAAGACCTACTGCGTGTCTTGCGGGCAGGACATCGAATGTTGATCCGGCCAATCAGGCGCTCCCGTAATATGGCGGGGCGCCAGCGATAGGGTGAACTATGCTGAACGATGCGGCTATCTGCGAGCTGTGCTTGCAGGCCGAGGGTGAACGATGTGCCGACCCGCTAGCGACCAGCGGGCCGGACACCGTGTACCGTAAGCTTTGCGATCAGTGCTACAACGCCTTAGAAGCCCCCTCTAGAGCGCGCTCTATCGACGCTCTACCGTGGCACAGCCACAAACATCTGCCGGGATTGGCTCGACCCCGAGGCGACGTGTCCGGGCGCGTCTACGACGGTTCGGGTAACGCGTATCGAATCGCCTTCGACGGCGAGGCCGTGACTGTCACATGTGCTACGGGTACGTGGACCCGCTTGTCCCTGCAACCCAACGCAACGCAGACAGCGCGCGAGATTGTACGCGACATTCAGGCATGCGTTGTCGAGCTTCGGGAGGTGTAACTCGGCGCGTGCACGTGCTAACCTGCCGTGCATATGCACGTGCATCGGCACGTGCACGAGCCTGTAAGGGAGTCACGATGACCCTGCCGCTGCCCGCTCAAGTAGCGCTATGCGTTGACTGCTTCAAGCGTCCCGGAAGCTCCACGACCGGCCTCTGTCGCCTGTGCGCGTTGCGGGAGTCGAATCGGGACGTGGCTTCCGAGCTCGACAAGATGCGCGGCGACTCGCGTGGGTGACTGGATCGATCTAATTTACGTGGCTATGACGCTTGTGTTTCTGGCGTTCTGCGTGTGGCTGGCCTACGGTCATCCCGGTCTCTGAGTCGGAGGGGTGCTCAGAGGCCGGGGTCATAACCGGGCCAACGTCGGTCAGACATCGGCAGGCCGTGGTTGCCGTCGTTGTATTTTTCTTTCAGATAGCGCGTGTACTCGGCTACGCGACCCATGTCCGGCTGTAGCGGCGTGGCGGCAATGATCTCATCCAGTTGTTTCTGTACGTTCGGCCACGTCATCCCGCGCGGCACGTCGTAGACCTTGCTGGCTGCCACCTCCCAATGCAGGCCGCGGGCCTCAGCGGTTTTCTGCAGCTGCCCCTGATACCAGCGTCCCCACCCGTCCGGGTCGTTCAGGTCTTTATTGGCGTCGTATCCGCGCCTCGCCATCCGAACGCCCCAGTACTCTCTCGCAACCTCCATTGTGCCGCCCGTGTCAGACATCGTTATCGCTCCCTCAGCTCGTCGACAACCGCGCGGCGGATCACCCAGCCAGCGCTACCCACCTGGCGGGCCGGTAAAAGCCCGTTGTTGATCATCCAGCGGACCGTACGATCGGGCTTGCCGAGCAGGGCCGCGGCCTCGGTGACCGTGACCATGTCCGGCAGCTCAGAATCGTCGGTTGCGGGCATGGGGTAAGCGTACGACGTGCTGCCAGATGCGGCAAGATTAGGTCTTGCCAGGTCCGGCAAGACGAGGTAATGTCGGAGACAGCAAGCACGCAGGTTGACCGTCTAAGGAGTGGTTCAAATGCGAGACATCGAATCGGTCGAACAGCCGTCAGTCGATCACCACATCAACGCGGCCGGCGAAATCTTCTGTGGCGCCGTGTCGTACGATTTCAACCTCCCGTGGTGTGACGTGACCGCCACAACGTGCGTCGACTGCGGTGCCGATGTCCTCCCGCTGGTTAACTTTCTCGCGGCCTTCTGATACCCGATCCGACACAGGGAGCCGAGATGCCGGACACCGCGTACGATCCAGCGCACGCCGCGCTGCATGAGGCGGCGGAGTTGGAGCGACGACGCGACGAGGTCTACGCGTGCTGCGACGTTCTACGCGCCGCCGGACACGCGGAAGCCGCCAGCCTGCTGACGGATCGGGCCGCTCGACACACGGACGAGATCTGCCGGCTCACTGACGAGTACCTCCGCGGCTCGCGTTAAACGACAAAAGCCCCGCAACCCAATCAAGGGAAGCGGGGCTTTCGTGTGTTCATTTGTAGAGCGGCAGCGAGGCGAAATCGCCTGGTGTCACGTCTTGCGGGAGTCGGCCATCCTTGAAGATGATCACGCCGGCGCGGCGGTATGCCTCCGCAGCTAACTGCGAACAGATCATATGGCCCGCCGAGGCGATGTACGCGTCCAGTCGTTTACTTCGGACACCGAGCCGCCGGGCTGCCAACGCGAGGTACTCCAGGTAGCTGTACGGCGTGCCTGCAAGGCCTGGCAGCTCTGCCAGCACCGCGGCACGTTCGTTGTCCGTCACCGGAATGTCGACGTACGCGATCGGACCACGCATCGCGATCTCTGATGCGAGCGACTGGTACGACGCGCCACCGGGATAGGCGGCAAACACCTGATCGTCTTCCGCCAGAATCCAGGTATGCGTATATGTCCAGCCGTTTCCATTCAGGAACTCACCGATGCGGATCAAAAGGCCGACACGGCCTCGTATGATCGATAGCCCGATGGTGCCGGGCTTTGGAGTGGTCACGCGACCGGCGGAACGGCCACCGGCTCAGCCAGCTTCTCCACGGCATCTACCACCGGCACGGGAGCGTGCTTAGTGAACCAGCCTGCAGCGAACACTGCGGCATAGGTGACGCCCGCCAGTACAACGGCGGACAGGTCGCCCTGGATGGTCGCGGGCCACGCGGCAACGAGCGGAATGGAGTCGAGCGCGTACACAAGCACGGCAGCGACAGGCGCAACGATTCCGCCGGTAGCGGCGGCTACGAGAACCTTCGGGTCGGTCGGGTTGGACATCAGAGCGCCTCCACGGGCAGGGCAACTAGCCGGGAACGGATCCCGGTGATCAGGTCTATCGGAGTGCCGTTGTTGTACGTCGGGACGGCGCTGAACCGCTCCGTTAATGCGTCGGCCTCGCAGTCAGCAGGGTTGTCCTTGCGCTCCGCATCGCGGTACATGCGCCAGAACGCGAACCCGCGGGCGTCCAGCGTCGACGCTTCGGGCAGGAAACGGCAATCCGTCACGATAACCGGGCCGCCGGACATCGCGTCGAGACGAGCGGCCGCATGTTGTGCCCACACGTCGGCTCCAAACACGCCGCGAAGCGAGTCGCCGACTGCGTTTAAGAAATGCCGGACTTCCGGAACTTCGTCCTTGGCGCTCTCATAACCGAATGCGTCCAGCGCATCGCAGTAACGCGCTTCCAGCCCGTCTATCACGCCTACCATCGGGTTGAGTAATTTAGCTAACTCGCGCACCGGCTCATTCAGCTGGAATCGTTGGTAGCCGAATTCTTGGACCAGGAAATCAGCGACCGTATCCTTACCGCTTCTGCTGCGGCCGAGCAAGGCAATGTTGGGCAACATGCGAGACTCTCCAAAGGCAGGAAGCAGGAGGCAAGGAAAAGGCTCCCCGGCAATATGCAGCAGGGAGCCCTTCTGTGCACCAGTCTACTCGTCGCGGCAGCTGCCGGCTACCTAAAGTGGCGGGCGGCACATCGCTGTCAATATGTCGAAACAAACGCGTTTCTCTATAGACTGTTGGGGATTTTTTCCTCTAGGAACAACCTAGAAAGTAGTAGTAGATCGACATTCCGACAGGGTTGTGCGGTTGAAATATGTCGGCCGTCACCGACTCGCGTATTGACTTTGGATATTTGTGGCGACGGCCACCGCGCACCCTGTCAACCTGTCGAAAATCGACATGATCCCAGGTTGGTTTAGAAAAAACGTAGGGTATCGAATCGAGTCAGTAGCTTCATGCAACTCGACAGTTCGACAGCCGCGTAATCAGGCCAACACAAACAGCTACCGCAGTAAACCAATCAGGCCACCTACGGTACCCGCGAGAAGCCCGAGACAGCCACCGACAACAGCTAACCAGATCTGCCACCGGCGACCGGCTGTGGCTTCCAAATGCTTAAGGCGCGCTTCGTGATCGGTTTGCGTGCTAACGAGAGTGTCTAGTTTCTGGTCGAGTAAAACCAGCATCTCGTACAGTTCTTTGAAACCGATGACGTAGCCATTAGGAAGACTCACGACACGTGTACCTGCCCCTGCAGTGTCGCCCACAGATTCGCCCAGTCCCCTGAGTCGCCGCCAGGCCGCACGCCGCCGTGACGAGCTCCCCAAGCGGACAGCGCGTTGAAATGCGCACGGCCGTATGTGTCGCCCGCGACGATCCCAAACTCGTTAGCCCACGTACCGGTTGAGTCCCACGGAATCGCGTTGAAGAGATCGTAAATGTAGTTCGCCCAGTCGCGGGTGATTCCGGTCTTGTCGTTTGCGCAGTGGTCTGCGGGTACCCGGCGCATGTCTGCGGTGGTTGGCTGAGTTGAGCTCGGGTACGGACGCTTCTCCAGAGCCAGTACGGGGGCACGACCCTGGACCCAGACCGTATTGTCGACGTTGTCCACCGCGCGCCAAGGCGAGCTCGGCAGCGGCCCGGATCCACCGATGGTCATCTCTGACAGCGGCGTGTAGGCAATATCAAGGTCGGGGTCACCTTGGTGCTGCCAGATGTCACAACTTACGCCGGGACCGCTAGCGCTGTACCTGGCGATCCACAGCCGTTGTCCGGCTTGGCGCCAGCCGCGGCCAGATTGCAGCTCGCCCTGATAGCGGGACAGGTCGA
Organism: Fodinicola feengrottensis; assembly: GCF_039530045.1. NCBI lineage: Bacteria > Bacillati > Actinomycetota > Actinomycetes > Mycobacteriales > Fodinicola > Fodinicola feengrottensis. The sequence continues at coordinate 244,968 of NZ_BAAANY010000023.1, read as the reverse complement.
CATACACGCCCGGCCAGTAGCCGGTGCGCGCGTGGTAGCGCTGACAGAACGCATTCAGGAAGCCGATGCCGAGTCCGTCAACCTCGTAATCCAGGAAGCCGGGCAGGTCGCCCTTGAGCGGAGCGCCGACTGACAGGAAGTTGTCGGCCTGCTGTGCGCCGTCGCCAGGCTGGGCGAAGTGATACGCGCCGAACACCTTACCCGCAGCGCGTGTCGCGTTGGCGCGAGCGGTAGCGCCAGGCGAGACATAGCTAGCGCCTTCGGTGTACTTACCGATCAGAAAATCGTAGGCGCCGTAGTTGACTCCGCTATCGTACGAAGAGATATCGCGGCCTTGAGCGGTCACGCGGACACCTCCGTACGTTTGTGAGCGGCTTCACGGGTGTCTTCCGGCGGTGGAGTCAGCGGCTGCAGCTGGCTGGCGTCCGGAAGTACGGGGAGATCGGGCTGAGTCACGGGCGCCTCTCGTGGCGAGTTAGTTGCCTATACGAACAATCTCAATGAACGCGTTGTGGGGCATGTCTATTGTCGAACCCGATGATTGTGTCGGGAAGAGTTGTACGTAGTCGTTCGCGGCCATCTTGATATCCGTGGAACATCGTTCCGAACACGCTATAGCAAACTGCATGTTGGTTGTGGTAGCGGACTGTTCCATGTCGTAATCCACCAGCGTCGTGCCGTTTTGGCGAACCAGAATGCACCTGTAACCGGCCACACTCACCGAGCCGTCCCAGTCGCCGCCTGCACATACCTCGTAGGTTCCCGCAACAGGCGCGATAAGCCGATCGTACGGAGCGGAACCAGTCGTCATTGACCCTGTGTAGGTTGACGCGTAGGTCAGCGTGTCGAACGTTTGAACAGTTGAGACAGTTGTGTGCAGCGTTCCAACAGCTTGCGATGTACTCGGAGCGCCGATAATAGCGTTGTCTAGCCGAGCCGCCGGAATTCCGTACAGGGCCAAATATTGGTCACGCAGCTCCGCGTTTAACACTGCGGCAGTCAGCGCCTGTGCTGATGTCCACGTGACAGGCGTTCCTACCGTCATTAGGACACCTTCTTGATAGCGAACCAAATGTAGGGAGTTCCGAATAAATAAGTCAGCGTGTTTGATGAGTTCTGCGCTATGCCGGTCTGCAGCGTAGTTCCTGCAATCAGCGGCGTCGTGAAATCCACGTATGCGGTGCACGGTGCGCCATTGTTCCAGCGGCAGAAATCCCAAACCATAGCCTGCGGGTCGCCGTAGATTCCAGTGATGGCTGACCCTATCGAGCTGCCGCCTGTAATGAACGTACCGAATGCTTGGTATATGCCGAGATACCGAAACCCCGATGAAGCGGCCGCCAGGTACGCCCATGACATGCGGGCCCGGATCCGGTATGTGCCCGATATTTGGATTGTGAATCCGGACCCGGACGGGTCGGCCATCGTCGATCCGTCGTACGCATCGTCGTAGACCGCTGGCGTGTTCCACGCCAGCACCTGCGGCTGTGTCGACGACGCGATAGTGTTGGTCGTGGTGCGGGTAAATTTAGCGCGCGGTGGCTGGAATCCGGCCCGTAGCGCGGTCCGGACGTCGGTGTTGTTTTTGACTGCCGTCAGCTGATCGTTCGGTAGGTACGTCCCGGGAGTTATAGGGCTTGTCATGACCGCACCCACTCTGCCGCTAAGAACGTCGTGAACCCTGATGCCAACGTAGCCGCGGCTGAGCTGTTCTGGTTGACGACGTAATCCAACAGCCGATTACCGCTATCCTGTCCGGCGAACAGCTCTATTTGATCGCCCTGGATGAGGCGCACAAACACGGCACGGGCCCGCACCGGCTGGACTATAGCGGTACCGGAGGTAGTCAAGGGCGCATCCTGGTCCCACCCTGGGAACTGAACATCGGTAGGCGGACCACTCTGTCGGTCAGACAAAAACTGCCCTGAATGGTTGATGCCATAAGCGACGTTTCTTGTCCCCACGAACGGCGTTGCGTTGCCTGGGAAAATATTAGTGACATCCCAGAAATGGGCGGCCCGCAGCCGATACACCCCTGGAATGTTGCACATCAGGCTAGATCCGTACGCCATCTGCGAACCGTCGAACGCATAATCGTATGCGACGGCATCGAAAATGACGTTGCATAGCGTGACGGGCGAGGGGCGGATGTTGGAGAAATTAGCGTCGTTCCACATGGTGACCTTAGTTTTCACCAACATAGCCCTAGGACGCCCGAGAAGCCCGTTGCTTTGGTCTCTGGTCTCGGCGTTCCATTTGGTCGCCGTGATTTTGTCGTTTGTTGCCCACGTGACAGGAGAACCTACCGTCATCAGAATCCCAATCTAGCCGACGAGGTATCTAGTTCGTCCGATCCCGCAACGCCGACTGTGTACACCGTTGTCTGCGGGACATTAGGCACCACGGTGAACAGAACGACTTGTTTATCTATGGACCACGTTTCGGAAATACCTTCGACAGCCATGATCCCGAAAACATAGCCTGTCGTAAGATTCGTGAACTGCGTTTGGTCCAGCAGTTTTGCCGCAAGTACCGCGGCCCGAATTGACGGCTGGGTTAACAGATCCACAGTGATCTGTGGAATGCGAATCAGCGGGTTGGACTGCCCATTGATGATCCACCGAGAGGTTTCATCGCCGTTGGTCGGGGAGGCACTTACGGTAGTTACCGAGGCCTGATAGGTCCCATTAGCCGCTACCGAAGCGTTGTTAACTGCTCGCGAAGACGAGCCCGTACCGGTGGTGGTCGTGACGTCATTAATCAAACGCGAGTCGTCGAGAATAGGTACCACGTCACCGACACCTACGTTGCCGGACCCTGGCGAGGCGTCCAGCGTCAAGACGGGTGACGTGTAGCGATGTCCGCGGGAGTAGAACGTGGGCAGTCCTGAGGGGTCGATAAAGAATAGACCCTGTTCTGTCGTTTCCAACGCGTGAATCAGGTTTAGCGCCGTATCCGCTGATTGGTTAACCACCGGCGTGCCGCTGGCTTCCATTGCCGAGCTTGCGGACTGGTCCCCAAATCCCGCGTACTTAATGATTCGAACAGCTCGGTTGCGCAGGGACTCGCCGTAAAAGCCATTGCGGCCGGCTAAATGATGTTGCATCAAACGCGTCTGGCTCAGATTGGTCTGATAAAGCGCGACGTGGGCAACCGATCCGTCCAATAGAGCGCCACCAAACGCCGGCAGCCCCGCTATCTGCAGCTGAGATAGTGTCTTTACGGTGGCGGGGGGCTGAGAGAGGGGGACGAAGCTGCCGACGCATCCCATCATGTGCCCGTTTTGATAGAAGGCTGCCGACGCGGCCGTCGTACCTCCGTCGCTGACTACCGCGAAGTGATACCAAATGCCGGGTGTCAGATGGCCACCTAGGCCGCGGGCCTGTGTGGTGGACGTTCTGTCGCCGCATGCCAGATATGTCTGAGCGGTTCCGTAGTTGGTGTATGGGCCGCCTGACACGAATGGCGAAGGACCGTTGGGTCCCTGGTAGAATCCTCCGATTAGGTTCTGGCCGTCCACCATCATCGCGCCGGTATAGAACAGGCTCGCCCCGTCGTAGTTTGGATACGTCTCGCCGTAGTTTCCGTCTACGTTGATCTTCATCCACCATTCGAGGGTGTATGAGTGACCGTTGCCGATAGTCAACGGCGAGGTTAGGTTAGTCTGAAGATACTTCCCGAACGGGTTTGCGTATCCTTGCGAGTAGTCAGGGGTAAAGTTCGGAGCACTCTCGCCTGCGGCGGGCGGCCCTGTCGTTCCGCCTGGGTCTAATCCACCGCTCGGCCCGATCGAATACACTTGCAGGGGAGGCTGCAGGTTTCCGGATTGGTCCGCGAACCCCGTTGCGTCTTTGCCGTCGTCCATCGGGTAGTACGCTAGCGGACCATCCTGCAAAATCTCCTCGTGCAGAAACGATCTAATCTGCCGGAATCGCTGCATTCGATGCAGCACATCTGTCGCGGTTGCCGCTACCGTCTTGTACGAATTGGGACCTGAAACGTCAACCGTCCACGAATCTACCAGTCCGGTGAACCGCGGCGAGCTGATGCCTGCCCCAGCGTCTACTATCGTGAACCTGATCCACAGCGGAATCTTGATGTTCGGGTAATACGGTGATCCACTGTTCCCCGGCGTGAACCGACCATCGACGTTATCCAGAACACACGCAAACGTAGACGGCGTTACCGCGCTCTGTTCGTCAGCACGGCCGCGGGTGACCGTGCACTGCTGGTCCCACGCCACATAAGCAGAGATGTCTATCCAGCCGCTGGTCGGGGCGGCTGAATAGGTGGTTGAGGCGTTGATCTCAAGCTTAGGACCCAGGCTCACGCTAGACCTCCAGTGGCCTGCCCTGTGCGACGGTTGTACTTAACCAACGCGCGCACCAATACTTGGCTATCGAGATTGAAGTTAACCGGGATAGTCACGACCTCGCCGTTAGAGGAAGCGCCCGCCACGCCGAACCCGCCAGCCAGACCGCCAGCGCCAGAGGCACTTGCCGGCAGCGCGGCATCGGCCATCCGAGAGGCTGCGCCCACGATGAGGTGCATGTTGTCGTCGACGCCCTTGGCGATTCCAGCCGGCAGCCATTTACCGACTTTGTCCGCGGCTTCGGTAGACGGAGAATGGATACCTAGAGCGCTGGTCATGCTGTTAATGATGTTGCTGGCGAAGCTGCTTACTTGGTTCCACAGCCAACCGCCCATGCCGGCGATGCCGTTCCACAGTCCGATGACTATGTTGCGGCCGATATTCCCTACGCCGGACACTATTCGGTTGAATATGGCTAGGATGTTGTTCGGCAGGTTTACGATAGCGCTGACAACAAAGCTGACAGCCTGCCGGATACCGGTCGGCAAAGTCACCGTAAAGAACCGGATCACATCCAGGATGATGGACGCGACGCCCCTACTGAATCCTTGGAACAAATTCCATGCTAACTGAATTGGCGCCCAGAAAAACGCCATGCCGATCTTGATCCAACCAGGCAAAGTCACGGTGAAGAACGAACCGATGGCGGCACCAATAACCTGGATGTCTTTCCAGAACGCTTGGAAAGTGCCCGAGATTACCGGCCAAACAGCCGCCCACACGTCTTGGAACCAGTGGGTTTTGGTGGCTATAAGCACGATGATCGCTACCAGGGCGGCGATAGCAATAATGACGAGGCCGATGGGGTTAGCGTCCATGGCCGCGTCAAGCACCCATTGGATAGCCGCCCACGTGGCGGTGGCGGCCTTCACGACGCCCTGCCACACCACCTGAGCCGCTATCGCGACTTTCGAGGCCACCATCATCGCGGTGTTCTTCACCCACGCCAGCGAGTTCTCAGCGACCGTTACGGTCAACGATGCAACGGCGCTGGCCGCAGAGGCAATGTTGGAGCCCATCGTTACGAATCCAGAACCCATATTGGCAGGCAGCCGCGCGGCGAATCGGCCGATTGTTCCGCCGAGCTTGCCAATCTTGGTTGCGGCCTTATCTACGCCAGAGCCAATCTTTCCCACGATTCCGGACGAGATAATCTGCCCCGCAATCAGGACCGGCGGACCTGCGGCCGTTAACGCGGGGCCCCACCTGGCACCAACCTGGTTGAAGGTGTTTTCCACCTGGGTCCTGAACACTTTGAACTGTCCAGCGAGACCGACAACCGACGCTGAGGCCTGTCCTTGTGCAGCGTTGCCCAGCTTATTAAGGGCATCGGTACCCTTGCTGGCTGCCGCAGTGACTCCCGCTTGAGCGATGGATACGGCCTTGGCGGTTGTAGCCACCTTCGTCTGAGCCGCCGAAACCGCTTCGTGAGCGTTGCGCAGCGCGATTTGGTTTGCTATTGAGATTTTCTTTTTGCCGGCATCTACCGCTTCCAGGTCGGAAAGTTTTTGCTGTGCGGTACTGACCGACGTAATCGCCGCGGCATGTGCCTTGGTCGCGGACGCCAGCAGCTTGCCTGCGTTAGCGGTGGAAGCCACCTGGATACCGAACTCTTTGAGGATCTTGGTATTGCCGTTGTACGCCTTACCCACAAGATCCGCGGCAGCCACTAGGCTGATGTGCTTTTTGGCCGCTATATCAGACGCAATAGAGAGCGCATTCAAAGCCTTTTCAGGATTGTGCATGGCGAGTGTCAAGCTGCTCAAGGCGCCTTGAGTTTGGGCAGCGTCGTTGCCGAATTTGGCTTGAGTCGTGATTGCACTTTCGATCTTGGGTTCTAGTTCTTCCCAAGAACCGCCCATGTTTTCTATGGAGGTTTTGAGCTGCGCCTGAGCCTGGACGTCGGCGGCACTTGATGTCACCATCAACGCCCCAGCCGCAGTGACGGCACCGCCTACTGCCGTTATTACTGTGCCCGCCGAGCGGCCATGTTCCGCGAGGTGATCAAAGCCCTCGCCTAGAATATTAAGGCTCTCAGCTATGGGACCTAGGGCTCCGCCGAACGACGAGCCTAGCGTTTTGCTTAAGCCGCTAAACGCCTTGCCGATTTTGCCGGCGGTGTTGGAGGATGATGTACCTAGCCCCTCCACGGCCTTGGTGCCGTTGGACATGTCGCCAACGACTTTAACCTGCACAGTTCGCGACAGAACAGAAGGCATAACGCAAGCTCCCTAGCTTATGGGCTTATTCGCTTCGACGTATGCGTCTATGCCGTCTAGAAGGTGAAAGAAATCGATAATCCGCAACTTGTCGACCGCATCAGGCTGTACGTGACAGACGTGCGTTAGTCCGAAGAAGTACTCGGCTCGGAGGTCTCGGAGGCTTTTGTCCGCGCGCTTGTGGACGATGAAGCGTTCAGGTCGGGTTGGCCTTTTGGGTCATGGGAACACGCCGCATCGCCAATCAGGCCGTCGTCGTCGCACAGTCGGCAGCGTTCGATAAGCTCCGCCGTATATTGACGTTCCGCGGCGTTGATAGCGTTACTGAACGCGTTTACTTTGAAGTTGAGGTCTTGAATGTTGCATTGCTCGCCGTTCTGATTCTTCATCAGCCACATGAGTGCTTGCCACGCGTGCACGTCGACCTCTTGAATACCGTCGTTGAACGCCTTCAAGGTCATCCCCGTGCCGTACTGAATCGCGATGCCCTGCTTGACGTCAATATCTTCCGGGTCGAAGTCGTACGTTTTGCCTTCCCAGTCAACCTTGTATTGCGGCAAAGCGCTCTCCCTTGATCTACTTGAATCCTGCGTTGCGCATGACTGCGTCGATGACTTTGGCGACTTCTTCAGCAACCGCATCCGCATTGTCGTTAGCGGCTTTGGCCAGATATGGTTTCGCCGCTTGGTCAACCCAGACCTCAGATTGTCCGTACACCGGGTGCCTGAACACGGCGCCTTTGGTGCCCTCGAAGGCGGCCGCGTGTGGGGCAGCGTCGCCCCCGGCCCGGACGGTGACGGACTGCGCACCTCCGCTGACCTTTATCGACTGGGGAATTCGAGTCGACCAAGACGCGTTAGATGCCGCGGCGGCGGCCACGATCTGACCGGCGCTGCGAAGACCTTTAGCTAGTTCCTTTGGAGACGAGCCGACAGCCGTTTTAAGGTCCCTGGCTAAGTTGCGCAGATCCACGACCTGAGCGGACAGCGAGCCGTGGATGACAGTTCGCGGAGCCGCCATATTAGACCGCGGTGTCGGTGGAGATATACGTGATCTGGATCGGGTTGTTGACCTGGTCGTCCAGACCCGTGAACGGCATCGTCATGCTGAGAACGTCCGGACCACCGATCTTCGGGGTTTCGCCATCGAAGTGGATGTTCGGGATGATGATGTCCAACGTGTAGTTGCTGGCGCCGATCGACGGACCGACGAATGACACTTCGAGGGCCACGGCAGCGTCGGACGTGAACAGGTCGTATACCGCAGCCTGCGTAACAAACTCGACATCCAGCTGGCCAGTCAGCGCGTGAGTGGCGTTTTCGATCTGCTCGGCCTTGCGCCCGTTCGAGCCGTAGAAATAGCGGTCTGCCTTGAACGGGTTACTCTGCTTGATGCTGCAGTTGGTGACACTGGCGATGTTCACGCCGCTGGCGACGGACGTGACTCCCGACGTGGTGGTGGCGGTGCCGCCGAGCAGTAGGTTTGCTTGCGCAAAATGGAACTCGCTAGCCACCGGGTACGACGCGGTTGCCAGCGCCGGACCAGCCGGCGACGTGTTGGGATTGAGCTCGTCCCACGCGTCCACGGTCAGCTTGAGGGTGGCGATCTCCCCTTCTTTACACGAAATCTCCCAGTCGGAGAACTTGACTCCCGTGTATGTGATGGGGATGACGGTTCCGTTGGTCTGGGGGACACCCTTTTGGACCGTCATCGTTTTGCCCTGTAGCGAGCCCGGGGCGTGCACTTGCTTGTACGCGCCGGTTACGCCGATCTGGACGGCCGTAGCCGAGAAGGACCCCAGCATGTTTTGCAGGAGCAGCCCGAACCCCTTGTTAGCCACGTTAAGGTCGAAGCCGCCATTCACGTCGCGCTTAACGTATGCGCGTCGTGCCGCCCGATCATACTGGCCACCCGCGTGAAGGCCTTTGCCCTCGACCACGGTCTTTTTCAGCTCGTGCGTCTCTGAGTTGAACTCGAAAAAACGCATACCTGAGGTGGTTGGCGTGCCGGGGGTGACTTCTTGTGCGACGCCAATTTGAGCGCTTAGCCCAGAACCGATCGGCATAGTTACTCGCTTTCCGAGCTAGTGGACTGCTCGCCGGCAACCGGAAAGCCCTGGTCTGCGAGAGACGCCGCGGCGTTCTCGTCGGTCACTTCGAATTCGGCTCCGGGATCGACTCGTAGACGCAGAGACGGAAAGACGAGCTCGTTACCGGTATGGTTGATGAATCGCATTTGTTCCCTTACGCGCGAGCCCGGACTTTGATAGTGAAGTGATGGAGAAGTGACGTGCCCTGGTTGCTTTGCTGCTGCCAGACAACTACGTCGCTGATTGCGAGCCATAAGACGGCGGACCCCGGCGGGCCTTGCCAAGAATTCGCGTCACGCAGAGACTGGACAATCAAGCCCGTCAACATCTTCGCTTCCGCCCGACGAGTCCGCAGGCTATGATCGCCGCGGCGAACCTGAAGTACGCACGGAATTTCGATCGTTTCATCGCGATTGTTTGAGGTGGGGTTGCCTAAGAACGCCCAGTCTTCCGGGGCTTTGGCCGAGTCTGCTTCCGCAGGCAGGTTCCCGTCCCACCCGACGTACAAAAGCATCGGCTGGGATACGTCGGTCAGCGGTGGTCCGTCGACAATGTAGACCGGAAGATCGGCCGGCCATTCGATTGCCGAGAACGTATCGACAAGCCAATCAAGTACGTCGAATATCTGCGTGCTCATGCGATGCCCGGCACATTCATGCCGTCCAAAATGAGCAGTTCTTTGGCCCGATTAGGGATGCTGTACGGACTGCCTTGGATGACTAGCTGACTGGTGTCGCCAGGAAAAGGAAGGCCGCCACCACCGTTTTGGGTCTGCCACAAATGCTGACCGATGATCATCCCGGCTAGTTTCGCGTTATCCGGAATTGCGGAGCGGCCAGCCGTGTAGGTGATGACGCCCGACTGAACCCAATTCAGATTGACAGACACCGACCCGGTCAAGGTATCTACGGTTACCTGAGTCGGGTCGGATACATTGACCACTGAGCCGTTGTCCGGCACGATTGAGACGACAGACACGAGTGGCGACTTACGCGGAACGATTACTCCGCCAAAACCTACGCCTTGGTAGCTCGTGAAGCGCTCGGAGAAGGTTTTGACGCTGATCGGTCCGATAAAGAACTCGACGATGCGGGTAGCGGCTCCGAGATATGTGCGCAGCTCGCCATCGTCCAAGTAGTCAGAGTTAATGGCCGGGTTTCTGTTCAGCTGTTCTTTGAACTCTTCCAGCGACGCGACTTGGACAGCGAATGGCGCAACCGAAAATTGACCCGGCTCCGCTGCGACAACCGTCCCGGTACTGACCCACGAATATGTGTATGTGCCGGCGAGCGTTGCCACTGTCGTAGCTTGATATTGTCCAGATCCCGTTACGCCAACGTGCGCAACCGCCGGGGTGTCGGTGGTTGAATCAGGACGAGTGACTGTCAGCGTCGGCGTTGGCGTTGCGTCGACCGGTGTCCCTGTGTTGTCGCGAACCGTGGTCGCTAGACTTACGGCGTCGCCGATGTCGTATGGCATTCAAGCAACCCCGATGCGGTTGTGTTGGCTAGGCCAGAACGTTCGGCTCGGCCAGAAAAAGTAGGTGAGCTTGATCGAGGCTGTAAGGAGCCTCCGAAAGGTCCGGCAGCCACAACCCCGTTGGGGGCGGACAGTTGAATCTCAGCGGGTTGTCCGAGTACGACTGCGATCGCCGAAACAGATCCGGCAGGTGCCGCAACGAAATCCGCTGCGGGAACTCCTGAAATTCGAACGGCGCTGATAATTACGCCAGGCAGGGCTATTGACCCGATACCGGCAACCGGCCCACTGACCGATCCGCCAGCCGCGACCGTTCCGACAGGCGCTGCCGCAGAGACATTCGCAGTCGCGCCTGAGATCGTGGCCGCCGCGGTTGCCGAACCCGCAAGGGCGGATACCACGATGCCCGAGACCGGACCGAGTATCGAGACGCTCGCGTTGATTAGGCCGGACGGCGCGTGCAATGCGGAATCAGCTGGGGCTGCTGTCAAAGCCGCGCTGCCGGACGCTGCCCCAGCGGGTGCCGAAAGCTGTATCGCGGCTAGTGTGCCTGGTACCGCAGATGCTGCATTTGCGACGCCCGCTATTGCGGAGACCGCAATGCTGGCAACTGCACCGGTCAGCGCGGAACCGGCGCTTACTGAGCCAGTTGGCGCGGCCACGGCAGAGTCGGCGTCGCTGCCCGTTACCGAGGCAGGAGCCGCTCCGGAAGCACTTCCAGATGGGGCAGCCAAGCTGATGGCCGAGACAGTGCCGACAAGCGCTGTAGAGGCTTTCGGAGTTCCTGCGGGAGCGGCGAGCGAGGCTGCAGCAACTACGCCGGTGACCGCTACGGCGGCTGAAACAGCGCCTACGGGCGCTGAATAGGTACCCGCGGCCGTCACGCCAGCCGCTGCGCCGGAACCCGTTGCGGTGCCTGCGGGGGCGGCTGATGTGGTGTTAGCGCTTACCCCGGCGATAACTGCCGCAGCGGTAGGCGCTCCCACAGGGGCGGTCAGCGCGATGTTCTTGACGAGTCCAGCAACTGTCGCCGCGGCGGAGACGGCAGGAGTCGGCGAGGCCGTTGAAATAGCGGCTACAATTCCGCTTACCGTCCCGGCTCCGGATACCGTTCCAGCGGGAGCAGCTACGGCAATGTTCGCGCGCACGCCGACAACCGATGCGGCGGCAGTAATCGTGCCTGCCGGAGCGGCGGTCGCGGTGTTAGCCACGACGCCGGCGACTATTCCCGGATTAGTGATGATCAGGGACGGGATTAGATTAGGTAGCGTAGGCATCTACAGCGGCCGCCCTACGTGTAGTACTTTAGGACACCCGAAATGGAGGCCGTAGCCGTCACGGCGGCAGTGCTTGTCACGCTCTTGATCAGCAAGGTTTGCGCGCCGGTCGACGGCGACGCCAGAAAGCAAACTTTGGTGGTGCCGTATGTGCTTCCGTCTGGCAGACTCACCCAGCGCAGGCCGTCGCCCGACATTACCGTCCCGCCAAGCGAGATATTGAATGCGGTTCGCTGGTTTGTCCCTGTGTACGTCAGCTCAAACACGGCCTCGGCGAGTTGACATGCCGCAGGTACCGTCGCTGAAAACGACACTACCGTGGTCGCCGTGGCGCCCGTGACTACCGAAGCAGATCCGGAGAACGCCTGAAACGTGACCAGGTTGGACAACGTGTTGTTGTTACCGTTTACAGTCTTGTTAGTCAAGGTCTGGCTATCAGACGTGCCGACAATCGACCCCGACAATCCGTGGACAACCCCGGTCGCATTTACATGCGTGTTGGCTTCGGTATAGTCACGAGCAGTGACCTCGTGCAGCACCTGCACGCCGTTGCTATGAGCGACGCCTGTTGAGCCGTCTGCCCCGCGGGTCACGTTGAAGTTGTTACCTGAAACCAGCGAAGTTACGTCCACTACTTCCTGGTTGGTCAAGCTACCCGGCTCGATCACAGCCACAAACGGGAATGACGTAGGCCAGCCGGTTTTAGAAGTCAAGTTCATCGTAGCCACGACGTTCGTCATAGACGACGCGAGTGTTGTGGCGGCCGCCGCGTTTACGTAATTCCGCGTCGTCATTAGCTACCCGTCAGCGTCAGCAATCCGCTGCCGGAAATCGTCAGAGTAAATGAGGCACCCGTGCTGGAAACCGTGCCGCCGAAGTCCCAATAGCAGATCACCGGGTTAGTGCCCGCGCTACCTGGGGTGCTGTCGTAGAACAGCGCATACGCTGCGGCAATAGTGCTCGTGGTCCACACCGGGTTTGCGCAGGTCAACGTATATACGTGTCCGGAGACCGAACCCGAAATACTGGTCAGGGCTAATCCGCCAGCCGTGTAGCCTGTACCCGACGTTTCCACGCCGACGCCAGCGGTTACTACGTCCGAATAGAACTGAGCCGTGTCCTGGCTCGTGGTGACAGTGTATGAGGACAGCAACGCGACTTTCAGTGCGTCGGTCTCCAGGTTGACGAGCTTTTTCGACATCGACGTGCCGAGTTTGGTGTAGGTATGTGCAACAACTGACATGAGTTACTTTCTCGCCGCACGGCGGGGCTGGGGGCCGGAAACGGCCGCAGTTTCTGGAAGCGGCGCAGCAACAGCCGCCTCGACAGAGACCGGCGTTTCGCCGCCATGCACGTCGTGGCCGTAATAGTCGCGCAACACCGCGGCTACAGCTTCGGCGCCTTCTCGTCGACCAGCCGCAGCAAGCGCCTTGAACTCGGCCAAATATGCAGCGATAAAGTCCGCCCGTACATCACGTAGCATCGGTAAACGTTTCCTCACGTAAGGGCTTCGACATGTTCGAGATCGGGCAGCAACGAGTAATAGTCGCGCTTTAGTCGTTTCCGACTTTGTGTGCGTTGGTGGGTGCGATGCTCCATACGCAAATCCGTGAAGTCGGCCGCTGGTTCGAGATGCTGCAGGGACTGATTACCCCGCATCACAGCCTTGTGGCCATTCAACGTCGCGGTGTACACGTAATGCGCTTGCTCTACGCCTAGGTCAGGCAGAGCTCGGAACAGACGTCGATCGGCGTTTAGATAGTCGCCGCGGGTGTCCACCAACTCAGCAACGGCTGCTTGGGATTCTCGCTCCCACAGCATCAACTCAGCGACATTGTCGCTGGTTTCCGCGAGCCGGCGTCGCGTATCGCTGGGGATCGAGGTAAGAACCTCGTCTGCATCAATTACGAGATACCAGTCGTCTGGATCGGCGAAGGTTGCGGCGAGACGGAACATAAAGTCTCGCTTACCTACTTCACCGGACCACCACGGAAGGCGCGGGGCATGGATAGTGCATCCAATACCCGCGCCCGCCGCGGTGCGATTGATGATCTCGGCTTGCTCTGTGCCACTCGCCGGCTTAGCCAGCGCTCCCGGAAATTCAGCGTACGCGCCGTCCACCGCGACCAAATGATCACAGAGTCGGGCGGCGCTGGCTACGCATTCTGCGAGCCACGCTGGATCTTCTTCGTACCAACAAAGTAAGCCGATGATCTTCATCGAGGCCTTTCGGCTAGATTAGGCGCCTGAACCGTCGAACACCGGAGCCGCCAGAGCGGAGCCGCCGATTTCAACGACCGACTGCGGGTACCGCGCGGCCGAGAACGCCATGTAGCCGTAGATCTGCAGCCGAACCGACAGGTTGGTTGACGCCGCGTCCAGCAGAACGCGGGTGCGGATCGGCGACTCCCACAGCAGAAGGTCGGTAGAGCGCAGAACGTGAATAACGTCCTCGTTGGTACCGGCGCCCAGCGTGGTCGGCAGGCTTGGGTCAGTCACGACCGGCAGGCCCTGCAGCGAACCGACAATTTCCTGAGAGGTAACGCTGCCAAACTCGGCGAGCGAGTTCTGCGGGTTGCCCGAGTTCGGCACAACCAGCGGGCGGCCGCTCGTGTCGAACGCGGCCAGGAACCAAGCCCAACGCCGCGGGTGCATCACGATGACCTGCGGAGGCAGGAACCGGGAAGTCTGCACGCGCTGGATGCCGTCAGCCACCTTCGCGTACACGAGCTTGACGTTCGAGGCGCCTGAGGTTGCGACGATCGTAGTGATTCCGGAAGTCGCGCGAACGCCAGTGACCTGACCAGACGAGCCCGAGCCGGAAATGACCTGCAGATCCAGCTTGGTGGCGTAATCCGCAGTCATGTCGCGGAAAATGACCTGGTCGAAGTTGATCGGGCTCTGGTCTAGCAGCTGAATGGCGACATCCTGTTGGCCGGCGATAGTGCGAACCGGAGCCGAAACAGACGTGTCGGTGAGATCCACGGAACTAACAGCCGCGTTGTCTGCGGTCTGAGCCGCAACGGCGGTGCCGGTGTTGACCTTCGGGATGTTGATCGAGTCAGTACCCGGCGGCAGCGCCTGCGACGTGACAACGTTCGCGTACGCCCGGCCCGCACGAGCCAGCTCGATGAACTGGCTCATCAGCCAGACCGGAGGGACGAAGTATCCGCCGGTACCGTCAGTACGGTTCAGCGCGCGGTACTCAGGGCTGGTGGCAACGTCAACGGCGTGGCGCTGGAGGCGCTGCATCGACCGGCCGTCGTCCATGTTGGCCTGCACCCGCACGAGGTCCTGTAGGTAGCTGTTGCCGTTGTTCTTCTCGTAGACGCGAGCCTCGTTGGTGACAGATGCGCTAGCCTTGGCCTGACGCACCTTGATGGCGCCTTCAGTGAGCTGCTTGTCTCGCTCCAGCTCGTCGGCCATTTCGGTGATTCGCTCATCATACGAACGAATCTCGGCGTCTTTCAGCTTAATGCTGGCCGCCAGAGCGCGGAATTCCGCCTCTTCCTCGGCAGACAGATCCTCGCGGGCCTCTTCGCCGGCAACGTCCACGATCGCCTTGCGCTGCGCAAGCAGCGTTTCGCGCTCGGTGTGGGCGGTTTCGCGGCGAGCAATGAGCCGCTTGAGTCGCTCGTCCATTGACGAGCCTCCAATACATCGGGTGGGTTTATGGGTTGCGGCTAGTGCCAAGCCGGCTTGTAAAGCTCGCCCACCCAGTGCCAGGGTTCGACGTTTGTTTTCTTGTCGACGATCAGTGCCAGATCGTTTAGCGGGATCTAGTCGGCGATCTCTTCGAGTAACGCCCTAGCTTCAGCGAGCGACATCGATTTACGTTGCGCTGCTGGCGGTGGCGTGAGAGATACAGAAAGACCCGCAAGTTTTTCGCGTACAGCCACCAAAAGGGCAGGATTCGACGAGCGGAGCTCGGCTAGTGCCTCATCTGGTTCGACGTCTGCGAGGAAGGCGAGCGCCTGGTCCAGGCTACGAACTTGCGCGGAAGTCGCAGGGTTGGCGCCGAAGTTAACCACCGACACATCGCCTTTGTGAAGGGATACCTCGGTAAGTTTGCGCTCGGTCTCGTCGTCGTTCCACTCGTCACGTTTGACTCGAAACCCGAAACTCATCTCGTCCATGTCCCCGCGCTGCATTTTGGTCTGCAGGCGCTGAACGTCAGGATCGTTGCGGTCTAGATTCGCTTCCACGTGAAGCCCATGAGCGTCGGTAGACAACTGCAGAGTGCCTGATTTGGTCCGGGCGAGTGGCATACCCTCGTGGTTAATGAGAAGATGAAGGTCCGGCTTTTGAGCCAGCGTTGTCTTGAACGCGTCCGGATCAACCGACTCAGTCCAACCGAAAGGTGGACCGCCATAAACGTCGTATCCGTTACCGAACACCGACGCGTAGCCGGTCAGCGTCAGATTCCCAGAGTCAGTGCTGCGAAATTCCAGAGCCGCGGCGACGCTTCGACGTTCGGGAGAATCGATCAGAGTGCGACGATCAACCATTGATTTACTCCGTTCACAAGCCGCCTACGTTCCGGGCTCGTCTGTGTCCGGCTCGTTTGCGTTCGGGTCCGGAGTCTGTGATGCAGGGGTGACGGCCGCCTCAGCCAAGGGCAGCGGAGTGTAATCTTGACCGCCACCGCCCGGGATCGGTGCCCAGTCTTCTAGAGCACGCTGTTCGTCCAGGTTCTGCAGTCCGATATTGCGGGCGATCTGGTAATTAGCAAATCGGGTTGCCGAGTCCGGCCGGCTCAGTGCGTCAACGTTGAATTTCACGTATTGACCGCGGGGCAACAGCTTGGATAAGGCTTCTTCGAGCGGAGCCAGCCACGGCATGATAGTGAATCGAAGAAATTTCAGGTCGTGCTGTTCTTCGTTGGCGTATTTGATCGTGCCGGCGCTGCCAGTATCTCCACCCACGTCTTTCGGATCGACGCCGTATACGCTAGCGATTTGCGTAGCCGTCAGCTGCATCGTTTGAATGAACTGAGCTTCTTGAGGTTTGACGGATACGGGGTTATACGTCCAGTCTTTGCCGTACACGATCGGCTCGTGGCTTCGGATTGCTTGAACCAAGCGGCCCTTGATTACGTTGGCGTCCGTCTGGCTGACTTCCATCTCCGAGTTAGTGAAAGTGCCAGTAGGCACGCCACCAGACTTGAACCAGTCATACGAGTACTGTTGCGCGGCCAAGCCTGTAGCTACCGACGTGGCGAACGCGGCCATCGGCGACATCCCCCACACGCGATACGGCATCGGGAACCACGGAATGTGGACTATGTCCGCCGTCGGGATCTCAACTCCGCGCCAATACCAAATTGGGTCGCTAAACGAGCCACGGCCGATTAACTGACTAAGCACGTCTTCGACGAACACATCGTCAGGGTTTAGCCACTCGATGTGTGTCGGATACTCGAGATTGTCTCGCTCGATGATTATGCCCACGGCGTTGCCGCGGTAGATCATCGACGTGATCATTCGGAAAAGCCAGTCCCGAAGACCGCCGGTAGTGGACGGGCTAGTCAGCAGGCTGCCGTTAGTTAGCGGAACGCGGGAGCCGTCAGCGGTTTTCCGATAAGTCTGCAGCGGCAACATACAGATGGTGGACGCGATGATACGTCCGGCCGCGAACACCGGAGCTAGGCGCATCGCTGTTTCAGGCTGCATTGCCAGCTCGCCACCGACGGCGGACGTGCCAGGCGGCGGAACAGAGCTGGATTCAAACATCCGCTTTTCGGAGACATCCGCAGATGCCTGACGGCGGAAGGGATTACGCATGTATGTGCGCCTCACTTAGCATTCGAGATCCTTCCGTTACCAGATCGATCCCAGAACGTCATACGACGGCGAGGACGCCAAACCAAAAGCTGCGAGAGTGACTGCTACGAGCGGACTGATATCGGTGTTGCCTTTACGCTGCCATGCCCAGGCGTCTTGCAGAGGCCGTTTAGACGCGGCGGCTACAGCGTCGTTTAGTTCCGGTTGCCCGATGTGCCACAGCTCGCCGTTTCGGATAGCGTCGTATAGCGAACCGCATGCCTGGGCCATTTCGCGAGCCGACGTAGTCACCACCGGAATGCCTGCCGCGGTCAGCTCTACAATCAGCGAGGCAGCGGGGCCGGCGGAGTCGATAACGACAGCCTTAGGTCGACACGCTGTGACCAGTTGTTTGATGCTTTCCACGACCCACCCGGTTCCCGGCCGGCGGTCTACAAGCTCGACGTGCACGCCACCGGCAGTGCGCCGTCCGGCTGACCCGATCGATGCGCATTGACGATCTGGGGGCACGTCAAGAGCCAGTACCACGGGATTTTCGGCCTCAGAGGTCGGATCTAATTGGTCGCGCCACAGCTTGGCATCGATCACCGAGCCGGTAGAGTTTCGCGGCCAGACAGAAAGGCGTTCGCGGGCGAAATCCGCGTCGCTCAACGCTTCGCGTTCTTTTTCGATGAACTCGACGGAGATCCTGTATCCCAAGGCGGGGTTAGCCACCGCCCAGGCTTCGCGATCATCCAAGTCGGACCACTCTTCACCCGGCGACCATTCCAGCCAGGCGAGAGATTTACTCAGGCCGGCTCGACCGCGGTCCCGCACTGACGTGAAGTGCTCTGCGTCGTTTTCCGGTGCGGGTACTGTTCCGGTGTAGATGATCTGTGGGTTAGGTCGAGCAGACAGTGTAGGGAGCAGCGCGGCCATTGCGGCCAACGGCAGCTCTTGCGCCTCGTCCAAAATCATGGTGTCGCCAGAGAAGCCGCGGCCCGACGAACGGGATCGCGCCATGAATCGGAGACGTGTGCCGTCGCGAAGCTCGATGCCTTCTTCGCCGTGTGCGGTTCTGATCATGTGCACGCGCCGGCGTAACGCGTCGGTGTTGTCGATCAGCGCCTTGATTCTAAGAAACGCTTCCTGAGCGGTCTTGAACTCGTGCGCAGAGTGTACAATGAGTTTATCGCCGAACAGAAACAACCCAGCTAGCTCACGAGCTTCGATAATCGCACCCTTGCCGTTCTGGCGAGCGACTAGAATTCCGACTTCGAAGGCTGACCATTTACCGCCCGGCTTCTCGCCCAGCGTGTCGTCCAGCGCGAGGCGCTGCCACGGATCCAGAAACAGGCCAGCAGAAGCGGCTAATTCAACCGCTTCGAGGCCGGCAGATGAGACGTATTCAGGTACATTACGAACCCGCGGCCTTTGCAAGGCGAGCTGCTCGCCGGACTGCGATATCGTCAACGCCGTCTCCCTTGGCCGTTGTAGCGTTGGCTAAGAGATCGGCCATGTAGTTGCGAAGTTCGCGAGCGACGGCAGCGGTTTCCGAGCCCTTGTCGTAGCCCGCATCTAGTCCACGAGCCAGCGTCAACGCGGCTTGGGCTAGGGCGGAGTTCTGCTCGTCCTCAGAAAGCCTTTGGAGGTCGTGCAACACGGCATCTTCAACCTTCACGCCTTGCCGACCCTTCACGATGTCCTATTTGTACCGCTCAAGCCGGGCCGACAAATCGGACATGTCGGTCAATTCGGTCTCCAGGCACGTGGGGAGAGAAGGCAAAACAGGTGCCGGTCATGCGGTAGGTTTTGTAAAAAAATCTTGGCTTGGTCTTCCGTCACGTTTGTCGATACCAGTCGCGCGAACGCGGCGAGTTTTCGACGACGACCTTTGTGTTCAAGGCTTCGGCGCGCGCGTGTCCGCCTTGTCGAGCGGTTCGGATGGCGTGGCAACGTGCGCACAGCGACCGCAGCATCGCGGGGTCATACCGTTGGGTGTCGTAGTCCGTGCCGTCGATGTGGTCGACAGTGTTCGCCTCTACCCCACACCACACACACCACGGATTCGCCTTCAGGTGGGTCGCCCGCACCTTGCGCCATCGTGACGTGGAACCGTTCGCCCACGAGGCAGGCTTGTGCGTCCACTTCTTGTACACAGTCGGCCTTTAGTGTGCGTAGTTATACGTGCCTCAGTACTTCGCCCTTGAGTGCCGCGAGCGACGCGCTGTCTGCACGGACGTCGAATTTGCTGCCCGCATCCGTCCAGTAGTTAGCGAACTGTGCGGGCTGCCATCGGTCCAACCACACGCACATATCCGTGATCCACTGAGCCCGCCGCGGATCGGCGATGGCGCCAAACTCAGGCAGCGCGACAGCGCTAATGCCGGCTGACAGCGCCCAACTGAAGGCCGACGCGCACAACGCCTCTGGACTGAGCCACTGAGACGGCACGTCCTGATACACGTCTAGCCCGAACACGTCAGGCAGCGTGTCGGGCAGGTACCGCTTAGGGTCTTCGATAGCCCAGCGCCATGGTCCGTTGGTTAGACACAACATGGTCGTGACACTGTGGCTTTGCGCGTGCTCTATCCAGTGGCTGAATGCAGCGAACCACGCAGCATACGTGATGGTTCCTGCTCGGATAAGTGAGTCCGGCTCGTGCCAAATCGTCACGACCGAGCCTGCAGGCAGCACGCTGTATAGCTTCGCCCAGGCCGCGTCTAGTCGTCCGGCGGCTTGATCAGCGAGATTCGGTTTGGCGCTCAGCACGATACGGCCTGCAGTGCCCCGCGGAACCGAGTTGGGCACGGCGCTGGCGTAGACCCGTGAGAGCTGCAACGGAACGGCAAGCTCTGCGGCTAGCTGTTGGCCGGTCTGCTGCGCATAGGCGCTAGCTGAGACGATCATCAGATCTGCGGGGCGTGCGCGTAGCAAACGAGCTCGACGATTTCAGTTCCATCCGAAGTCAGACCCCAGAGGCGCTCAGCGACCGCGATATTGCCGTCATGCTCGACGCAATAGGCGGTGGTGGTGTCTTCGTCTTCGTCGTCTGACACAGGTTCTCCGAATGCTGCTATGGTAGAACGGCATCCCGTCACCCGGGGGACAGTTGGCAAACCGATCTGGGTGGCGGGATGTTTTACGTCAGAGGGGGCAACGGCATATCGCAGCCTGAACGACGCTCCCACGCCGGCCCCTTGTCCTACGTATGCTCGCGGCGAGGATGGGAGTCCTCATTGCTCGTCCAGATACGCAGGCTAGTCAAATCAGAGGTCGGCCCGCAGACAGGATCTGTTTCGCCCTCGCGGTACCGACTTGTCCAGGCGCATCTAGCGGAACCTACCCGCTGGGCATTTCCTGACTCGTAGCGCGTGCTGGATTTGAACCAGCGACTATCGGGATATGAGCCCGCCCCGCTACCAGACTGCGGCAACGCGCTATGTTTACGAACCTGTCCCGGATTCGAACCGGGTTATTGGTCGGCACCTTCCCGCTAACTACCCGCGGTCGAACCAAGCAGCCAAAACCTTATTTTCTTGGGCGGCAGTCCATCTGCCGTACAGGTCCAAGCATCCAGAGCAGGAATCGAACCCGCATAAACGGTTTTGGAGACCGTTGCTCTACCATTGAGCTATCCGGAACTGTCACGATAGTAGCGTTAGAGCCTACGTATATGACACTGGTCGATAAATAGACCCCGCGCTCAAGCAACGGGAGAGGACGAAGCGAGCGCGGGGTCATAACCGGCCGGGAATTTGAACCATTCAACCGGCGGGCTAGATTCGGGTGGCGCGCGCGTAGACTCACATTAATCGGTGCGCAGTACTTGACGGCACGTTCCCCTATATATTACTACCTGTCAATTAGTTCATTATCGAGGGATTCCGCATAGAAATATAGAGACCATTCTCTAAGTGACTCTAGCGCCGAGTCCTTAAGACGGCGGAACTCCCATTCGGATATGCCCATTCGCGGCCCTCCCAGCTTCTCGCTGGTTTTTCGCCCCGTCTCCATGCCCGACCAGATGCGGACCGCACGAAATTCGTCAGATGCGAGTACCCCAGCACTGAGAGCTTGTTGAAGTGCTTCTTCCATGCGGGCGTTGTCTGAATCAGCGGAGCCGAACACCGGACGGCCGATCTCCGTATGATCAGATCCGGCTTGCCGAGTCGCTAGATCGGCGGCGACCCTGGTCCGCTCACTTTGCCTGTCGGTTCTGAATACGTTCGAATCACCCGCGCCCTTGGTCCGATGGTTTGCGATCAAATAGGCAGCGAGCCGCCGATAGTGGATGTTGAATCCACCAATGAGCCGGCCGAGTTCAAGGGTGGTCTCGTCAGCTATAGCCTCCCAAACGGCCAGCAACCCGCACGCGTAGAAGTCGTCCAGAAGTTCTGGTAGTTTCCGGGCCGACAGATACGCGCGCTGCCAAGCGATCGGCTCCAATGCGCTTACGAGCTCCGATACGGCCTTGTCGTCTCGCGCGGCTGCTGCCTGCAGCAGTTTGGGTGTCTCTTCTGGCGTTAGGTCGATTCTGCGGTTCACGCGGATGCGCTCAGTCATTGCGGGTACGCGCTTCTAGTTTCTGGTCAAGCAACGAGTCCACTTCTAGCATGATTTCCGTTGCCCTTTCTATGTTCATGTCGGCGATGGCTTTCGCGCGTCGCTGCAGTGCGCGACGTATCAGCCAGTCAATCGGCTTCCGCATGTCCGCAGTCATCGCTCCCTGAGTTTCCGGAGCTCCACGAGCTCGAACGCGAGTTTGCGGAACATGCGCAGTGTCATCACGACGTAGGCGTCGGCGACTGGCTTGCGAGCGCGTTTGACGACCGCGACGCCGTAATCAGTGCCGGCAACCGCGGCTTGTTTCTCGGCGCCTTCTACGCCTTCACGTACGCCGTCTGTGACGTTGCGATAGTTCTTGGCCTGCAGGGTGAAATCACCCGGACCGATATCCACGTCGCCGTCGTCCAGGTAGCCGTGCTGGATTTTTCGGGCGGCCCGTAGTCCGCCGTCCTGTAGAAATCGCACTATAGCGGTCTCGAACGCTGTGCCTTTTGCCTTGTTAGCGCTGCTCATTTCGGCCGCCGTTTCGCACCCGTACGCGCCCACTTGCGAAGGCTAGCCACCGTGGTCGTTAGTGCGTCGCGCATTTCCTCGAGGTCGGGATGCCGAATCGTTACGGCCTGTGTGTCGATGACCCATCGTTTGTCTTGGTAGGTTCCGCCGCGGAACCCCCGGATCGTTCCAATTATCTCCCAGTGGCCGGTCATCGGCTCAAGTTCGAGCTCGCCTTCTGGGTGTCTATTCAGAAAGGCCAGTGCCGTCTCGGCTCGCGACAACACCGTGCGGACTTCTGTCAGCTCGTTGGAAGTCAGCCGGCCGATTTCGTAGTCAGGTGGCATCCCCATTCGATTCTCGGCCGCCCTTGAGGGACTCGGACCACAGTGGGCGGGACTGCGGGTTGAAATGCGCAGGTGGCGCAGACTTGAAATAGCGAATCTTGTTGTGCCGCGGCACGAGCGTGCGGATAGCTTCGATTTCCGCGACGTGAGCCGATCCGTAGTTGGCGTGCTTGAACATGCGCACGTCATAATGCCGCGGCCACCAGTCCTTTTGCACGTGTTCGGCAAGGCGCGCGAATGGCGAGCGAATGGAACTGCCGACATACAGTAGGTCGCCGTTGTTGGCGTCCATGATGTGGTAGGTGAAGCCGATATCGGGGTCGGTGTCATCCCACCAGGCCGTTCGACGTGTCGCGGGCCTACGACGTACTATCTTGTATCGGCCGTGCAGCCACTTCGCCAGTCCGACAACCGCGATGATCGCGAGACCCGCGGCGAATGGCCACGCGACCCGGATCAGTATCACAGATCGGCCATATGACACAGCGCCAGCCATACACGCTTTCGCAGCCGCATTCGTGGCTGTTGGTTCGGCGCCGTGCGCACGAAGGCCAGCACATCTCTTCGACAGCCCTCACACAGATCGATACTGACAGTTGTGGCCAGCGAGTCATAACGAGACGCATATACGTGTGTGAACGTGTTGTCCCGTTTTCCCGTGTGCTTGCAGCGATTGCACATCAGCATCTCAGCCATTTTCGGTCCCTTCAGTTGCACAGCACCCATCGCAGCCGTGTACGCCCTGCCAGCTGCGGCCGGCCGATACGTGGAATGCCATTCGCCCTGCGGTGCTCGGCAGTCGATACACAGGAACTCGCCGCCTGATTCAATGACTGCCGGTCCACGGTGCGTACATTCGCTCACGCTGACCACACCTCAACCTCGGCCGCTGGCATGATCTCTGTAACTCGACTGGCGGCGATACCGCTTGCAGGGTAGTGCACTACAAACGTCCGGCGGCCGATATACACCGTGGTGTTGATGTTCACGTACCCCGAAGCCATCAAACCGTTATTCCGTTCAGTGTACAGATAGTCCGCAACTCGTATCGCTAGCTGCACGCGATCAGCCGTGTCGTCTACTGGAGTAGGTTGCTTCACGGCCGATTCCGTTTCCGTGACTGCTTCGCGACGGCGCTTTTGGCCCGGCGACGAAGCTTGACGTGATGCGGCACTGTGCCTCTATACATGATCTTGAACTGCAGGGCACGTAGGACCGCGAGCTGCTCAACTCGTGGTGTGTTCATGCGCTCTCCGTGCCTTGGGTTGTCGTCATTCCTCTACCTCCACTTGCAGCCGATGCGGCGGCACTAACGACGCGCTGGCCAAGAATTTGATCGCCGCGGCCCGGTTCTGGAACACGCCCACCGTCAGCCGGTCGCCGGTTTCGGTGTTTACGCGGACCACCTTGAATGGGTATTTCGTGTCGGTCATCGGCGCCATTTCGGGTCGTAGTCGGGATGAGCCGAATCGATAGCGGCCAGATACGAAACAGCGTCACGCCACGCCTCGAACAATGCGGAGTCAGATTCGTCAGCGTATCCGCACGCGTCCACGATGGCGCGCTTAGCCGCGACGTCACGCAGGACGTAAGCGGGATCGTTCGCGGCAATGTGCGTGTCGTCACGCGGGGCTACCGGCTGTTCGACTACCTGCTCCCAGGTCGCGTTTTCTTCGTAGTCCGCGATGACGCCGTCGCAGACAACCCAGGGCCCTGGTGTTGCGCGTTCAGCTATCTGGGCACGCTCATCCAGCCGGGCGCGTACGAAATCAACGATGTCCATCAGGCGGACCTTCTTGTCGGGGCTTCGGGCGCGACACCGAAGCGGGTGGCGGGGCCGTGAGTTCGCACGATTACGTTACTGCGGTGAGCGCCGTCGAGTTGCAGCAGCGCAGTCTCCACCGCAGCGCCCAGTGCTCGTGCCATCAGCGGAGGTACTGCGTTGCCGATCTGCTTGAGCATCTGCCATTCGCTGGTCTGGAAGACGAACCCGTCGTGGAATGACTGGAGGCGAGCGGCCTCGCGGACCGTGATCCAGCGCTCAAAGTCCGGATGGACCCACTCCGAAAGGTCTCGGTGCATCTGCGCCAGAATGGTGTAAGCGGGCTTGTCTGGATGCAACCGCCGCCATTTCTCCGGTCGGGCGCCGTTCCAGATCTCCGGCGGCAGCGTATCAGCCTTGGCGCCCGGCGCCAGCAGAGAGATGAGGTTCAGGCGCCTACTCTGGATCTCTTTGGTGTGGTGGTTGTGGAGCTGAGGTTGAGTACCGACTCGTTTTTTCTTGTAGCCGGAGGCATACCAGCGGCCGTCACGGTCGAGTCTCATCTCGTCCACGATGTCATTCTTGCGTCGGAAACCCGGGTAGCGCAGCGGCTCATAGTGAATGGCCGTCGATTCGGGGAGATCGCCAATCGCCTGCCGGACTGTCATCAGCGGTTGGCTTTCGCGGCCCAGCGCAGCTTCGAGGAAAAGCTGAGCATCGATCCCGAGATCCTCACCGTCCCGCACTCCGAAGAATATCGCCCGCTTCCGGAGCTGCGGAACGCCGAAGTCGCTAGCCGCTACGACCGAGACGCCGCAGTTTCCGTATCCCGCCTGTTTGAAAGCGTCAAGGACTTCGCGTTTGAATCGTCCTTTGGCGAGCAGCAGCATATTCGGAACATTTTCCATCAGGAAGACGCGAGGCTGCAGGGTGGTCAGAATACGGACATACTGCAGGTAGAGCTCGTTGCGGGGATCGTCGAGTATCCGGGTGCCGATCTGGCTGTACCCCTGGCACGGAGGGCCGCCGAAGAGCAGATCGATGCGGCCTCTCTGCACTTCCTCGAAGCGGGATGCCTGCTCTGCCCATGCTGCACTGTCGGCAGCGAGGAAGTCATGCACGTCTCCCTCGAAAAGGGGCACCTCGGGAAAATTGTGCCGGTACGTCTGCGCAGCGAAGCGGTCGAGTTCGACCGCACCTTTGACGTCGAACCCGGCAAGCCGGATCCCTTCGCAGAAGCCGCCGCAGCCGGAGAACAAAGACACTGCACGGTAGGCGCTCACGCTGCGGTCCTCTGGGGTGCCATCACGCACGCCAATCCTGCGCATTGATCGTCGGGGCGGACGCGTCCAACAGGGCCATGCCGAGCATGTACGCCTGCTCCTTGGTGCCGATCATGTTGTTTTCGTCCCGTTCGGGGTCAACCGGTTCAGCGTCGATGTGTATTCCGTTGCTCCACGTGTCGACCTCAACCATGAAGTCTCCGAACCGGATTGGGGGATTGCTCACGGTTTCACTCCTATCTCGCGAAGAACAGACAGCCGTTCAGCACACAGCTCATCATCTTTGGCGTGGCGGCACGTGTTGCAGCGAACGACATAGGCCATGCCGCTCCAACGCTCCAAGGGCTTATGCCGGTCCCAGCGCTCCCGCCATGATGACACCAGTGGCCTCGTGACCTTCGTTGCATGCCAAACCAGGTAACCCAGCGGATCGAACTGTGGGGACGGGGACGGACCAGGCGTGGGGCCGAGGTATTTCTCAAATTCGGCTAGCCGCGCCTGTACGCGTTCGTTCAGGTCATCCAGCATTGCTTCGTCTCCTGAACTTCCGCAGCTCCACAACTGGACCGTCGCTCAGGCCACGCAAATATGGCCCCCACTTTGCATACACCCACGGCCGCCTTGGCACGCCTGGGCGTTCGGCGTCTCGTAGGTACGCGGCGAATGTCTGAATAGTAGTCACGTCGTGAAGCGTGATCTTGCCGTCACTGAGTTTTTGACTCAGCTTTGCGTTCAGGTCATCCGGCATCGGTCGGTCCCCATTCGGGTCGATAGCCGGGACGGTCCGCGTACACCGATGTAAGGTCGCGGATCTCATCACACGGCCACGATTGGCCAACAGGGCCATACGTCTCAGTGCACCGGGCACAAAATGGGTCACCCGGAACAATTTCGCAAGACAAATGCCGTTCGAGGATGCGGCGGTTACGCGCTATCTCAAGGCTCAGACGCCGGGATAGGTTAACGCTGATTATGGCAGGCAACAGACGCGTGTCAGTCACGATGCAGACTGTCAGCCACTCCACCAGGTCATTCGTCATACGCTCGCCTTCGTCCTGTGAACTCGCGTGACGCGGTCGGCTCGGACCGCGCGTATGGGCTCTTTCTTGGATTGGCCGGTTAGGAAGATCTCGACAATGTCGATCCACTCGGCGACCGGCGTCTGTACGTGCTGGACCAGGCGCCAACGGCCGCGGAGGTTCTTGATAGAGAGGATCGTGCCGGCCTTTATCGTGCGGGTGCCGTGTTTGAATTCGGGGCTGTAAGTCCACGTTCCGGTTGGGGTTTCGCGGGTGGTCATGAGATGTCCACGTCGGGAAGTCGGAGCCAGGAGGCGGGCACCATCGCGCCGGTGTGCGCGGCGAGCATGTGCAGCTGCGCACCGTAGAAGGCGTCTTCCTGGTTGTCGTACGGGAATCCGGTTGCCGGGTGTGTGCGGCCTGGACAATGGTGCTCCCATGCCCAATGCTCCGGGCCGTTGCGGTAGACCTGCGCTTTCTTCACGGCAACTCCGCCGTGTCGTGTGTCTTGGTCAGTCGCAGAGCGCACTGCCAGCACGACCACCCAGTGATCGTGTAAACCACGGTCCGGTTTTCGCCTGCGATGGTAATACTGTCTCGGCTGAGCTGAAACACCGAGGCGTCTGCTTCTCGGAAAATCTCGAGGCTGACGAGCGAATGTACGGGCGCTTTAAGGATGCGCACGCGGTTGCCTACTCGCTGTAGTATGATCTCTCCGTAGCTCATGCTTAGCTTCCCTTTCGCCAATGGCGGCCTAAGATCTCTCCATCGGCCGAAATAGGTACGTCTAGAACTGTGGTGCTCATCAGCTCGCCCAGACGTTTTGCGTAGTCTGCGGCCAGGTCTTCGCGGACCTCTGAAATGATCTCGTCGTGTACTAGCAGAATTATCTGCTGCGTCATACCGGCGTCTCGCAGCCGCAGCAACGCATCCGCGAACACGTCACGGGCCACCGACTGGCAGATGAAATTCAGCGCGGCGTAGGATTTACCTGTATCCGTAGGCAGCTTGCGACCGGTGGGCGAGACTACGAAGCCGTTAAGGGTGGCTTCTCGCTGCAGCGCGCGACTGTAGCGTTTGATCTCTGGGTATACGCCGAAGAACTTACCCTGAACGTCGCCGGACTCAGCTAGCGAAAGGCCGGTCTGTTGACTGACCGCGGTCGGCCCGCCTCCGTAGACGCTGCCAAACGCAACTACCTTCAAAATGCCGCGCTGGCGTTTCGCCCACGGGTCGCCCTGTGTGATGCGCTCCGTAAAGTCGTCTCCGTAAATCATGGTGCCGGTTGTGTTGTGTAGGTCGCGACCATTAGCGATGGCGTCTTTCATAGCCGGAATATCCGCTAGGGCCGCGAGCAACCGTAGCTCCACCGCGGCGTAGTCAGACGCGACTAAGACGTGACCTGGTTCGGCAATGACACAGCGACGGAGCCGCACGTCCGATGCGGGCCACTGCTGCACGGGAATGTACGAGACACTCATGCGCGCGGTGCGGGCCTGTAGTGAGTTGAACTTCGGGTGTACGCGGCCCTTTACATCTGCACCGTCAAGCAACTTGCGTACGTAGCTCTGCCAGTGCTGAGCTCGTTTGGTATACATGACCGCTAGAGCAAGCGAGTTGGGCTCTCGGGTTTCGAGAGCCTCGCCCCAGTCCTTCACGTTCACATCGGCCAGGCGGCAGAGCACGAACTTGTCAGTCTTGACCTTGCCGCCGTCCGTGCGTTCCGGAATCTCTTCGCCCATCGCGAGAAGGGCCGCGGCCACCTGGTCACCTGAGTTAGCGTTTTTGACGCCGTATCGGGCGACCGCGTCTGCGTGTGACCGCTCCTCCTCGCGCAAGATCTCGAACAGGTCCGTTGCGTACGGTCGATCAATCAGCATCCCCTTTTGCTCGGGACGCATGACCTCGCCCTGAACCTGTCGCTCGAAGTTCAGCAGGCCGTACGACGGCGAGGGCTTCAGCGCCTTGTACAGGACCGGGAACAGCCGGGACAGCAGGATCACATCGAGACCGGCGTACAGCCAGTAGACTGGCTCTGTGAGGTCAACGAGACCCCAACCGAGCGGCTTCTTTTGGCTGTCCTTGATACCCCAACTTTGCGAGGCGAAGAAGTCGGCTAGCCCCTCTTGAGTGTCGGGTGACGCCGGGTCTACGTACACGTCGCATAGGTCTTTGAGCTTGTGACCCGCTGCGCCAGGCTGCCCCTTGGACCGCGGGTCCTCCAGCCGGCTGATAAGGCCCACGTCGACCATGCGTGACTGCAGCTCGACAGCGTCGTCTACCAACGAATCGACGCCAGCCGCCAGCGCGTCGAACGGTACGTTGAACCCGAGCATTCGTTTGTGTTTCGTGAGAATGTTCCGGGACGCTGATCGCGACCACTCGTCACGCTCGACGGGCAGCACGTACGCCACGCTGGAATTACCGAACTGTGCAAGACGTACGCGGAAGTCGGCGGCGAAATGGAGAAGGTGCGGGGTCTCCGTATCCACCGCAAGCAGCTGTTGCGCGAGGCTCCAACGCACGGCCTCGTCAGCGTCTGCCGCGGTTTCAACGAATCGGATTTGTACGGTGTCGCCGGCTAGTTGGTACGCTTGGGTGCGCACATCAGTAGCCCGCGTCCACGAGGGTCAGCGTTTTGTCGTCTTTGATTTCGTCCCATGCAAACACAACACGGTTACTGGTGTCGTCGACCGTCGTCGCGATGACCCATGCGTCCGGGCCGACCTTGATGTATGCCGGCCCGGTCCGGGTCGACACGAGCACGCTGCCAAGCTTCTCGGGCTCTTCGAGTTCGGGAACCGGCGGCGAGAGCGGGATTCCGTTTACGGAAATATCAGACAGGCCAGAGAGTAGGTACACAGTCACGTCGTCGTCGCCAGCGTAGCCGTAACCAGGAAAGTCGCCCACGGGAACAAATGCTTTGTCGGCCTGCTGAGCCGCGAAACACACAAACCTGATGCGGTCTCCGTCCTCGTCGTATGCCGCTTCGACCACCGTACCGAGTTTGATTTCCGGGGCGGCGGGTGGGAACATGAACTCTCGGTAACGGGTCTTGGCGTCGTCGTCCGTGTCCGCACCAAAGGCTCCGGTATCGTCGTACCGCCACTCGCCGTTGGCGTGCTTGGTGAGTACGCGGTCCGAGATTTTGCCGCGGGCCTTCGTGCCAGCCGGGTACGTGCTAGACATTGGCAACCTCTCCAAAGAGTTCGTCGTATGTTTCGGTGTCGGTCGATGGCGCATTTACAGACACGGGACGATCGTCGGCCACCGTGTCACGTTTGGTGCTCTTTCGAACGCCAACAAGGGTTTGGCCTTTCTCTCGACGTTCACGAGAGATGCCGCGCTCTTCCATGGCTCGGTAGAAGGTCTGGCGTTTCCAGACATCGGTACCTTTGAGACCTTCGCTGTCCGCCCAGTTGCAGTAGAGCAGATAGGCCTGATTACCCAGCACCACAGACGCGGGATCTTTTATCAGGCCCTCGGTCTCGCCGCCGGCCCAAGGGAAAAAGCCGGATAGGGCGTCGCTGGACTCTTTGTAGGAATCGACGGACGCGGTAATCACCATCGGTTCGCGTAACCCGTCCTCGTACCATTCTACCGCGCCACGCACCGCCCACGCTAGAATGCCGGCGGACTCTTTCTGTAACGTGCGTGACAGTTCCTGGTCACGTTCGTCCGGAGCGAACCAGCGCTCAAACGGGATCAGTTTCACACGGCGCCACAGGCCCTCGTCCTGGCCTTTCATCAGCGGTTTGTGGTTTGTCGCCAACATGATCAGGAATGAGGGTTTGAACTCGAAGAACTCTTGGCGCATGAATCGGGCTTGAACCAGATCTGAACCGGTGACCCGTTTGATAAGGGCTTCAGCGATATAGCGTCCTTGATCGCCTTCGCTAGCCATGACGAGTCGCGATCCCTTGAGGGCCGCCACATCGTTCGGGATGCCGCCTCCCGGCTTAGCCTCAAACGTCGAGAAGGCCGTAGTGACGGTGATCGCGCGGAACACTTGGGTGAGCGTCTCCGTGAGGACCGATTTGCCATTAGCGCCCTTTCCGTACAGCACCGCGAACATTTGCTCAGACGTGTGGCCGGTGATGCCATAACCGACCAACCGCTGCAGGTAGGGGACAAGCTCTGGGTAGTTCGGGAAGATCTCCGCCAGGAACCGCTCCCACCGTGGCGCTTTGGCGTCAGGGTCGTAAGTGACACCTAGCCGCCGGCTTAGTTTCATTTCGGGATCGGGGTCCACGAGCTCGCCGCGGCGCAAATCGAGCACGCCGTTCTGAACCGCGAGCAGATCTGGGCTGGCATCGAAATCGTTAATGTCGCAGTGGACACCGGACATGGCTTCCAGGTCCCGCACCATGGCAGCGATAGATGCGGATGACTGGGTGGTGTGCGCGAATTTGAGCCAGGCCTTCTTGTACGGGTGATCGGCCGGTAGCGATTGTGCATAGTAATACACGTCATCGGCGACCGCTTGGGCCTCCGTGCGGACCTGAGAGCGACCGTCGTGCGCCCAGTAGGATCCGTCCCACAGGAAGAAGCCGGCGGCATCCGTGTACCGCACAAGCCCGTTCAGCCGGTCGTACAGGCGCTTCGTGTTGCCTAGATCCGTGTGCGGGTGCCGGGCCACATAATCGAGCTCGCCGCCCGCGGAGTCTTCTTCTTCATTGTTGACTGTCTCGCGTACAGCGAACGGAACCGCGTCGCGGATAGCTTGATAGAGCAATCCCGCGAACTTGACCCCGTCGCGTTCATACCATTTAGAGAGGTCGTCGCCTGGTCCAGGCAACGCGAGACGGCGCGTGTCTATTCCGTGTGACGCTAGCGCTTCGCCCAGCCGGGTTGAGAAGGCGCTTCCGCTGTTGTCAGCGTCGCCGGCGAGGATCACGCGGCGGCCCTGCAAGTGCGGAGCCAGCATCTCGGCCAGAGACTGGTTTCCGTTGCTTGCGCCCGCCACCACGATCGCGTCATGACCGGCGCCAACCGCGGTCAGGCCGTCGCCAGGTCCTTCCGTGATGATGACGACATCGGTGTTAGCACCGCCGTGCAGGTAGGCGTGTTTGTGCCAGGGGACCTTGCCGGAATAGGCGTATAGGCCCGACCAGCGGACACGGTGAGACGTTAGCGCCCGCCCCTGCAAGCCGCGGGCAACGCCGTCGAAATCGATAAACGGAACCGTGATGCGCGGGACCTGACGGAACGTCGCTTTCGTGTATTCGAAGTCGATCGCGTCAGAGCCGGGATCGAGGCCGATGCGTAGGTCCGCGGCAAGCTCGGGGGTTATGCCGAATCGGCGGCGGAGATACTCCAGCGCAGAGCCTGCGAGCTCGCTTCCGTCGTGCAGGCGCTGGAGGGTTTCGTCTACATAGACCGCCAGCCTGGTTACGCTTTCCGCCGGCAAGTCCGCGGCAGGCACAGCCTGCTCCGGGATGCCCGCGGCTTGCCATCCCGTGACGTTGAATAAGGAACGCATTTGGATACCTGCGGCCTTGCAGATCTCCTCCGCGCTGCAGGCTTGCGATCGACACTTCAGGAGTAGGCTGTTGTTCTCTCCGCGGGCAATGCGCAGCGACGGGTCGTGGTCGCCGTGGGACGGGCAGATCGCGAGGAAGGCAGAACCGTCCGGCTGGACGCCGTCGAAGTGAGCCAGGATCGCTTGAAGCTTCATATCACCGCCTTAGTGCTTCTCATGCATGTCTCTCCAAACGAGGGCGGCCGGGTGGACGCCGCGGACTTGCTGTGAGGGCTGGGCTGACGAAAGCCCTGTCAAAATGTCGAACTGAACTGATTTCTAGGTCGATCTCGCAAGAAAACAAAATCCCTAGAGTTAATAGGGGGATGACGTTTTTTCGACATTTTGACAGGTCAGTCCCGCGTCTCGTCGAGCGAATCGCGCATCTTGGCGGCACGACGGATACCCATGTAGGGCAGAACGTCACGCATGACCTGGATAGCCGTCTCGCCGTACACGTCAGCGCGCCACGTGCGCTTGTTGCCGCCGCGGACACGGGTGCGCACCGACTTGGATTTCATGATCTCGGCAGCGCGCTCTACTACATCCTGATCGGCCATCTCGATTTGGATAGCGCGGCGACCCACCCAGCCTTCGCCCTCAATTAGGGCAGCGAGCCACGCGGCGTGATAACTGTTCATGTGCGATCACCAGTCATTAGCGGCTTCTTGTGACATTTCGAGATCGTCTATCCGCGCTTGCAGTGCCGGGACTTGAGACATACGACTGAGAATCTCGGCGCGGGCTTCCATGTCGCAGCGGCATTCGTCCGACTGGACCAGGCAAAAATCGACGGAGTCTTCGTAATGCTCCATCAACTCTGAGTCAGACATTTCGACGTACTCTTCAGCGCTCACAAGCAATCCGCCTCGTCTGGCTCTAGCGCGATGTCCTGAAACCGAACCTCGCCGGCCCAATCGCGCTCTGTTTCTCGGCGAGCTCCGCAGAGGTAACAGAATTCGATGGTGAGGGTGAGGCCGTCTTCAAGACGGTCTTCGGAGTCGTGCTCGAAGTAGTGCGGGCAGTCGTTCATCAGCGCCACCACCCCGTGTTGTTATTCATTTGCGCACTCTCCGTCTGACCTCGGCGCCGTGGAGCACTGCCAGGCCTATAGCGGGGGCAAACGCACCCCAGTTGGTTGTGTCGTAATCAGGCTCGCCGTCAACAACGAGCACCGCACCGCGGCCAAGGCGACCGATTTCGGCGGGACCTATTTCGCGTAGCTTGTCGCCGGCTAAGCGGTATACGCGGACGGTCACTGCAGCGGCCACGATGCGTCATACCCGCTGTCGTAACCCGCGTCGAAGGCTTCTTCAAGCCACCGGCGGATATCGGAGGGGTTTGGAAATTCTTCGAGGTCCGTCGCTAGGTCGTAAATACCTTCCGGGTAGTCCTTTTGATCGAACAGCCAGTTCTCAAACTGGCGGTTCTGGTGGGCGGTCATTCGTCGATCTTTTCCACGTCGCAAAGCTCGACAAAGCTTGGGTCGTCGTCGATAATTTGGCCGGCCAGCGCGTACGCCTCGTCTTCGTTCGCCGCGTCGACCTCGA
Organism: Fodinicola feengrottensis; assembly: GCF_039530045.1. Lineage (NCBI taxonomy): Bacteria > Bacillati > Actinomycetota > Actinomycetes > Mycobacteriales > Fodinicola > Fodinicola feengrottensis. Next base: position 211,227 of record NZ_BAAANY010000023.1, on the reverse strand, counting down.
CGGCGCCGTCGAGCCGGATTAGGTATTTAGGCATCGGCCCGCCGATCAATAGCCTCGATCCATTTGACCGCAACCGCGGCCACCTGGATCAACTCCTCGCGAAGGCGGATAGGGTCGGATTCTGCGAATGCCTCGCACACTTCCTCGTCCAGCACGTGTCGGAAAGTCATCTCACTGCGGCCACGAGCCGCCTCGCATTCGAGCTTGGCGTCATTGGCGGCGTTCACCCAGAAGCCGCCACCGGTTCCGTCTGGCAGATTCTGAGCTCCCCACCGCTGGTCTTGGGCGTCGCGCTCATCTCCTACTTCTGCGAGAACGCGCATGGTGACGACGAACTTAGTCAGGTCAACGCTCATGGATAGATCACCTCTAGGTGGCCGAATTCTTCGCAGAGTTCTTGCCAGCTGTAGTAGTCGACGATGTCAGTGCCGTATGTGGACAGGTCCAGCCAGGCCGAACCACGACGCTCGAACCATGTCAGCCATTCATTGATCACGACGGCGCCTGGCGCTGGCTCACTCCCCGGCAGGCACATCGGGCTCGAACTCCAGATCCGCTAGCGCGTCAAGGTCAGCGGGCTCCCCGAACGGCCGCGGCACATCAATGCCGACATGATGGCAAGCGGCGTGTAGAAAAGTGCCGGCGGCGATGCGCGTGGCTGCGACGTAGTGCATCGCGAACTCGTTTGACTCTTCGATCTCTTCCGCCGAAAGACCTTGGGCGGTGCCGCTTTTCTCAAGGGCAACTCGCATGTAGGCGACAACGCGCTCGAACAGCTCGCTCACGGTCAATGCGATGTAGGCGGTTATCGGGTCGTGTCGCAGGTTGTAGCCAATGCCGCAGCCCTCGGTGAAGTTACGCGATATCTGGTCGATCTCCGCAGCCAACGTGTTATTGCCGGCGTACCGCATCTCGCGCTCGTCAGAGGTCTGCTCGGCGAACTCTTTCAAAGAGGCCATGTGCACGGCCCAAGGCACTTCATGTCCAGCCATTTGACTAGTCCTTCGACGTTAAGTACTCCATGAGACGCGGGTTGTCGCGGATGAGACTCAACAACGGCGCCTCCAACAGCCGGACGAGCCGCTCTTCTGCCGCTATCTGACCTGTCGAACCCTTGAAATAGGAACGGAAATCAGGTGATCCGCACACCAAAGCGAGTAGCGCGTGTAGCAGCTCGTGAACGGTCGTGAGACGCTGCACGGTCGGCGGATGAGCAGGGTTAACGGCGATCTCTCCCAGCCACGGGAAGGCAACTCCGTAGTCTTCGCTGTCGATGACCGAACCCTCTCGATCTACAGCGGCCTTCCAACCGACTCGCGTGGAGGCGACAGTGAAACTGATCGGGCCGACCTTGACTTTGCGCGGGGGTTTCACACGATCCCTGCAGCTTCGGCGCGTGCGCGTGCGAGTCGGTCATACTCCGCATGTGCCAGTACTGCGCTGGAGCCGCGAGCATGAATGAGCGTACGTACCCCGTTCCGCGTCTGGTACTTGCAGGTCTCCGAAACCACCTCTTCGGATTCGGTCTGGTCTCGAAGGACTCGACGCGAGTTGTGAACGGGTGTGCTGTCGTAGTTGCTGTCACTTACCGTGTGAATTTCGCCGACAGTCAACGGCTGGTCTAGCAACGGACGCTCTACTACTTCAGCGTCGTTGTACGTATCTAAGTTGATCTTGTCGCACGCGTCTTGAGCAAGCTCGCGCGTCGCGAAGATGTGTGTTACCTCGTAATCGGAATACGAGCCGCTCTCGACGGCATAGACATGTTGCATGTCTCTCCAAACGTGCGATGTAGCAGCCGGCCCGGCAGACCTTTGTCAGTACCGGACCGGCGCTCTGGTGTGCTTAGATCGCTTCCAAAATGTCAGCGATCAACCCGCCTTCGTCGAAGCCGCCTTCGACGTACTGATCGAGGGCGCGTACAACTGCGACACGTTCGTCGGAGTCCATCCGCAAGATGTAGATAGGGACGACGGCGGATGATTCTTCGACGGTGGCCATTACAAACCCTGAACCTTCGCCCACGCCGAAATCTTGGCGTCGTCCCCGTCGTCGGTGTCGTTCAGAACGCCGCCGGTGGTGCCGAACTTCGCGAACTTGATCACCTTGATGCGGCCGGCAACGGTGTCCGAGAACTTGCCGCCGTCCTCGTCAAGGAGGCCGTTGAGAATGGCGCCCTTCACTACGACGCCTTTCTGAATCTCGCCGTCCTTGGTGAGGTCGGCGAAGTCCGCCACGACAGCCTGCTTCGGGCCGAAGTTGCCGGACGTGTCGGTGTGCGGTTCCTGGATGTTGGTAAACACCACAAGGGAGCCGTCGTGCTCTTTGGCGTTGAAGTACGAGCCTTCGCTGCTCTTGGTGGGCTTTTTGTAATCGAGACCCATGTGTTACGCTCTCCTAGCTAGATGGATGACGCGGCGCCTTTACGGGGCGCTTGAACGGTGACTGATTTACGGGGGCGTTGATTGCGTCCTTGCCAAGCCCACGTACGCCTTTCCAGCCGTGCCAAGGCATGACCTCAGTGGCTAGCGCCTTAAATACCGAGAACACCTCCGGTCCTGTATTGATCGGATGCAGCGCCCAACCCTCTGGACGGGTGTGCAGAACGACCGTGGCCTCGTACTCGCGGTTGTCCTCGACAACAGTTTCGCCGTCGACCGTGCGTAAGATGTACGGCGCGTACCGGTAGGCGCTTAATTGCAGCGCCACGGTGTCATAGACGCCGTTACCAGCTTTCGTGTCGCCGAGAACTAGTTGACCGTCGATGACAGCGCACCAGTCCGCGGTACCGAAATATCCAAGCTCTGGATTCCAGACGCTGAACTCCTGGTCGACGAATGTCGGGTGGTACTCGGCAATGAACTGTTCCCAGTTGCCGAGAAACGGCGCCATCTGCTCCGGAACCCAGCCGACTTCTTCGCCGTCCGCCAGACGCTCGTACATCTTGTGGACCTTGGTGCCGAGCTGCGCAGCCGCGCTGGTCTCGCGGTAGGCAGCTCCGCCGATGCGGTTCTCTGCCTCTACGAACTTGCCGTCAACCAACAGGCGCACGATCTCGTCGATGTGATCAACGGCGTATTCTGACGCCTTGTTTGCGCTCCATCTCTGTAAGAAATCTTTAGAGATCAGGCCGCCGATACTTGTTACGCCAGGGATGCGCTTTCCCGTGACCGAGTCCTCAGCGTATTTATGCCCGTCGCCCTCGAACAATATTCGAGGAGGCACCACCGCATCGGTCATGTTCTCCTCGAACCTGTCGCCTGTCGCCGCCGATTACGCTGGCAGGTTCGGCACTCGCGGCCACCGTCCACCTTGCGTATATACAGATTTTCGCCGGAATACAGATGACCGCTTGGGCAGTGTGTTTTGTTTCGCAGATGCGCGCCGGCTTCGCCTCGTCGCACATTTTCGGCGAGCGTTACAGGCTCTAGATGCCATGGGTTGACACACGCGCGATTTCGACAGAGGTGGTCTAAGTGGAGACCGTCAGGTATATCGGCCCGCAGCGCGGTGTACGCCCACCTGTGCGCCCGCCACACATGCGGCCCCACCCGGAAACGCCCGTACCCTGTAGTGTTAGGTGCTCCCGCCCAGATCCAGCAATCGCCAGGACCCACGGTGAGTTTTCGTCCGAACCGCGCCAAATATTCCTGCTCGATAGATAGCCCCGGTGTCTTGTGCGCAAAGCGTGGGCTTAGTACACTGGGGTACGTGGGAAACGCTGTCACTCGTCATCCGATCCGGAATCATCCGGCCACTCCCACGCATCGGCCGGCAGGATCCAAGCGAACAGCCGCAAAAGAGCAGCCTGAATGTAGTAGCTGATCAAAACGCATCACTTCCCGGGTTTAGGCCGCGGTGTTTTCGGCGGCTTAGAGGGTTTAGGGCGACTCGGCGGCGGACGTGGTTTTGGCGGGTGTGTGGTCATTTCCTGAACCAGGCCCACCAAAACAGGTACGGCACCGATAGACCGAAGAATGCAGCGACCGGACACTGCGTTGGGGAGCGCTGCCAGTCAGCGCCCATTAGCGCACCCAGTAGCCGAGGTCCGACAACTTGATCTTGTAGCTGCGGACTGGCAAGCCCGCATCTGCTAGTAACTCTTCGAGCTTCTCCGCGATGCGCGAAACCTTCCGGCCGAGCTTGATCTCTTCGCCCGCGTCCTCGCGGAATCCCTCAAGCGCAGCCTGTACGGCCTGTGCTTCATTCGGGGTCAGCGTGACGACAATTTGGGTGACCTCGTCGGTACGCGTTCGGACTTTCGCCACTTCAGCTCTCCTACCTAATCGTGTACGAGTCGCCGTACGTTTTCCACGTCAGCGGAGTGTGCAGGTCGTAGTTACCGGCCGCCAGGAATAGCCGCTGCATTGTTTCGATGCGCGATGTGTCGCTGTGCGCTTCCTCGCGGAGCATGGCGGCCTTGCGAACGTTCAGGAACGCGTTCAGGAAGACGTATTCTTTGCCGCCGTGACTAGGCAACGGGGCGTACGGAATCGTCGCCGCGCGAATGCCGCCGAAGCTGTCACGGTCGTACCCTGGTCCGTGCATTACCAGCGCGTCGTAGTAAATGAACTGACCAAGAATGCTCAGGCCATCCGCCAGCGCCTGGTTAACAGCCGGCGTGAAGTACTCGTAATCCCGGATCGAGTCTTGAGCCGAACGAAACGTTGCATTGGGTGCCGACGTCTTCCAAGACGAGACGAACGCAGCGCCCAGCCCCGTGTGGCTCGCGGTGCCGTTTACCTTACGCAGTGCCAGCAGGAAACGTAGCAAGCCGGCCTTGGGCGCCAGCACCGCGTACCGCTCGACGACCCGAAGCATGTCGCCCGTTCCGGAGGTGAAGCCGATGATGCCGCCCGTGTAGCCGCGGCCGTCCCCGATATCCTCGATGTAGCCGTACTGTGCGCGCCAGTCCAGAGAGCTGTTCTCCGCGGAACTGACCAACTGCATCGCGATTTCTTTCTTGGCCGTGTCGGCGAGAGTGGTCACTTGAAGATCAGCTCGACGATCCCGGCGCCGAAGAAGCCGCCAGCAACGCCGCCGCCCAAAAGGCCGATAATCGCGGCGACTACGGTCCCTGTGTCGCCCCCAGCCGCCGTGCCCAGTACGCCGCCCACGACTAGGGTCGCGGCGAGGATCGCGATACCTACAAGAATTTTAACCACTTCGAACTGCCTGCCTTCTCGGCTACTGCGCTCGCTGGACGCGAACGTCTACGTAGAACCGCGCCCGGTTGCCTGTTTCCACGTCGGTCACGATCCACTGGTCGAGACCGAAATCCAACCGATAGCGCGAGCCGTCTCGGTATACGTAGCTGCCCGTGTCGCTCGCGGCCCACGCGTGGATGATTTCGGCGACCTCGGTTTCGGATATCACGCCGTCAACCACAACACCACAGAGACGACGGCTCACGCCACGGTCGCCCAGAAAGCGCGCGGGCACAGCGCTCAGGCACCTGAGCCGCCGATCGGCAATGCCTCCGGCAGCGCCATGACCGTACGGACACGGTTCCAGTCCTCACGCGTCATCTGCTTCGTCACCCGACCGGTGAGCCGGTCATACTCGTCCACCAAACCGATGTACAGATCAACCTTGGCGTTGGCGGCGTAGGCGGCGGCGTTGGCGGCGTAGGCGGCGGCGTTGGCGGCGTAGGCGGCGGCGGCGGCAGCGTAGGCGGCGGCGTTGGCGGCGTAGGCGGCGGCGGCGTTGGCGGCGGCGGCGTTGGCGGCGTAGGCGGCGTTGGCGGCGGCGTTGGCGGCGTTGGCGGCGTAGGCGGCGGCGGCGGCAGTGGGCGATTCGCACCAATGTTCAGCCGCCGTAATCGCGGTTTCGCATACACGCCGGTCGCTTTCGCGAACGAACGGAAGTGCTTGCCGCGCGCACCACACCGCGAGCCGAACGTTCAGGACCTTACTGTCCTGCTCGGACCAGTCCGCCACAGCGTCAGCGGAACCAGAGATCCGTGGCGCCATCAACGCCAACCGATGCCTCTCACCGTCGCTCACGGCATCGTTGACGCGAATGCCGGCCGACCGCAGCACTGGGTGCACGCACGTCACGTCGTCAGCCCACGACTTGCCGTCGTACAGCCAGCCGGCGACCTGGACCAGGCACCCGCCATCTTTCGGGGTGGCGCCGACGCCTTTGCGGATCATCGGGATGTAGTCTGGGATGTTCATTTACCTGTCCGCTTTCTTTGAATCGCGACCAACGAGCCAACCAGCCAGCACGAAGGCCGCTATTAGGGCAACTAGGTAGGTGACGAGGGTCATGGATGAGTTGTCTGTGAGCACACAGACGCCGGCGGCGGGGATGGCGGCCCCCAGCACACACGCCCACACTAAGAGAAGCGCCTTGAATTCGGTACTCACGGCTGTCCTGCCTTTACCATGATTCGCTGATTCGGATTTCGTTTCGCTAGCGCCTTGATCGTTTTCTGCGCCAGGTGCCACGAACCGAATACGTGGGTCGTGCCGTTCATGTAGACGGTCCAGCATTCGCCGTCGATGGTGCTCATTTCAGCTCGTCCCGTTGCGCGAGCGTGATTCCGCCTAGCGCGGTTGCGTATGCCTGCGCCTGCGTCCGGTATTCCTGAGCCTTGGATTCGTCCGCCTTGGCCCAGTTCCGCGCCTTCGTAGCGGAGCTATCGCGGACAATTTCAAGTGCGCGAATCAGCTTGCGTGCCTGGTCGCCGCTGATGAATCCTGTGCCGGCTACCGGTGGCGCGGCCAGTTCGTGACCTTGAAGCTTCATGACGCCATCTCCAGTTCCTGAGAGATCTTGATGGAGCCGGTCACCAGGTGGCCGAAGGATGCTCGGGCGCCGTGCTCTTCCAGCAGATTGGCGAGGATGCCCGCGGCGACCAACGCCAGCCCATCCGGCGAGCCGCCAACGTGGTACAGAATCGTGGCGAGGACGTCGGCTTCGGTGTCGCTCAGGGGCAGGCGAGTGGCCACCGGACTAGTCCTCGTCTACCGGGATGTAGACGTCGATCCAGTCGGCGATTTCTGGAAATGAGCTACTAGCGTCCGTGGGTGTGCCGTCGTTCAAGGCGGTTAACTGATCCTGATAAACCGATGTCGGCCAGCCGAGAGTCTCCTTCGCGTCGTCACCCAGTATCGCGTCGTTGAAGCCGTCGGTCGTCGATAAAACCACAAAGGGTTCGCCGCTGTTTACCATGGTGCACGTTTCCCACGCCGCCAGACCTTGTCGCACAAGCTGATCGCCCAGCACGCCTAGACAGCAGTACGCATCTGCTCGACGCAGCGCGCTTCTGCCTTGCTTGAAATCTCCGCTGCGCAGATCCCGCAGCCACTGCTCTTTCACGGCTCGCTTCATCTCAGCCTCTCGCGAAGTCTCGGCGCATCTCGCGCACGTACCGGTAATAGTTCTCGATGCTCATGGGTGATGCGCCAAGCCCGATGTGCTTGACCCGCTCGCGGTGCTGCATGTACGACCGCACGAATCGGAGCGTTGAGGCGAGTGATTCGCCCTGCTCCGCGGCGTACCAGGCTGCATGGACTTCGAGGTCAGGGAAGTGCATGTCAGAGACCGGCCAGCGTGGAGTACTCGACGTATTCAGTGCTGACGTTTTGTTCCGCAAGCGCGTCGTAAACCTCGCGCATACGCAGGCCGTCCCACACGCTACTGTCCACGCCGTTGCCGAGTAGCTTCCGTAGGTTTTCGGCGACCTCGCCCGCCAGAGTGATCGTGACGTTGGCCGGCGTCGGGGGCTTCGGTTCGCGCGCTTCGACCGTCAGCGGGCCGTAATAACGAGCCACAGAGAGCATGCTCCGCCCATCGGTGAACACCTCGGGCTGTTCCCCGCGCGTTCTGTACGAGTCCGCCCCGTCGCTCGACTGGTACCAAGCATCCCCATCGGCGTCTGTCAGCTTGAGTAGTGGCATGTTGTCTCCTAGAGTCTGCGGCGTTGATCTGATCCTAGCGGATCAAAAACGATCCGGATAGAGCTAGAGGGATCTTGTGTCAGCCGTCACGGAAATTGGGTGTCCGATATTGGTCCGAATCCGGGCGTGCGGGTTGTCAATAGGTCCTTCGACCTACACAATGGTGGACATGACAGCACCGGGGCGGCGGAACGGCCGCAAGACAAATCGGAAAGTGGAGCGTTCGCAGGTCAGCGACCTGTCGAACACGGTTGCGCTGGCGGTCTGGTACCTCATGCGCAAGAACGGGATCACGTCCGGCAACCAACTGGCTGCCGAGCTCGACGTGCCGCAGGCCACGATCAACCGCAAGCTGAACGGCCGCGGTGAGTTTGACCTAGGTGATATCGCGATACTCGCCGAGTTTTTCGACGTGAGCGCGGTTGAGCTGATCGCGGGGGCGCGTCTTGGAGGTCAGGTCACTCTAGCGCCGTAGCGGGTATTTCAGTGGATCCAGGTTGACCCGCACGCATGGGGCATGCGGGGCCAAACCGGGACGGTCGGTGGCTGGAGTCAAGGAGTGGTTAGTTTTGCCGCACTAATGCGGAGAACAGGTCGAGCGTACGGGCGCGGTCGGCGTCGGAGCCGACCGGAAAGGCGATGAACTCGGTGGCACCGGCGTCGAGTTGGCGCCGCAGTTGCCGCTCGACCGAGGCCTCGTCGCCCGCGATGACGACGTCCGCTACGCCGTCGACGCCTTCCCGGTCCAGCATCGCGCGGTAGTTGTCGAGAGTGGCCGCCAACCCGAAGGTCTCCGCGACCCAGGTCCGTACGGCCGCTTCGTCGCTGGTCACCGACACGATGACCCCGGCGACGATCCGCGGCGCCGGCCGCCCGATCGCGGCCTTGGTAATCGTCGGTACGACGTGGTCCGCGAGGGTCCGGATACCGGCCCAGTTGGTGATCGTGCCGTCGGTCAGCTCGCCGGCGATCCGTAGCATGGTGGGGCCGAGCGCGGAGATCAGCAGCCCCGGCGGTTGCGCCCCGGGGACCGCGACGGTGCCGGTCGCGGTCAGGGTCTCGCCGGCGTAGGACACCGTCTCGCCGCGCAGCAGCGGTGCCAACGCGGTCAGGTATTCGCGCAGGTGGCGGGCCGGTCGCTGGTACGAGATGCCGAACCGGCCCTCGACGACCGGCCGGTGGCTGACCCCCACCCCGAGGCTGAGCCGGTTGCCGACCGCAGCCTGCGTAGTGAGCGCCTGGCTGGCCAGCGCGACGGGGTGGATGGGGAAGCTCGGCACGATCGCGGTGCCGAGCTCGATGCCCGGCGCTTCACGGCCGACCGCGGCCAGCGTGGTCAGCGGATCCCAGCCGTAGTGCTGGCCCATCCAGAATCCGGCCAGGCCACCGGCGGCCGCCGACTTGGCTTGCGCGGCGATCTGGTCGAAGGTCAGACCTCGTTCGTCGATCAGCAGTCCGATACGCACGAGAACTCCTAAGTGGAGGAATTTTCCTCCGCTTAGCGTACGGTGGTTGTCCGGTGCTTTGCTAGTGCGATGGCCGAGACACTGCGGGCGGACGCTCTGCGCAACCGTGAGCAGATCCTGGCCGCGGCTCGCCGGCTGTTGGTCGAGTACGGCCCCGACCATCCGCTGGAGGACATCGCTCGGGCCGCCGGCGTCGGGATCGGGACACTCTACCGCCGCTTTCCGGACCGTGCCGCGCTGGTTGACGCGGTTATCAGCAATGGCATGGACCAGTTGGTGGCGGCGGCCGAGACGGCGTTGGACGAGGAGCCGGACGCGTGGTCCGCGCTCTGCCGGTTCGTACGTTTCTGCGTTTCGATGCGGCTCGGTGGCTTGTCATCCGTCATCGACGCGCAGCGACATGAGGCCATCCGGCTGCAGCCGGAAACCATCCGCCGCCGGCTGGTCCTGACGGCGGCGCTTGGTCGAATGGTGCGGGACGCCCAAGCCGACGGCATGCTGCGTACGGACGTGGATGTTGGCGACATCGGCATGGTGATCAACGTCCATGTCCGCCAGTCGGCGGGCCTCGCGCACCTCGAGGCGTCAGTGGACGCACGGCTGGCGGAGCTGCTGCTCGCCGGCCTACGCGCCGCCGCGGAGCCGGAATTCCCGCTGCCCGGGGTGCCACTCACCGGCCCCGATATCGGCGGCTGACCGCTAGTCGGCCGTTTCGGCGAGGATCCGGCGCTCGGTGGCCCGCTCGACGAAGACCGAGGCGAGTGGGATGACGCCGGCGAGCATGACCAGGATCGTCCGCTTCATCGGCCAGCCGAGTTTGTTGCTCAGGTCGAAAACGCACAGCAGATAAATGATGTAGACGAGGCCGTGCGCCGGCCCGACCAGCCCGACCACGGTCGGATTGTGCGCGAAATATTCCAGTGGCATCGCGACAAAAAGCAGGACCAGCAGGCCAAGTGCGGTCAGATACGAGAAAATCCGGTAACGCAACAGCGGCCCACGCAACTGCTGGTGGGTCATTCGGGTTTGGGTGTCAGTCATCCTCCGCCGCCAACCGAGCCAAGTAGTCGTTGTAGCGAGCCAATTCCTGGTCATCGTCGTCCGCAGGGGCCGCGCTGCCGGCCTTGACCAGCACCGGCGGTCGTACGACCGGAGCCGGCTCGGGTTCAGCGGTCGCGACCGGCTCGGCGGGCTTGGCGAGCTGTCGGGCCTCCAGCTGCATCATCCGGAACCACGCCCAGACCACGAAGATCGCGAAAAGCGGCCACTCAAGGGCATAACCGGCATTCTGCAGGGTGCCGGTCGGCGAGCCGGCTCGGTACCACTGCCACCAGGCGCCGCCGACGCAGATCGCCAACAACACCAGGGCAGCGACATGCTTCCAGAGCCATCGCCGCGAGAACATCACTTGCCGCACGTCGAAGAGCCTAACCGGTGCCAACTGAGAGACCGCTGGGAGAGGCTCAGACGTACGCCTTCGCCGGCTTGACCATGGCCCGCACGGTCTTGCCGTCGTGGAATTCGCCGATCGCGGTCATCTCCCACCCGCCGCCAGCCCGGCGCAGCGTACACATCACCACGCCGGTGCTGTCCTTGGTGCCGGACAGGTCGAAACGTACGAGCTCGTCGCCAGTCACGTCGTCCAGCAGCCGGCACCAGGCCGCCCGCAGCGTGCTGAACTTCTGGCCGGAGAAGCTGTTGACGGTGAACACCAACGAGGTGACCACGGCCGGGATCCGGGTCAGGTCGACGGTGATCTGCTCGTCATCCCCGCCGTGCCCGCCGACCAGGTCGTCGCCGGAGTGCTGGACCGCGCCGCCGGCGCCCTTCTTCGACATGAACCAGACCTTGTCCACGTCCTTGCCGAGCGCGTTGAACAGGATCACCGACGCGTCGAGGTCGATGGACCGGCCCGATCCGGCGGCCCAGCCCAGACCCATCCGGACCCGTACCAGCGGCGGCGCGCCCGTCTTGACCAGCGAGACGCTTTGGCCTTTCTGCAGCGAAACGCGGCCCTTGTCGAGGTTGATCCGGCCACCGGCGGCTGGCTCGGGCCGCTTCTGGTACGCGGACTGTTGCGGCGCGGCGGCGGGCGGCTGCTGGTGCGCGGGCGGGCCTGGCGGAGGTGCGTACGGCGCTGCACCTGGTGGCTGACCGTACGGCGCCGGTGGTTGCCCATAAGGCGCTGCTGGCGGCTGGCTCGGCGCTGCCGCGGGTGGATGGTACGCCGGCGGTGGCGCGGGCGATTCCTCGACGCTGATACCGAAATCGGTGGCGATCCCGGCGAGGCCGGTGGCGTAGCCCTGGCCGACCGCGCGGACCTTCCACGCGCCCTGCCGGCGGTAGACCTCAACCAGCACCAGCGCGGTCTCACTGGCCAGCCCGGTCGGTACGAAATGGGCCACCGGGGCTCCGCCGGCGTCGGTGACGGTGGCCGCGAGGCCTTGTACGGACGCGAAAGTGCCGGTCCCGTCGACGGTCGCGGTGATCACCACCTTCTCGATCTGCGCGGGCACCGCCCCGAGGTCCAGCCGCAGGGTCGACGGCGGCTGCAGCGTGACGCCGGGAGCCGAAGGTTGGTTGAAGAACACGAAATCGGCGTCCGATCGCACCTTGCCGGTCGCGGTGACCAGCAGCGCCGCGATGTCCAGAGCCGCCGAGGCAGTCGCCGTGATGACCACCGCAGCGCCGGGCAGCGCCGTGTTAGCGCCTTTGGTCAACTCCACCACGCACTCCTTTTCACCGTTTGCGGCAACCCTACGACCCGGATGCCAGTGCCGGAGACCGAAACTGGCGAGCCATCGGTGACCGGCGGCATAGACTCGGCACATCACGAGGAGGACACCATGAGCGCTGGAGATGCCGCGCGGGCGAAGAGTTTGTCGGACCGGGCCCGGTTCCCGGGGATCAGCCCGCGGGCGTACGAACATCCGGCCGACCGGGGCGCGCTGGTCGCGCTGCGGTCGGTGCCGGGGTTCGACAAGGTGCTCCGGGCGATTTCCGGTGCGGTCGGGGAGCGGAGCGTGCGGCTGCTGGCCCTGGCCTCGCACATCCGGGTGTCGCCGCGCCAATATCCGGTGCTTGACCAGCTCCGAAACGAGACCGCGACGACGCTGGACATCACCCCGGTGCCGGAGATGTTCGTGGTCCGCGACCCGGTCCCGCAGGCGATGGCGATCGGCCTGGACACGCCGATCATCACCATCACCACCGGGCTGCTGGAGCTCTGCGACGAGGACGGGCTGCGGTTCGTCATCGGCCACGAAATGGGTCATGTGCTGTCCGGTCACGCGCTTTACCGGACGATGTTGCTGTGGTTGATCCAGCTGGCCCAGAATTTCGCGTGGTTGCCGCTGGGTTATTGGGGCTTGCGGGCGATCATCATGGGTTTGCAGGAATGGTTCCGAAAGTCGGAGCTTTCCTGCGACCGGGCCGGCCTGCTGTGCGTGCAGGACGCCAAAGCCGCGCTGCGGGTGCACGCGGTGCTGGCTGGCTCGACCGACCCGGACGAGATGGACGTGTCGGGATTTCTGGGCCAGGCCGAGGAATACGAGTCCGGCGGGGACATTCGGGACAGCATCCTGAAACTGCTGCACCTGTCCGGGCAGACCCACCCGCTGGCCGCGATGCGGGCCGCCGAGCTGCAGAAATGGGCCGGCAGCGAGGCGTACGAGCGGATCCTGGCCGGGGACTACCCGCGCCGGTCCGACGACGCGAGCACCCCGATCAGCGAGGAGGTCAAGGCGGCCGCCCAGTCGTACAAGGAAGCGTTCACCACCTCGCGCGACCCGCTGAACAAGGTGGTGAACGACGTGGGTGGCATAGTCGTCGGCGCCGCGTCCCGCGTTCGCGACTGGGTCCGGACGCCGTCCTCCGGCAGCACACCGCCCTCGGGCGGCACGAACGGCTCCGACCGTACCGACCGCGACGACAGCGGCGGCCCCGACTCACCGAACTGAGATCGTCAGAGGCTTGCCGGCAGGCCGAAGGCCGGGAACAGGCTCGGGTCGTGGAAGGCCACGACGTGGGTGACGCCGGTCGCGGTCACTGTCAGGACCTGCAGGGACTGCGGGTGGTGGCCGCCGTCCGGGCCACGCCGATAAGTGCCGAAGGCCGGCTGTCCGTTCGCTGACGTCGGCACCATTCGTACGGCGCCGCGAGTGTGCAGCGCCTTCGCAGCGAGGAAGCGGACGACCAGCTCGCGACCGGTGAACCAGGTCAGGTGCGGCGGCATCTCCAGCGCGGCTTCCTCGGTCAGCACGTCCATAAGGGCGGTCATGTCGGCGTTTTCGAAGGCGGACGCATAGCGGGTGAGCAGCACCCGCAGCTGTTGGTCGCTCGGCTCGCTGACGTCCTCCTCGATCAGCGCTGCCCGGCGCAGCTGGGCGCGTGCCCGCTGCAGCGCGCTCGCCACCGCCGCGGTGGAGGTGCCGAGCAACTCCGCGACCTCGGCCGCGCGCCATCCGAGCACGTCTCGCAGGATCAGCACCGCGCGTTGGCGGGGCGTCAGGTGCTGCAGCGCGGCGATCAACGCCAGCCGCATGCCCGCCCGGGCCGTGTGGACGGCCGCCGGGTCGTCCGGATACGGCTGCAGCCAGGCTGTCTGCGGTGACGCCGTGATCAGGGCGGCTTCGCTGTCCGCGGAGGGGCCGCCAAGGCCGGACGGCAGCGGTCGCCGGCCGCGAGTTTCCAACGCCCGCAGGCAGGTGTTGGTGGCGATCCGGTAGAGCCACGTACGCAGCGAGGCCCGACCCTGGAATCCGTCGTACGACCGCCAGGCCCGCAACAACGTCTCCTGCAGTTGGTCCTCCGCGTCGTGCAAAGAGCCAAGCATCCGGTAGCAGTACGCGAGCAGCTCCGCCCGGAACGGCGCGGTGAGGTGGTCGAAGTCCTCGTCCGCCGAGGTCACTGCTGCTGGCCGCATCGCCGTCCTCCGTCGCTCGTGCACCGGTCTCCACTCGTACAGACCCGGACCGGGCGGCGAAGTAATCGGCTCGCGCCCGGCCAGTTCCGCGGACCGCTCGGATCGATATCGGTGACTGTGCCACATCCGATCCGGAGGATAGACATGACAACGAAACAGCGCTGGGTGCTCGCGCTGACCTCAGCGGCGTCTTTCATGATCGCGCTGGACACCACCGTGGTGACGACCGCCCTCAGCACGATCCGACGAGATCTCGGCGCGTCCGTGGAGACCCTTGAATGGGTGGTCAACGCGTACGTGCTGACCTTCGCGGTGCTGCTGCTCACCGGTGCCGCGCTCGGTGACCGGTTTGGCCGGCGGCGGATGTTCGTGGCCGGGCTCGCGACTTTCACGGTCGCCTCGGCGGCCTGCGCGTTGGCTCCGACGATCGGCCTGATGATCGCCGCCCGGGCGGTCCAGGGCGTCGGTGCCGCGCTCGTCCTGCCGTTGGCGATCACCCAGCTCAGCGCCGCGTTTTCAGCTGAACAAAGGGGAAAAGCGCTGGGCATCTGGAGTGGCATCACCGGCCTGGCGACCTTTGGTGGGCCGTTCATCGGCGGCGCGGTAGCGCAGGGTTTGGCCTGGCAGTGGATCTTCTGGATCAACGTACCGGTCGGGCTGCTCGCGGTCGCGTTCACTTTCTTGCGGATCAACGAAAGCCGTGGGCCGAACCGCGGCCTCGACGCCGGTGGGGTGGTGCTGGCGATTGGCGGGTCGCTGGGGCTGGTTTGGGGACTGGTACGGGGAAACGCTGCCGGCTGGGGCAGCCTGGAGGTGGTCGCGTCGCTGACCGTTGGGGTGGTGTTGGTGGTTGCCTTTGTCGGCTGGGAAATTCGTAGCCTTACGCCGATGCTGCCGATGCGGTTCTTCGCCGTCCGCGGGTTCAGCAGCGCCAACGCGGCGAATTTCGCCATGATAGCGGGCATGTACGCGACGCTGTTCTTCCTGGCGCAGTATTTCCAGACCGCGCAAGGCGATGGACCGTTGCTGGCCGGGCTGCGGATCATGCCTTGGACCGGCACGCTGATGGTGTGCGGGCCGGTGGCCGGTCGGCTCGCCGACCGGTTCGGTGAACGCGGCCCGCTGCTGGCCGGGTTGCTGCTGCAGGCGATCGGCAGCGGCTGGTTGGCGCTGATTATCTCGCCAGATCTGGGTTATGGGTGGATGCTGCCGCCGATGATTCTCGCCGGCTGTGGAATCTCGATCGCGATGCCGGCCGCGCAGAAGGCCGTCGTCGGTGCCGTTCGTCTGGAGGAGATCGGCCCGGCGTCCGGAGGTTTCAGCATGCTACGCCAGCTCGGTGGCATGTTCGGTATAGCGATCGCCGTCGCGGTTTTCGCCGCGGTCGGGAGCTATGCCTCACCGCACGATTTCTCCGGCGGTTTCGCGGCCGTACTCACCGCCGTCACCCTGTTCGCGGTCATCGGCGCCGCCTGCGCCGCCGCGCTGCCGGGCCGCTCACGCACCGCCCCGGCCGTTTCCGCACCGACTGTTTCGGTCGCCAGGTGAATGCCCCGCCGCATCAGGCGGCCGGATATTCCTCGGCGTCGGCTTCTTCGAGGTCTGCTTCCAGCAGTTTTCCGGCCATCACAAGGGAAGCGATCGCCGAGCCGCCGGCGAGGCCGGCTACCAGCCAGCGGTTCACCCGGGGCAGCCGTCGCCAAGACAGCAGCGTGGCGGCGAGGTCGGCGAGGTCGGCCACTCCACCGAAAGCGATCCAGCGGGACGCCGAGACGAGAGTGTCGTCGTTTTCCTGCTCGCCCATCGCGGTCAGCGTGCCGAGGCCGAGGACCACGTCACGGCCGCCCATCGCGCGGGCCAGGACCTTGGTGCCGGTGTGTTCCGCGTCGGCGCCCACCCACGTACGCCCGAGCAGTCCCGGAGCGACCAGAGCGGAGAGGCCCAGCACGGTCCGGCCGACAGCTAGCCAGCGGGCGCCGACGGCGGCTTGGGCGGGAGTGACCTTCATACCTCCACTTTGTCACGACCAGCCAACACCGGCTGCGTGGTTGTCTCACGCCGACGCTTGCGCACCTCCAGCATCGCGAGCAACACGAAGCCGGCCACCGCCATGATGCTGAACGTGAACCACTGATACGCGTACGACTCGTGGTTGCCCTCGTCCAGCGCGCCCTGCGGGATCGCCTCCGGATATTTGCCGGTGACGGCCGGATTCTGGCTCACCAGCTCGACATATCCGTCGTACGTGGGGGCGCCGATCGCCTTGCCCAGCGCGGCCGCGTCGATCCGGGTCACCGAGATCATCCCGCCCACGCTGGACTGGTGCGTGTCGCCGGGCTCCGGCAGCCGGATCCGGCCGGTCACGGTGACCATGCCGTCCTTGCCGGCGATCGGCGCCGGCACCGGCTGCTCCTTCGACGGGTTCTCGCCGAACGGGATCCAGCCGCGGGCGACCAGCAGTCGGGTTCCGTTCGAGGTGACCAGCGGGGTCACGATGTAGAGGCCGTTGTCGTCGGCGATCTGTCGGTAGCGGACCAGGATCTGGTGGCCGGTGTCCCAGCGGCCGGTGGCCACCACCGAGCGGTATTCGATCTGGGTGGTCGGCGCCTTGTCCGTACGCATCAGTTGCTCGACCGGCGTCGCGGTGGCCGACCGGGTGGCGAGGATGTGCTGGTTCTCGTCCCGCACCCCCTGCAGCCGGCCCAGCTGCCAGAACCCGAGTGCCACGAACGTCACCGCCATCACGATGACCAGGAACCCGAGGATGATCCATTTCGGTTTGCGAAGAAACGCCAGCACGCGATCACCGTACGCCGGCCCCCACCCGCCACTGCCCTCAGTCCCGCTCGTTTGTCCGCGTCGACGCGATGCGTGCGTTGGGCCTGGGTTCACCTCACTCGGGTGTTGATCTTGAAAGTTGGCACCCAGCGGCCATGGTCGTTGAGTGCGGCACAATGTCCCGCAGTCGACGTCGAGTGCGGGACATTGTGCCGTGGTCGATGAGCGGCCGGCCTTCCAGCGACGCGAAGAGTGGCCCGGACGAATGACAATCCACAATGGATAGTCATGACGTTGGTCAGTGTTATGGATGGGTGTTCTCTGCGTAACGTGGATGGTGGGGTTGATCCCGCTATTCAGAAGAGGTAATGCATCTATGTTGACAAAAATAATGGTCGGCGCGGCGACTGGTGCGCTCGCGATGGGTTTGCTGGCGGCGCCCGCGGCGGCGGCGCAGCCAGCGGACTGGGTTTTCAGCCACCAGACATTTTCCAGCAGTGACGCCTGCGAACAGGGCGGCCGCGCTGACAAGCAGGCGGACCGCAACATCAAGGCCTTCAAATGCACCCAGGACGGTGTCTGGTACTTGTGGCTGAACTACACCTGAGTGGATCCGTTTAGTCCGCGCAAAAGAGCGAGCAGCACCTGGTTGGTCGGCGTGGGAATGCCATAGCGGGCGCCCAAAGCGACGACCGCGCCGGTGATGAACTCGTGTTCGGTCGGGCGGCCGGCGAGGCGGTCGTAAAGCATCGAGCTGCCGCCTGGATCGGCTGTGTGCCGCAGGTACGCCCGCATGCTGAGGTCCACCTCGTCCGGCTCGAAGTGGGCGCCGTCCGCGGTGCCCACGGCGACCGCCTCGACCAGCAGCGCGCGACTGAGCTCGACGATGTCCGGCTCGGTCATCACGTCGAGGCGGCGCAGCGTGAGCGCGGTGATCGGGTTCGCGGTCACGTTGTTCAGCAGTTTGCGCCAGGCCGCGGTGGGGAAGTCCTCGTCCTGCCTGACCGGCACCGGCGAACCGGCCAGCACCTGCGCGAACCGCGCCCCGACCGGGCCGGCCGGCACGGTGATCTGGCCATCGCCGCGCAGCTCGACCTCACCGGGCGCGATGCGTTCGGCCGGCTGGTAAATGAGCGACGGCAGGATCTCGGTGCGGTCGCTCACGAGCGGACGTACGCGATCGCGCTGCCCGATCCCGTTCTGGACCACCACGACGACCGTCTCCGGGCCAACCAGCCGGTCCAGCCAGCCGCGAATGCCGGCGGTGTCCTGCGCTTTGGTAGCGACGACCACCCAGTCGTGCGGGTCGACGGCGGCCGGGTCCGTGACCGTACACGCCGGGACCTCGGTCGTCTGGTCGTTCTTGGTGATCCGCAGCCGGTCGAAGCCGGTGCGTACGCACAGTGTCGGCTTGCCGCCGACCTCGGTGGCCGCCCAGCCGATCGCGCTGCCAATGGCGCCGGCCCCGACGATCGCCAGTGAGCTCACGCGTTCTCCTTCGGTCCGTACGCCCGCAGCCAACGGGACAAGGCCTGGAAGTACCGCTCGCGGGCTGGTTTGGGCGACAGCGCGAGGTCGTGCAGGCCACCGGCGATCCGCTGCACGGTGACCAGCGGTCCGACCTTGGGCGCCCAGCGCGCGGTCTGCTCCACATCCAGCACCGCGTCCGCGGTCAGCAGCGACTCGTCCCAGCCGCGGGTGATCACGTACGCCGTCGATGCGGCCACCAGCACTGGGCAGGGCACTTCCAGACCGCCGTGCAACTGGCGCTGCGCCACTCGTACGGCCCGCAACCAGCCGGCTCGCAGCGGTACGCCGACGATCGGCTTCCACCTGAGGTCGAACTGCCATTCGCCGTAGTAGTCGGCGTGCACGGACTCCGAATACGGCGTGCGGTGCAGCGACGGGATCACCGCCATCGGGCGGGTCCGGCCGAGCGCCTCGATCCAGTCGCCGCCCCGGCCACGCAGCGCCGGCGGCACCGGGAGCTGGAAGAACGGCGAGTTCAGCAACATCGCGTCGAGGATGCCGCGGCCGTCTCGGCGGTCCCGTCGCGCGTGCGCCCACATCGCGGCGATCAGGCCGCCGGTGGAGTGGGCGTTCAGGATGACGGAGTCGTGGCCGTCGGCGGTGATCAGCGCATACGTGGCGTCCAGGTCGGCGGCGTACTCGCCGAGATGTCGCACGTACGCGAGGGTCTGGTGCGATAGCCAGCTGCGACCGTTCTTGCGCAGGTCAACGGCATAGAAGTCGTAGCCTTGCTCCACCCAGAAGTCGGCCAGGTGGGTCTGGAAGAAGTAGTCGGCATAGCCGTGCACATAGAGCATCGCGCGCCGAGTCGCGACCGCGGCGCGGCGGCGGATCACCGTCGCGACGACCGGGCCCTGCTCGTCCGGGCCGAACTCCAGCGTCGTTCGCTCGTACGGCTCGCCGAGCAGGTCAGTCACCCAGGTCCGTACCACGATCCCGTTCCACCCTTCGTCGCTCCAACCGTACGCGGGAGTCGGTGCCCGACGATGTCGACGGTGGTGGAGGCCACGCATAATTGTGGCCGTTTTATTGTCGATTGGCGCCTTTGGGCGGCCGTTTTGGGGCCGACAAACATCACTTCCACGCATAACTCGTGGTAAACGCGTGGTGACGCTTAGCCTGTGCTGGTGATCGTCTCTGTGGTCGGCATGGCTGGGACCAGCGCGAACGGTTCGCGAGCTGAGGAGTCGTTCAGCTCGCCGGCGGAACTGAAGTCGTTGTTGGAGGACGCGGACCTGGTGGTCGGCGCGCTGCGGCATATCGCCGCCGCCGACGTGCCCCGGGACGTGCCGGTGGTCGAGCTCGGGCCGTTGGAGTCGGCGATGGCCGCCATCGACCGGCTGCGCGCGGACGAGATGGCGATGGTCGCGGCGGCCGAGAAGCTGCCGCACACCGAGTTCGAGCCGACCCAGGTCTTCTCCACCGGCAAGGGGCAGGCGCAGGTCGTCGTACTGGCCGGCGGCGACCCGACCTTCTTCGGCATCGTACGAGTGCTCGCCGACCGGTTCGGCCGGTCCGCGCTGAAGGTGTGGCCCACCATCTCGTCGCTGTCGCAGCTGTTTGGCAAGCTTGGGATGAGCTGGGATGACGCCGTCGTGATCAACGCCAACGGGTCAGGTGAGGAGGAGACGCGGCGCGCCCTGAACGCCTGCCTCGCCTTCCCGAAAGTGGCCGTGATCAGCACCGATGGCGAACTGCCCGGCAAGCTCGGCCGCGGCCTGCGGCACCGGGACCGGATGCTGGCGGTCGCCTCCGCGACCGGCACCGCGCAGGAGCAGGTCACCGAGCTGACGCCGACCGCGGCCAGCGCCCAGTGGTTCACGCCCTCCACGGTGACCGTGGTGTGGCGGCCGGTGGGTGTTGCGGTCGCCAAGGCCCGCGGTGTCCACGTGTGCGCCGGCGCTCCCCGCGTCCCGTACCGATGGGCGCTCGCGGACGCGGCTTTCGCGCACCAGGACGCTGCGGTCACATCGGCGGAAGTACGGGCGATCGCGCTCAGCCGGCTCGGTCCGGGCCCCGGTGACCTGGTGTGGGACATCGGCTCGGGGGAGGGGTCGGTGGCGGTCGAGTGCGGCCGCTTCGGCGCGGCGGTCGTCGCGGTCGAGGCCGATCGCGGTGCGTGCGTACGCATCGCCACCAACGCCCGTGCGCACGGTGTTGAGGTCGACGTGGTGTCCGGGAGGGCCCCGGAAGTGTTGGCGGACCTGGCCGACCCGGACGCGGTCTACGTCGGCGGCGGAGGGGCCGCGGTGGTCGCCGCCTGCGCGGCGCGGGTCCGCCGCTGCGTGGTGGTCGCGGTGTCCTCTGTGGACGAGGTCACAGCCTGCCGGTCCGCGATGACGTCCGCCGGGCTTGCCGTCGATGGTGTTCTGCAGCAGGCTTCTGGTCTGACCGGGCTCGGGTCCGGTGACCGGCTGGCCACCGCCAGGCCGACGTTCCTGCTGTGGGGGGAAAGATCGTAGCGACATCATCGCCGTACCAGCTGGGTCTGCGGCTGGCTGGCCGCAAGGTGCTTTTGGTCGGCGGCGGCGCGGTCGCGCAGCGCCGGCTGCCGGCGCTGCTCGACGCGGCCGCGCGGGTCACCCTGGTGGCACCGCTGGTGACGGCCGGCATTGAGTCCTTGGTCAGCGCCGGATCGGTGGCTTATGCGGCTCGCACGTACCAGCCGTCCGATGTGGACGGTGCCTGGTTTGTGTTGGCCGCCACCGATGATCCGGTGGTGAACGCCGCCGTCGCGGCCGACGCCGAGCGGCTGCGGATTTTCTGCGTACGCGCCGACGAAGCGTCCGAGGCCTCCGCATGGACGCCGGCTGTCGGCCGGCACGAGCAGGTGACCGTGGCCGTCCACGCCGGCCGCGACCCGGCCCGCGCCGCCGCCATCCGCAGCTTGATCGTCGAACGGCTCGCCGACGGCTCGCTGGATGCGCCGCCGGTCCGCCCCACCGCCAGCGGCATTCCCGGCGTCGCGTTGGTCGGCGCCGGCCCGGGCGACCCGGAGCTGATCACCGTCCGCGGCCGCCGGCTGCTCGCCCGGGCCGAGGTCGTCGTGGTCGACCGGCTGGCACCGCATCTGTTGCTGGACGAGTTGCGCAGTGACGTCGAGGTCATCGACGCGGCGAAAATCCCGTACGGCCGCTACGTCGCCCAGGAGAAAATCAACGAGGCGCTGGTTTCCCGGGCGCTGGCGGGAAAATTCGTCGTACGGTTGAAGGGCGGCGATCCGTTCGTCTTCGGCCGTGGCGGCGAGGAGATCGAAGCCTGCGTGGCCGCCGGCGTGCCCGTACAAATCGTCCCCGGCGTCACCAGCCCCATCGCGGCCCCCGGCGCCGCCGGCATCCCGATCACCCACCGCGGTGTCGCCCACGAGTTCACCGTGGTCAGCGGCCACGTCCCGCCGGACAGCCCGCAGTCCCTGGTCGACTGGGACGCCCTCGGGCGGCTGCGCGGCACCCTGGTCCTGATGATGGCGATCGAACGCCTACCCGCCATCACTTCCGCCCTCCTGGCCGCCGGCCGACCAGCCTCGACCCCAGCCGCCGCCGTACAGGAAGGCACCATGGGCAGCCAGAAAGTCGTCACCGGCACCCTCGCCACCATCGCCACCGAAGTCACCTCCGCCGGCCTGAAACCACCCGCCGTCGTCGTGATCGGTGACGTGGTAGCGGTAGCCGAGCGACTCCTCCCCGCCCTGAGCTAGCCCTTCCTGTCGGCCCTGTCTGAAAGCCTCGATTCGGGGGCGGCATTTTTAGGGGCAAGCCCGCTATCGAGGTCAGAAAGTCAAGGTCACGGGCGAAGGTCAAGGGCGAAGGTCAAGGTCAAGAGCGGCGGTTGCCTCGGGGGAGGGTGGATCCCGGTTCTTCCGGGTTTTGGTGTGGCGTGGCGTTTGGGTACGGGGAGAACGGACACCTCGCGCTGCTGGTGATGACGTTGCTTAGTTCTGTGCCCTGTTTGTCGCGTTTCCCGAGCCGTTTCCCGGGTATCGCTCGCCGAGTGCGGGCTTTTGTACCGCACTCGACCCCCGACCTGTGACAGCTGGGACTGGTGGGGCTCCTGCGGTGTGCCCGTCCCATTCTTCGGGACGAGAGTTGTTGATCTTGGTTAGTTGGCCTACCCAAAACGGACATCGGCCTGAAATGTCTGGTTTGGGTAGGCAAACTAACCAAGATCAACAAAGGATGTCGCGGAGAGTAGCCGAACTCGCAGCGGGTGGTGGCGCAGAGTAGCGAAGTCGACGGGGGAGGATGGGGTCGCGTGAGGGTCGATGGAGTGGGGTGAGGGGGATGTGCTTTTTTGCGAGTGTGGGCTGCTTGTTCTCCCCGTCGGCGGGCGTAGCCCTGCACATTTCCTGACCCGGCGGTGGCAAACAAAAGCCGGGCACGGCACCCAAGCTCCGCCGCCGGGCCGGGAAATGTGCTGCCCTTGGGCGCCGACGGGGAGAACAAGCAACCCAACCACCCACCTGCACCCAAACTCCGTTCTTCCTAGAGGCGCCGCCCGCAGGGCAGACCTTGACCTTCGCCCTTGACCTTCTGACCTCGACCTCCGTCTTTGAAGCCCTTGACCCGCACCTCAGCGTAAAAGAAAGCCCGGCGTCGGAAGAATCCGACGCCGGGCGGAAAGGGTGGGATCAGCCGCCGACGGACTGGTTGTATTGGCTGATGGTGGTCTTCAGGCTCGCTTCGGTGGCGTCGAAGGTGGCCTTCGGGTCCTTGCCTTGCAAAACGATTGCCTGCATCGCGTTTTCGACGGCTTTACGTGTCTGCGGCAGGGTGCCGAGCGCGCAGCCCTGAGTGGCGGTGGTGAGTTTGGTGTTCTGCAGCTGGGTGATCGCGGTCTTGAACTGCGGCCGCTGGCCGACCCAGGCCTGGTCGACACTGGTGGTCAGGGCCGACTTGCTGATCGGGAAATAGCCGGTGGAGGTGTGCCAGGTGGCCTGGGTGTCAGCGCTCGCCAGGTATTTGATGAATTCCCACGAAGCGCGTTCCTGCTCGGGCTTCTTTCCCTTGCCGACCACCCACAGGGAGGCGCCGCCGATGATCGGGCCGCCAGTGTCGGACGCGTTGACCTTCGGGTAGAAGCCGGTGCCGATGTCGAACTTTCCCTTGGTGGCCTTGAGGAAACCGCCGAGCGAGCCGGTGGATTCCAGGGTCATCGCGACCTTGCCGGCGGTGAAGGCGTTGTCGCCGTTCTCGGTGTTGCTGTCCAGCTTCAGCGCGAGGCCCTGGTTGACCATCTGCGTCCACCACTGCATCAGCTTGACGTGCGTGGGGGTGTCGAGTTTGACGCTGGTGGCCCGGCCGCTGCGGCCGTTGGAGGCGTCACACATCTCCTCGTTCGCGGCCGCGGTCCACTGCTCGAAGAACCAGCCGTAAAGGGAGGCGCCGAAGCCATACTGTACGACGTTGCCCGAAGCGTCCTTGACCGTCAGCTTCTTCGCCGCGGCCATGATGTCGTCGAGGGTTTTCGGTGGGTTGTTCGGGTCAAGGCCGGCCTTGGTGAAGGCGGTTTTGTTGATATACATCAACGGCATCGACGTGTTGAACGGCATCGAGTAGAGCTTCTTGTCGATGGTGTAATAGCCCGCGATGTTCGGCTGGATGTCCGACGTGTCGAACTTGTCCTTGTCCACAAAGGACTGCATTGGCAGGATCGACTGGGAGTCGATCATGAAGCGGGTGCCGATGTCATAGACCTGCAGGATGTCCGGCGTCTGGCCGTTGCTCAGCGCGCTCTTGTACGCCGTCAGAGTGTCGTCGTACGTGTTCTTGAACTGCAGGTTGACCTTGATCTTGCCGGTGTGCGAGGCGTTGAACGCGTTGGTCACCTTCTGCAACGCGTCGCCGTTGGCGCCGGACATGGCGTGCCAGAAGGTGACGTTGACCAGGCCCTTGCCGTTCAGCACCTCAGCGCCGGGGGCTTCGGTCGAGGTGCCACCGGAGCCCCCGTTGGACGCGGCTGAGCTGCAGGCCCCGAGCATGGCGACCGCGGCGAACGCGGCCACCAGGACGGCACCTTTGCCGCGAGTGAGTCGACGCACTTTTCCCTCCGAAAATTGGGTGGATCTCATTTCACCGCACCGGCGGTGAACCCCCGGATCAACCAGCGCTGGCCGAAAATGACCAACAACAGAGTCGGCACCAGGGTAATGGTAATTCCGGCCAGTAGGATGCCGGGGTCGCCGAACTCATTGCTCTTCAGCGCGAAAACCGCGGTTTGCAGCGTGTTCAGTGAATTGTCGCCGGAGGCGATGATCAGCGGCCAGAAATACATGTTCCAGCCTTGCAGGAATGACCACACCGCCAACGCGGTCAGCGACGGGCGTACGGCCGGCAACAGGATGGTGAAAAGAAATCGCAGATGGCCGCAACCGTCGATTTCGGCGGCCTGCCGGAGCTCGTTCGGGAACTGCTTGAAGGCCTGCCGCATCAGGAAAACCCCGAAGCCGACGGCCAGGAAGGGCAGCACCAGGCTCAGCCGGTTGTCGCCTATTCCGAGGCTGCGTACGAACAACGCGTTCGGCACCACGATCGCCTCGTACGGCACCATGATCGTGGCCATGAACACCCAGAACAGCAGCTTGCCGATGGGGTTGCGCAGGAACACCAGGGAGTACGCGGCGAGGCAGGACGTGACCACCTGCGCCACCATCATGGTGATGCCGACGAACAGCGAGTTCGCGAATGCCGGCCCGAGCGGCACAGTGGTCTGCTGCAGCGCGGAAAGATAGCTCGACAGGGTGAAATGGCCGAGCAGGTTGGGCGGTTGCTGCAGCAGATCCGACGACGGCAGGAAACCGCCGACCACGGTCAGCAGCACCGGGAAGAGCAGGACAATGGCCGCGATCACCAGCCACACGTAGATGATCGTGGCCGAGACCTTGCTCGGCTGGGTCACCCGACTCACCGGTAGTGCACCCGCCTTTCGATGACCCCGAACTGCACGACCGCCAGCAGAACACCGACGACGAGCAGCACCAGCCCCTGAGCGCTGGCAAGGCCGTAGTTGCTGTTGTTGTTATGGAAAGCGTTGTCGAAAACGGAGTAGACCAGCGTCGCACTGGAGCCGTTCGGGCCGCCGTCGGTCATCACCTGCACCTGGCCGAGGCTCTGCAGCGCGGTCAACGTGGTGGTGACGATCGCGAAGAACACGCTCGGCGAAATCATCGGCAATATGACACTGACGAACTGCCGCAGGCCCGAGGCGCCGTCGATGGTGGAGGCCTCCAGCACGTCCTCGTCGACGCCGGCGAGGCCGGCGCCAAGCACCAGGATGTTGAACCCGGAGACCATCCAGACTGTCACGCCGGCGACCGTGACGATCGCCCAGTTCGAGTCGGTGGTCCAGCCCGGCGCGGCGATCCCGACCAGCCGCAACGCCCAGTTGATCGGCGACATCGCCGGGTTCAGCATCAGCAGCCAGACCACGCTCGCGGTGGAGGCGGAGTAGGCGAACGGCAGGCTGAAGAGCGTACGAAACACCCGCATGCCGCGCAGCGGCTGCGAAATCGGGGCGGCCAGCAGCATTGGCAGAACCACCCCGGCGACCACCACGATCAGGGTGAATTCGGCGGTCTGCAGCAGGATGTGGCCGAACTGAGGGGTGAGTAGCTGCTCGAAATGTTGCAGACCGACGAACCGGGTCGGGTTGCCGAGGATGTCGCTGCCCCGGGTGGACAGGAACACCGCCTGGAAGAGCGGGAAGATCACGAACGTCCCGACGCCGGCCAGCGCGGGCAGGACGAACAGCAGCGCCAGCGCGAGCTCGCGGGGACTCCAGCGACGGCGCCGCCGGCGGGCGGGGACCGGCACCGAGCGTGCCGGGGCGGCGGTGGGGGAGGCGGTTA
This sequence comes from Fodinicola feengrottensis, assembly GCF_039530045.1. Taxonomy (NCBI): domain Bacteria; kingdom Bacillati; phylum Actinomycetota; class Actinomycetes; order Mycobacteriales; genus Fodinicola; species Fodinicola feengrottensis. The sequence goes on along the minus strand of NZ_BAAANY010000023.1, from coordinate 184,779 downwards.
CGGATACGGGCACGGCTGGCGAGTCTGGGTCAGTGACCGGGCTGGCCGACGAATCAGCGCTGTCCGTGGCATGACGGCTGCCGGAACGGCTGGTGCGGTCGTGGTCCGCAGAATTCACCCTTTTTGCCTTTTTCTCGATGTAATCATCGTTTCCTCAGGTCAACGCGGGCGCAGTCTAGCGCCCCGGGCATCAGTTGACGCGCAGATCGCCCCTTCCGGACCGATGCGTTTTGCCTCCGCGGTCGGTCTGTATTCGTATGGCGCAACGTGTGGAGTTCGTCCAGGAGACCAGCCCGTACCGGGGTGAGCTGCTCGCGCACTGTTACCGGATGCTTGGTTCGGTGCACGACGCCGAGGACCTGGTGCAGGAGACCTATCTGCGGGCGTGGCGCGCGTACGACGGCTTCGAGGGCCGTTCCTCGGTGCGTACGTGGCTTTACCGGATCGCCACTGGCGCCTGCCTGAACGCGCTGGAGCACAGCAGCCGGCGGTCCCTGCCGTCCGGTCTTATGGACGCGACGTATGAACCGGTCGTGGCGCCGGTCGCGGCCCGTGCGGAGGTTTCGTGGCTGCAGCCCTTCCCAGACCGGCTGCTCGGCACCGACGCGACCGACCCGGCCACCATCGTCGCCGAGCGGGGCAGCTTGCGGCTCGCACTTATAGCCGCGCTGCAGCACCTGCCGGCGCGCCAGCGCGCGGTCCTTATCCTGCGGGACGTGCTGGCATGGCGGGCCGATGAAGTCGCGGAGTTCTTCGGCACCACGACCGCGGCGGTCAAGAGCGCGTTGCAGCGCGCGCGTACGCAACTCAAAGCGGCCGCACCGAACGAGCGGGCCAGCGTCGACCTCGCCGGCCCGGATCAGCGGGCGCTGCTCGACCGCTATGCGGCGGCCTTCGAGAACTCCGACATCGCGGGGCTCCTGCACACCCTCCGTGACGATGTCGAGTTCGAAATGCCCCCCATTCCGACCTGGTTCAGTGGCCGGGACGAGGTCGTCCGCTTCATCGGCGACTACGTCCTTCCGGCGCCCGGCGACCTGCGACTGGTGCGTACGAGTGCGAACGGGCAGCCGGCTTTCGCCATCTACAAACGGGAAACGGACGGCCGGCATCATGCGCACGGGATCCAGGTGGTCACCGCCCGCGCGGACGGCGTCAGTCGGATCGTGACTTTCCTTGGCACGGGGCTGTTTCCGGATTTCGATCTACCCTCGGTGCACCCGTACGAGCTGGCCGTCCAACGCTGACCGCTCCCTTTCCGGCGGCTGTCCGGTCTGTATTCGTACCCACTTCCTGAGGTCGAAAGAGGACAACCTGATGGTCGCTCTTGTCACCGGCGCGAGCCGGGGTTTTGGTCGAGCCACTGCGATCGCGCTGGCCGAGGCGGGTCACGACGTGGTAGCGGTGGCGCGTGACCGCGCTCTTCTCGAAGAACTACGGGCGAAAGTCGGCCCGGCGGTGACTCCGGTGGTCGCCGACGTCACCGATCCCACCGTCGCTGGTCAGCTGCTCGACACGTACCAGCCGACGACGCTCGTCCTGAACGCCGGCGGGGTCCCGCTGACCCGGCCGATCCACCAGCAGACCTGGCAGACTTTCAGCCATAACTGGGAAGTTGACGTGCAGCACGTTTTCCACTGGACCCGGGAGGCGTTGCTGCGGCCGTTGGCGCCGGGCAGTACGGTCGTCACAATGTCCAGCGGTGCCGCGGTAAAAGGCTCGCCGATGAGTGGCGGCTATGCCGGCGCCAAGGCGGCGATCCGGTTTGTTTCCTCGTACGCGGGCGAAGAATCCGCGCGGGCCGGGCTGGGTATCAGGTTCGTCGCGCTGCTCCCGCAGCTGACTCCGGGGACCGATGTCGGGTCGGCGGGGGTCGCCGCGTACGCCAAAAGGCAGGGCGTCGATGTGCCGACCTTCATAGCGAACATGGGTCCGGTGCTGACTCCGGACCAGGTCGGCCTAACCATCGCCGACCTGGTCGCTGATGCCGGCAAGGATCAGGCCGCTTACCTTTTGACGGCGGAAAAACTCGCCGCTCTCTAGACGGGTTGGGAAACGTCCCGGAGCGCGGCGATGACCTCCAGCGACCGTACGCGGTCCGACAGCGCGCTCAGGTTGGTGGTCACCATCAGCTCGTCGGCGCCGGTCGTGGCGAGCAGGTCGTCAAGGCCGGCGCGTACGGTCGAGGGCCCACCGACGATGTAATGCGAGGTCAGGTTCTCGATAAAGGCGCGGTCTTCGGCGGTGTAGTCGTACGCGGCGGCTTCTTCTGGGGTCGGGAAGGCGATCGGCCGGCCGCGCCGCAGCGACATCATCGCGAGCGCGAGCGGAGCTGCCAGGTATTCGGCGCGCTCGTCGTTGTCCGCGCCCACCACCGAGGCCGCGACCAGCGCGTACGGTTCCTTGAGAACCTCGGACGGCTGGAAACGCTCGCGGTAGAGACGCAGCGCCGGCAGGGTGTTCTGGGCGCTGAAGTGGTGGGCGAAGGCGAAGGGCAGCCCTAGAATCCCGGCCACCTGCGCGCTGTAGCCGCTGGAACCGAGCAGCCACATCGCCGGCTGGTTGCCGCGGCCGGGGGTGGCCACGATCGGCGCGTACGGGTGGTCGGCCGGGAAGTCGCCGCCGAAGAAGGCGAGCAGCTCGCCGAGCTGTTGCGGGAAGTCGTCCGCGGACAGCGGGTCGGCGGATCGGCGCAGCGCTCGGGCGGTGTTCGGGTCGGTGCCGGGCGCTCGGCCGAGGCCAAGGTCGATTCGGCCCGGGTGCAGCGCCTCCAGGGTGCCGAACTGTTCGGCGACCACCAGCGGTGGGTGGTTCGGCAGCATCACCCCGCCGGAGCCGACCCGGATGGTGGTGGTCGCGGCCGCTACCGCGCCGATGAGCACTGCCGGCGCTGAGCTCGCGATGCCGGGCATCGAGTGATGCTCGGCCAGCCAGTAGCGCAGGTAGCCGAGCCGCTCGGCGTGCCGGGACAGTTCGATGGTGTCGCGGACCGCCTGGGCGGACGTACGGCCGGCGCCGACCGGCGCGAGGTCGAGCACGGACAGCGGGACGTTCGACAGGTCAGCCACGTCAGCTCATAACCCGCCGCAGCGAGGCAATCTTCCCGGCGAGGCGGGCCAGCGGATTCTCCGCCGGTGGGGTGCCCAACGGCACGGTGACGGTCAGCTGGAAACCGTCGCCATCGCCGATCCGTACGCTGCCGCCGGCCAGCTCGACCCGCTCGGTCAGGCCGCGCAGCCCGTTTCCCGGTCCGGCGGCGGCACCGCGGCCGTTGTCGGCGACCGTGAGCACCACCGTGCGGTCTCCGGTCCGTACGGTGATTTCGCAGGTGGTGGCCTTGGAGTGGCGGATCACGTTGGTGACGGCCTCGCGTACGGCCCAAGCCACTACGGCGGCCGCTGACGGCGGCGGAGCGGACCCTTCGTGGGTGATCGTCGGGCGGATGTTGGCGGCCTCGAGCGCGTGCGCGGACCTGGTGATCTCCTCGGCGAGGCTGCTTTCCCGGTAGCCGCTGACGGCTTCCCGAACTTCGCGCAGCGCGTCCCGGCCGATCCGCTGGATGTCGGCGACCTGTTCCTGCCCGCGCGGATCGTCGCGGCCGAGCCGGTCGGCCAGCTCGGCTTTGATCACGATCAGTGACAGCGTCTGGCCGAGCAGGTCGTGCAGGTCGCGGGCGAACCGCAGCCGCTCCTGCTCGACGGCCGCCTGCGCCAGCTCCTCGCGGGCCGCCCGGAGCTCGCCGATGGCGGCCAGGAACCGCCGCATCGTGGTCACGACTACCCCGGAAATCAGGGTGGTGTAACCGATCGCGAGCGCGTTGTCGATCGACCAGAACAGCGCGATGGCAACCGATCCCACTGTCAGGGCGAAAATGCAGACGTACGCCTGCCGCCATGGCAGTCCCGTCGCCATTCCGATGGACAGCAGCGCGAGTGGGCCAAAGCCGCTGCCGCCGAAGGCGATGATCATCAACGGTGTGGTGAGCGCCAGCAGGATGACGAGGATGACAGGGCGCGATCGGCCCGCGGCGTCGCGAACGCCGAACCACACGGCCAGCAGGTAAAGAGCGATGAAGACCGGCAGAATGATCGCGCCGAACCACAGCGGATGGATCTTCGCGTCGAACAGGTCGGTGATGTCGCCGAGCACGATGACCACCCAGGGCATCAGTGCGTACGGCGAGATTCTCGAGTCGATTTTCTCGTGGTCGGTGGTGTCGACCGCGGTCACGGCTGTCCGGATTTCTGCTGGACGACACCGCGGAACAGATCTGGGCGGAATTTTCGTACGCCCGCACCGAGATCCGCCGCGAGACGCTCGCCACGGCCGAGTTTCATCCGGTACCAGTCGGGGGACAGTTCTTCAAGATCTTGGTGCTTCTTGGGCGAGGAAATCAGCAGTGCCACATCGTCGCCGGTGCCGACCTCGATCGCGGTCACGTCCTTCCAACCGAGCTGGACGGTCGTGCCGGAGTTCTCGAATCGCACGCCACCGGCGGTAAAAGTGACCTTCGACCGCTGGTTTGCCTGCACAGCCGCGGCCAGTAGCAGGATCAGCGCGAGAAGTGACAGCAGCGCCCCGATAATGAACATGATCACCCGGCCGGCCGGCGGGAGGTAATTCGTGTGCGCGGTGCCAATGGGGTGCGCCGGATCCACGTGGTTGGTGATGGCCTGCCAGATCGCGCCCGGCCCGAGCACCAGGCAGGCGAGGGCACCGCCGAGCAGTGCCCCCACCGAGCCCTGCCGCGCACCCTTGACCACCACCGGTTCGATGTCCACGATTCCCCTTCCCACTCGGGCAATGATCACACGACGAATGGGATGCCCCGCGTCCGAGCGGCCACCGCGATCGGTCCGGAGTAGGAGTCCGCGGCGGCTCGTACGGCTGCTTCGTTGTCAGTCTTTGGGAAAAGGTGGGTGAGTATGAGTTGCCCGACCTCCGCCTCGGCGGCCAGTTGGCCCGCCTGGTGGGCACTGGACAGATGCTCGGCGCTGGCCGCCGGCACCTCGTCGGCGAAGCTCGCCTCGGCCAGCAGCAGGTCGACGCCGGCGGCGAACGCGGGCAGCGCCGGGCTTGGACCGGTGTCGCCGGTGTACGCCATGGTCTGCCCGCCGGCCGTCAACCGGACGCCCGCGTTCGGCAGGAAATGCGGAAGATTGGTCGTACGCACCGAAAATGGCCCGATGTCGAAGGCGTCGTCGGCGCTGAACTCGACCAGTTCGTACGCGGAGTCAAGCCAGCCGGGGCGGTCCAGAGCTAGTACCGCGGTGAGCGCACCGGGGAGGGCATGCACCTTCAGTCGCGGCGCGTTGACCGCCGACCGGGCGCGCAGCAGCGGGTTGAGGTCTGCGCAGTGGTCGGGGTGACCGTGCGTGACGAAGACGGCGTGGACCTCTTCGGTGAGCCGCGGGAACACCGCGTAACCGGGGTCGATCAGCAGCCGGAAGCCGTCGTGCTCCACGACATAGCCATTGCAGGCACCGCCGGGCGCCGGGAAGGCGCCGTCGCCGCCGATGATTTTCAGCTCCATAGCGGCTGATTATCGCCGTTTGGCAGGATGATCACATGCGGGCCGTCGTGTATCAGGGTTTTGCCGAGCCACCGTCCCTGGTGGAGGTCGCCGACCCGGTGCCGCCAGCCGGCGGTGTGGTCGTACGCGTGGAGGCCACCGGGCTGTGCCGCAGCGACTGGCACGGTTGGCAGGGCCACGACTCGGACATCTCCACTTTTCCGCATATTCCCGGGCATGAGTTCGCCGGTGTGATCGCCTCCGTCGGCGCTGGCGTGATCGGCTGGCAGGAGGGTGACCGGGTGACCGCGCCCTTCGTCTTCGCCTGCGGGGCCTGCCCGGAATGCGTGGCCGGCGACCATCAGGTGTGTCGTCGGCAGCAGCAGCCCGGGTTCAGCCTGCCCGGCTCTTTCGCCGACTACGTCGTCGTGACGGACGCGGCCACCAACCTGGTGGCGCTGCCGCTCGCGGTCGACCTGGCGACCGGCGCCAGCCTCGGCTGCCGCTTCGCCACCGCGTACCGAGCCGTCGTCGCCCAGGGACGTGCCGCCGCCGGTGAGTGGGCGGTGGTCTACGGCTGCGGAGGCGTGGGCCTGTCGGCCGTCATGATCGCGGTCGCCCGCGGCCTGCGGGTGGTCGCCGTCGACGTGTCGGTCCAGGCTCTGGAGCTGGCCCGGTCCTTCGGCGCTTCGGTCACCGTTCTTGCTGGTGACGCGCCTGATGCGGTGATCGAGGCGACCGGCGGCGGTGCCCACCTGTCTCTCGACGCGCTCGGCAGTCCCGGCACCTGCGCCGCCGCCGTCGCGAGCCTGCGCCGCCGCGGCCGGCACGTTCAGGTCGGGTTGCTCCCCGGCGGGGCCCCCGACCTGCCGATGGGCCGGGTCCTCGCGTACGAACTGTCCGTGGTCGGCAGCCACGGCATGGCCGCGCAGGCCTACCCGGGCATGCTCTCTCTCGTCGCCTCCGGTCAGCTCCGCCCGGACCTGCTCATCACCCGGTCTATCTCTCTCGACGAGGCTCCGGCGGCTTTGGTCGCCCTCAGCACCGCCAGCCCCACCGGCATCACCATGATCGCGCCTTCGCTGAGCACTACCTAAAAATGGCGCCCCCGAACTCGAGTCAAGTCTGTGGGGGTGACAGTTTTGGACACCAAGGAGCGCTAGGACAGCACGGACGTCACCAGAGCGCGGGCTTCGGACTGGAGGGCGGCCAGGTGGTCGTCGCCGCGGAAACTTTCCGCGTAGATCTTGTAAACGTCCTCGGTGCCCGACGGGCGGGCGGCGAACCAGCCGGATGCGGTGACCACTTTCAGTCCGCCGATCGGCTCGTCATTTCCGGGCGCCCGGGTCAGGGTGGCGGTGATCTTGTCGCCGGCGAGTTCGGTCGCGGTCACCTGGTCCGCGGACAGCTGGGCGAGCGCGACCTTCTGGTCCGGGGTGGCTGGCGCGTCGATTCGCGCGTACGACGGCGCGCCGAACTTTTCGGTGAGCTGGCGGTAGTGCTCGCCCGGATCGGACTGCGTGGTGGCGAGGATCTCGGCGGCCAGCAGATCCAGCAGGATGCCGTCCTTGTCGGTCGTCCACACTGATCCGTCCATCCGCAGGAAAGACGCGCCGGCACTTTCCTCGCCGCCGAATCCCACCGAGGCATCGGAAAGTCCGGGTACGAACCACTTGAACCCGACCGGCACCTCGATCAGGTCCCGACCGAGTTCGGCGGCGACCCGGTCGATCATGCTGGAGGAAACCAGCGTTTTGCCGACAGCGGCCGAAGAAGGCCAGCCGGACCGGTTCCGGAACAGATAGTCGATAGCGACGGCCAGGTAGTGGTTCGGATTCAGCAGGCCGGCGGCCGGTGTGACGATGCCGTGCCGGTCGGCGTCGGCGTCGTTTCCGGTGGCCAGGTCGAAATCCGAGCGACGAGAGATCAGCGACGCCATCGCGTACGCGGATGAGCAGTCCATCCTGATCTTGCCGTCCCAGTCCAGCGTCATGAACCGCCAGGTCGGGTCCACCAACGGATTGACGACCGTCAGCTCCAGATGGTGGGTTTCCGCGATAGCCGCCCAATAATCGACCGAGGCGCCGCCCAGCGGGTCGGCGCCAATGCGTACGCCGGCACGGCGAATCGCGTCGATGTTGACGACGGACGGCAGGTCGTCCACATAGGACCCCATGAAGTCGTACGAGTGCGTGGTCGAGGCCGTACGCGCGCGAGCCGTCGTAACCCGCCTTACACCTTCCAGTCCCGCGGCCAAATATTCGTTGGCGCGCTTGCCGATCCAGTCGGTGATCGCGCTGCCGGCCGGGCCACCGTTCGGCGGGTTGTACTTGAAGCCGCCGTCGGTGGGCGGATTGTGGGAAGGCGTCACCACCACACCGTCGGCGATCCCGGAGGATTCCCGGTTATGCCGCAGAATGGCGTGCGAAACGGCTGGTGTCGGGGTGTAGCGGCCGGCCGCGTCGATCGCGACCGTCACCTTGTTCGCGGCGAAGACCTCCAGCGCGGTCCAAAAAGCCGGCTCGGACAGCGCATGGGTGTCCTTGCCCAGAAAAAGCGGCCCGGAAATGCCCTTCCCGGTGCGGTAGTCCACGATTGCCTGGCTGGTGGCCGCGATGTGGTCCTCGTTGAAGGCGGTGTTCAGCGACGCGCCGCGATGTCCGGACGTACCAAAGGAAACTCGCTGGCTCGGCACCGCAGGGTCGGGGTGCTCGGTGTAATACGCGGTGACGACGGCGGCGACGTCGATGAGGTCTGCTGGCCGGGCCGGCTGGCCGGCGCGCGGGTCTGTCGGCATGGGATCTCCTTGAGGTCAGCGGAAAAGTCACACCCGGGCCGGGTCGTGCGACGGCTGTTACTGGGCGGACGGGCCCTGGTTGCGGGCTTTCATGCTGTACGGCCGGCCCAGTGACGGGCCGAAGGCGGCCGTCTCGGTCGGGTCGACGGACCGGGTGGCCTCGTTCAGCTGCCGGTCGGCCACCGCGAAGGCCACCGCGCAGCGGCTGATCATCGGACCGCCGACGGTGGTGATGATGTGGATGTCCGGGTCGGCGCCGTAGCTGAGCACCGTCGACACCACAACCTCGGGCGGCACATGCAGGCGGGCAGCGGCCTCCGCGGTGGTAAGCCAGTCCGTTCCCTGCGGCATGCGCCCATCGTACGCGTCACATCAGAACGTGATTGCCCCCAGCGCGGGTGATCGGTTACCGTCTTGGACAGGTCATGAGTGCCAGCGCGTAGCCCCGGCTTGCTGGCCGGCAACCCTCCAACCGCGGTGGGGTGCCCCGGGTGAGGACCGGGCTGTCGGCGATATCGGCGACGGCAAGCGCGGGCCCCGCAGCGGGTCCATGACCCGAGGGGCCTGCCATGACCGCCGTTATCTCCCGCCAGATCGATGCCCTGTTGCCCGTCGTGGGCGGCGATCTGGCCGCGCCGCTGGTGACCGGCGAGTGTCGCCCGTACGCGAACCTCGACTACGCGGCGAGCGCCCCGGCGCTGGCCGGAGTCGCCAGTCACGTCAACGAACTTCTGCCGTTCTACGCGAGCGTGCACCGCGGCGCCGGTTACGCGTCCCAGGTGAGTACGGGTGTGTACGAGTCGGCTCGCGCGATCGTCGCGAACGCGTTCGGCGCCCGCGATGACGATGTCGTCGTCTTCACCCGCAACACCACCGACGCCTTCAACCTGCTCGCCGGCTGTGTGCCCGCGGACCGCGGCGATGTGCTGGTCCTGGACCTCGAACACCACGCCAACCTGCTGCCTTGGCGGGACCGCGACTACCGCTGCCTGCCGGTCTCCTCGACGCTCGAACAGACGCTGAAAGATCTCGACTCGGCGCTCGCCGCGGCGCCCGCCGCGCTGGTCACCGTCACCGGCGCGTCCAACGTGACCGGCGAGTTGCTGCCGCTCGAGGAGATCGCCACCATCGCGCATCGGTACGGCGCCCGGCTGGCCGTCGACGCGGCCCAGCTCGCCCCGCACCGGCCGATCGACCTGGCCGCCGCCGGCATCGACTACCTGGCGTTTTCCGGCCACAAGCTCTATGCGCCGTTCGGTGCGGGCGTGCTGGTCGGGCGCCGCGACTGGCTCGACACCGGTCGGCCGTACCTGGCCGGTGGCGGTGCCGTCCGCCAGGTCACCCTGACCGACACCGCGTGGGCGCCAGCGCCGGCCCGGCACGAGGGCGGCACGCCCAACGTGCTCGGCGCGGCCGCGCTCGCGAGGGCGTGCCAGCTGCTCGCCGCGCTGCCGGCTGGCGCGCAGGAAGCCCACGAAGCCGCCCTTCAGGAGCGGCTGCTGGACGGTCTGGCCGGGCTCGACGGCGTACGAGTGCACCGGATCTTCCCGGACAGCCCCGGCGCGATCGGAGTGGTCACTTTCAGCCTGCCCGGATACGACCCGGGGCTGGTCGCCGCGTACCTGTCGGCCGAGCACGGCATTGGCGTACGCGATGGGAAATTCTGCGCGCACCCGCTGCTGTCCCGGCTTGGGCTGGCAGCCGGCGCCATCCGCGCGAGCCTCGGCGTCGGGTCCTGCTCGGACGACGTGGACCGGCTGGTCAGGGCGCTCTCGGAGTTCCTGGAATCCGGCGCGAAGTGGACGTACGCGCAGGTCGACGGCCGTTGGACGCCGTCCCCGGACCCGCGGCCGCGACCGGACTGGGCGCTGGGTTCCACCGCCGGCACCTCGCCCTGCGCCAACTGATCCGGGAGGGGTCTCGCCGCCGCCGCTGTAGACTGCGTTTTCGCAGGTCAGGCGGATGGAGGAGCGGTCGTGGGGTTCGCTGCGTCTGGTGGCCTGTCCAGTGAGGTCAACCTGCTGTCCCAGGGCACCGGGAGCCTGGCTCGGGGCGTGCCGCCGGTGCAGCCGGGAACGCTGTTCGTGCTGGGCGTGCACGGTGGCATGAGCGTTTCGCCGAATTCACGGTTCACCCTGGTTTTTGGCCGCAACGAGCCGGAAGTGCATGTCTGTGTCGGCGTCGACGACCCGCGGGTGAGTCGCCGGCAGGGACATCAGCTACGACGGATCCCGCTGGGTGCTGGAAAACCTGGGCCGGGCGCCGATCCGACTGCCGGGCGCGCGGCTGCTGCTCAAGGGCCACCGGGAAGTGCTGCCGATCGCGTACACACCGCTGTTTGTTGTTTGCCAGGAACGTGAACACCTGCTGGAGGTGCGAGTCGCGGACCGGCAGCTGCCGGCGTCCACGAGCGTGCCGGAGATGAGTACGCGGCACGTGCCGGCCTGGCCGCTGAGCGATCGAGAGCGGCTGGTGCTGGTGTCGTTGGGCCAGCGCTACCTGCGGCATGAGGTGCATCCGCGGCCGCTCGCGTGGGCCGAGGTGGCGAGCGAGCTGAACGTGTTGGGCGCGCAGGAGAACTGGGGGCCCAAAGGCGTCGCCCATGTGGTGATGAACGTGCGGGAGCGGCTGCGGAAGAAAGGCGTGCCCGGGCTGGTACGGGACGAGGTCGGCGAACCGGTCGGTAACGCGCTGAACCACAATCTGCTGATCGAGTTGCTGCTGTCCGCGACGCTCGTACCGACGGGCCTCCGGCTGCTGGACTGACCACCTTCGAGTCGTTGATTTGGACATTTCGGGCGTACGTTGCGCTCCATGGCGAGCACTCTGCGCGCCGCCTCAGCCGCGTCCCCGAAGCTGAGCGTTGAGCCGCGCGGCCTGACGGGTCAGGTGGTCCCGCTCGGGCAGGCTGGATGCCAGCGGGGCCGCCTCGGCGTAGAGCCGCGCCGCGGTCACCGGATCGCCGTCACGTTCGTGCAGGTACGCGAGTACGGCGGTGTGACGAGGCAACGTGCGGTCAAGCCCGTCAAGAGCGGCCAAGCCGGCTCGCGGACCGTCGGCCTCGCCCACCGCGACGGCCCGATTGAGGCGGGCCACTGGGCTGTCTGTCAGGCGTACCACCTCGTCGTACCACTCGACGATCTGCACCCAGTCGGTCTCCTCGGCCGTCCGAGCGTCCGCGTGCAACGCGGCAATCGCGGCCTGGGCCTGGTATTCGCCCAGGCGGTCGCGGGCCAAGGCGCTCTGGAGTACGTCCACGCCCTCGACGATCAAGTGGGTGTTCCAGCGGCCGCGGTCCTGGTCGGCGAGCGGGACGAGGCTGCCGTCGGGGGCGGTCCGGGCCGGCCGGCGGGCGTGATGCAGCAGCATCAGCGCCAGCAGGCCGGCGGCCTCCTCGTCCCTGGTTTTGCCCACCAACTGGCGGGTGAGCCGGATCGCCTCGGCGGCAAGGTCGACGTCACCGGAATAGCCCTCGTTGAACACCAGGTAGAGCACCCGCAACACAGTGCCCAGATCACCAACCTGGTTGAACCGGACACCGGAGACGGTCCGCTTGGCCCGGCTGATCCGCTGGGCCATGGTCGCCTCGGGCACCAGGTAAGCCGCCGCGATCTGCCGGGTGGTCAGGCCGCCGACCGCGCGCAGGATGAGCGCGACGGCCGAAGCCGGGGTCAGCGACGAGTGCGCGCACAGGAAGTAGAGCTGGAGGGTGTCGTCCACACCTTCGCCCGGACCGGCTTCGGGTTCACTGTCGACACGTACCTCACGATGCCGCCGGGACGTGTCGGCGCGAGCGGCGTCCAGGAACTTGCGCCAGGCCACCGTGACCAGCCAGCCCTTGGGGTCCTGCGGTGGGCGATCGGCCCAGCCACGCACCGCCTCGACGAGAGCCTCCTGAACGGCGTCCTCGGCCGCCGCGAAGTCGGCCCCGCGACGAACGAGGATGCCGATCACGGTGGGGATGAGGGGCCGCAGCAGGGCCTCGTCGATGGTGGTCACTCCGTGATGGTGTGCGATGCGCCCATGAACGGCCGCAGCTCCAGCCATTCGTGGATGGGCCTGCCACCGGCACCCGGCGCCGCGGACAGCTCGCCAGCCAGCTCGAGCGCCCGCTCGTACGTATCGGTGTCGATCACCATCCAGCCGGCGATCACGTCCTTGGTCTCCGCGAACGGGCCGTCGGTGACCGGCGGGCGGCCCTCGCCGTCGGAGCGTACGAACGTGCCCTCCGCGGACAGCGCCTGGGAGTCGACGAACTCGCCCGACTCCTGCAGCCGATCGGCGAAGTCGCGCATGTACTTCACATGGGCCGAAACCTCCTCCGGCGTCCACTGGTCCATCGGTACGTCGTTGACCGCCGCCGGAGCGCCGCGGTAGTGCTTGAGCAGCAAGTACTTGGCCATCGATTTCTCCTCAGTGCAGTACGACCCATTGTCGTCAGGTTCACGCCAGGGACGGAGACGACAACGGGTTCTCGACATCCTGCACGAGATTCTTTTCGGCCCGGTTCTGAACCTCAGGTGTCGGTCCAACACAACAAAGCATCGGTAAAGAGCATCCTATGTAACGTTCATGCGTAGGCGGGCATGGTCAGCCGCTGTTGCCGTCACCCCAAGCGGGTGGGGCGGTCGATGCCCTTAAGGTAAACGTTTCGCCTGCTCAGAATGGGTGTCGAAGTTGTTGATCTTGTTCACTTTGCCTACCCAAAAAGGACAATTCAGTCCTATGTCCGTTTTGGGTAGGCAAAGTGAACAAGATCAACAACGAATCTCAGTTACCGAAGCGTTTTCGGCGCATCGGGGCGTTGCGGACATGGGGTTGGTGGCGGCGATGCGCGAAAGATCGTCCGTTTGGTCCCTTGTGGGGACAGAGTGTCAGTCGGTATTGATGACGAGTTGATGGGCAGCGGCTGAGAGGCGTGATGGCGCAACCGGGGAACGTGGCCGCGCTCACACCGGGTGGGGGCAGCGTCCAGCAGGACGCGGCCGCCGGGGTGGTCGCTGAGCTGGTGGCGTATTCGCTGCTCAACCATGCCGCACAGCAGATCGCCGAAGGGGTGGCGGCGGTGCCGCCGTGGCGAGTCCTGGTGGTCGAGGACCGTACGCTCGCAGCCACCGACTGGTCTTATCACGCGGTCACCGAGCAGATGGGCCGACTGAGCGCCGAGCTCAAGGCGGCCAGCGAGAAAGTCGCCGAGGCTTCCGCGCCGCCGAAACAGTTGCCGTCACCATCTTCGACGGCGTCGGTCCATCCTGGCCAGGAAGGCCTGCTGGCCGAAGTGGCCGCGGCGGCGACCGCCGCGCTCGGGGTTGCGAACGCCGTTCCGGCGGTGGTTGGCGCGATCGCTGACACCATCGGCTACCTGCGTACGGACTACACCATCACCGGCCGCGCTTTCACCGTGAAGTCCACCGCTTTGGTGACCGCGGTGGCCCGGGCTCTCCGGCAGCAGGGCGTACGGTCCGAAGTGGACGGTTTCCATACTTTCCCGGCCACCACCGCAAGCCTCGCGGCTTTCTCCGATTTCCAGCACCTGCAACGAGACCTGACGGTGTCTCGGCTGACTTTCGTGCAGCAGAAGCTGTCGCCGGCGATCGCTGAGGTGGCCAAGGGGAACACCGCGCTGATGGCGGCTCAGGCCGAGGTCACCGCGGCCCGCGCGGCTCAGCCGCCGGACCAGGTCAGGGAAAAGCTGGCCGAAGCCGCCGCCGAGGAGGCCGCCGATCGGCTCTCCCGGGCGCAGCAGGCGCAGACGCTGGCCCAACAAGTCGCCGATCTCGCCGCCGCGTCGCTGACCCGGGCCTCGACCTTCGAGACGACCGTCACCACCGTGCCGGCCGGCGGTGGGTTGCCGCCGCTCGCGGTGGCCGCGACGCTGGAGCGGCTGCATGCCAGCGGGGACAACGCGATCACCCATGTGCTGTATGTCGGAGTTGATGTGGCCGGCGGCGAAACCGTGGTGAAGAAACGGTTTCTCGGTGCGCCGGGGATCCGCTACATCGGTTCTTGCCAGGTTTCGGCGATGCTGGTGGGCAACGACGGCGACGTGGCTTGGGCTCGCACGATGACCCTGGTCGGGCAGCTCAAATACTCTCCGGGTAAGGGAAAATTCGCTACCCCGGAAATGGTCGAGGTCAAGATGAACGATCAGTCGCGTTAGCTCGCAGCTGTTTGCGCGTACGAGTGAAGATTTTCGGGCTGTTGATGGCGAACGCACCGGTCATTCGGTCGCCGCGATGGTAGGTGGCGACGAACTTGCGTTCTTCCGGTGAGCCGTCGATGATTCGGATCTCGTCGGTAGGAGCCGTCCGGCCGGCGTACTGAATCCAGGCGTCGTACTGCTTCGACCAGAAATAGCCGCTGGCGCGGTAGTGGGTGATCGTACGACCGGCCAGCAGATTTGCGACCGCGACGGCTGGCTGGTCGTTGGCGTTCGTCCAATGCTCCTGCCGGACGTACGCGTCGTGCTCGGCCGACCAGTAGCGCGCGACATCCCCGGCGGCGACCACATTTGCCAGCGGCGTCACGCAACCCGCGTCGGTGAGAACCCCATTGTCGAGATGCAGACCGGAACCGGTGAGCCAGTCGGTGGCCGGTCGCATGCCGATCCCGACCACGACCACTTCGGCCGGCAGCAGGCGCCCGTCGGCCAGCCGTACGCCGGACACCCGTCCGTCCACAGTGGACAGGCCGGTGACTTTCGTGCCGTACAAGACAGAAACTCCGTTTTCAGGGTGCAGTCGTGCGCATACCTGCGCGAGTTCTGGCCCGAGCAAGGGGGCGAGAGGATCCGCTAACGCTTCCACGACGGTGACCCGAAGTCCGAGGGCACGGCAACTGGCGGCGACCTCGGAGCCGATGAACCCGGCGCCGATGATGACAACATTTTCGGGCCCTGCCTGGAGATCTTGACGTAAGGCGATGGCGTCGTCGAGGGTTCGCAGCACGTGGACGCCGGCGACCGAAGGCCCCGGAAGGTGCCGAGCATGGCCACCGGTGGCGATGACGACGCCGTCGGTCGGGATGTCGGTGTCGTCCGCCAGCACGACCGTGCCAGCGGCGGTGTCCAGCTTCGTTGCCGGCACACCGAGTCGCCAATCGGCGTTGAGCGCCGCCACATCATCGGTGATGGCCAGCGCGATGCCGTCCTGCTCGGCCTTGCCCTGCAGGAACTCCTTCGACAGCGGTGGTCGGTCGTACGGCTGGTGCGGCTCGGCGCCGACCATTGTCAGGGCGCCGTCGTAACCGGCCTCGCGTAGGGCCTGCGCGGCCCGCAGCCCGGCGAGCGAAGTGCCCACCACCGCGATTCTCTTCACGCCACCTCGGCTGTCCCGTTGTCGGCCGCTGTTTGGTCGGCGACGCTGACGTACACGTCACCGTCGCTGACCACCACAGGATACGTGCGGACCGGCCGTTTTGCCGGTGGTCCGGTCGGCACGCCAGTACGCAGGTCGAAGCACGCCTCGTGCAGCGGGCACTCCACGAAACAGCCCTCCAACCAGCCATCGGACAGCGAGGCGTCCTGGTGGGTGCAGGTGTCGTCGATGGCGTAAAGCTCGCCGTCGGCGTTGAAGACGGCGACCGGGACCGGTCCGACCACCCGTACCGACTCACCTGGTGGCAGATCGGTGAGGGAGCAGGCGCGGATCATGGCATACCTCACAAGACCGTTGCGTAGTCGACAACTCAGTTCGCGCTCCGCAACACTGTGCGGCAGCCTTACCGGTCCCGTCAAGCCCTCAAAATGTGTCTGATGCGGACTGCGGTTACTGTTGCGCTATGAGCAATTCGGACTCCGGGCGAAATCCCGCCGCTTTGGTGCAGTCCGTAGACCGGGCCGTGACGGTCCTGGAGCTGGTGGCCAAGCACGGTGAGGCCGGCATTACCGAGATCGCCACCGAGCTGGGCGTCCACAAGTCGACGGTGTCGCGATTGCTGTCCGTGCTGGAAAGTCGCGGCATGGTCGAGCAGTTGGGGGACCGCGGGAAATACGTGATCGGGTTCGGGATCGTACGCCTCGCTGGCGCCGCCACCGGTCGGATCGATGTGGCCAGGCTTGGTCAGGTGAGCTGCCAGGAACTCGCCGACCAGCTCGGCGAAACGGTGAACATCGCCATCCTGGACGAGGATTCGGCGATCAACATCACCCAGGCGCACGGTTCGGCCGCGGTGTCCGCGCAGAACTGGATCGGCCAGCGGACGCCGCTGCATGCCACTTCCAGTGGGAAAGTCCTGCTCGCGCACATGCCGGTCGACCGCCGCCGACGGCTGTTGCGGCGCAAGTTGGAGGAGTTCACGCCGCGGACGATCACCGACGCCGACCAGCTCAAACAGGAGTTGGAACGGGTGGTTTCGGACGGCTATGCCACGTGTTTCGAGGAGCTGGAGCTCGGCATGCACGCGGTCGCTGCGCCGGTTCTGGGCCAGCGCGGCGAAATCGTCGGCGCGATCAGCGCCTCCGGCCCCGCCTACCGGCTGCCCCGGCGGCGGATCCGGCAGGTCGCCGACGAGCTGGCCGAGGTGGCCGGCCAGCTGTCCGAGCAGCTCGGCTATTTGGCCTAATTCTGATTTATCGTTCGCGGTCTTGACAGGGGCGTCCTCGATCGCGCACCGTGTTGCTGATAGCGGAACAGGGCGCTCTGTACGCAACACCCTCCCCGGCCGGCTAGGAGCTCGGAATGGCTGTGCAGCCCCGTGTTGTCATCATCGGCGCCGGCATTGTTGGCTGCGCGCTGGCCGATGAGCTGACCGAGCGCGGCTGGACCGATCTCACCGTGCTGGAGCAGGGGCCGCTGTTCGCCACCGGCGGGTCGACCTCACACGCGCCTGGGCTGGTTTTCCAGACCAACCCCAGCAAGACGATGACCGAGTTCGCCAGCTACACCGTGCGAAAGTATTCTTCCTTGACATTGGACGACGCCTGGTGTTTCCGGCAGGTCGGCGGCCTGGAGGTGGCGACCACCCAGGCACGGCTGGTCGAGCTGAAACGCCGGCGTGGCTGGGCGACCTCCTGGGGCGTGGAAAGCTCGCTGCTCTCGCCGTCCGAGTGCGCCGAGCTACATCCGTTGCTTGATCCGGAAAGAATCCTCGGCGGTTTCCACACCCCGACCGACGGGTTGGCCAAGCCAGTCCGGGCGGCGCAGGCACAGGCTCGTCGGGCCATCGACCGCGGCGCGCGCTTCCTGGATCAGCAAAAGGTGACGGCGATCGATCGTACCGCCGGCCGAGTTCGGGGCGTACGCACTGAAACGGACGAGTTCCGGGCGGACGTGGTGATCTCCGCGGCCGGCATGTGGGGGCCGTTGATCGGCGCGCTCGTCGACTTGACCGTACCGTTGGTGCCGATGGCCCATCAGTACGCCAAAACCACGCCGCTGCCGGACCTGCGCAGTGACGGTTTTCTTGAGGCAACCCTGCCGATTCTGCGCCATCAGGATGCCGACCTGTATTTTCGCGAGCACGGCGATCGGCTGGGCATTGGCGCGTACGGGCATCGGCCGATGCCCATCGAGCCGGCCGAGATTGGCTCACTGCCAGGGATGCCGTCCGAATGGCCGTTCACCCCGGAGGATTTCGAGCAGTCGTGGGCCGACGCCGCGGACCTGCTGCCGGCGCTCGCGTCGAGCAAGGTCGAAGAGGGCGTCAACGGCCTCTTTTCCTTCACCGCGGATGGCAATCCGCTGCTTGGCGAGCACCCCGACCTGGCCGGATTCTGGGTGGCCGAGGCCGTGTGGATCACCCATTCGGCCGGTGTCGCGCGCGCGATGGCCGAGTGGCTGGTGGACGGCGCGCCGCGGACAGACCTGCATGGCTGCGACCTGAACAGGTTCGAGACCGCGCAACTCGCGCCCGGCTACGTGCACGCCCGCAGCTGTCAGAGCTTCGTCGAGGTCTACGACATCCTGCACCCGTTGCAGCCCGCCGAAAAATATCGCTCCCTACGGACAACGCCCTTCTATGAGCGGCAAAAAGACCTCGGTGCGGTGTTCTTGGAGGCGGCCGGCTGGGAAAGGCCGCACTGGTACGAGGCCAATGCCGATCTCCCCGAGGTGGCTGGCATCCCCGCCCGCAACGAGTGGGCCTCTCGGTTCTGGTCACCGATCGCCGGCGCCGAGGCGTTGGTGGCCCGCGAGCGGGTCGCGATGTTCGATATGACCCCACTCAAACGGCTGGAAGTGACCGGCCGGGGTGCGCTGCCTTTCCTGCAGACGCTGACAACGAACCAGGTCGACAAGAAGCCGGGCGCTGTCACGTACACGCTGATGCTTGGCGAGGACGGCGGCATCCGCAGCGACCTCACGGTGGCCCGGCTCGCCGACCACACCTTCCAAGTCGGAGTGAATTCGCAGCTGGACCTGGACTGGCTGCGCCGGCAGCTGCCGGCCGACGGATCCGTGCAGGTCCGGGATCTCACCGGCGGCACCTGCTGTATTGGTCTATGGGGACCGAGGGCGCGGGAAGTGTTGGCACCGCTGACAAAACAGGACTTCTCGCATCGGGCGCTGGGATATTTCAAAGGCCAGCAAGCGTATGTCGGCGGGGTGCCGGTGACGGCGTTGCGGCTGTCGTACGTCGGTGAGCTCGGGTGGGAGCTCTACACTTCCGCCGAATACGGCCGGTTGCTATGGGACACGTTGTTCGAGGCCGGCCAGTCGGCTGGGATCATCGCCGCCGGGCGGAGCGCCTTCAACAGCATGCGGCTGGAAAAGGGCTATCGACTGTGGGGCACGGACATGACAGCCGAACATGACCCGTACGAGGCGGGTGTCGGTTTCGCGGTGAAGATGGACAAGGGATTTTTCGTTGGACGTGAGGCTTTGGAGGGAAAGCCGCCATCATCGCGACGACTTTCCTGTCTGACCATTGACGATCCGTACGCGGTGGTGATGGGATCGGAACCGGTGTATGTGGGCGGCCAACCGGCCGGCTATGTGACGAGTGCCGCTTTCGGCTACACGATAGGGAAGAGCATCGCGTACGCGTGGCTTCCGGTCGAGGCGGTGGCTGGCACCACCGTGCAGGTCGAGTATTTCGGCGAGCGGGTGCCGGCCACGGTGGCCGCCGAACCACTGTTCGATCCGGGCATGGCCCGGCTGCGCAGCTGACTTTTCGGGAGTGGCCATGTCTTTCGATGTGATCGTGATCGGCCTCGGCGGGATGGGCAGCGCCGCCGCGTATCAGCTGGCTCGGCGCGGCCAGCGGGTGCTCGGGCTGGAACGCTACGGCCCGGCACACAACCGCGGCTCCAGCCACGGTGGCTCGCGGATCACCCGCCAGGCCTATTTCGAGGATCCCGCGTATGTGCCGCTGTTGTTGCGGGCCACCCAAATGTGGGAGTCGATCGAGAAGGAGTCCGGCCGGCGGATTTTCTACCGTACCGGCGGGGTGATGATCGGTCGGCCGGACAGCCTGACAGTGTCCGGCAGCCGGCGCAGCGCCGAGGAATGGGACCTGCCGCACGAAATGCTGGACGCGGGAGAGATTCGTCGCCGGTTCCCGACCATGCGTCCAGAGCCGGACGAGATCGCCTTGTACGAAGCCAACGCCGGCCTGGTGGTGCCGGAAGCGAGTGTGGCCGCGCACCTCGCGTTGGCCGCGCGTTCGGGCGCTGAGCTGCATTTCGAGGAGCCGGTTTTGTCGTGGCATGCCGGCGATGCCGGCGTGCGGGTGACCACGGCAGATGGTGTCTACACCGCGGATCGGTTGGTGATTTGTCCGGGCGCATGGGCAGCGGACGTGCTGGCCGATCTTGGGCTGCCCTTCCGGGTGGAGCGGCAGGTGCAGTTCTGGTTCCGGCCGCGCGGCGGCACCGATGCGTTCCTTGTCGACCGGCATCCGATTTTTGTTTGGGAAGGCGGAGAAGGCCGGCAGTTCTACGGTTTTGGCGTACACCATCGGGAACAGCCGGGAGTAAAGGTGGCATTTTTCCGCGGCGGCGCCACTTGCACGCCCGAGACGATCGACCGGACCGTGCGACCCGAGGAAGTGGCCGCGATGGCCGCTTTTGTCGGCCGCCACATCCCGGACCTGCCGGGCGAGTTTCTCCGCGCCGCCACCTGCATGTACACCAACACCCCGGACGAGCATTTCGTGATTTCCGTGCATCCGGCGCACCCGCAGGTCGTGGTGGCGTGCGGTTTTTCCGGCCACGGCTTCAAGTTCGTGCCGGTAGTGGGCGAGATCCTGGCCGACCTGAGCATCGACGGCGCCACCCGGCACCCGATCGCCCTGTTCGACCCAGCCCGCCTGACCCAACTCGCCGTCTGAGAGGCCAGCCGAAGATGACCGCCCGCTCCCTGGTGTCGACGCTCCCTGGCCGCTACTACACGGATCCGGCGATTTTCGCCGCTGAACAGCGGAAAATCCTGGAGGAGATGTGGTTCTGCGCGGTCCGGGCCGCCGACCTGCCGCGGCCGGGTGATTTCCAGACCGCACAGATCGGCCGGGAAAGTGTGCTGGTGACTCGCGGCCGCGACGGTGTTCTGCGCGGATTTCTCAATATCTGCCGGCATCGCGGCGCCCAGCTGTGCACCCAGGAGACCGGTTCGGTGAGGCGATCTTTTCAATGCCCGTACCACGCCTGGACGTACGGCCTGGACGGGAAGCTGGTGGCCGCTCCCAACCTGACCAATATGCCGGACATTGACCGTCTGGAGTTCGGCCTGCGACCGGTGCGAGCGTACGAATGGCTGGGTTATGTGTGGCTCTGTCTGGCCGCGGATCCACCGTCTTTTACCGAAACCGTGATCGACTCGGTGACCGCTCGACTCGGTGCGGCCGCAGTGGTCGACAGTTATCACCTGGACGACCTCGCACTTGGCCGGCGGATTCGCTATGACGTGAAGGCAAATTGGAAGCTGGTCGTGGAGAATTTCATGGAGTGCTATCACTGCGCGACGATCCACCCGGAACTCACCGAGGTGCTGCCCGAATTCGCCGAGGGCTACGCGGCGCAGTACTACGTCGGCCACGGAGCCGAATTCGGCCCGGAGATCGCCGGCTTCACGGTGGACGGGAGCGCTGGTTTCGGTGTTCTGGAAGGTGTTTCGACCGATCAGCACCGCCGCTACTATGCCGCGACCGTACGACCGCAGGTGTTCCTGAACCTGGTTCCCGACCATGTGATTCTGCACCGAATGTTCCCACTCGCGGTGGACCGTACGATGGTGGAATGCGACTGGCTGTTCGCCCCCGAAGTGATCGCCGCCGGCCGTGACGTCTCACGCTCGGTGGAGCTCTTCCACCGCGTCAACGAGCAGGACTTCGCCGCTTGTGAGCGTTGCCAACCCGCGATGGCCTCTCGCGCCTACGCCGACGGCGGCGTGCTCGTACCAACCGAACACCACATCGCCGAGTTCCACGACTGGGTAAAGGCTCTGCTCTGACTGCGGTCACATCCGTACCGCAGATCGAGTGGTGATCGCACGCAGGGTGACTACGGTCATTTGTGGATGTTGAGTCATGTGCGTCCAGTGCACGTGCACGGCCAGCTCTCGGTGCAGTGCCATGCCCGGCAGACAGGGATGACGCTCGCGGCGGCCGGTGGCAACAGGGGCTGGTGGTCCCGCGCGTGGATCTTCGCTACCTCGATCATCGAAAATTGCTTAGGGCTTGAACGCGCGCGCTCCGCATTTTGCTGATGTGATTGAGAAAATGACCACGTTCCGATCGTACGAACTCGATCTTTTTGACGGTGATAGCGGTAGAATGGTGTCATGGCCGCCGGCGATGAAGGCACAGATCCAGAGCTCTGGATGTGTAAACCCCGACAGTTGGCCGATTTGCTGCGTGAAGCCGAGCAGGACATTCGACGACGGCAGGCGCGGGCATTGGATATTGTCGCGGCGATTCATCGGAACCGGGTCGGCAAGGCGCTCGGGCATGACAACACCATGAGGATGCTGCAAGATAATCTCCTGCTGTCCCCGACCGAAGCTGGTCGCCGCCTTAAACGCGCATTGAACCTGTGCAGCAGCCAAGCCCTCACCGGTGAAACCCTCGCACCCAAACTCGGTCTTGTCAGTGACGCTATGCGCAGAGGTGAACTCGCGGATTCCCAAATCGACACGATCCTGGCGATCGTGAACAAACTCCCCGCCAGAGTGAACATCGAAGAACGCGAAGGCGCCGAAGCTTCCCTGGTGGAACACGCGAAGAGCCACCCCGCCCGCCGCCTCGTCGAACTTGGCCAACGCATCCACGACCACCTCGACCCCGACGGCCCAGCACCATCCGAACGGGAGAACGAGAAACCGCGCCGCGAACCGTCCCTACACACCGGTCGTGATGGGCGACTGAACTTCCGGGGCTCCTTCGACGGCGAAACGGGCACCCTGCTCACTGAAATCCTCAGCCCACTGGCCAAACCCCGCCCCACCCAAGACGGCCACCCAGATGAACGGTCAGTCTCCCAACGCAACGGCGACGCGCTCGCCGACGCACTCAACCTTGTCGCGGACACCGGGAAACTCCCCATCCAAGGCCAAGAACGGCCCCACCTCACCATTACCCTGGACTGGGAAATGCTCCGGGAACGTCTCGGTGTCGCGTACGCGCACACTGGCATCGCTATTTCTCCGGAATCCGGCCGCAGGCTCGCTTGTGACGCGGACATCACCCCGATGCTCCTGGGCCGCAACAGCGTACCGCTCAACGTCGCCCGCACCGAACGACTCATCCCCGCCCACCTACGAAAAGCACTCATAGCGCGAGACAAAGGCTGCGCCAGGTGCGGTCGACCACCCCGCTGGTGCCGCGGTCACCACGTGGTCCACTGGGCCGATGGTGGCGATACTTGCCTGGAGAATTGCGTGCTCCTGTGCGATGCCTGCCATCGCCTGATCCACCACAGCGACTGGGAAGTACGCATCATCGACGGAATCGTCGAATTCATCCCACCCGCATACCGGGACCCCGAACGAAGACCCATCCG
This sequence comes from Fodinicola feengrottensis, assembly GCF_039530045.1. NCBI lineage: Bacteria > Bacillati > Actinomycetota > Actinomycetes > Mycobacteriales > Fodinicola > Fodinicola feengrottensis. The sequence goes on along the minus strand of NZ_BAAANY010000023.1, from coordinate 161,538 downwards.
TGGAATCAACCAACTCGCCGCATAAACAAACCACCCGGCCGCCGGGCACCACCACACCCGGCGGCCCACAACCCTGCCCGCCCACCGACGTTGTACTTCGAGTTTCGCGTTGTGGGCCAGGGATATGGTCGCCGATGTGATCGCCCGGGAGTTCGATGTCCGGTTGGCGGTGACGACGGTGGGGAGCTTTCTGCGGAATTAGGCCAGCAACCCCGCTGGCCAGGGCTCATGGCCCTTAACGGACCATAAACCCGGACCATGCGCCAATCCGCTGAAGTCGAGTCAGGAGGCGCGCCAGACTGTGCCGCGGCGTTCGTATTCCATGGTGGCTTCGACTTGGATCGCGTACGTGGAGCCGAGTTCTCGATCTATCAGGTGCAAAGCCAACTCGAAGCCGGAGGTGATGCCGCCGGCCGTCACGATGTCGCCGTCGTCGACGACGCGGGCGTTGGTGAGGACGGCGCCGTAGCTGACGAGTTTTTCGCGGGCTGAGTGGTGGGTGGTGGCGGGGCGGCCTTCCAGCAGGCCGGCGGCGGCTATGAGAACGGAGCCGGAGCAGACTGAGGCGAGGATGAAGTCGTCACTGGCATTGTCCTTGATTTCGCGGAGTTGTTTGGGGAGAACGCCCTTTTCCAACTCGGCCCGCAGACCAGGTCCGGGGCGACCGGCGCCGCCGCCGGGGATGACCAGGATGTCGGCGTCTTGTGGAGTCCATTCGCGGAGGTGGCTGAAGGTGACTCCGTTGCCGCCGGTGACCTCGGCTTGGCCGGTGGAAGTGACCAGAGAGAGGTCGAATTCAGTGGCGCGGCTTGCGTGCCGGAAGACTTCGTACGGGCCCAATGAGTCCAGTTCGTCGAAACCGTCGTAAATCAGCACTTCCACTCGCATGGAGCTTCCCTTCGTTGGTCTGACTTCATGGTCGTACGACTGAGATGCGATCAACAGTGGCAAGAACGACTACGTTCGATAGAATCTGGCCATGGTGCACAAGGTGGCGGTGCTGGCCCTGGACAGCGTGGTCGGCTTCGATCTTTCGATTCCCTGTCAGGTCTTCAACGCGACCCGGCTGGCGACCGGCGAGCGGCCGTACGAGGTGCGGGTTTGCGGTCCGGCGCGGGGTGTCGTGGCCAGGGCCTCGGGCGTGGATATCTTCCGGATCGAGCCGCCTTTTCCGTTGGCCGCGGCGGCTGACTGCGACACGATCCTGGTGCCCGGAGTGTCCGTTGACGAAGAGTTTTCGGCGGAAGCGCTGGACATTTTGCGGACAGTGCGGCGGCGGGGAACGCGCATAGCCGCCATTTGTACGGGTGCGTTCGTGCTCGCCGCTGCCGGGTTACTCGATGGCCGGCGGGTGACCACGCATTGGGCGTTCGCGGCGGCGCTGGGGCGGCGGCATCCGTTGGTGGAGGTGGATTCCGCGGTTCTTTACGTGGATGAGGGCGATGTGCTGACCTCGGCGGGAGTGGCCGCCGGACTCGATTTGTGCCTGCATATCGTGAGGACCGACCATGGTGCCGCCGTCGCGGCGAATACGGCCCGCAGTGTGGTCATGCCGCCACAGCGCGATGGGGGTCAGGCGCAGTTCATCGTGCATCAGGATCCGGCCGCCGACACTGGCACGTTGGTGCCGACGATGTGCTGGATGCGGGAAAATCTCGACAGAATACTGACTCTCGACGACATCGCGCGACACGCGGGCACGAGTGTTCGTACGCTCAACCGCCGATTCAAGGACCAGATTGGCGCCACGCCGTTGCAGTGGCTGATTGGCCAGCGACTGAGTCGCGCGCGGGAGCTGTTGGAGACGACCAGCTTGTCGATCGAACAGGTCGCCCAGCACGCCGGTTTTGGCTCCGCGGTGGGCCTTCGGCAACATTTCGTGCGTACGCTCGGAACCGCTCCAGTCGCCTATCGCCGGGCATTCCAGGAAACGGCCCTGTGATAGCGAGCCCCGTGACCGCAGATCACCGGGCCGGCTACCGGAAAAGTCAGCCGATGGCAGTGCGAACAGCGGTCCGCAGCGCCGGCAGTTTGGCATAGAGCTTGTCGCCGGGACAGAGCGTGTTGTAGTAGTCGCGGTGGCCCTTGATTTCGTCCGGCGAGATGCCGTACTGGGTGCAGACGTACGCGCACATCGCGATCAGGGCGTTCCACTGCGCCGCGGGCGGCTCCACGGTCATGTAGGTGCCCTCGTTCTCAATACCGATCGCGTTGTCGTTCTGGCCGGGGCAGTGCGCGCCGCGGATCATCGTGTTGCCACTGCGCAATGCGGCCAGGCTGCCGTGCCGGCCTTCCAGGTCGTAGCCGCCGCGGCTGATGGTGAAATGCTGGCCGGTGTCGGACCAGCCGTTGTTGTCGATGTGGTCGGCCTGCTCGTCCCGGGCCACCTGGAAGGCGTGCGCCTGCGAATAGTCGGTGCTGTTCGCGTCGGCGATGTGGTGCACCAGGATCCGGTTGGCCGGATGGTTGAGCGTCACCAGCGGATCAGCCGGCGGACGCGCACCCCATTCGGCGCAGCTGTAGATACGCGGCGCGGCGGCGGCCTGGGCGCTGCTGGGAAGCGCCAGCCCGGTGATGCCCAAACCGGCCACGGCGCCCGCGCCGAGCAGAAAGCCACGTCGGTTCAACGACCTCGAATCAGCATCCATGGGACGAAGTATGGGAGCGAGACATACAAGAGACATACATCCGCGATTTGTACGACGTGTGACCTGAATGGGGCGTTGACGTAAATGCCCGCCAATCGTTACGGTCCAGCGCTGGACTCGGCCGGAGAGGAACGCCATGGGTGCAGGGATTCGCGCGCTGGTTTTTGGGGCGGCAATGGGATTGGCGGTCGCAATGGCGCCAGCCGCGGCCACCGCGGCCGTAGCGGCGCCGCCACCGGTCCTGCGGGTGATGCCGTTGGGAGACTCAATCACGTACGGCGTGGGCAGCAGTACGGGTGCGGGCTATCGGCTCCCGCTGCGGAATCTGGCCGCCGCGCAGTCGCGTTATCGGATCGATTTCGTCGGTTCGCAGACCTCGGGAGCGGCCGCGATTCCGGATCCGGACAACGAGGGCCACAGCGGATTCCTGATCGACGACATCCGCAACGGTGTGGACGGTTGGCTCGCGGCGGCGCGCCCGGATGTGGTGCTGCTGCACATTGGCATCAACGACCTGGACCGCTCGCCGGATCCCACCCACGCGCCGGATCGCCTGCACACGCTGGTGGACCAGATTTTTGCTGACAAACCAGGCGTGACGGTGATCCTGCAGGGACTTATTCCTATCACCCAAGGCCTTCAGTCCGATCCGGTGACGTACAACAACGCGGCCCGTGCGCTCGCGACCAGCGAACAGCAGGCCGGCCACCACCTCCGGTATGTCGACCCGGCCGCGTTTACCAGCGCGGACATGGCCGATCGGCTGCATCCGAACGACAGCGGCCACGCCAAGCTCGGCCAGGTTTTCTTTGCCGCTCTTGACCAGGCTTTCACCGACGGCTGGGCGACTTCGGTACGGTCAAAGGGCGCGGCGAACGAGGTGGCCGAAAGTGGCCGCGTCCGGTGGGCGGATTTCGACGGTGACGGTCGCGCTGACTATGTCGTGATCAATGCGAACGGCTCGGTTTCGGTGTGGCTCAACCACACCGGCAGTTGGCAGGCGCTCGGTCAGGTTGCGACCGGGCTGACGACAAACGCCGGGCTAGTACGCTTCGCTGATTTCGACGGCGACGGCCGTGCGGACTACTTGTTGTTCAATCCCAACGGATCCGTACGCGTCTTCCTCAACCGTGGCGGGGACGGCCATGGTGGGTGGTTGGATCTGGGTCAGGTGGCCACGGGCCTGACCAGCGACGCCACTTCGGTACGGTTCGCCGATTTCGACGGCGACGGCCGCGCGGACTACATATTGTTCAACTCCAACGGATCCATCCGCACCTTCCTCAACCGCGGCGGCGATGGGCACGGCGGCTGGGTGGATCTCGGTCAGGTGGCGGCCGGCCTGACGAGCGACTCCAGTCGGGTCCGGCTGGCGGACCTCGATGGGGACGGCTGGGCGGATTACGTTCTTATGAACCAAAACGGCTCGTTCAGCGTTTGGCTGAACCGGGGCGGTGACGGCCACGGCGGCTGGGTCGCGGTGGGGCAGGTCGCCACTGGCGTGACAACCGACGCGAGCCAGGTCCAGTTCGCCGATATCGACGCTGACGCGCACGCGGATTGCCTGCGTACGAACGCGAACGGCTCGGTCAACGGCTGGCTGTGGAATGGCGGCGACGGGCACGGCGGCTGGATCGACGAGGGCCAGATCACTCCTGGCTTCTGATCATCCCGGGCGATGGACGTTACGGTGATCGCATGACGAGCCAACCGGACCTGCTTTACGTCGGGTCGTACGCCGGCGCCATCACCACTGTCGAGATAGGACCCGACGGTGACCTGACCGCCATCGGCAGTACGACGGACACCGCCTGTCCCTCGTTCCTCGCGGCGCATCCCAGCGGTGATTTCCTTTACGCCGTCGATGAAGGCGACGAGGGCAGCGTGGTCGCGTACGCGATTCGGCCGGACAACGACCTGGAGCGCCTCAACGCGCGTCCGGCCGATGGCAGCACCACCGCCCACCTCACCGTCGACCCGAGCGGGAAATTCGTGCTGTCGGCCAACTACGGGTCAGGCAGCGTCGTCGTGCACCCGATCAACCCGGACGGCAGCCTGGGGGAGCGGACCGGCTTCGCCCAACATCACGGTAGCGGCCCGGAAAAGGAGCGCCAGGAGGGGCCGCACGCGCACGTCGTACGGTTCGCGCCGGACGGCCGGTACGCGCTGGTGGCGGATCTGGGTACGGACGAGATCATCACGTACGCGTTGCCAGGTGGCGCGCTGGAGCGGGTCAGCGCGACGAAACTGCCGCCGGGCACGGGTCCCCGACACCTGGTTTTCGGGCCGGACAAAAGCGTTTATGCGGTGGGTGAGCTGGATTCGACCATTCACGGCTTCGCGTACGACCCGGAAACGGGTGCGCTGACCGAGCGAGACACCTGCCCGGCCAGCGTCGCCGGGAACGGTGTTCGCAATTACCCATCCGAAATCGCCCTCTCGGCCGATGGTCGGTTCTGCTATGTCGCCAATCGCGGTGACGACGTGGTCACCGTCTTCGGGATCGCCGGTGGCAGCGTGAGCGCGAAGGCGGAGGTGTCGGCCGGCGGGCAATGGCCGCGGCATCTGGCGGTCGCCGGCGACCGGCTGTGGGTGGCCAACCAGAATTCCGGGGACCTCGCCGCATTCGTTATTGACAGGTTCGCAATTCCGCGGCCATCCGGGAAGTCCTTGCAGGTGGAGGCGCCCGCGTGCATTCTGCCCATGGTGCGGAAATAGAGTGCGCAAATGACCGGTAGTGGTCAGTGTGTCGCCCTGAGCTGTTGTTTTCCGTTTAGCTGAATGGCAGCATTCCGCAGACTTGGGAGCGTCAAGCCATGCCCGACCGCAGGGGATTCCTGAAACTCACCGGTGCCGCCGTCGCGGCCGCGACCGTCGCACTACCCACTGCCGCGTACGCACAACGGGCGAGCGGGTGCCTGCTTTACATCGGCTCGTACGCGCACGCCATCACCACGCTCGCGAGCAGCGACCTGTCCACGGTCAGCTCGGCGGCCGGCCTCGCCTCGCCGTCGTATCTGACCGTGCATCCCAACGGCCGTTTCCTTTACGCGGTCGACGAACAGACCGCCGGCACGGTCACCGGCTTCACCATCGGGGCCGGTGGCGTTCTCACCCAGCTCAACACCGTCTCGTGTGGCGGCAACGGTCCGGCGCAGCTGACGGTGGATCCGACCGGAAAGTATGTGCTGACAGCGAATTACGGCGACGGTACGGTTGGCGTCAACGCACTGAACGCGGATGGCAGTGTCGGCGCGTCCACCGATCTCGTACGCCATCAGGGCGCCACTCCACACGCGCACATGGCGCGGTTCGCGCCCAGCGGCCGGTTCGTGCTGGTGAGCGATCTCGGCACCGATCAGGTGTTCGCGTACCAGCTGCGGGGCGGCAAACTCAAGCAGACCGCGGTCACCGCGCTGCCGACCGGAACCGGGCCGCGGCATTTCCGGTTCGCGCCGGGAAACACGGTCTACCTGGTCGGTGAGTCCGACTCGTCATTGCGGACTTTCTCCTACAACCCTGTCAGTGGCGCGCTAACCCAACGCCATGTCCAACCGGCCACAAAGGACACTTACAGCGTTCGCAACTATCCCTCGGAAATCGCGCTTTCACCGGACAATGTCTTTTGCTATGTCGGCAATCGCGGCGGTGACGTGATCACCACCTTCGACATCAGCACCGGTACGCCCAGAGTGCTGTCGGATGTCTCGGTGCACGGCCAGTGGCCACGGCATTTCGCGGTGACCGCGGACCGGATCTGGGTGGCGAACCAGAATTCCAGCAACCTGACCGCTTTCGACCGCGATCCGCTGACCGGCCTGCCGACCTACACGAGTCAGCTGGCGCTCGGGTCGCCGTCTTTCGTGCTGCCGGCCCATTCCCGGTAGGGGATCCGGCGGAGGCTGAAGATTTCCCCGAGGGTGCCCCACTCGTCCCGGCCGAGTCGCGCGGCCGGGTCGAGGTGGTGGGCGTCGGGCTTGCCGTCCGCCAACAAACTGGCGGTGGCGACGGAAAGATGCAGCACCTGACCGAAAACCACGGTGCTGTCCCCGAAGGATTTCTCGCCGACGAAGCGGCATTCCAGCGCCGCCGGTGATTCCGCCACTCGGCGCGGTCTTACCGCCGTGCTGTCCGTCAAAGCCAGCTCCGCGACCGCCGCCTCGCTGTGCTCGGGCGGAAAGTTCGTCGAGGTGAGGTTGATTTTCTCGGCCAGCGAGCGGGAAGCGAAGTTCACCACGAACTCACCAGTGGCTCGTACGTTCCGGATGGTGTCCTTCTCACCGACCGAAGTGAAGGACACCACCGGCGGTTCGGCGCTGGCGACCGTGAAAAACGAATGCGGCGCGAGGTTTTCCACGCCGTCGGCCGAAAGCGAGGACACCCACGCGATCGGCCGCGGAATCACCGTCGCGGTCAGCCAAGGGTAGGTGCCCCCTGGCGGCAGCGTGCTGACGTCGATCTCGGTCCGGTCGTCGGTCACGACTATCCCTTCCGCAGCGCCGCCAACTCGGCGAACAGCGTAGCGACCGCCTCCGGATCCGCCACTCTTACCGTCGCGGCGGTCTCGCCGGGCCCGACCTTGACGCCCACATCACCCTCTGACAGCGCCAAAAACGCCTTCTCGTCGGTCACGTCGTCGCCGACGTAGAGCACCGCGGTCGCGCCCAGATCCGCGCGCAGTTGGGTGATCGCCGCGCCTTTGCTGACGTCGACCACCGCCAGCTCGATCACGCACTTTCCCTCTGTGGTGAAAATCCCCGGCTCCGCCGCCGGTCCCTCGCGGACCTCGGTCAGGACCGCTTGCGCGACCTCGGGGGCGGCATTGCGTACGTGCACGGCCGCGCCGGTCGGCTTCGGCTCGATCGCTACCCCCGGACGGCCACCGACGAGGTGCTCCAGCCGGGCGGCGAGCTTGATCACGGCCGGTTGCAACGCGTCCAGATCGAGGCTGTGGTCCGAGGTCTCGGCGCCGTGCGAGCCGACCAGGTGCCATTGCGGCGGTGGGTCGAGCAGCCGGCGAAGGACCTCCAGCGAGCGGCCGGTGATGATGGCCACCTCGGTCTCGGGCAGGTCACCCAGCGCCCGCAGCGCGGCCACTGACTCCGGCAGTGCGCGCGCGGACGCGGGATTGGACACGATAGGCGCCAGCACGCCGTCGAAATCGGTCGCGACCAGCAGTCTGGTCGTCTGTGCGAGGTCTTTCATGCGTTGGTCTTTCGCAGTGAGTCAAGGAAAGACGCGGCCCAGTGGTTCACGTCGTGGCTGGTCACGTGCCGGCGCATCGCGCGCATCCGGCGGGCTCCCTCGGCCGGGTCCTGGTTGAGCGCGGCCACAATCGTCTCCTTCAGGTGCGTGATGTCGTGCGGATTCACCTGGTACGCCTGGCGAAGCTCGGCCGCCGCGCCGGTGAACTCGCTCAGCACCAGCGCGCCGCCGTGATCGGTACGCGCCGCCACATATTCCTTCGCGACCAGGTTCATGCCGTCCCGCAGCGGCGTCACCAGCATCACGTCGGCGACCCGGTAAAGCGCGCAAAGCTCGTCGCGTCCGTATGACTGGTGCAAATACTGCACAGCGGGGTGCCCGAGCGTGCCGAAGTCGCCGTTGATCCGGCCGACCTGCAGCTCGATCCGGTTGCGCAGCGCCTTGTAGTGCTCGACGCGCTCCCGGCTCGGGGTGGCGACCTGGATCAGTACGGTGTCCGGGACGGTGATCGAGCTGTCTTCCAGGAGCTCCCGATAAGCCTGCAGACGCGTACTAATGCCCTTGGTGTAGTCCAGCCGGTCCACGCCGAGCAGCACGTGTTTGGGCTCGCCCAGCTCCGAATACAGCTCCTTGGCGCGCTGCACGACCTCCGGCGAGGCCGACAGGTCGGACATGCCCTTGGTGTCGATGGAGATCGGGAAGGCCTCGGCCCGTACGACCCGGGGCTCGCCGTCGGCGTCCGTAACCTCGACCGTACGGCCATGTGGTTGCAGCCCGCAGAGCTGGCGCGCGAGCCGCAGGAAGTTGGCCGCGCCGCCGGGCAGCTGGAAGCCGATCAGGTCGGCGCCGAGCAGCCCTTCCACGATCCGGGTCCGCCACGGCAGCTGCATGAACAGCTCGGTGGGCGGGAACGGGATGTGCAGGAAGAAGCCGATCCGCAGGTCAGGGCGCTGAGCCCGGAGCATCGCCGGCACCAGCTGCAGCTGGTAGTCCTGGATCCAGACGACCGCGTTCTGGCCGGCCACCGCGGCCGCCGCCTCGGCGAACCGGCGGTTGACCGTCACATACGTGTCCCACCAGGACCGGTGGAACTCCGGCGGTGCCACCGCGTCGTGGTAGAGCGGCCACAGCGTCGCGTTGGAGAAACCTTCGTAATAGCGCGCGACTTCCTTGCTGGACAGCGGAACCGCATGCAGGAGCATGCCGTCGCTTTCGAACGGCTCGGGTGCGTGGTCGACATCGCCGGACCAGCCGATCCACGCGCCGTCCCGGCTCTGCATGATCGGTTCCAGGGCGGTCACCAGCCCACCCGGGCTGCGTCGCCACTCCACCTCGCCGTCCGGCCGGACGACCCGGTCGACCGGCAACCGGTTGGCGACGACGACGAAATCCCGATCCGCGGTGCCTGCTGCGATGCTGCTGCCCAACCGAAGCCCTCCTTGGCGGGTCCTTGTGGGACCGGACCCCAGGTGTGGATTTCCCGGTTCGTCTTGCTTCAAACTTTACCTAACGGCCGTACGGCTAACCGGGTTTCGTCGACTAGATCACTGTCCGGTGCAGGCTAGAGAATCCGCTCATAGCAGACACTTTGCGGATTATCGACATACGATCCAAAAGCATCTATACGGTCGTATCCGCCACGCTCGTAGAGCGTGATCGCTTCCGGCTGCTCGGTGCCGGTCTCCAGCCGGGCGACGGTCGCGCCGCGGCTCCGGGCGGTCTGCTCCAGCGCCGCCAGCACCGCCCGGCCGGCACCGCGGCCGCGGTGTTTTGGTACGACGTACATGCGTTTGATCTCGACAGCCTCCTCGTCGAGGTCGCGCAACGCGCCACATCCCACCGGCTCCCCCGTGAACGCGTCGGAAACAACCAGGAACACGCTGATGGTCGCCGCGGTCGGCTTGGCGCCCGGCTCGGTGTCCTGCCCGTACCGGGCCAGCAGCTCCGCCTCCTGGTCGGCACGCAACTCCACGCCGACCGGGTCGTCCCAGGCCACCGGCTTCACGCTCCATCGCACGTCCATACGTTACCCGGCCCGCGGCGCCACCGGCTCCTACTCGCGCCGAGGCCGCACCAACCGGCAGCCGACCTTGCCCGCCTGGGACAATGGGAGTGAGACGAAAGCAGACGCGCCGCCGCCAGGGTTCTCCGGCGGCGGCAGGGGAGGAACCACTTCAGTGGCTCAGTACATCTACACCATGCGTAATCTACGCAAAGCGCACGGCGACAAGGTCATCCTCGACAACGTGACGCTGTCGTTCCTGCCGGGCGCGAAGATCGGCGTCGTCGGCCCGAACGGCGCCGGCAAGTCCAGTGTGCTGAAGATCATGGCCGGCCTGGACCAGCCGTCCAACGGTGACGCGCTGCTCGCGCCTGGCGCGACCGTGGGAATGCTGCAGCAGGAGCCGCCGCTGACCGAGGACAAGACGGTCCGCGAGAACATTGACGAGGCCGTTTCCGAGCTGCGCGGCTGGTTGACCCGCTTCGAAGAGGTCTCCAACGCGATGGGCGACCCGGACGCCGACTTCGACACGCTGATGACCGAGCAGGGCGACCTGATGGAGAAAATCGAGGCGCACGAGGGCTGGGAGCTGGACAGTCGGCTCGACCAGGCGATGGACGCGTTGCGCTGCCCGCCCGGCGACGCGGACGTACGAGTGCTTTCCGGTGGTGAGCGCCGACGGGTCGCGCTGTGCAAACTTCTGTTGCAGCAGCCCGATCTGCTGCTCCTGGACGAGCCAACCAACCACTTGGACGCGGAGTCCGTGCAGTGGCTGGAGCAGCACCTGGCGAAATACCCCGGCGCCATTCTCGCCGTCACCCACGACAGGTATTTCCTGGACAACGTGGCCGGCTGGATCATGGAGCTGGACCGCGGCAGCGCGATCGGCTACGAGGGCAACTACACCACGTATCTGGAGAAGAAGGCCGAGCGGATGGCCGTCCAGGGACGAAAAGACGTGAAGCAGGCGAAGCGGCTCGCGGACGAGCTGGAGTGGGTACGGTCCAATCCCAAGGCCCGGCAGACCAAGAGCAAAGCGCGACTGGCCCGGTACGAGGAAATGGCCGCCGAGGCCGACAAGACCCGCAAGCTCGACTTCGAGGAAATCCAGATCCCGCCGGGCCCGCGGTTGGGCAACGTGGTGGTCGAGGTGGATCACCTGGACAAGGGCTTCGACGGTCGCGTACTCATCAAGGACCTGTCGTTTTCCCTGCCGCGTAACGGCATTGTCGGGGTGATCGGCCCGAACGGCGTCGGTAAGACGACGCTTTTCAAGACGATTGTCGGGCTGGAGAAGCCGGACTCGGGCACCGTACGCATCGGTGACACCGTTCAGCTGTCCTATGTGGACCAGAACCGGGGCGGCATCGACCCGAAAAAGAACGTCTGGGAAGTGGTCTCCGAGGGCTTGGACTTCATTCAGGTCGGCAAGGTCGAAATGCCGTCTCGCGCGTACGTTGGCGCCTTCGGCTTCAAGGGCCCGGACCAGCAGAAACTGTCCGGCGTGCTGTCCGGCGGCGAGCGCAACCGGCTCAACCTGGCGCTGACCCTGAAGCAGGGCGGAAACCTGATCCTGCTCGACGAGCCGACCAACGACCTGGACGTGGAAACGCTGTCCAGCTTGGAAAACGCGCTGCTGGAATTCCCCGGCTGTGCCGTCATCACGTCCCACGACCGGTGGTTCCTGGACCGCGTCGCGACCCACATCCTGGCCTGGGAAGGTGACGAGGCGGACCCGGCGCAGTGGTTCTGGTTCGAGGGCAACTTCGACTCGTACGAGAAGAACAAGATCGAACGCCTCGGCCAGGAAGCGGCCCGCCCGCACTCGGTCACCTACCGCCGGTTGACCAGGGACTAGCGTCCTAGATAAGGCTGAGGGATCTCTCCACGGGAGTCCGCTGGCGTACGCGTGCCATCACCGCATCGGCACTGCGTACGCCGGCCAGGCAGCCCAGGGATTGCTGCAGGTTCAGCGCCCGCTGGGACTGCTCGGCGGCGGCCGCGAAGTCGCCTTCGGCGAGCCGCAGCTCGGCGAGCACGGTCAGCGCGATCGCTTCCTGAAGCCGATATCCGTGGTCGCCGCAGGCACGCAGGCTCGCGCCGACATGGACGGCCGCGGTGCTGAGCTGACCGGCGGCGACCAGCGCGGCGGCGAGCCGAGTACGGGCTTGCAGGCCCGGCCGGCGGTGGCCGTGCGCGTCGGCGAGCGCCCAGGCCCGGCCGAGAACCTCGATGGCGAAGGTGTGCTCACCGCTGACCAGGTGAGCACGGCCGAGGGCGCCAAGGGCGTCGATGTGCGCGTGGCTGTCGCAGTTTTCGGCGACCGCGACGGCCTGCCGGCCAAGGCTGACCGCCTCGTCGAAATGTCCTCCACTGGCGGCCATCTCGGCGCGAGTGAGCAGCACACATGCCTCGGTCGGCCGGTCGCCGTGCAGCTGGCTCAGTCGGTACGAGACGGTGAGGTGTTCCAGCGCCTCGGGAGCGCGGCCGAGCAGGAAGAGACAGGCGCCCTGCAGGCACAGCTCGTGCGCGGTGGCGCCATCGCCACCGGCCGTCCGCCGGATGGCCGCGGCCTGTCGCAGGTGGTCCAGTGCCTCCGAAATTTTCCCTTGATCCAAAAGAAGCATGGCGTAGAAGGCCAACATTCCGGCCATCCCGTACACATCGTTGTAGCGGCGGCCGGCGGCGATCCCGCGTTGGGTGGCGGCGACCGCGTCGGCCAGAGTTCCGTTGTTGACAAAGATAGGCGCGGGACGCGGATAGGGCGTACGGGCGACGAGGTCCTGCCCGTCCTGCTGCCGCAGCCGCAGGCTGCGTTCGTAATGCTGGAGAGCAAGGTCATAGCGGCCGGCATTGGTCTCCAGGAGTGCCACGCAGACCTCCATTTCGGCCTGAGCCGGCACCACGCCGGCCTTTCGGGCGGCCCGCAGGCCATCGGTGACCACCGACCGCCACTCCTCGGAGTGGTTGTTGCCGCTCAGGTAACCGGCCGCGGCGCTGGCCAGCCGCCAGGCCATCGGCAGCGGACCGAGCTGACCGGCGACGCGGGCGGCGGCCACCAGGGTCGGACGCTCGGCGTCCAGCCAGCCGCGGGCGGCGGACGGACAGGCGAAGTGCGGGTTCTGGTGTCCGATCAGGACGGCCGCACGCGTACGCGCCAGCAGGTCCGCGTACCAGCGGTCCCGGGCCTGCTCCCGATCGGTGGCGGTGTCCTCCTTCTCCGCTTGCTCGCCGGCGTACCGGCGCAACAGGTCATGCAGCCGATAACGACCGGCCTCGTGGTGCTGGAGCAGGCTCGCGGTGGCGAGCACGTCCAACCGGTGGGCGGCCACGTCGGCGCTGGTGGCCAGCAGTGAGGCCGCGCCTTCCGCCGTCACGTGCGGCCCCGGCACCAGCCCGAGCCGGCGGAACAGCGTCGCGTCGACCGGGTCGAGCCGCTGGTACGACTGCTGGAAGGCGGCTCGTACGGCCGCGCGCTGGTCGTCGACCACCGCGAGCTGGCCGAGCAGGTCGCCGGCGCGCAGCTCGGCGACCAGCTGACCGGCCGTGTGGCCGGGCCGGCTGGCCAGGTTCGCGGCGGCGATCCGCAACGCCAGCGGGAGCATCGCGCAGATCTCGGTGAGATCGTCGATGTCCGTACCGCAGGCATCGGGTGCGTCCAGGGCGGCTCGTAACAGGGCGCGCGCTTCAGCTGCGGTGAGTATGTCCAACGGCACGGAGACCGCGCCGGCCGAGACCCGCAGCGCCCGCAGGTCCGTCCGGCTGGTGACCAGCACGGCGCTGCCAGGTGCACCGGGCAGCAGCGGCTCGATCTGCTCCACCGATCTCGCGTCGTCCAGGACGAGCAGCACCCGCCGGTCGGCGATCCGGGTCCGCCACGCCGCCGCGCGCGCGTCCAGTCCGGCCGGTATCGAAGCCGCGTGCAGACCGGAGGAGGAGAGCAACTCGGCGAGCACTTCGGCTGGATCGCGGGGCGCTCGACCGGCGCCGTCGAGGCGTACGTACCACTGGCCGTCCGGGAAGTGCCGGGTGACATCGTGGGCGACTTGCAGGGCGAACGCTGATTTCCCAACGCCTGGGCCGCCGTGTACGGCGACGATGGACACTGTCTTGGAGAGTCTGGTGAGCCGACAGGCGATGCTCGCGATCAGGTCGGTGCGGCCGCTGAACAGCGGGTCGCGCAGCGGGAGCTGGCGCTGCAGCCGCCACGGATGTTCGGCGCCGCCGGCCGGGGCAGCCAGCCAGTCGGCGTGGTTGAGGATGTCTTTTTCCAGCGTACGCAGGGCGGCGCTGGGTTCGATGCCGAGGGTTTCGGCCAGCCGCCGGCGGGCCGTTTGGTACGCCTCCAGGGCCTCGGCCTGCCGCCCGACCCGGTAGAGGGCCACCATCAGGTGCTCCCAGAATCGTTCGCGGGCCGGGAACTCCGTGGTGAGCTGGCTCAGCTCCGGAATCATCGCGGCGTGCTTACCGGTCTCCAGGTCGGCCTGAATCCGCCATTCCAGGGCCAGTTCGCGGCGCTCGGTGATGCCGACCAGCTCGTCCTGGCTCAGCAGGTCGACATCGACGTCGGCAAGCAGAGGTCCGCGCCAGAGCCGCAGTGCCGCCGCCAGCAGTTCGCCGCGGGCGGCCGGGTCGGCGTGGTGGTGAGCCGCGCGCTGCAACAGTCCCTCGAACTGCCCGGTGTCAAGCTGTTCGACGCTGACATCGATCAGGTAGCCCGGTGTTTGCGTACGAATCAAGATGCTGTCCGTGTCGCCCAGCACCTGCCGTAGTCGGCTGATCGCGGTGTGCAGCGCACGGCGGGCGTGCACTAACGACATCTGGGGCCACAGCCGCTCGATCAACGAGTCGGCTGGCACGATCTGGCCAGGTCGTACCAGCAGCGCGGTCAGCAGAGCCCGCTGCCGTGGCTGGCGGATCTGGATGAGTCGGGTGCCGTCCATGACCTCCAACGGACCCAGTAACCGGAACTCCACTCACAAAGAGTCGCACAACCGCACAAACGCCGAGGTCCCGACTTGTTTAGCGGTCCTACTGTCAGCCGCTGTCAGGTGCTGACAGTGCGCGGTAAGCGCTGGGTAAGGCTGTCTCCGTAAAGTCCATCGACGATGGGTGGGGATCGTTGGATGTTCTGAGAACGTTCCCAGATAGGACAAGAAGAAACGATGAATGCTTTACCTGGTCTTTACTTGAATTCACTACCTCTTTATATAGCGGCAAAATAGGCGACTTAAGTCGGATGGCCGCTCGGTAAGTCTCTGGCTAGCGTTGTGGTCGTCTCGTAGGAAATTTTCGCAGCTTGTAATGACCCGACAACGCGTGTTCTTCGTGCCCTCCAGTTGTTGAGGGCTAGTTCCGGTGGTGCGGGGACGGCTGGCTCACACTCGCCGCCGTTCCGATAGCGAGGGGAAAGAATGACCGAGATAATCGATTTCCCGCTGGTTGGCGGGTTCGGCCTGGAGACCTGCCCTACGGAGTGGGTAGCGATGGGATCGCTGTCGATGACGAACTCATTGCGGGTGGACGGTGAGGATCAGGCGCATATTCAGGCGCTCGTCGAATCCGAGGCGCAGGCGCCGCCGATTGTCGTGCACCGTTCGACGATGACGGTGATCGACGGCATGCATCGGCTGCGGGCGGCGGTGCTGCGTGGAGCGGATCAGATCGAGGTTCGCTTCTTCGACGGTGACGAGCGGGAGGCCTTCGTTCTCGCGGTCGAGCTGAATTCCCGGCATGGCCTGCCGCTTTCGCAAGCCGACCGGAGTGCGGCCGCGGCCCGGATTATTCGTACGCATCCAGAGTGGTCGGACCGCTCGATCGCATCTTTTGCCGGTTTGTCAGCGAAGACAGTCGGTGCGATTCGCCGGCGTACGACTGAGGACATTCCCCGGTTGAACGTGCGAACCGGAAAGGACGGGTGTGCTCGGCCGTTGAGTACGGCGCATGGGCGCCGGGTCGCGAGTGACCTGATTCGTGCCCGGCCCGGTGCGAGCCTGCGGCAAATCGCCAGGGAGTCGGGAATTTCGTTGGGCACGGCCAGAGATGTGCGGATGCGGGTGGAGGCGGGGAAGGATCCGGTGCCGCCGCAGCAGCGCACCTCCGAGCATCGGCAGGGGGGTGCGGTCCGGCCGGCGGCGCCGATGGTGAGCCCGGTGCCGCGGCCGCGGGAGGTCGTGCTGCCGGTCGATCTCTCGGCCTTTTTGCAGGATCTGAAGAAAGATCCGTCGCTGCGGTTCTCCGAGTCCGGCCGGATGTTGCTCCGGCTGTTCGACGCGCATTCGCTGTCCGTCGATGGCTGGCGCAGGCTGGCCGACGCGGTGCCCAGTCACTGCGGCGACATTGTCGCGTCGGTGGCCCGCCGGCTTTCCCAGTCCTGGTTGTCTTTCGCCGAGCAGGTGGAACAGCGGCAAGTCGAAATGGAGCGCGTCCTGTAGGGTCGAATTCAGCGACGAATATGTTCGCGTTTTCGGCCTCCTGACACGCAGTTAGCGGTAAAAGTGTCTGGCCAGGGTAG
The DNA here is from genome assembly GCF_039530045.1 of Fodinicola feengrottensis. Lineage (NCBI taxonomy): Bacteria > Bacillati > Actinomycetota > Actinomycetes > Mycobacteriales > Fodinicola > Fodinicola feengrottensis. Next base: position 145,169 of record NZ_BAAANY010000023.1, on the reverse strand, counting down.
ATTCTGGCCAGACCCTTTTCATGTTCTACTGCCGAAATTAATGCGAAGGGGAAGACCTTTGTCTGCAACGGACACCCAACTGGCGGTTATTTCCTGGCGGTTCCGGCCCGGCTGTGCGCGGGAGGTCCGGGAGTTGTTGCTGCAGTATCCGCGACCCGAGTCCGCGCAGATTCGGGACGAGGCCGGCACTGTGGTTGGCTCAATGGTGCGGACCGCGGTCTTCGTACGGGACAACCAGGTGGTCCGGATCATGGAGTTCACCGGCCCGCTGCACGCGCTGCTCAAGCAGAAGTCGACCGAAAACCGCGACTTCAGCGTCGACATCGCGTTACAGGAATACCTGGAGCACCCGGTCGACCTGACCACTCCGGACGGATTCCGACAGTTTTATGGGGAGTCCGCCATGGAGATGCTCTACGTCCGCAGCGCCGCTGACGCTGTCACCGCCTGACCAGGAGATTTTCCCGTGATCATTGACGTACACAGCCATATCATCTCGCCGGAGATCGTCCGCCGATCGCCGATGCCGGCCAGCCTCGGCGACATCGAGGGCGCGATCGAGGCGAAGCAGGACGCCGGCATCGACCTGACCATTGTCGGCAGCCCGAGCGGCGCCAGCACGATGGTGCCGGCTGACTGCGTGGACGGATACCAGCGGCCGTTCGACCAACTGCGGTCGTATCACGACTGGCTCGGCGGCACCGTCCAAAGCTATCCGCGCAACCTTCGCGCGTACGCGTACTGCGATGTCTACGCCGACGAGAAGTCGTTGGAGAGCACCGCGGAAATCCTCAGGGACCCGGCTTTTGTCGGCATCATTGCGAACTTCAGTGGTGCCGACGGGTATCTCGACTCGTCTCGCTGTGACGACTTCTTCGCGATGCTCGCCGAGGTCGACGTGCCGGTGTTGCTGCACGCCGGGCCGACACCGGCCTGCGGCAACGGGGTCACCGACTACGGCATGCTGGAAATGGTCGCGCGGTCCTGCGACGCGACCCTCGGCCTCGCGGCGATCGTGCTTTCCGGGCGGTTGGAGCAATATCCGAACCTGAGGTTCATTTCGTCCGGCAGCGGTGGCGCCACCAGCGCGCTCGCCGACCGGATCGACTTCGCCTGGAAGCCGGCGCACTGGGACGACTGGATCGGCGCCCAGCGCCGCAGCAAGAAGACCAGCGACCTGCCCAGTGGTCCGCCAGCCCGGCTCGGCGTCGGCGGGCGTACGAACACCGCCCCGAGTGAAATGGTGCGCAAGCTTTTCGTCGACACCACCGCGGACGGCCCCGAGCTGCACCTGGCCAACCTGCGTGTTTTCGGTCCGGAGCACATTCTTTTCGGCACCGACGCGCCGCCGATGCCCACCGTGTTCAGGGACAAGGTGGCTTCCATCCGGGCGCTTCCCATCACGGTCGCCGAGCAGGAGCGGATTTTCAGCGGCAACGCGTTGGAAATGTTCGACATCCAGGACATCACGGCGACCGAGCCGGTCACCGCTGCGAGCCGGTAATGGAAATCCGTTATGCCAAAGGGCACACCGGCGGCAACGACTTCCTCCTGCTGCTCGACCAGGACGCCCGGATCGAGCTGACCGCAGCTGCCGTACGCGCGATCTGTGACCGTTTCACCGGCCTCGGCGCCGACGGCATCCTGCGTCTGGTCCCAGTGGAGTCAACGGATTCCGCGGCAGCCTGGTTTATGGACTGCCGGAACGCCGACGGCTCCGCGTCGCCGATGTGCGGCACCGGTTTCGGACTTTCCGCATTATATCTGGTCGATCAACGGCGTACTGAACCGGGGGAGGTGTGGATTGCCACCCCTGGCGGCACAACTCGCGCCTTCGTCGACGGCGACGCGGTGTCGGTAGAGCTACGGTCGCCGCGTTTTCTGGACACCGCCAAGGCAAGCGTGGACGGCGTCGGCTACGACGGCGAGATTGTGGCCCTGGGCAACACCCATCTGGTCTGCGTCATCGACACCCCGGTGGCCGAGCTGGATCTGAGCCGCCGGCCGGAGTTCGACCAGGATCGCTTCGGTGCCGACCTGGACGTCACGTTCGTCAACGAGATCGGGCCGGACCGGATCGCCGTACGGGTGCACCAGGCGGGCATTGGCGCGGACCGGTCCTGTGCCACCGCGGTCTGCGCGGCGGCCGGGGTTGTCCGTCGCCTCGGTGGCGCTTTGCCCGCGAAGACAACGCAAGTTGACGCGGTCGGCGGCACCGTGCAGGTCGAGTTCACCGCCGAGCGGACCCGGTTCAGCAGCACCGCGGCACTGGTCGCGCAGGGTGTGGTGAACCAGCGGTGGCTGGACCGGCTGGCGACGGCGGCGGCCCGGTGAGCCTGCGATTCGCGGCGCTGAGCTATCGGGTCCGGGCCGGCGCCACCGACCAGGTACGGCGGATCTTCTCGCCGCAGGGCTTCCAACGGGCCGCTTCGCCCGCGGTGGTGGACGCCGCTGGCCGGGAGGTCGGCTACATGGCCGCCACCGCGCTTTTTCTCAAGGACACCACCATGGTGCGTATTTCCCAGTACGAAGGGGAATTCGACGACCTTGGCCGGCACATCGCCCGGCTGCCGGGAGCGCGGCGGGCAGAGGAGGCGCTGGCCGGTTGGTTGGACGAACCGGGCCGCCGCTGCGGCGGCACGCCGGACGAGTTTTTGGCCAACTTCCGGCGAAACACCATGACTCCAGTGGCCAACCGGACGTACCAGGACCGAGTGTCCGCGATCACCGCCGTCCACCGCCGGTTACGACCGGGCGGGGATGACCGTGTTTGTGCTTTGTTCGCAACGGAAACCGGTATCGGCGAGCCTGAGCGCCTGCACGCGGTGGCGGCTTTCGTACGGGACGGCGACCTTGTCGAGGTTATTCAGCACGAGGGTGAGCCGGCCGCGGCGATTGAGGAATTGCTGGCGCTTCCTGGACGCAGGGACCTGGAGCGTGAACTGAGTGACCTGCTGGCCGAGCCCGGTCGGGGCAAATCCCTGGCGACCAGAGTGATGCCGTCGATCTCGCAGTTTTCGGTGGCCGACCGGGTGGGGACGGCCGGTGGCGACTAACGCACTTCTTCTGACCTGGCTGGCCTCTCTGCGACACCTCGGTGGGGTCTGGCATATCGATGATCTGGAAAGGGAAATAACGATGGCGGAAGCATTCCGGGTGATGCTGCGGTTCGAGATCAAACCCGGCATGACAGCGGGCTTCGAGCAGACCTGGCTGGAGGTCGGGAAGGTCATCACCGACCACCCGGCGAACCTCGGGCAGTGGCTGATGCGCAGCGCCGACGAGGAAAACGTCTACCACGTGATGAGTGACTGGATCGACGAGCCGCGGTTCCGTGCTTTTGAGCGGTCCGACCAGCACATCGAGCACCGGCAAAAGCTCCACCCGTTCCGTTCCGGCGGATCCATGACGACCGTCAACGTGGTGTATGCGCTGCAGGGGTGTGCGGCGCGGTGAGCAACCGGGTTCGAGTGCTGGTCTGGCACCGCATCGCGCAGGACGGCCCCGACCGCATTCCGGAGATCTATCGCGGCATCAGCGAGGATTTGGCACGTACGCCCGGATTGCTGGCCAACGAGCTGCTCTATTCCAGGTCCCGCCCGGGAACCGTCGCGGTGATGAGCGAATGGCGTGACATGGACGCGTTTCTGGCTTGGGAGCAGGGGCCCGATCATCGGGGCACCACGGCGGGCCTGCGGCCGTACCGAGACCTCGACCGTGACCCGCAGTACGAGTTGTACGAGGTCGCCGAGTCGTTCGTCAGCGGCTGAGGAGGAGTCATGGTGGCAGCACTGACCAAAACTTCGACACCGTGGCACCGGTGCGCGTCCTGCAATGAGCTCATCTATGCGAAAAAGCTGGAGCGGAACCTGCACGTCTGCCCGGACTGCGGGTCGCATCACCGGCTCACCGCGCCGCAGTGGCTCGACCTGCTGGTCGACCCGGGTGCGCAGCCGGTGTTGGCGGGACCCATCGGGGCCGCGGATCCGCTTGGTTTCGTTGATTCGATGCCCTATCCGCAACGTTTGGAAGCAGCGCGGCGCAAAACCGGGCTGGCCGAGGCCGTGGTGTGCGTACGCGGCCGGATCCAGGGCTGGCCGGTGGTCGTCGCGGCGATGGATTTCCGCTTTCTGGGCGGAAGCCTTGGCGCCGGTGCCGGCGAGCTGATCGTCGCCGCGGCGGCCCGCGCGCTGGCTGACGGAGTGCCGTTCGTGATCGTCACCGCCTCCGGCGGCGCGCGGATGCAGGAGGGCGTGATTTCCCTGCTGCAGATGGCACGTACCAGCCAGGCGCTGGCTGAGCTGGACGAAGCCGGCCTGCTGACCGTCTCGGTCATCACCGATCCCACGTATGGCGGCGTGGCGGCCTCTTTCGCGACGCTCACGGACGTGATCCTGGCCGAGCCGGGCGCGCGGCTGGGATTCGCCGGTCCGCGGGTGATCGCCGAGACGGTCGGGGAAACGCTGCCCGAGGGTTTCCAGACCGCCGAGTTTCTGTTGGCCAACGGGCTGATTGACGACGTACGTCCACGGGCCCTGATGCGGGCGACGCTCGGGAAACTTCTCGCGGTGGCGGACAGTGGCAAAGCCGGCCGCCCCGGTCGGGCCGTACCGCGTCGTACGGGCGAGCCGGTTGTCACCCAGGCCGACCAGTTGCCGGCCCGACTCGCGTGGGATGTCGTGCAGTTGGCTCGCCATCTCGATCGGCCGTCCACTGTGGACCACATTGGCCAGCTGATAGATGGTTTTGTGGAACTGCATGGCGATCGTGCCTCCGGCGACTGTCCGGCGATTGTTGGTGGCCTGGGACTGCTGCGGGGCCGCCCGGTGGTGGTGATGGGCCATCAGAAGGGGCACAGCACCCGCGAGTTGGTGGACCGCAACTTCGGGATGGCGTCGCCGCAGGGCTATCGCAAGTCGGCCCGGTTGATGCGGCTGGCCGCCAAACTGGGCCGGCCGGTGGTGACCTTGGTGGACACTCCGGGCGCGCATCCCGGCGTGGCCGCCGAACAACACGGCCAGGCGGTCGCGATCGCGCAGAACCTGCGACTGATGTCCGGCCTGCCGGTGCCGATCGTGGCGGCGGTGACCGGTGAGGGCGGCAGCGGCGGCGCCCTCGCACTGGCAGTCTCGGATCGCCTGCTGGTGGCCGAAAACGCGGTCTACTCGGTGATCAGCCCGGAAGGATGTGCGGCGATTCTCTGGAAGAGCCGGGCACATGCGCCGCGAGCCGCGCAGGCGTTGCGGGTGGATGCCCGCGCACTGTTGGAATTCGGCGTGGCCGACGGGGTCGTACGAGAGCCCGCCGGAGGTGCGCACGAGGATCCGGCGCTGGCCAGCGGCTGGCTCGGCGACGCTCTGTGCGCAGCACTGGATGAGCTTCTTCCGTTGTCTCCGGCCGAAATCGTCCGCCGCCGGCGAGAGCGGTTCCGAGCCGTCGGCCGCCCGAAGCCCACCACCGAAAGCAGGAGGCTGGATGCCACCGCATGACGACCCCGAGATCCTTCGGCAGCTCTGCGCCCACGCGGCCGAGCTCGCCCAGGCATCCGGCCGGCCGCTCAGCCGGCTGACCGTACGTACTGGCGAGACCGTCGTCGAGCTGGAGTGGGCTCTTACGACGACCGCCGCGCCGGAAATCCCTGCCGGTCCCACCGAAGCCGAGGCCGAGCTCCGCTATCTGCGTTCGCCCATGGTCGGCACCTTCTATCACGCGGCGACTCCGGACAGCGCGCCTTTCATCGGCGAGGGTGACGTCATCGAGATCGGCCAGCCGGTCGGGATTTTGGAGGCGATGAAGCTGATGAACCCGGTCGAGGCGGACATCGCCGGCCGGGTACTGGAAATCGTGGTACCGGACGGCACTTTCGTCGAGTACGACCAGCCGCTGGTGCTGCTCGCGCCGGCCGGAGCGTAGGCGATGTTCAGCAGCGTCCTGATCGCGAACCGCGGCGAGATCGCCCTGCGGGTCGCGCGTACCTGCCGAGAGCTGGGAATCCGGGTCATCGCGGTCTATTCGACAGCGGACCGGGACACCGCCGTGGTCCGGTTCGCCGACGAAGCGGTCCACATTGGACCGCCCACGCATCGGCGCAGCTATCTGAACGTGCCGGCCATTATCGAGGCAGCGCTGTGTACTGGCGCGGAGGCGATCCATCCCGGCTATGGTTTTCTGTCCGAGGATCCGGACTTCGCGGAAATCTGCGCCCAGAACGGCATCGCCTTCGTCGGACCGCCGCCTGAGAGCATGGCGTTGCTGGGCGACAAGGCGCGTACGCGTGCGTTGATGACCGACGCGGGTCTTCCGCTGCTGCCAGGCAGCCGAAAAACCCTCGACAGCGCCGATGAGGCTCTGCGTTTCGCCGAGTCGGTGGGATTTCCGGTGATCGTGAAGCCGGCCGCGGGTGGCGGTGGCCGGGGGATGGCGATCGTACGCGATGCGGGCTCGTTTTCGCGGGCGTATCTGGACTGCCAGGCCAACGCACAAGCCGTCTTCGGCGACCGCCGGGTCTATGTCGAACGGTTTCTCGACCAGGCAAGGCATGTGGAAATCCAGGTGTTGCGGGATGCGTTCGGACATGCGGTCTCGCTCGGTGAGCGTGACTGTTCCGTCCAGCGTAGGCACCAGAAACTCATCGAGGAGACTCCCGCTCCGGATCTGCCGGCCGACTTGCTGGCGCGAATGGGCCGGGCCGCGGTCAGTGGTGCGGCGGCCGCCGGCCTGATCGGCGCCGGCACGTTCGAGTTCCTGGTCGACGAACGCGGTGATTTCTTCTTCATGGAAATCAACGGCCGGATTCAAGTGGAACATCCGGTCACCGAGATGGTCACCGGCGTCGACATCGTCGCCGAACAACTGAATATCGCCGCCGGCCGGCGAATGGCTCTGCGGCAGCAGGACGTGGTGCCACGCGGGGTGTCCATCGAATGCCGGGTGGTCGCCGAGGATCCGGCCCGTGGATTCCTGCCCACGCCGGCGACGCTGACCGAATTCGAACCGCCCGGCGGTCCGTTCGTACGCGTCGACACCCACGGCTATCCTGGCTGGTCGCTCGGCCCGGATTACGACTCGCTGCTAGCAAAAGTCGTCGTCTGGGCGCCAACTCGGGCCGCCGCCATCGCACGCATGGACCGCGCCCTCGGCGAATTCCGCGTCACCGGTCCCGGCCTTTGCACCACCATCGAGTTTCTCCGCGGCGTCCTCGCCGATCCGCTCTTTGTCGGGGCCAAACACACCACCGCCCTCATCGATCACCTCACCCGAATGTGACGAACGGTTACGTCTCCTGTGAGCTGTTTCGTTACATTCAAGGAAAAGTTCGCGGGTGTTGTACAGGGATCGCACCGGGTTAAAGTTATTGCCACGATGTAAATGCCTTTTGATTCTGATAAATCTGAGGAAAGGAAAGCGGGACAGTGGCGCATAGAACACTGATTGTCGCGCATATGGATCCGGCCGACACCGACGCGGTGGCGGACCTGTTCGCGGAGTCGGACGCGACCGAACTACCGCATATGGTGGGTGTGCAGCGCCGTTCGCTGTTCCGGTTCCATGGCCTCTACTTTCACTTGGTGGAAGCGCAGGAGAACATCGCCCCGCGGCTTTACCAGGCCCGCAGCCACCCGCTCTACCAGCAGCTGAACAGCGGGCTGGCGAAATACATGCGGCCGTACGACCCGAACTGGAAAGAGCCCAAAGACGCCATGGCCGAGCAGTTCTATTCATGGCACGCCGAGTAGTCGGGAGTCGTACGATCATGCCGAAAATCCACGTTGACAGTGTTGAGCCGAACCGCCGCCGCGGTGGCGAACTGCGGGTGTTGCTGAGCCCCAAAACGGCCGCTTCCACCTCCGGATTCATGGGCGTTGTCAGGTTGGCGCCGGGAGAGTCCATTTCCGAGCACTACCACCCGTATTCCGAGGAGTTCCTGTACGTGGTCAGCGGCCATCTGCAGATGCGTTTGGACGACGAGAAAATCGACCTCGGGCCGGGCGAGTCGCTGATGGTGCCGATCGATGCCCGGCACCGGCTGGAAAACAGTGGCACCGAGCCGGCCGAAGGCGTGTTCTTCCTCAGCCCACTGGCGCCCCGGCCGGAGCTGGGGCACGTCGACACCGAAGAGCAGCCGAACCAGCAGGAGCCCCAGTTGTCGGTCTCCCATGAGTAAAGCTGTCGTCACCGGGATCGGCGTGGTCGCGCCGGGCGGGATTGGCACCAGGGCGTTCTGGGACCTGCTGTCCTCCGGCCGGACGGCTACCCGTGCGATCACCCATTTCGACACCACCGGCTTCCGGTCCAGGATCGGCGCCGAAGTCGACTTCGATCCGGCCGATTCCGGGCTCACCCATCAGGAAACTCGCCGGATGGACCGCGCCGCACAGTTCGCCGCGGTGTGTACGGACGAAGCCATCGCTGACAGTGGCCTCGACTTCGCCGGCATCGACCCTGGCCGGATCGGCGTGTCGATTGGCAGCGCGGTCGGTTGCACGGTCAGCCTCGAGCGTGAGTATGTCGTGCTCAGCGACACCGGCAAGAACTGGCTGGTGGACGAGACGTACCAGGTGCCGCACCTCTATTCGTACATGGCGCCAAGTTCGCTGGGCTGCGAGGTGGCCTGGCGAGTCGGCGCGGAAGGTCCGGTCGCCGTGGTGTCGACCGGTTGCACGTCCGGATTGGACGCTGTCGGTCACGCGGTCGGGCTGATCGAGGAGGGCACCGCCGATATCGTCCTCGCCGGTGCGACGGACGCGCCGATCTCCCCGATCACGGTCGCGTGTTTTGACGCCATCAAAGCGACTTCGCCAAACAACGAGGACCCCGAGCACGCCCTCAGACCGTTTGACCGGCGCCGCAACGGCTTCGTCCTCGGTGAAGGCGCGGCGATTTTCGTCCTGGAGAGCGCCGAACACGCTCGCCGCCGTGGTGTGCGTGGGTACGTCGAAATCGGTGGTTTCGCGACCCGCAGCAATGCTTTCCACATGACCGGCCTGAAACCGGACGGCCGGGAGCTCAGCGAGGCGATCGCGGTGGCGATGGACCGGGCGCACGCCAACCCCGAGGACATCGACTACGTCAACGCGCACGGCTCGGGAACCAAGCAGAACGACCGGCATGAGACGGCGGCTTTCAAGCGAGCGCTGGGAGAACGAGCCCACCAGGTGCCGGTCAGCTCGATCAAGTCGATGATCGGCCATTCGTTGGGCGCCATCGGGTCGCTGGAGATCGCGGCATGTGCGCTGGCGTTGCAGAACCAGGTGGTGCCGCCGACGGCGAACCTGGAAGAGCCCGACCCCGAATGCGATCTGGACTATGTCCCCAAAGTCGCTCGCGAGCGGGAACTGGAGACGATTCTGACCGTCGGCAGCGGCTTCGGTGGATTCCAGTCCGCGATGGTGTTGAGCAAACCGGCGGGTGAGATTCATGTCTGACGACCGCGCGATCATCACCGGAATTGGTGCCACCGCGCCGAACGGGCTCGGCACCGAGGCGTACTGGGCGGCGACGCTCGACGGCAAGAGTGGTATCCGGGAAATCGAGAGTTTCGACCCGGCGAACTACACGACCCAGGTCGCTGGCCAGGTGCCGGAGTTCGTCGCGACCCAATATGTCCCGGCGAAAGTGATGGTGCAGACCGACCGGTGGACGCATTTGGCGCTCGCCGGCGCGGCGATGGCACTGGCCGACGCAGGTTTGGATCCGGCTGGTATGCGCGAATACGAGATGGCCGTGGTGACCGCCAGTTCGTCTGGCGGCAGCGAGTTCGGCCAGCGGGAGATCCAGAAGCTCTGGAGCAACGGTCCGCAACACGTGGGCGCGTACCAGTCGATTGCCTGGTTTTATGCGGCTTCCACTGGCCAACTGTCGATTATGCACGGAATGCGTGGCGCCTGTGGCGTGCTGGCCTCCGAGCAGGCCGGTGGGTTGGACGTGGTCGCGCAGTCCCGCCGGCTGTTGCGGCGGCCGGACACCACGACCGTGTTGACCGGGGGCGCCGACCATGCCCTTTGCCCGTACGGAATGGTGGCCCAGTCGAGCACCGGACGGCTCAGTAAGGCGGTCGATCCGGAGCGGGCGTACCAACCGTTCACGGCGGACGCCGCTGGATATGTGCCGGGTGAGGGCGGCGCGCATTTCGTGATGGAGCGCGCGGATGAGGCGAAAGCGCGCGGGGCTTCGCAGCGATATGGCGAAGTTCTCGGTTACGCGGCGACCTTCGACCCGCCGCCCGGCTCGCCGCGGCCGCCGTCGCTGCGGCGCGCGATCGAGGGTGCGCTGGCCGACGCCGGCCTCACCTCGGCCGACGTGGACGTGGTTTTCGCTGACGCGGCGGGAGATCCCGAGCTGGATCGGATCGAGGCCGGTGCGATCGCGGCGGTTTTCGGTCCGTACGCGGTGCCGGTGACCGCGCCCAAGACGATGACCGGCCGGCTCTATGCCGGTGGCGCCTCGCTGGACCTCGCGGCCGCCCTGCTGAGCATCCGCGACAACGTCATCCCGCCGACGGTCAATGTCGGCGAGGTGGCGACCGGTTGTCCGATTGACCTGGTCACCGAAACCCGGCCGGCGCGGGTGCGTACCGCCCTGATCGTCGCCCGTGGATATGGCGGATTCAACGCCGCGCTTGTGGTACGTGCGATCTAACACTCTTTCGGAGGAATTTATGGAAATCGACCTGACTGGCAAGAAGATCCTGCTCACCGGCGGCACCAGGGGTATCGGTCGTGGCATCGCGCTGTCGCTGGCGCAGGCCGGTGCCAACCTGATCACCTGCTACCGCAACGAATCCGACTCGGTCGAGAGTCTGATCCGAGAGCTCAAGGACACCCCCGGCGAGCACCACGTGATCCGCGCCGACATCAGCCAGCCGGACCAGGTGCAGCGGCTGGTGGACGAGGCCGGTACGCGTTTTGGTGCACTGGATGTGATTGTCAACAATGCCGGCGCGATCAGCCACATCCCGTTCGAGAAGCTCAGCCTCGACGACTGGCGGCTGGTGCTGGACACCAACCTGACCGCGAGTTTTCTGGTCATCCAGCGCGCCCTGCCGCTGCTGGGCGAGTCAGCCTCGGTGATCAATATCGGCTCGAAGGTCGCCCTGGTTGGGGTGCCGATGCGCGCGCACTACACCGCCGCGAAGGCCGGTCTGATCGGACTTACCCGTTCGCTGGCCAAAGAACTGGGCCCGCGCGGCGTCCGCGTCAACGTCATCGCACCGGGAATCATCGAAGCCGCGGATCTCGCTGAGCGGACCACCCCGCAGGAGTACGAGCAAATGCAACAGCGGCTGGCGCACTACAAGAAGATGGCCGCGCTGGGCCGGCTCGGCACCCCGGATGAGATTGCCGGTGTAGTGCTCTTCCTGGCCAGCGATCTCTCCCGGTATGTCACCGGCGAAACCATCAACGTCGACGGCGGCATGTAGTCGTCGCCGGTTCTAGAAGGGAGAAGTGCGATGAGTGAGTTCACCGCGGACGAGTTGGCACGCATCATGCGGCAGTATGCCGGGGTCACCGATCCGCCGCCGCTGGACGGCGAGCAGCGGGACACCGACTTTGCCGAGCTGGGCTGCGATTCCCTTGGTCTGATCGAGGTCAAGGCCAGGATCGAAACCGAGTATCACGTCACCATTCCGGAAAACGGGTTGTCCACGCCGGCCGAGTTGATGGACTACGTCAACGAGCAGCAGAAGGCGAAGCGATAATGGCTGGGCACACCGAAAACAGTGTCGTCATCGAGGCCCCGCTGGACCTGGTGTGGGACATGACCAACGACATCGAGTCGTGGCCGGCTCTGTTCACCGAGTACGCATCTGTCGAGGTCCTGCGCCGGATTGGTCCCACCGTACGATTCCGGCTCACCCTGAAGCCGGACCAGAACGGCACCGCGTGGAGCTGGGTTTCCGATCGTACGTCCAATCCGGCCACCCGCACGGTCCGTGCACACCGTGTGGAGACCGGCAACTTCGAGTTCATGGACATCTTCTGGGAATATACCGAGCTTTCCGATGGCGTTCAGATGCGCTGGGTGCAGGACTTTCACATGTTGGACACCGCCCCGGTGGACGACGAGGCGATGACCAACCGGCTCAACACCAACACGGTGATCCAGATGAACCACATCAAGCGGGCGGTCGAAAAGCGCGCCGCAGAGCTGTCTGAAGGGGCTTTCCGATGACTCAGGCTCCGCCAACCCCGCAGGCTGGTTTTCCCCACCTGGCTCAGCTTCCGCCGCGGGTGCGGATGTTGACGATGGTCACCGCGCACCACATTTCCCACGTCATGCACGTGATCGCGGAGCTGGGCATCGCCGACAAGGTGGCGGCCAAGCCGCAGACCGCTGGTGAGTTGGCCGACGAGACCGGTACGGACACGGCCGCGCTGGCCCGGGTGTTGGATGCGGCGACCGCGGTCGGGGTTTTTCGGCTGCAGCCGGACGGCAAGTACGAGATGACCGCCGAGGCGGAGTTCCTCCGCTCAGATGTTCCGGGCAGCGTTAAGGACTTCGCCGTCCACATCGGAAACGTCAGCCGCCTGCACTCGTACGGTGAGCTGCTGAACACCGTACGGACCGGCGAGACGGCCTTCAACCGGGTACACGGACAGCCGGTCTTTGACTACTTCGCGGACAAGCCGGAGCTTTCGGCGCCGTTCAACCGGGCGATGACCTCCTTCTCCGGGCACGCTGCGACGGAGCTCGCGAAGCTTGGCCCATTCGGCGACTTCAGTGTGGTGGCGGATCTCGGCGGCGGCCACGGCCTGATGCTGTCCGAGATTCTCAAGCACCACAGCAATGTCCGCGGCCTGCTCTACGACCGTCCCGAGGTCACCCCGGGAGCGCCGGCCCTGCTGGAAAAGGCGGGCGTCGCCGATCGTACGACCGTGGTCTCCGGCGACTTCTTCAGCAATGTGCCCGAAGGTCCGGACGCGTACATTTTGAAGAGCGTCCTGCACGACTGGGACGACGGCGAATGCGGCACGATCCTGCGCAATGTGCGCAAGGCCATCGGCGAAAACACCGATGCTCGGCTGTTCCTGATCGAGGCCGTGATGACCGAGGCCAACGTCTGGGACTTCAGCCGGATCCTGGACCTGGAGATGCTGGTCAACGTCGGTGGCCAGGAGCGCACCCAGCGCGGCTGGGCGACTTTGCTGGCGGCCAGTGGATTCGAGCTGGTCAAGGTGACCCGGGCGGTGCCACCGAACAACATTCTCGAGTGCAGGCCGGTATGACCCGACCCCGGGTGTCCGCCGGCATCGTGTGGAGCACCAGCGCGCCGATCCCGGCCGGCCGGGCCCAGCTGGGCCTCGCGCGGGCCGGTGGGCTGGATTCCTTCTGGGCCGTCGACCACCTGATCAGCCCGTTTCCGAAAGCCGTGTGGGACCCGGACTTCACCTTCCTGGCGAAGAAAACGTCGACGCCGGACGAGGCGTACGACTTCGCCACCATGTTGGGGCATCTGGCCGGCAAGGCCGGCCGGATGCGCCTGGGCGTGGGCGTCACCGACCCACATCGCCGGCATCCGGCACTGCTGGCCCAGACCTTCCTCACGCTGTCACACCTGACAAAAAGGGCCCCGATCCTCGCGCTGGGAGCTGGTGAAAGGGAAAACCTGGACCCGTACGGAATCGAGCACAGTCAGCCGGTGAGCCGCGTCGAGGAGGCACTGCAAGTTCTCCGTGCCTGCCTCGACGCGGACGGTTCGGTCGACTTCGACGGGAAGTTCTTCCAGCTGGACAAGGCGGTCATGGACCTGCGTCCGCCGCGTCCGGACCGAGCACCTCAGCTGTGGCTGGGAGCCAACGGTCCACGAATGCTTGCCCTGACTGGAAAGTACGCGGACGGCTGGTATCCGTGGGAGCTGGTGCCGCCGTCCGAGTACGAGCGGCGGCTCAGCATCGTGACCAAGTCGGCGCTGACCGCTGGCCGCGATCCGGACCGGATCGAGGCTGCACAGGTCATTACCTACGTGGCCGGGTCAAACCAGCAGAATGTGGAAAAGCTGCTCCGCAGCAAGGCGGTCCGCTACCTCGGCCTGTTCGCGTCGGCGGCCGAATGGGCGAACCACGGCGTGGATCACCCGCTCGGGCCCGACTACACCGGCCCGGTCGACCTGATGCCACATCGGTACAGCCGGAGCGAAATGCTGCGGGCGATCGACGCGGTTCCGGACGAGTTGATCCGGCAGCGAATGCTGGTGGGTACGCCCAAACAGCTGCTCAGCAGGATCCGGGACCTGGTCGACGTTGGCCTGCGGCATGCGGTTCTCGTCCCCGCTTCGGCGCTGGTTTCCCCCGCTGATGCCGCTTTTGGGCTCGGCAGCGCGCTGTGGATGGCGAACAGATTGAGGCACGGATGAGGGGACTCGAAGGCCGCCGCGCGCTGGTGACTGGCGGTGCGCGCGGCATTGGCAGGGCTTGTGTGCTGGCGCTGGCCAAGGCCGGGGTGAGGACTGTCGTCGCCTATCGTACAAAAGATCAGGCAGTGGTGGATCTCGACGTGGAGTTGGCGGAAATCGGCTCCGGTCACCGGCTCGTCCAAGCAGACGTGACCAGCGCCGAAGACGTTGCCGCGCTGGCAAAACAGTGTGAGGACTTCCTCGGCGGCCTCGACATTGTGGTCAACAACGCCGGTGTGATCAGTCATGTGCCCTATAGCGTCCTGTCGGACGACGAGTGGGATCGGATCGTACGCACCAACCTCGACGGTACGCACCGGGTGACCAAAGCTGTGTTGCCGCTGCTGGGAAACGGCTCCTCGGTAGTCAACATTGGTTCTGGTACGGCCGACGCCGGCGTGCCGACGCTTGGCCACTATGCCGCCGCGAAGGCGGGTGTGGTCGGGTTGACCAAGGCCCTTGGCAAAGAACTCGGCCCAGTGGGCGTACGAGTGAACGCCGTGGTCGCGGGTTTGGTGGAGACCAACATGATCTCCAGCTATTCGAACGAGCAGCGCGAGCGGCTCGCCGCGATGACTTCGCTGCGGCGGCTCGGAAAGCCTGAGGACATCGCCGGTGTGGTGCTTTTCCTCGCCAGCGATCTGGCCCGTTATGTGACAGCCACGACCGTACGCGTCGACGGCGGAATGTAAGAGAAAGGGACTCTTCAGATGTCAGGTCTCGACGTACTCGTGGTGGGTGCGACCGGGCAGCAGGGCGGCGCCACCGCGCGGGAGTTGCTGGCGCACGGCCACACGGTACGTGCGATGACCCGTACGCCGAAGTCGCCGGCGGCACGCGCGCTTGCCTTGGCAGGTGCCAAAATTGTTCGAGGCGATCTCACCGACTGCGGATCGGTCGCGGCCGCCGCGGCCGGAGCGGACGCCGCTTTCCTGGTGTCCGACACGTTCGACGCGGGAGTGGAAGAGGAAACCCGGGTCGCCATCAAAGGGGTGGAAGGGTTTCGTGCGGCCGGGGTCGGTCACGTGGTCTACACCTCGGCGGCCAGCGCGGACCGGGACACCGGCGTGCCGCATTACGAGAGCAAGCGGCGAGTCGAGCACTACCTGCGCGAACAGGCCGTGCCGCACACGGTGATCGGGCCCGCTTTCTTCATGGAGAACAGGTTTTTCGGGCTACGCCGGATCGACGACGGCTGGATCCTGCCGAGCCCGATGCCGGTGGACCGGCAGCTCCAGCAGATCCCAGTGGACGACATCGGCGCCTTCGCGCGGCATGTTTTTGAGCACCGGGAGCAGATGCTGGGTCAGCGGATAGACATCGCCAGCGACGAGCTGGATGGTCGGCACACCGCGGACGCACTCTCGCAGACCTTGAGCGCATCCGTACGAGCCGTCGCGGTGCCGGCCGATGCGGCCCGTTTCGGGCCGGATCTGGCGAAGATGTTCGACTACATCACCCGAGTGGGTTTCGTCGCGGATGTGGCTGGGCTGCGTCGCGACTTCGCCGACGTGCACTGGCAGCGGTTCGGTGACTGGGCAACGAAACAGGACTGGGTGGCTCAGGCCGGCCGGGCCGAACCACAGTAGACGAGAGGATTATCGTGACCATAGAAGAAAAGGCCGTGCCGGAGCTGTTCAGTGACGGCTTCCTGGCCGACCCGTTCCCGACCTACAACCACCTCCGGGAGAACGACCCGGTGGTACGCATCGACTATCCCGGCCACCGGCTGAGCGTCTGGTTCATCACCCGGTACGAGGACGTGCGTGCCGCCTTCGTGGATCCCCGATTCTGCAAGGACCGTACGACTCTGGGCAGCGACTGCCCGTTGGCGTCCACCGCGCACCACGACCCGGAGCTGGTCGCACTGACCCGCTGTCTGAACATGGTCGACGACCCCGAACACACCCGGCTGCGCCGGTTGGTCTCCACCGGTTTCACCCCGCGACGGGTGAAACAAATGGAAACCGAGGCGCGCGCGTACGCGAACAAACTGATCGACGCGGTGGTCGCGGACGGCAGGATGGATCTGGTCGCGAACCTCGCGAACCCGCTTTCTTTCGACATTATTGGCGGCATGATCGGCGGCCTGCCCGATGAGGAGGGCCGCGGTTTCGACCGGGTCCGACTGCGCGAGCTGGGTCAGCGGCTGACGACGCCGATCAACGGTACGACTCCGTTGGAATACAACGAAATCAAGCATGAGATCAAGCGGCTCACGCTGGACCTGATCGAGCGCCGGCGCGGTTCGGACGGTGGTGACTCGTTCAGTGCCTTCGTCCAGGCCAACGAGCGCGGCGAGATCACCGACGACGAGTTGCTCGCGATGATCGTCACCCTGGTGGTCGGCGGCATGGACACCACTGCCTCCTTCATTGCCACCGCTTTCCACTCGCTGTTGACAAACCCGGAGCAGCTGAAGGTGCTGCGCGAGCAGCCTGAGCTGATGGAATCGGCCGTTGAAGAGCTGCTGCGCTACGCCGGCGGCATGCAGATGGCGTCTTTCCATTACACCAAGGAAGAGGTGGAGATCGGTGGGGTGACGATCCCGCGCGGCGAGGTGGTCGCTTTCGTGCTCTTCGCGGCCAACCGGGACCCGGAGCAGTTCGAGAACCCGGACCAGCTGGACCTGAACCGGCCGGACAACTCGCATCTGGGTTTCGGGCTGGGCATGCACAACTGCCTCGGCCAGAAGCTCGGCCGGATGCTCACCACGGTCGCGATCGAGACCGTGTTGGAAAGGATAGGCGACTTCCAGCTCGCGGTGCCCGCCGACCAGGTCCACTGGCGGCCGGGTGCACTGCTTCGCGCGCCGCATGAGCTGCCGGTCGTTTTCACCGCCAAGTCTTAGAAAGGGAGACGTAGTCATGGCCGACGCGCCGAAAATGTTCACGCCGGAGTTCCTCGCCAACCCGCACCCGGTGTGGAAGCACCTGCGCGAGACCGCGCCGGTCGTGCCCGTGGTCTATCCCGGCGAAATGACGATCTACTTCGTCACCCGGTTTGACGAGGTCCGCAGCGTGCTGGCGGATACCAGATTCAGCAAGGACCGGTCCGCGCTGACGGACGGGGATCTGCGGCCGGAGCGGTTCGAGCGGGACGAGCGGCTGGCCGCTTTCCACCAGAACCTGAATATGGTGGACCCGCCGAACCACAGCCGGCTGCGCAGGGTCGTCGGACGCCAGTTGCCGCCCCGCAAGGTCCGTGCGCTAGAGGACCGCGCGCGAGCGTACGCTCGGGAATTGCTGGAAAAGTTCGCTGAGACCGGCAAGGCGGACTTGATTGGCGATCTGGTGTTGCCGTTCGCAGAAAAAATTCTCGGTGACTTCAATGGCACGGATGTGTTGACAGCTGAGGAAAACCGTTTCATGCGGGACAAGATCAGCCTGCTGATCAGCCCGCCGTACGATCTGCGGCTGGACGACTTCGAAGTGCTCAAGCACGAGATCATGGAGGTCATCGTCACGTTGCTGGAGCGCCGCGAGGCCAACCCGAACGACTGCGTTTTCAGCGGTTTCATCGCCGAACGCGACGCGGGGGAGCTGTCCGAGCTGGAGCTTTTCGCGCTGACCATCACGATGTTGTTCTCCGGCATCGAGTCGGTCATCGCGTTCACCGGTACGGCCCTGCATTCACTGCTGCGCAATCCCGAGCAGTTGGAGCTGCTGAAGGCGCGGCCCGAACTGTTGCAGAACGCGATCGAGGAGCTGATCCGCTACGACAGCGGCACCCAGATCGGCACCTTCCGGTTCACTCGTGAGGAAATCGAGGTGGGTGGCGTCGCTATCCCGGCTGGTTCGACAGTCTGCCCGCTGCTGGCCGCCGCCCACCGCGACCCGGCGAAGTTCGCCAACCCAGACCGCCTGGACATCACCCGGGAGGACAATCACCACCTCGGTTTCGGCCTGGGCATTCACAACTGCATCGGCGCGTTGTTCGGCCGGATGCTGGCTGGCATCGCGGTCGAGGCGATCGTCACCGGACTCGCGGACGTACGACTCGCCGTCGAACCGGCCGACCTGAAGTGGAAGCCGGGCCTGCTGCACCGCGCGCTTTTCGAGCTGCCGGTGGCATTCGCGCCGGTCGGGGTGCCGGCGTGACCACCACGCAGCAGAGCCACGACCAGGAGTTGGCGCAGATCCGGGAAAACACCCCGGTCTGCCCGGTGACGCCACCCCATGGCGTACCGACGTGGCTGGTCACCCGGTACGACCACGCGCGGGCCGTGCTCGTCGATCCGCGCATCAGCAAGGATATGCACAGCGCGATGTCGGCCTATCAGGCGCTGTTCGGCGACTCGTCGATGGCGTTGGACGACAACATGATCTTCTCTGACGGACCCAAACACACCCGGCTGCGCCGGCTGGTCGCGAAGGCCTTCACCCCACGGCGGGTGGAGGCGCTGCGGCCGCGTACCCAACAGATCACCGACCAGTTATTGGACGCGATCGGCCCGTACGCGCCCGTCAACCTGGTTGAGGCGTTCACTTTTCCGCTCCCCATCACCGTTATCTGTGAGCTGCTGGGTGTGCCAGCGGACATGCGTGCGGACTTCCAGCGTTGGTCGACCACCGTCGCGGGCACTGTCTACGACGATGATTCCGTACGGTTGCAACAGGCGGCTGAGGAGCAGATGCATCACCAGCTCGTAGAGTTGGTGGCACTCAAGAGAAAGGAGCCGGGCGACGATCTGCTGACCGATCTGATCGCTGCGAGGGACGACGGAGATCGGCTCTCCGAGGCCGAGCTCGTGTCGATGACGTGGTTGCTGCTCTTCGCTGGCCACGAAACGACGGCGCGGTTGTTGGGGAACGCGATCCATGCACTGCTCACCCATCCTGACCAGTTGCGCAGGCTGGTGGCCGAGCCGCACCTGATCGGCACCGCAGTCGAGGAATTCATCCGTTTCGACGGCCCGGCCGAGAACGCCACTTTTCGGGTCGCCACCGAGGATATTCCGCTCGCGGACGCGGTCATCGAAAAGGGTTCGCTGGTGCAGATCGTGCTGGCCACCGCGAATCGAGATCCCCGGCACTTCGACCGCCCGGAGGATTTGGATATCGGGCGTACGGACAACCACCACCTCGGCATGGGTCACGGCATCCACTACTGCCTCGGCGCGTCACTTGCCAGGATGGAAGCCGAAATCGCCATCGGCACCCTGTTCCGCCGCTTCCCGCACCTCACCCTGGCCGGCGAGGTCCCACGGCTTGGCCCCGAAAACCCGGCCTTTCGTGGTGTTTCAGCCCTTCCGGTTCTCCTGCACGCGCGAACTTGACGTTTTCGCTGCCGATACGCCGAAAACGACAGCGAAAACGTCGAGCTCGCGAACGAGTCGTCAGGAGGCGGACATCAGGCGGTGCAGGAAGTCCATCAGGACCGTTCGCTCGGACTCGTCGAGGGCCTGGAAGGTGCGTTCCGCGAGCTCGACGTTGTGTTGGCGGATTTTCTCGATGTGTTCCCAGCCGGCCGGGGTGATGGTGATCAGCGTGGTCCGGCGGTCGTTCCGTGCTGGCGTACGCGCGACCAGCCCGTCGCCTTCGAGGGTGTCGGCGAGCGCGGTGACGGCCCGCGGGGTGACGCCAAGGGCCGTGCCGATGTCGCTCATCCGGGCCCCGGAGCCGATCGACTCCAGCGTCACCATGAACCTCACAGCGGCCACTGACCAGCCCAAAGTCGCGAAATAAGTGCCGGCCTTGCGGCGCATCTCCTGCGCGGCGCGAGTGAACGTCTGGCTCAGGTCGGCGGCGCTTGGTGTCGTACTCAACAAACCTCCTTGGAAGTATTTACATACTTCACTATCCTCCTGTACATAATACAGGAGTTCATCAGTTCTTCGAAGGGAGTGGCCCATGGCGGCTGACAAACCGGCCGTATTGGTCGAAAACGTACGGAAGCGATTCGGCGAGACCGAGGCGTTGCGAGGCCTGGACCTGTCTGTCCAGCCCGGCCAGATCGTCTGCCTGCTCGGCCCGAACGGTGCCGGCAAGACGACCGCGGTCCGCATCATGGCGACCCTGCTGCGCCCGGACAGTGGGCGGGTCGAGGTCGCCGGGCTGGACGTCGTACGTGACGCCCACCGCCTCCGTTCGCTGATCGGCCTGACCGGGCAGTATGCCGCCGTCGACGAATACCTGACAGGGCGCGAAAACCTGGACATGTTCGGCCGGCTCTACAAACTGCCGAGGCGGGCCACGAAGGCGCGTACGGCAGAGTTGCTGGCTCGTTTCGAGCTGACCGACGCGGCCAACCGCCCGGTCAAAACGTACTCCGGCGGCATGCGTCGGCGCCTGGACCTGGCGGCCAGTCTGGTCGTCTCGCCGCCGGTGCTGTTCCTCGACGAGCCGACCACCGGCCTGGATCCGCGCAGCCGCCTCGGCATGTGGGAGGTCGTACGCGGCCTGACCGCCGCCGGCACTTCGGTGCTGCTGACCACCCAGTATTTGGAGGAGGCTGATCAGTTGGCCGACGACATCTACGTCATAGACCACGGCCAGGCGATTGCGCACGGCACCGCTGACCAGCTGAAATCCCAGATAGGCGGGGAGCGGCTGGAGATCACCATGGCCGACCCGGGGGATCTGGAGCTGGCCGCGGACGTGCTCCGCGGCTTCGGTGACGGGATCCCACATGTCGACACTGAGCGGCGGAAGGTCGCGGTCGCGGTGAAGTCGCGTACGGGCCTGCTCACCGACGTGGTGCGCGAGCTGGACGGGACCGGCGCCGGCGTACAGGACCTCGCGATGCGGCGGCCAACGCTGGACGACGTTTTCCTGGTGTTGACCGGACACAGCGCCGAACCGGTCGCCGAACTCGTGGAGGTGGCCTCATGACCGTGCTTTCCTCAGCGGCCCCACCGCGGGTGATCGCGGTGCCGTCCAGCAATCCACTTCTGGGCTTCTTCTTGGAAGTCTGTGTGCTCGCCAAGCGCTATCTGATCCATTTGCGCCGGCAGCCACAGCAGTTGATGTTCGCCACCGCGCAACCGGCGCTTTTCGTGCTGATGTTTCGTTTTGTGTTTGGTGGGGCCATCAAGATCGGTGCTGGCGCGACCAACTACGCCAGCTATCTGATGCCGGGCATCTTTATCCAGAGCGTCACGCTCGGCGCGATGACAATTGGCGTACGGCTGGCCGAGGATATGCACAGCGGCCTGATCGACCGGTTCCGGTCGCTGCCGATCTCTCGGGCGGCGGTCCTGACCGGACACACCACCGCCGGTCTGCTGCGCAATC
The DNA here is from genome assembly GCF_039530045.1 of Fodinicola feengrottensis. NCBI lineage: Bacteria > Bacillati > Actinomycetota > Actinomycetes > Mycobacteriales > Fodinicola > Fodinicola feengrottensis. The sequence goes on along the minus strand of NZ_BAAANY010000023.1, from coordinate 123,542 downwards.
TTTTCGTGGTATGTATCGTTTTCGTGGTGGGCCTCGCGGTGGGCTTTCGGCCGGCCCTGGACCCGCTGGGCTGGCTGGCCGCGATCGCGTTGATTTTGGGCTTCACGTTCGCGATTTCGTGGGTCGCGGTGACGATCGCGCTCTATGTCTCCAATCTGGAGGCCGTGGAGATGGCCGGGCTGACGCTGCTCATGCCGCTGACTTTTGTCAGCAGCGCGTTCGTTCCGACCCAGTCGATGCCCGGACCGCTGCGCTGGTTTGCCGAACACCAGCCGGTCAGCGTCGTTATCGACGCAGTACGGCCGTTGTTCCTGGGCACCGACCCCGGCCCCTACCCATATTTGGCGCTGCTGTGGATCGTCGGCATCGTCGCGGTCTTCTCGCCGCTCGCGGTGCGCGGCTACCTGCGCGCCACATCCAAGTAAAGAAAGAGGAAACCCATGATTCGTGACCTTGCCAGAGACACCCGCGACCGGGATCTGCCCGAGCTGATCGGCATCCTGGAACAGGAACTTGATTCGGTGGCCGCGCTCGCTGGCGAACTTTCCGAGCAGGACTGGGACAAGCCCACCGACTGCCCGGGCTGGTCGGTGAAGGACCAGGTCTCGCACATTGTCGGCGTCGAGCAGCGGCTGCTCGGTGACAAGGACCCCGAGCACGAGCTGCCGGCCGACCTTCCTTACCTGCGCAACGAAATCGCGCGCCAGGTCGAGGTGGCCGTCGACTACCGCCGGTCCAAGCCCGGTGCGGACGTACGAGCCGAGTTGGTGGAAACCACGAAGCGGCGGCTTGCGCAACTGCGTGAGCTGGCCGGCGGCCCGGACGCCGATCCGGAGGTCAAGGGGCCGCTGGGCCACACTCGTACGATGTCCGGCCTGCTGCCGGTGCGTACGTTCGACATCTGGACCCATGAGCAGGACATTCGCAACGCGACCGGCCGACCGGGCAATGTGGACGGTCCGGTCGCGGCCGAGGTGAGTGGCTCGCTCGTACGCATGTTGCCTTATGCGGTAGGAAAGTCCGGGCTGCCGGCTGGAACGACCGTGGAGCTCACGGTGATCGCCCCGCTGCCGTTGAAGACGGTCGTGCTGCGGGTGAAGGCCGCCACCGGCAGCGAGCCGGTGGAGACCGACTCACCGGACGTACGCCTGTCGATCTCCGGCGAGCGGCTCGCTCGGGTCGTCACCGGCCGGCTGCGTCCCGAGGACGCGGGCATCACCGCCACCGGCGAGGAGGCCCATGTGAAGGCCCTTTTCGACACTCTTTTCCGCGTCACTCCGTAGTTCTTGTCCGCAACGCCCCGTTGCCCGCACCACCCGCAAGTAACGGGGCGTTGCGGACACCCCACCCAAAGGAGATTATTGGTGATTGGTCGAATTGTTTTGGTCGCGGCCGCTGCGGGAGCACTGGCTCTCACTTTCAGCGCACCGGTGTCGGCGGCGACCGGGTCGGTCGTGGCGACGCCTGCTTCCGGGCTGACCGATGGTCAGAGCGTCACCGCGGCTGCGGCCGGTTTCGCGACAGGGGAAGGGATTCAGGTCACCGAGTGCGCGGCGGTGGGTACGTCGGTCGGCTGTGACGAGCCGGACGGTGCCAGCGCGACCGCCGATGCGAACGGAAAAGCAGCTGTCTCGCTCACCGTGCGCAAGTCCTTCACCGCGTACACGAACGGAGCCGCGGTGGGGTCTGTGGACTGCACCACGGTGAGCAAGGGGTGCTGGATCGGCGCGGTCAACGCTGGTCACACGACGTACGGATCGGCTGTGATCTCGTTCTCCTGAAACAAAAAAAGAGGACATCGCGAATGCGATGTCCTCTTTTTACGCTCTGGTGAAGGTAACCGGGAGCGCTGTCACGCCGTGGATAACGAAGTCGGCGCGCCAGCGTACTTCTTCCACCTGACATCCCAGTGCCACCTCAGGCAGCCGGCGTAGCAACGTACGCAGAGCGATGTCGCCTTCCAGCCGGGCCAGTGGTGCTCCGGCGCAGCGGTGAATGCCGTGGCCGAAAGCCAGGTGCGACCTGGGGGCGCGGTCCAAAACAAGTGTTTCGGCGTCCGGATAACGCTCCGGGTCGCGGTTGGCGGCGTCGATCATCACCGTGAACGACTCGTCCTTGGCGACCTTGACACCGCCAACTTCCATGTCCTCGCTGGCATAGACGACCGCGGGTGCGAATGGGCTTTCATAACGTAGGAATTCCTCGATGGCGAGCGGGATCCGCTCTGGGTCCTCGCGCAGGCTCAGGAGCGCCTTTTCGTCCTGCAGCAGCGCGAACATGGCGTTGCCGATCAGGTTCACGGTGGTCAGGAAGCCGGCCACGATCAGCAACATGATGGTGGAGGCCATTTCCCGATGAGTCAGCGGCTCTTCGGCCTGCACGAGATCGGTGACCAGATCGGTGCCCGGATCGCTCTGTTTGGTGGCGATCAGCCGGTCGACGAAGTCCATCAGCCGGGGCGCCGCGTCCTGATTGAGCTCGGCAACGTCCTGATTGGTGTCCTCGACGAAAAAGACCTGCATGATCGTCATGATTTCGTCGTGCGTACTGCTGGCGATGCCGAGCAGCTCGCAAATGACCCGCATCGGCAACTGAAACGCGAAGTCCGCGATCAGCTCGGCTTCGCCGCGGTCGGCGAAACCGTCGATCAGGTCGTCGCAGATTTCCTGAATGCGGGGTGCGAGCGCGGCGATCCGGCGAGGGCTGAAAGCGGGCTGAACGGCCCGGCGGAGCCGGCCGTGCTCGGGTTGGTCGTGGCTCAGCATGTTGTCCGCGAACGGGTTGTTGGCGGCGTCGAAGGTCTCGTCGGCCTGCGGATCCGCGAGCACCGCGCTGGCCGGCTCGACCTTGCTGACCCGGGGATCCGCCAGCACCGCGCGGGCCTGGTCATAGCGTGTGACCACCCAGGTCACCCCGCCATAGGGGGTACGGCCGCGAACCGGCCCGACCAGCGCCCGCAGGTGGTCGTACGCCGCATGTCGGTGCGCGTTCAGGCGGCCGTCGAGTATCTCGGTGGCAAGAGTTTCCCCATCTGTCATAGAGCAAATCGTGCCAGCGCGCCACCTGTTCAATCAATGATGTTCAACCGTACGACTGCGCCCTTGCGGCAGTCGATCAGCTCTGGTCAGCGGAAAACCCCGCGGGCGAGAAGATGTAACGCGGACGTGATCCGGTCCGGGCCGAGGTGCCGGGTTTCTTTCTGGAAACGGAAAGCTTCCGGTGCGAGCGGGGCCAACAGAATATCCACCAGCGCGTCCGGATCCGCCAAGTCCGCCTCGACGAGCAGTGATCTCACGTGTACGCGCCAAAATCCGTACGCACCGCCAGTGAAGCGGGCGTCACCGACCTCGGCGCCGAGCACCAGATCGATGTGCTGGTCGAGCAATTCCACCATTGCCGTGTAGAAAGCGGCCATTCGCTCGGCCGGCGCGGCGCCCGGCCCGAGCGGCGGCTCACCGTGCAGCAGCTTCTCCTGCAGCTCACGTTCATGCGCATCGAGCAGTGCCACCGCGATCGACACCGTGTCGGGATAGCGGCGGTAGAGCGTGCCTCGACCGACGCCGGCCTCCCGCGCGATGTCGTCCATCGTGACGGCTCGCGGGTCGCGGCTGGCGAAGAGCCGCCGCGCGGCGGCCAGCACCCGTGCGCGGTTCCGCGCCGCATCGGCACGTTCGGGCCGGTGGGGGCCTTCGTCGAGCAAGTTCATCGGCTCACTCTACCGCGTAACTGGACAGTCTGACCACTTGGCGCTACGGTCATAAGTGGACGCACCGTCCAGTTAATTCCAGCCAGGAGTGTTCCGATGACCCATCTGCTGCACCTCGACACAAGTGCCCGCTCCCGTTCCTTCTCCCGCGAGCTCACCGCCCGGTTTGCCACCGCGTGGCGAGCGGCACACCCCGATGGCGGCTACACGTACCGCGATCTGGCGGCCGCTCCGCCACCGCCAATTGGCGAAGCCTGGACCGAAATCTGTGACGCACTGATGGCCGAGCGGATCACCGACATCTCCCGCTATGCGGAAGTTGTTCGTACGCCCGCACAACGCGCCGCCTGGTCGGTCGTCGAGCCGCTGTTGGCCGAGCTCGTACGCGCCGATGTCGTGTTGATCGGAGCGCCGATGTACAACTTCGGCATTCCCGCCGTGCTCAAGGCCTGGATCGACCAGGTGACCTTTCCGCGAATGTCGTTGGCGGGCCGGGCTTTTGTCGTCGTCAACGCCCGCGGCGGCTCGTACGTGCCGGGGGCGCCACGAGCGCCGTACGACTACCAGGAGCCCTATCTGCGGGATTTCCTGGCTGGTCACATGTCCGTCGACGACGTCACCTTTATCAGCTCCGAACTGACAAACGCGCTGGTCGACCCGGTGATCGCAGACCTGGCTGGAAAGCAGCGTGAGTCCCACCTGCTGGCCACCGAGCTGGTGGACAAACAAGCGGCGAGTTCTCAATGAGCTGGGTGGTGCTGGTGCTGGCCGGCCTGGTGGAAGTCGCGTGGTCGCAGAGCATCAAGCCAACGAACAACTTCACTCGCCCGTTGCCAACGCTGCTCTGCCTGGCGCTCGCCGCGGTCGCGGTCTACCTGTTGTCGTGGTCGATGAACAGCTTGCCGGTTGGCACCGCCTACGCGGTTTTCACCGGAATAGGCGCGATCGGTGCGATCACTCTGGGTGTGGTGGTAAACAGGGACCCGCTCAGCATTGGCCGTTTCGCCGCGCTGGCACTGATCGTCGGCGGCATCGTCCTGGCCCGCGTCACCACAACCGCTCCCACTGAATAATTCGCGAATGTAACGAAGCAGCTCTGTTCTGTGAGCCGTTTCGTTACATTCGCGGGGAAAACCTAGCGGGTGATCACCTGGTGGAACCAGTGGTAGCTGGACTTGGGGATCCGGGCCTGCGTTTCGTAGTCGACATAGACCAGCCCGAAACGCTTGGAGTAGCCATAGCCCCACTCGAAGTTGTCCATCAATGACCAGCAGAAGTATCCGCGTACGTCGACGCCTTCCTCGATCGCCTGCCGTACTGCCCGCAGGTGGGTGTCGAGGTAGGCCACTCGTTCCGGGTCGTCGACCGCGCCGGCACTGTCCACTGTGTCCACGTAGGCGCTGCCGTTTTCGGTGATATAGACCGGCGGCAGCTGCGGATATTCTGCGGCCAGCCAGGTCAGCAGCCGGCGCAGGCCGTCCGCCTCGGTCGGCCAGCCCATCGCGGTACGGGACAGCTCGGCCGGCGGGTTGTCCCACACCCCGATGTCGGTGGCCACCCGCTGGGTGAGATCGGTGTCGGCGCTGGGCGCATGCTTGGCATATTGCGGCATGTAGTTGTTCACGCCGAAAAAGTCCAGTGGCTGCGCCACAATCTCCAGATCGCCATCCTGTCGGAAGGAGAAGTCGCTGATGGGCGACCACACCTCCTGCTCGGCCACCGGCCACCGGCCGGCCAGCAGCGGGTCGGAGAAGACCCGGTTCTGCAACAGTTCGGCGCGTACGGCGGCAGCCTTGTCCTGAGGGCTGTCAGTGGCCGCCCGCACGTGGTTCATGTTCAGCGTGATGCCGAATTTCTCGTCGCCGTACTGCTGGGCGCGCATGGCCTGTACGGCCAACCCATGGCCGACCAGCAGATGGTGCGCGGCCGCCAGCGCGCCATGGCCTTCCTGCGCGCCGGGAGCGTGCCGGCCTTCGGCGTAGCCGATGAAAGCCGAACAGTAGGGCTCATTCAGCGTTGTCCACATAGGAACGCGATCGGACAGGGCCGCGTGTACGATCGCCGCGTACTCACCGAATCGCTCCGCGGTGTCCCGTACTCGCCAGCCGCCGGCGTCTTCCAACGCCTGCGGGAGATCCCAGTGATAGAGCGTCAAATAGGGCGTGATGCCGGCGTCGCCGAGTTCATCCACCAGCCGCTGGTAAAAGTCGAGCCCCTCGACGTTCGCCGGGCCCTTGCCGTCGGGCTGGATCCGCGGCCAGGCCACCGAGAACCGGTATGCGCTGACGCCGAGGTCCTTCATCAGCCCGATGTCCTGCCCGTACCGGTGAAAGTGGTCGCAAGCCACGTCGCCGGTGTCGCCGTGCGCGGTCTTTCCCGGCGTGTGCGAGAAGGTGTCCCAGATCGACGGGCCGCGGCCGCCTTCGCCGACCGCACCCTCGATCTGGTACGCCGCGGTGGCGGTGCCCCAAACGAACCCGGCAGGGAACACCGGGAAGTCCATTGTAGACACTATTCCCCCTTCGTGATTTCGAGAACTTGTACGCCAAAAGGCGGCAACGTCACGTCATCCACCGGCTCGCCGGCGAGCGTCCGCAACGGCACTTCTGGCCGGATGGTCACCTCGGTCGGATGCTGGCTGACGAACCAGCCGAACCGGCGACCGTCGGCGTGTACGAGCGTGTCGGTCAAGACCCGCGGATCGTCCACCACCAGTTCGCGGGCTACGCCAGCGATCCGCGCCAGCGCGTCGTAAATCCGATAAGTGGGCTCCGGATTCACGTCCTGGTTGGCCGAGGCCAGGTATTCCAACGGATACGTGCACAACACGGTCTCGCCACTGCCGGTGGCGTGCCGCAAAAGTGCCGGCCGGCCGTACGCGTCGACCGCGACGACCTTTGCGTCGCGCGCCTGCACCGGCAGGTAGGCGCGGCTGTTTTCGTTGCCGGCGGTTCGAAACCGCAGCACCTCGCCGGCCGCTATCGAGCCGAAGTCGTCGGTGAACGTCATTTCCACGACATCATCGACGATCGGTTGCACCAGCCCGTACGAGAGTTCGTGCTCGACCCCGAACATGTCGTTCAGCTTCGGGTGCCAGAACGCCCGGTGGAAGTCCTGTTCCCCGGAACAGAAAGACAGGTAGACGACGGCTCCAGCAGCGGCCAGCTCGCCGAGTTGGTGCCAGGTCGGCGCGAGAATCTGCCGGACGCAGGGGAGCAGGTAGAGCTTCGAGTCGGTGGCGATTCCGTCCCGTTCGCGGGTGAACGCGACCGGTAGGCTCGCCTCCCGGGCGGCCACATAGCCCTGCCGGAGGGTACGGAAGACGAAACTTCGGTCCGCCGCCGTGGAAACCGGATAGTCGCACTCCAGGTAGGCGGTGACCACCAGAGCAGCGTCGGTATCCGCGCGCCGGGTGCGTACGAAGTCCACATCGGACAGTGTCTTCGCGAAGTCCCGAAGCTCCAGCAGTGGCGCCTTGGGCTCGCCGGTGTTCGTGGTGATCCCGAAATGCATCTCGAACGGGTGGTGACGGTACGGCGGCTGGTCGGCCAGATGGTCATAATCGGTGTTGTTCCACGCGATCCAGCCGGTGGCACCGGCAAGCAGCGAGTTGTGCAGCGTTTGCCGGTAGTAGTGGTGCTGGTTGGCCACCGACACGAAATCCGTCGACAGCCCGAACTCCTCCATGATCACCGGCTTGCCAGTGACCGCGGACAGCTCGCAGATGAAGGCCGCGCCCAGGTGCTGGCGGATCTGATCCGTCTCCATCCGGTAGACGTGCGGGCCGGTGAAGTCGGTGAGCTTTCCGGTTTCCCGTACCGAGAAGCCGTTGTCCTCGCCGGTCACCTCGATGCCCCAGGCGCCGTCGCCGAGGGACACCGGCTGGTCGCCGCCACCGGCCCGAACGGCCTGCACCATCAGCGTCGCCCAGCTGATCACGTCCTGCGCGGGCGCGGCGGGTTGTCCGCGCCGCCGGCCGTAGATCGGCATTTCGTTGCTGATCAGCCATCCGGCGACGGCCGGGTGGTCGTGCAGGGCGGACACCATCCGCTCGATAAACCAGGCCTGCCGGCTCACCATCCATACGTCGGCATAGAGATCTCGTCCACCGCGCCAACTCGGATCCCAGTTCTCGCCGGACATGTGCCCGACGATGAAGGTCGGGATGGAAGACATGCCGGTTTCGATGTGTGCGTCAAGGAAATCCCGGAACAGCTCGACCTTCCCAGTGTCGACAGTGTCCGGTTCGGGGTGAAAATCCGGCCAGTAGAAGAATGACCGGGTCTGGCGCAGCCCGTGGTCCGCCAGCACCCGCAACTCTTCCCGTACGACCGCCGGATCGTAGTCTCGCCACATCAGCGGGCCGCCGGTCCGGGACCAGAAGTTGGCTCCGAGCCAGCTGGCCGGTTGGCCGTCCACGATCAGTTTTTCCGCAGGGCGCCGCATAGGCACATGTCTCCGTTTCTGTCGCGCGAGTTACTTGACCGCGCCCGCGGTCAGGCCCTGCACGAGATATCGCTGCATCAGCAGGAAAGCGACCACCACCGGGACGCTGACGACCAGCGAGGCGGCCATCGTCTGGTTCCAGTAGACCGAGACCTGGGTGGAGTATTCGGAAAGTCCGACCGCCAGCGTCTTGGAGTTGTCGTCGGTCAGCACCGAGGCGAACAGCGACTCGCTCCAGGAGGTCATGAAGGAATAGATCCCGACGGCCACGATGCCGGGTTTGGCCGCCGGCACGATGATTGACACCAGTGTCCGGATCGGGCTCGCACCGTCCACGGTGGCCGCCTCGTCCAGCCCGCGCGGGATCGAGTTGAAATACCCGACCAGCATCCAGATCGAGAACGGCAGGGTGAACGTCAGGTACGTGATGATCAGGCCGAGCAGGTTGCCGGTCAGCCGGATTCCGGTCAGTTGCCCAATGTTGACGTAGATCAGGTAGAGCGGGAGCAAGAACAGGATGCCCGGGAACATTTGGGTGGACAGCACGGTCATCCGGAACAGCTGCCGGCCGCGGAAGGTGTAGCGGCTGATCGCGTACGCGGCAAGGACGGCCAGTGTCACCGAGATAACGCTGGACGTCAGCGAAACGATCACGCTGTTGCTGAAATACCGGGCCAGTGGCACGGTCGTCCAGATATCGATGAATGGCCGGACGGTGATGGTGGTGGGAAACCAGGTGAAGTAGTTCTGCACGTCCGACAGCGGCTTGAACGCGGTGGAGATCATCACGTAAATCGGCACCAGGGTGAACAAGAGTAGGCCGGTCAGGCCCACCACCCGTACGGCCTTGAAGACCCGCGACTCATGCATCCTGGGTCCTCCTGGAGGTGATCAGCAGGTATCCGACCGTGACGATCAGCAGGAACAGCAACAGCAGCACCGACATCGCTGACCCGAGGCCGAAGTTCCAGGTGATGAACGAGCTTTGGTAGACGTGGATGGAAACGATGTCAGCGCTGGCCGGCGGCGAGTCCGCGAACAGCGTGTAGGGCACGTTGAAATCGTTGAAAGTCCACAGGAAAAGCACCAGGACCAGCACCTGGTCGACCGGTCGCAGCATCGGCAGGGTGAGCTTGCGGAACTGCTGCCACATGTTCGCGCCGTCCACCGCGGCGGCCTCGTAGATGTCGCCCGGGATCGACTGCATGCCGGCCATCAGGGTCAGCAGCGCGAACGGCCACAGCCGCCAGACCGCCACCACCACCATGCTGATGAACGCGTTGTTGCCCAACAGCCAGAAAGTCTGGCCGTTGGTGATGTGCAACTGCGCGAGGACGTGGTTGATCATGCCGGTGTTCTGTCCCAGCATGAACTTCCAGACGATCACCGATGCGAAGACCGGCAGCGCGTACGGGACGAGGAAAATCGTCCGAAGCACGGCCCGGCCGCGAAAACTGCGCTGCAGGAGGGTGGCGCCGAAGACGCCGAGCAGCCAGCTGAGCGCCACCACGACCACGCTGAAAGCGATGGTGACGCCCAGGGATCGCAACAGCGCGGCGCCAATCGAGCTGTGGAAATCCACCGAGAACCGGTAGTTGTCGAGGCCGGCGAACGGTGCTTGCAGCCAGTGCCGGAGGTAGAACTGGTTCAGTTTGAGGAAACTGATCGCGACGCCGGTCAGCATCGGGACCACGTGCACCAGCAGCTCGAAGACCAGCGCCGGCGCGATCAGCAGGTACGGCAACGCGCGACCGCCCAGCGCGCGGCGGCGCCGCCGGACCCGGGTGGGCCCGGCGGACGCCGCCGGCGGCTCGGTGCCGCGGCGCTCGGCCTCGGTCGAGACGCCGGTGGTCATCAGCTGGTGGCCAGTTTCTGCTGGGCCGAGGTCAGCGCGTTCTTCACATCGGTGTCGGTGAGGACCTTCCCGGTCGCGCTCTGCGCGATCAGCTCCTTCAGCGCGGCGCCGACAGTGGTCTCGAACTGGCTCTCGTTGGTGACCATCGGCATCGGCGCGGAGGTGGTGGACAGCACGTCCACGAAGGTTTTCGTGGTGGCGCCCTGGAAAGCGGCGTCGGACGCGGCCCCCTTGACCACCGGCAGCGAACCGTACGTCTTGTTGAGGCTGATCTGTTCGGTGGTGCTGGTCATGAAGTTGATGAACTTCAGTGCGGCTTCGGTGTTCTTGTCTTTGAAGGCCGCGATGTTGATGCCAGCGACGTGGCTGTTGACTCGCTCTCCACCGGCCGGCAGCGGTGACTCGATGGGCATCGGGGCCACCCCGTAGTCGCTGGTCGGCATGCCGCCCTTCGCGATCGACGCGGTGGTGTTGGTCTGCGCCATGATCATCGAGGCCCGGCCGCCGGTGAAGTCGGCCACCGCGTCCTGGGTGGCGCCGTGCTCCGCGGAGCTCGGAATGGCGATTTTGTCGGCGCCGAGCAGGTCCAGATACTGCTTCACGGCCTTGACGTTCTGCGGGCTCGCGAAGGTGGCCTTACCGGAGTTGTCGAAGTAGTTGCCGCCCTGCTGTTTGCCGAAGATGAAGGCGAAGTGCGCGTTCTCGGTGTAGCTGGCGCCGGCCAGTGAGACGCCGTATTTCTTGGCCGCCGGGTTGGTGAGTTTCTTCGCGTCCGCCACGAAGTCGGTCCAGTTGGTCGGCGGGGCGGTGATGCCGGCCGCGGCGAAGTCCTTCTTGTTATAGAAAAGTCCGTACGACAGGCCGTAAAGCGGCACCGACTCGGGTGTCTTGCCGGGCGCGCCGGTGGAGCTGAGGCTGGTGGCCAGGAACTTGTCCTTGCCGCCAACCTTGCCCAGCGCGGTGTTGTCGAAGTCCACGAAGGCGCCAGTGGCCTGCAGCGAAGCCGACCAGGTGTTGCCGATGTTCGTCACGTCCGGCCCGTCGCCGGAGGTGGTCGCGGTGGTGATCCGGTCCAGCAGGTGATCCCAGGAAATCACCTCCAAGTTGACCTTGATGCCGGTCTGCTTGGTGAAAAGCGCCAGTTGTGGGGTCAGTACGTCCTTGTCGTTCTGCAGGCTGGTGCCCTGGTTGCTGGCCCAGTACGTGATCGTGTTGGCGTCCGATCCACTGCCGGACGAGCAGGCGGACAGGCCTGTCGTCGCCAACAGTGCCACCGACAACATCGCGGTGAGGGTCTTCTTGCGCACGGTCGACTCCTTCGTTGCGGCGCCCGGATCGCCGGGTCGCCGGCAGTGCGGATGGCATCACCGGGGGCGTGTTCGGTTCCGTACGGCGGGCGTACGGCACCGCGGTCAGCCGGCCGATTAACCGGTTCAGCTCGTCGGTCATGTTAGCTGAGTCACGCCGGGAAGTGAACCGGTTTGGACTGCCTTTTTTTAAGGCATAAATGTAGGGAAACGGTCGAGTTTTGTCGGTTTTAGCCCGTTGTTTCGCTACGCTCCGTGCGCGGGATCGGTGCTCGCGCGTACGGTCAGTTGCGGGGTTTCCAGCCAGCGGTCCGCGGCGGACCCGGTTTCGATCCGGGTCAGCAGCAGCTCGGCCGCGAGGCCGGCCTCCGCGGTGATGTCGTGCGTGAAGGCGCTGACCGCGGGGTGCACCAGCTGGCACAGCGGCGAGTCGTCCCAAGCGAGCACCGCGAGTTCCTCGGGCACCCGGACGCCCTCGTTGGTCAGCGTCGACACCGACGCCACCGCCATCACGTCGTTGTCGTAGATGATCGCGGTCGGGCGGCGCTGTCGGGCCAGCAGCTCGCGAGTGGCCCTTACGCCAGCGGTCGCGGTGTAGTCGGTCTCCACCTGTGGCTGCTCGGAGCCGAGAAGTTTCTTCGTGATATCAGCGAAATACCGTTGCCGACGGACGACGTGCTCGAGGCTGTGCGGGCCGGAGATGCGAGCCAGCCGGCGATGTCCGAGATCCACCAGGTGGGTGATCGCCCGGGTCATCGCGTCCTGGTAGTTCGTTCGAGTGCAGGAAATTCCGGCGTACGCGCGTTGGGCCCCGATGATGACCGCGGGCGCGCCGACCTTGCGCAGCCAGCGTGGCCGCGGATCGTCCATCCGCATGTCGAAAAGCAGCATCCCGTCCACCCGCCGGCCGCCCCACCAGCGCCGGTAGAGGTCGAGCTCGCGGGCCGGATCGGACACCACGGTCAGCAGCAACGCCATGCCGCGCTCGGACAGGGTTTTCTCCACGCCGGCGACCATCCGCATGAAATACGGCTCGGTGGCGACCAGTTCCGGATCGCGGACGGCGATCAGACCGACCGCCTCGGCCCGGTCGCTGGACAGCGCACGGGCGGCGCTGCTGGGGACCCAGCCGAGTTCCTCGGCGATCCCGAGGATCCGGGCCCGGGTCTCCACCGAGACGCCGGGCCGGCCGTTCAGGGCGTACGAGACGGCCCCTTTGGAGACGCCGGCCACCCGTGCGATGTCCAGAATGGTGGGCCGCTTCATCGTTCACCGCCTCGGGAGTTTGTCCGCTGGTAACTTAACCGCTTCAGCTCCAGCGCACAATCACCGTCGGGTGCCGCCGCTACTTCACTCCACCAGCGGTCAGGCCAGCCACGATCCGGCGCTGGAAGATCAGCACCATGATCACCAGCGGGATGGTCACGATCACCCCGGCGGCCATCTGGGTTCCGTAGGGCGCGTCGAAGTTCGTGGTGCCGGTGAACAGCGACACGATGACCGGCGCGGTCCGGTAGGTCGGGCTGGTCACCATGCTCAGTGCGATGATGTACTCATTCCAGGACGCGATAAATGCGATGATCGCGGTAGTGAAAACGCCCGGCGCGGCCAACGGCAGGATGACCTTGCGAAATGCCTGGCCGGGGGAGCAGCCGTCGATTTGCGCCGCTTCCTCAAGCTCGTACGGCATCTGCCGGAAGAAGATCGTCAGGTTCCACACCGCCAGTGGTAGCGCGAAGGACATGCTCGGCAGGATCATCGCCTGGTACGAGTTGATCCAGCCAATCGCCGTGAAAAGCCCGAAAAGCGGCACGACGACGGAAATGCCGGGGAACATCGAGGTGGCGATGATGACCGCCAGCGCGACGTTCTTGAACCGGAATTCCAACCGTGCCAGCGCGTACGCGCACAGCGTGCCGACGACCAGCACCAGAATGGTGGTGGTGCCGGCCACGATCAGGCTGTTCAGCAGGGCGCGCCCGAAACCGTTGCGCGGATCGAACGCGGCGCCGTAGTTCTCCACCGAAAACGGTCGGGGGATAGGAAAGTTGTCGAAAAGGTCATTGGTCCGGCGCAGGCTGGAGACGATCATCCAGTAAAACGGCGCGAGGCAATAGATCACGATGATCGCGATGCCGACGTACGGCAGCACACTCGGCCAGCCGCCGGTGCCGGTGGCCTTGCTGCGCCGCCGGCTGGTGGGACGGGCTACCGCGGCGGGTGCGGTGGTGGTCGCCATTATTTCTTCCCCATCCGGTTGCCGATGACATCGGCGCCGAGGACCTTCACGAAAACGAAGGCGGCGACCGCGATGTAGATGAAGAGCATGGTCGATATCGCGCCGGCCGGCCCGAACCGTTGATATCGGACCGCCTCGCTGAAGGCGACGATCGACAGGGTCTGGGTGCTGGTGTTGTCCGGGCCGGTGAGCACATACGGCAGGTCGAAAAGCCGCAGCACGTCCAGCATCCGGAACAGGATGGCGACGATCAACGCCGGGCGTACCAACGGAAGGGTGATCCGTACGAACGTGTTCCAGGCGCCGGATCCGTCCACCTTGGCCGCTTCGTACACCTCGCCCGGAATGATCTGCAGGCCAGCCAGCACCAGAAGTCCGATGAACGGCGCGGTTTTCCAGGTGTCCGCGATCAGCACCGCGAACCAGGCCTGAATGCCTTCGGTGGTCCACAGCACCTTGGTGCCGATGATGTTGTTCGCGACGCCGTCGGCGGCGAAGATCCATTTCCACAGCAGCGCCGAGATCGCGGTCGGAATCGCCCACGGCACCAGGATGGTGGCCCGGATCAGCGCGCGGCCGCGGAATGCCTTGTGCATGATCAAAGCCATCGCGACGCCGATGACGGTCTCGATCGCCACGCCGACGATGGTGAAGGTGGTGGTGTTCGCGAGCGCGGTGAAGAAAGTGTGCCCGGTGTCGCCGGTGAACAGGTCGGTGAAGTTCTTCAGCCCGACGAAAGTGCTGCCCTGGCTGACAAAGCCGGTATTCGGGTCAACGCCGGTGTTTTTGTGGTAAAAGGCCAGCCGGAGAGCGTCCAGCAGCGGGTAGATGATAATCAGCAACAGCACGAGAAAGGTGGGGGACACCAGCAGGGCGGCCAACCGGCCGACGCCCTGCCTACGGTTGCCCCGCCGCGACATAGCCGCGGTGGGCGGTGGTGCGGTGATCGTGCTCATCTTCTTGTCTCTCCCGAGCTCGGGCGTGGACAGCTGGGACGGCTGGTGCGGCCGGGGACACGTGCCGGATACGTGTCCCCGGCCGCCAGAGGCGGGCTACTTCGCGAGCAGTTGGGTGAGTTTTGTCTGTAGTTCAGCCAATGCCTGATCGGAGGTCTTGGCTCCGGTCAGCGCGTCGGTGGCCGCGTTCTGGATCGCCGCCGACACGTCCTGGTACTGCACCGCGGCCGGCCGCTTCTTGGCCTTCAGGATGGACTGCTTCAGCACTGGCAGATACGGGTACTTCGCGACCAGCGCGGGGTCGTCGTACAGCGACGCCCAGGTCGGGGCCTCGGAGGTGGCCTGCAGGTTGTTGTTCTCCTCCGCCTGGCCGGTCAGGAACTTGATGAAGTTCAGCGCGGTGAGCTTGTTCTTGGTGAACTTGCTGATCGCGAGGTCATGCCCGCCGAGAGTGGAGACACCTGGGCCGTTCAGGCCCGGCAGCGGCGCGATCGCGAACTTTCCGTTCACCTTCGAGGAACCGTCGGTGGCACCGAACTTCGCGTACGTGTAGGGCCAGTTCCGCTCGAAAACCAGATTGCCGTCCTGGAACGCGCGACGGGATTCCTCTTCCTTGTACGTCAACGACGCCTTCGGGATGTAGCCGTCTTTGAAGCCGTTCACCAGGAAGTCGACGCCGGCCTTGGCCTGCGGGGTGTTCACGTCCGGCTTACCTTGGTCATTGAGGATGGTGCCGCCGGCGGAGTTGATGGCCTCGGAGAAATTGCAGGTCAGGCCCTCATATTTGGAGAACTGTCCGGTGAAACACCCGATCGAGGGCTGTTTCGCCTGCACTTTCTTGCAGGCCGCGGTCATGTCGGCCCAAGTGGTCGGCGCGTTGGTCACGCCGGCCGCGGTGAGCAGGTCTTTGCGGTAGTAGAGCAAAGCACCGTCGGACGCGCGGGGCACCGCGTAAAGCTTGTTGAAGTACTTGGCGGTTTCCAGCGTGGGAGCCAGATAGGACGAGGTCGGGATCTGCGCCTCGGGCAGCTGCTCGATCCACTGGTTCGCGGCGAATTCGGCGACCCACACCACGTCCACGTCGACCACGCTGAAAGTCGCGGTTTTGGCGGTGAAGTTCTGCACCATCTGCTGGCGCTGGGTGTCCGCGTCCTCCGGCAGCTCGATCAGCGTGACCTTCTGGTCAGGGTGCATTTTGTTCCAGGCGTCGATCTGGTTGTGCCGGTTGCCTGAGGTGTCTTTGCCCTGCACCAGCGTGATCGGCCCGGTCCCGGTCAGCGCGTCGCTGTTCTGGCTCGTACCGCCGCCGCCACCGCCGCAGGCGGAAAGGATGAGAGCCGCCGCGAGTGCCGGTGCTATCAGGGTTGCTGCTTTTGAGATCCCGCGTACTCGACGCATTAGGAAACTCCTTCTGCTGGTTGCTGTTGCAGGCGTGGCCAGCGTCACGAGTGTGGTGCAGGCCACGATGTAGCTCTGGGCATTCAACACCATCGGACTACCCACTGTCGGAGCTTGGTGCCTCGTTATCTGTTCGTTATTGAGCGGTCGGCACTCTATCGCGGAAAACGGCCAGCCCGTGGCACCTGGCAGGAAACTGCTGTGAAAGCCTGGGCCGGTGCCGCGCCACATCTCTTACTGCCACATCCGTTGGTCCGATATGGACGCCTTCGGACATGTCAACAATGCCCGCTATTTGACGTTGTTCGAGGAGGCCAGGACCGAGCTGATCGCCCGCGCACCGGCCGCTGACGGGCTGGGCGGGCTGATGTCCGGCGTGCTGGTCGCCCGGCACGAGATCGACTACCTCCGGCAGATCGACTACGCCACCGAGCCGGTTCGCATCGACGTGTGGGTCGAACAGGTCAGAAATGCGTCTTTCACCGTCGCGTACGAGCTCTATGACCGCGAGGCCGCGGCCGACGGATCGCTGCCGGTGGCCTGCCGGGCCCGCACCCTGCTCGTTCCGTACGACCTGGCGGCGACCCGGATTCGCCGGCTGGTCCCGCGCGAGCAGGAGTGGCTGCGCGGCTGGCTGCCCGACGGAGGCGATGCGTGACAGCGGTGGTGCGGTTCAGCCCGCAGGGTGCGGCCGCGTGCGGTGCCTTTCTGGTACGGGTGCGCCGGCTCGACGACAACGCTCTTCTGCGCGTACGACCGGCGGCTGATCTCGTGGAGTTGTGTTGCCGGCTGCCGGTAGGTGTCCTGGCCGTGCTGTCCGTTCCCGCCGAGTTGGACACCACGACCGGCGACGAGCCGGTGGTGGCCGCGGACGTACTGCTGCGCGCGTTGGCCGCCGACCAGGCTGAGGTGTCGCTGTCGCCGCGCCGGGACGCGGAGTGGGTGGGTGGCCTGCCCAGCGGTGGTTTCGAGCGCCTCGACGCGGTCCCAGCCGAAGTGGTCAGTCGCCTTGCCAGCGCCGGCGCCCGTACGTTCCGGCAGGCCGCGGCGGGCCGGAGCGCGAAAGCCGCCAGCACCCTGACCAACGCCGTCCTCGACCATGTGGCGCTGACCGTGTCCGGTCCTGCCGGTCGACCCACCGTCGAGGTCACCCAGCGCCTCATCCAGGGCCTCGCCGCCACCGGCCTGGTCGGCGAGAGCGCCCCGGACAGCGTCGTGCAGGTCGAGGTCCGCGAGCCGTGGCTGCGGCTGCGCTCCGCGGCCGGAGCTGTCTACCTGCGCCGAGGCGGGGGACTCAACCTGCTGGTCTGAGATCTGTTGGTCCGGCTGGGATGACACGGGGTATTACCTTGGCGTGAATGCGAGTCGATCCATTGGAGGCCCGTCCGGTGACCCTGGGCCGGGTCCGCCAGTCCCTGGACCGCCTCGGCCACGGCGCCCAAGTGGACGGCGCCCGCCGGCTGCTCATTCCCGGCGAGCGGGCCACCCTCTGGTTCACCCTCTCCGGCGGCGGCCCGCTGGACCGCGAACCGGCGATGCTCTCGGCGCACGTGGTGGCCCATTCCCACGTACCGATGTCCTGGGAGGCGCGCGCCCTGACGGCAGCCAACGAATGGAACAACACGCGGCGGTTGTTGCGGTGTTTCGTGGGTGCTCCGTCGGCTGATCTCGCGTTGCCGCTGACGGCTGATATGTACGTGCCGCTGGGACCCGGAGTGCATGACGCGCTGCTCGATGAGCTGATGGAGTCCGTCGCGGTGTCAGCCCAGGCGTGGGTCGACTGGCTCCACGACGACGCCATGCTGATCTGAAGGCCGCAGTACCCGCGGCCTTCAACCCAACCCCGCCCGCGCGACGGCCGGAGGGCCGTCCTTGTTCGTGGCGGTGGGGTGCCCGTTCTTTGGGTGCCCTGGCGACGCGAACCAGATGCGCCGCCGCAGGAACTGCGGCTTTTGACACAGCCACGCCGGCCTTCAACCCAACCCCGCCCGCGCGACGGCCGGAGGCCGTCCTTGTTCGTGGCGGTGGGGTGCCCGTTCTTTGGGTGCCCTGGCGACGCGAACCAGATGCGCCGCCGCAGGAACTGCGGCCATCAACACAGCCAGATGGCGGCGTCTCCGGGGAGCAGGCCGTCGATGAGGGGGACGCTGGTGAGGAGCACTTCGGACGGCAGGCCGGCGGGCAGGCGTACGGGGTTGTTGGTCACGTTCAGGACGCAGGCGAGGCCGCCGGTACGGCGGAAGGCCACACAGCCGGCGGGAGCTGGGACCCATTCCAGGTCGCCGGCCATGCCGGGGTGCTTTCCGCGCAGCTGCACCGCGGTCCGATAGAGGGAGAACATCGACGACGGATCGGTGCGCTGGGTGTCGGCGGCGAGGGGAGCCCAGCCGGCTGGCATCGGGAGCCAGGTGGGGGTGCCGGCGGGGGAGAAGCCGTACGGTGGCTCGCCCGCGGTCCAGGGCAGGGGGATGCGGCAGTTGTCGCGGCCGCGTTCGGTGTGGCTGGAGCGTTCCCAAGTGGGATCGGTGAGGGCCTCGTCCGGGATATCGACGCTTGGCATGCCGAGTTCGTCGCCGTTATAGAGGTAAGCGACGCCGGGCAGGGCGAGTTGCAGCAGGACGGCGGCGCGGGCGCGGCGCTCGCCGACCAGGCCGTCGCCGAACCGGGTCAGGTGCCGGACGATGTCGTGGTTGGACCAGACCCAGCAGGTCGGGGTGCCGGTGCCGGCGACGGTTTCCAGCGACTGCTCGATCGCGTCGGTCAGTTCGTCGGCTCGCCAGCGGGCCTCGGTGAGGCGGAAGTTGAAGGCGAGGTGCAGCTCGTCGGGGCGGACGTACTTGCGAAGCCGATCGTTGTCCCTTACCCACACCTCGCCGACCGTCATCCGGTCTGGGTATTCGTCCACCACGGACCGGATCATCCGGTGAATCTCGTGGACGCCGTCGTTGTCGAACCGTGGATCGTCGTCCGCGCTGTGCAGCAGCGCGACGTTCTCCACTCGCATGTCCGGCAGGCCCGCTGGTTTGGTGAGGCCGTGGGCGACATCGATGCGGAAGCCGTCGACGCCGCGGTCGAGCCAGAATCGGAGCGTACGAGCGAGGTCCGCGCCGACCTCCGGGTTGGCCCAGTTCAGGTCGGGCTGTTCAGGCGCAAAGATGTGTAAATACCACTGGCCGGGCTTGCCGTCGGCCTCGGTGACCCGGGTCCAGGCCGGACCGCCGAAGATGCTCGGCCAGTTGTTCGGCGGCTCGGCGCCGTCCAGGCCATAGCCGTCCATGAAGTGGTAACGGGCTCGCGCGGGGCTGCCCTTCGCGGCGGCTAGCGCCTCCACAAACCAGGGGTGCTGGCTGGAGGTGTGATTGGGTACGACATCGATGGTGACCTTGATGCCGACCTCGTGCGCGGCCGCAAGCAGTCGGTCGAAGGCCGCCAGGTCGCCAAAGAGCGGGTCGACATCGCGCGGATCGGCCACGTCGTACCCGTGGTCGACCATCGGCGACGTGAAGAACGGTGTCAGCCAGAGCGCGTCGACGCCGAGCGCCACCAGGTGGTCCAGCTTGCCGCGAATGCCGTCCAGGTCGCCGACTCCGTCGCCGTTCGCGTCGAAGAAGCTGCGCACATAAACCTGATAGAAGACCGCTTCGCGCCACCAGTCGGACGGCTGACTCGCGTGGTCTGCGCTGATCGGCACAGAGTTGGTAGGCACACAGACTCCTACAGAATCGTTCCAGTTGGGCCTACGGCACATGCTGCCAGAGGAACGCGGCAATTCCTAACCGCTCGTTAACCTCACGGCCTTCTGTGGCCGGGACAATGCCAGCTCACTCGAAGCTGTTGACCATGGAGAACGCGGCGCGCTGCAGGTAGTCCCAGAGGATCGAGTCCAGCTCAGTCGGCAGGCCGAGGCTGTCCACGGCTGTCCGCATCCGGGTCAGCCACGCGTCGCGGGCCGCCGGGTTCACCTTGAAAGGCACGTGCCGCATCCGCAGTCGCGGGTGACCGCGCTGGTCGGAATACGTGGTGGGGCCGCCCCAGTACTGCTCCAGGAACTGCCGAAGCCGTTCGTTCGCCGGGCCGAGGTCCTGCTCCGGGTAGAGCGGGCGCAGCAGCTCGTCCTGCGCGACACCCGCGTAGAAGGCGTCCACCAGTCGTACGAACGTCTCGTGGCCGCCGACGGCGTCGTAGAAAGTCGTCGTCTCGCTCGGGGTTGACTCCACGTCCACCACTCTAAGCGGAGACCTTTCCGACTGGTCCGGTCGCCGGATGCTCCATCGCCTCGTCCTGCAGTTTGACGCTCGGCCAGGCGGACGCGAGCAGCATGATGCCGAGCGCGCCGGCGGCCCCGCAGAGTGCGACGACATGGGGCGGGAGCAGCACGGACGCGAGAGCGCCGGCGATGAGTACGCCGACACCCTGGGAGATCTGCAGCCCGGACTGGGCCACTCCGAAGGCGCGGCCGCGGAACTGTGGGGCGATCGCTCGCACGTAGTTGGCGTTGACGATGGTCATGCACGAGACGCCGAAACCGGACAGCGCGTAGAGCAACGACACGACGGGCAGCGGTGGGTCCAGGGCGATCGGTACCAGGACGCAGCCGGACATGATCGCCATCGGTACGACCAGTTTCGGGCGCAGGGTGGGGCTGGCGAACCGGCCCAGCACGATCGCACCGATCGCCTCGCCGATGGGGATCGACGCGAGCAGGATGCCGATCACCTGCGGACCGCCGCCGTTCAAATGCTTGGCGAACGGCGCCGACAGGCCTTCGGACGCGTACACGCAGCCGCTGGTGATGAAGGCGAGGATCAGATACGGCCGGAGCACCTTGTGGCCGAGGACGAGCCGCATGCCATCGACGGTCTCCTGCAACAGCGAGCGACGCTCCGGGTGCTTGGGGGGCGCGTCGCGGTGCTTGATCCAGAGTCGGATCGCGGCCGCGGACAGCGCGAAGGTGAGGGCGTCGGCGAGCAGTGCGCCTCGCGCGTTCAGCAGCGCGACCAGCACCCCGGCGATCAGGAAGCCGGCGACCTGGGTGGTCTGGCGGAGCACCGACTGCAGCGAGTTGGCCAGCACGAACGCGTCGCCGGGGATGGCGACCGGCATCAGCGCCGAGCGGGCCGCCTCGAACGGCGGAGCGACCAGTGCCGAGGCGAACAGCAGCGCCAGCAGGATCGGTAGCGGGATGCCCGGCCAGGCCAACAGGCCAACGACCCCGGCCCTGATCAGGTCGCAGGCGACCATCGTGCGGCGCCACGGCAACCGGTCGGCGAGTGCGGCCAGGATCGGGCCGCCCACCACCCAGGGCAGGTATCCGATCGCGAAGGTGGCCGCGGCGAGCACCGTGGAGCCGGTGTTGGTGTAGACCAGTACGGTCAGGGCGACAGTCGCCAGCAGGTCGCCGACCAGCGACAACACCTGGGTCCCGAGCAGCACCCGAGCCTCGACCAGCGCGAAGACCTGACGGTACGTCGCTGGGCGCGCGGGGGTAGCAGCCAAGGACACTCACCTCCCCGTTACGACCAGTATTGGCGTCGTAGCCCATAGTGTGCACGATTACGGGTAATAGCGACAGGACCCGTGGTATTCAACATCTTCCGGGCGTTCAGGGTCTATGCAGGGTGGGGTAGAACCACCATTTTCCCATCCGCTATGGGACTCACCGCACAACTCCCATCCAGCCGACGAACCTGTCCATTCTGCCTCTGCCCTGCCACACGTGTGAACGCCGGTGTTGGTTCACCGGCGCCCACACTTTCCGGTTCGGACAACTCTCGAAACCCGTCGTACTCTCCGTCACCTTGTCTTGTCCGCATCGACTCGATGCGCGCGGCGAACCTGGACCCACCGAAGAGTGGGGGTGGTCAGGGAGCGGCGCTGGTGGCGGGCGCGCGGAGGTAGAGCTGGCCGCCCAGTGCGGACGTGATGCTGGCTTCGTCGAGCGCGTCGGACAGTCGGCGGCGCAGTTCCCGGCCAACCCGCCATTGGCTGTCCGTCGTCGTCTTCACCGTCACTCGTACGGTGATCCCGAGGTTGGTCATCTGTTCGATGCCGAGCACCTCCGGTGGATCGAGCAGGTCGGTGGCGAACCGCTCGTCGTCGGCGAGGGTCTGCGCGGCCGTCCGGATCACGCTGCTGGCCTGGTCAAGCTGCGTGCCGTAGGGGAGCGGCACGTCGATGACGACGACCGCCCAGCCCTGGCTGCGGTTGCCGACCCGGATCACCTCGCCGTTTCGGACGTACCAGACGGTTCCGTGCACGTCCCGCAGCTGCGTACACCGAAGGCCCACCGCCTCGACGGTCCCGCTCGCCTCGCCTACGTCGACGGTGTCGCCGACGCCGTACTGGTCCTCCAGGATCATGAAGATCCCGGACAGGAAGTCGCGGACCAACGTCTGCGCGCCGAAGCCGAGCGCGACCCCGGCGATGCCGGCGCTGGCCAGCAGTGGGGCGAGGTTGATGCCGAGCTGGCCGAGGATGGTCAGCACCGCGACCGCACCGATCACGATCGAGGTGACGCTGCGCAGCACCGAGCCGATGGTCTTGGCGCGCTGGTGCCGGCGCTCGGGAACCAGCCCGGCGGCGGCCCGCGCGAGCGGCGCGTGCTCGCTGAGCGGCCGCAGGACGACCGGCAGCTTGCCTTCGGTGGTCGTACGGACAAGCCGCTTGATGAGCCGGTGCGTGACCCAGCGGACAACCACCGCGAGAACGATCACCAGCAGGATCTTCAGCGGGGTCGCGACCAGGTATTCCGAGCCGGCCGACAGCCAGCCGACGCCAGTGGCCTGCCACACGGACTGGCAGACCGAACCCGCGTCGGTGGCGCAGTCCGGTTTGGCCGCGAGGATGCGCAGGAGCGATTCCATCTCTTCCTTGCCGTCGCCGGGTCCCGTGTCAGTCCTTCGTACCCGCCGGTGGGTTCGCCGCGGTGGCCGCCCCAGGCTCGACGTGAGCTACGTCCCGTCCCGCGGCCCGGATCCTGGCACTGAGGGCGCCGTCGAGCGATTTGCGAGGCTTTGTACGATTGTGTACGAGGTGGGTTCTGCCCATGGACGGCCGTCGCGGCATTGGCTTAGATGAAAATGCTGTTTCGTGCTCGCCAGCGGGCCGATCCTGAGCCAGGATGTTGCTACCACCGTCGTTTCGACGAGCCTCGTCGGGCGGCGAGTAACGGACCACCTCGGAGGAGGTGCGCGTGGGCGGATCCGGGTCGGCGTTGGTTCTCAACGCCACGTACGAACCGCTGTGCGTGGTGCCAGCGCGCCGCGCGGTAGTACTGATACTCACGGATAAGGCCGTCTCCGTCGCTGATGGAGACGGCTTTTTGCATTCCGCGACCCGTTCGTTCGCCGCCCCGATGGTGGTCCGGTTGACGAAGTTCGTGAAGGTGCCCTTCCGGGCCACCGTGTCGCTGACCCGAAGAGCCGTCTTCGCCCGCGACGGCGGTCGCTGCGTTTACTGCGGCAAGGCGGCCAGCACCATTGACCACGTCGTTCCGCGCAGCCGCGGCGGTGCGCACACCTGGGAGAACGTGGTGGCCGCCTGCGGCCGGTGCAATCACGTGAAGGCCGACCGGACGCTCGCCGAGCTGGGCTGGCGCCTGCACCGCCGCCCGGCCTCGCCCAGCGGGCCGGTCTGGCGCGTACTGGGCCACCGCACCCCCGACCCGGCCTGGAACGCCTGGCTGGGCCTGCCCGAAGTGGACCTCCCGGCGCCTTTCCCCGACTCGATGACCGCCTAGCCCTGGGGCTCCTATTTGGTGGGTACGAGCGACTGGGTGACTTTGGGTGTTTCTGCGACTTGAGGTCTGCCCAGTCGACGGTGCTGCCTCCGGGGGCGTACGCCGAAGATCCGGCCCTGGTTGAGGGGTGTCTGCTGCGGGGCTCGGTTGTGTCTGCTGCGGAGGCAACGGCCCGGTTGAAAGCGGTGGTGCGCTGGGGAGGTGGGCGCCCTGGTCAGAAGCGGTGTGTGCTGCGGAGGCAACGGCCCGGTTGAAAGCGGTGTGCGCTGGGGAGGTGACGGCCTGGTTAAGGGCGGTGTCTGCTGCGGAGGCAACGGCCCGGTTGAAAGCGGTGGTGCGCTGGGGAGGTGACGGCCCTGGCTAAGGGCGGTGTGTGCTGCGGAGATGAGCGCCCTGGTTAATGGCGTTTTCTGCGAGGGGGCGGCGTCTCGTCTACCAGCCATCAGAAAATCCCGCCCCGCCACCAAAGACCGGTGGCGGGGCGGGATTTTCTGATGGTTACTGCCGATCCGCCCTGTATTTCTGGCGCCTTCGGCGCGGGCGCCGTCGACTACGGCTACGAGAGTCGCTTTCTGGCGCCCACCAAAAACCGGTGGGCCCCAGAAAGCGACGCCCCTGCCGGAGGGGCGACAACATCGGCCTGGCGGCCGATGGCGCCGGACGGGGCTGGGTCCCATCTCGTCACGGTTTTGACCGCATCGCGTCGACGCGGTCGCCGGTCCGAATGGTGATCTCTGGTGGCCCTCGCAGTGGGTATGTCGACGGATCCAGCCGCAACAGACGCGAAAACCAAAGGTCAGGCCAGGACAGCGGACACCGCGGCGGCCGCGTCCAGTGGCGATCCGACGGCCGCATAGCGACCGCCGGACGCCGAGGCAATCGCGCGGCAGGTGGCCTCGCCAGTCTCCTCCTCGCCGGTTGGCGCTTTCAGGCCCAGCACATGGATTCGTACGCCCAGGCCAGCAGCCGAGGCGGCGACCGGCAGCGGGTCGTCACCTTCGGTGCGTACGCCGTCGGTCAGCAGCAGCACGTCCCGGCGAGCCGCGCGGGCCAGCCGGGCCTGGTCGAGGGTGGTCCGCAAGGCCAGCGCGAGATCGGTCGTGCCGCCACCGCGCAGGTCCGCCAGCCGATCCACCAGTTGGGCGACGGTGCCAGCGGCGGCTGGCCCGAGCGGGCGCAGCAGGACCGTACGGGACCAGAAGGCCAGCACCGCGAGTTCGGCGTCCACGATCCGGTGGCAGAGGGCGCCGGCGGTGAGTACGGCGGTCGCGAGGCGCGGTCCGGCCACCGAGCCGGACGAGTCGACGACCAGCAGATACGCCGACTCGCTCCGGCGCCACCCGCGAAAAACCAGGTCATCCAGATGCGGCCGGTGCAGGCCCGTGAGGCGGTTCAGGGTGGCGTCCAGGTCGAGGTCCGCGCCGGCGTACGGGTCGGTGACCAGCGCCAGTGCAGGCCGGCCGAGCCCGCGCTCGGCTTCGGTGCCCCGCGGCCGTACGGCCAGCAGGGTGGCCAGCCGGCGGGCTCGTTCGCGCAGGCCGGCGTCGGCGGCCCGGGTCAGGTCGGCGAGCAGCCCGAGGCCGGCTTCCGGATCGGTGTGGACGAGATCGCTGAGCGCCTGCTCGTCGAGCATGCCGGCCTCGGGGGAGACCGCCGGCAGGTCCGGATGCCGATAGGTCAGTTCGGAGCGCGCACTCGTACGCGACGCCTGGTCGCGCAGCAGCTTCTGGACCTCGCCCGGGTCAGTGACGGCTCGCTTGCCGCCCGACGGAAGCGGCTGCCCGGCGGCCGCGGGGTCGCCGGGCGTCACGCTTTTCCCGACCGGCCGGCCTCCTCCCAGATCTCGGTGACGATGTCCTCGGCCGTACGCCCGCCGCCGTCCGCGATGGTGATCCGTCCGGTCAGCGCGGCCAGCGCCGAGTCCAACGCGGTGTGTTCGCCGGGCGCCGACTCGCTGCGGATCTCGGCCAGCTGCCCGGCCACCAGCACGGTGTCGATCGCGCCGCGGACGGACGCCGGGACGCGGATTTCCGGATGCGTACGTGTCGCCCTGACCGCCCGCACGGCCCGTTTCGCGAGCGCGGAGCGATCGCCGGTCTCCGCGATCACGATCGCGATTTCCGTTAGCTCGTCCTGATAGCCCATCGCGACGCGACACGATCGGTCGTAGAGCGCCGGCGTGATCCGGGTCGTGCCGATGGCGTCGTACGGGTTCATTGCCGCGATCAAACGGAAAGTTGACTCGGCGGGCACCGTACCCACTCGTGGCAAGTGAATTTGTCGCTCGGAAAGCGCGCCCAGCAGCACGTTGAGCGTTTCTTCTGGAATGCGGTTGAGTTCCTCGACATAAAGCAGCGCACCGTCGGTCATCGCACGAAGCAGCGGACCCGGCACGAAGTTGCCGGAATGGTAGTCCTCGCTCAGCACCCGCGACGGGTCGTGATGGCCAGCCAGCCGCGCGGGTGTCAGCTCGGCATTGCCTTCCACCAGCACCAACGGCAGTCCAGCGCCGGCCGCGAGGGCGGTCAGCAGGGTCGTTTTCCCCGTTCCGGGCGGGCCTTCGAGCAGGATGTTGCGACCCGCGCCCAGCGCCGCCGCGACCACTTCGGCCTCGCGACGGCGACCGACAAGGCGGCCACCGGCCGCCGCGACCATCGCGGCGACCGGCAGGCCAGCCCCGTCAGTCGAAGAGAATGACGCCACGGATGTTCTTGCCGTCGTGCATGTCCTTATAGCCCTGCGCGATGTCCTCGAGCCGGTACGTGTTGGTGATCAGCTCGTCCAGCTTCAACTTGCCGGCCTTGTAGAGGGCCAGCATCAGCAGGATGTCCTTCTTCGGGTTGGACGCACCGAAAAGGGCACCTTGCAGGCGTTTCTGGAAAAGCGTCAGCTCGCCCAGCGAGATCGGGATGCCCACCTCGGTGATGTCGCCGAGACCGGTGACCACGCACGTACCGGCCTTGCGGATGGCCGAGAAGGCGCCGGCGATGTGCTCGCCCTTGGTGACGCCCACGGTGACGATCGAGGAGTCGGCGCCCTGGCCGTTGGTCAGCGAGCGGGCGATGTCAGCGCCCTCCTGGATGGTCTCCGCGGTGTGGGTGGCGCCGAGCTCCATCGCCTTCTCCCGCTTGAAGGCGACCGGGTCGACCGCGATGATGTTCGACGCGCCGGCGTGGGCGGCACCCTGGACGGCGTTGATGCCGATGCCGCCGACGCCCATCACGATCACCGTGTCACCGGGGTAGACCTGCGCCGAGTTGACCGCCGAGCCCCAGCCCGTACCGACCCCGCAGCCGGTGAGTACGGCCTTGTCCAGCGGCACGTCGTCGTCGACCTTCACGGCGTTGTCGACCGACACGATGGTGTAGTCCGCGAACGTCCCCAGTCCGCACATCTGGCCCACCGGCTTGCCGTCCATCGAGTTCCGGAAGCTGGTCGGGTCGTCCGGCCGGCCACCGGACAGCAGCCCAGCGCCCAGGTCGCAGAGGTTCTGCATGCCGGACGCGCACCAGCGACAGCGGCCGCAGCTGGGCAGGAACGAGAAGACGATCTTGTCGCCGTCGGCGAAACCGGGCGTGTTCGGGCCGACCCCGGCCACCACGCCGGCGCCCTCGTGGCCGCCGATCATCGGGTAGACACCGGCCGGGATGTCGCCGGTGGCGACGTGGTCGTCGGAGTGGCAGAGGCCCGCCGCGGACATCTTGATGAGCAGTTCGTTCTGTCGAGGCTCCTCCAGCTCAACCTCCCCGACCTCGTACTCGCCGGGAGCTTGCCGGATGAAAGCGGCACGTGTCTTCATCGAACGCCTCCTGCTCACTGGAACTGGGGTCTGATGGCAGGCTAGATCGACCAGCAGGTATGGCGCAGCTCTCAGATGAGATCAGGTGCCTGTCCGTTCGGTCAGGGAACGAAGTGAACTCTGTCTCGGAGTCGGCCCATAGGGGCAACCCCTCCCGGTCGTCGTGCGTCGAACCAGGTAGACGGATGAGACCGCAGGTGGATGCGTCGTACGTCGCAGTCATGACTTGTCGGTCGGGCACTTCGCCGGGGTGCTGGTGGTGGCTACTCTGGTCAGCGGTTGGCATTGGTGCCTTCAAAGAAGGCATCGTTCTCGAGCAAGGAGGCTCATGTCCCAGGCGGCGGGTCACGCACCGGACGTTGTGCTCGACCTGGTCTGTGGTCCGGAAAGCGTGCTGCCGGAGTCCCGGTCGCGGTATCGGCTGATCACCCATCTGGCCACTGGCGGACAGGCCGAGGTCTACCGGGCCGTACGGATGTCCGCGGGCATCGCTTCCAGCCCGGTCACCGTGAAGGTCTTCCGGTCCAGCGAGGGCCGGCCGCTGATCGACCAGCTGCGGTCCTGGGACAAGGGCGACGCGGTGCTGGCGGACCTGAACGTGCGCGGCATCCCGGGCATCTGCCGGCGGATCGAGGGCTTCATGGGCGGCCTGCCGCACGCGCCCGGCACGCTGCCCAGCCGCGGCCTCAACGGCCAGTTGGACGAGGTGCCGTACCAGGTCCTGGACTTCCTGCCGGGCTGGGCGCTGCGGGACATGGCCGGCGGCGCGTACCCGAAGGTCGAGGGTCGCCCGGTGCTGCGCAGCCTCGCCGACGTGCTGCTGGCGCTGCACCACCCGGCGGCTACCGCGAACCCGGTGCTGCACATGGACGTCACCCCGGCGAACGTGGTGATCCTGCCGGACGGCAGCCCGCGACTGATCGACTTCACCGGCGCCCGGTACGACCGGCCGGACTACATCACCTCGGTCGCCTTCACCGCCAAGGCCGGCGGCCCGGAGGCGTTGACCGGCCGGGTCGGTCCGGCGTACGACGTGCACGGCTTTGGCGCGGTGGCGTATTTCCTGGTCACCGGGCAGCTGCCGCGCGAGGTCGCGGAAAGCACGCTGGTCTCCGGGCCGGAGATGCCGCGGGCCCGCTGGTCGATCCTGAAGCCGGTCGCCGAGCTGGACGCGGCGCCGCGGCTGCGGGAGCACCTGCTCGCGCCGCTGATGGACCAGCCCGCCGACCGCCCGCATACGAACGAGCTGCTGGCCTGGGTGGACCGGCTGGCCGAGCTGGCCGCGGCCCACCCGTTGGCCGGCGGCGTCGCGATGTGGAGCGGTGGCCGCCGCTCGGCCCGCGGATCGGCCCGGGTGACCAGCGGCGCCGGTGTTGGTGCCGCCGCGATCGCACCGGTGCCGGCCAGCAACCCGGTGACGCCGTTCGTGGCCGGCGCGGCGACCGTACCGGCCGGTGCGGGTTTCACCAAGGTGCCCACCGCGAAGGCGAGCGCTCACGTCTCTAGCCCACCAGCCGTCGTCGCCGCCGTGCCATCGCAAGGCGGGCCGGGCGGCACCCGCGTGGACCTGGTGGCGCCAGGTGTCCCGCAGGCCCCGGCAGGGCCTCCGGGCGTCCGCGGACCGGCGCGTGGCGCGTCAAAAGTGCCGGCGCCGACTCCGCCGCCACCGGACACCGCGGACCAGCCGGCGATCCAGCGGCCCCCGGAGTCCCGTCGCGCGTACGGGCCGAAACGGGGTCGGTTGCTGTCGATTCTGGGCGCTGTGTTCCTCACCGTGTGCTGCCTGATCTGGGCGGCCTGCGCGGTGTTGAGCAGCCTCTTCGACGGCAAGAGCGTGAACAGCGCGGTGCTCAGCGAACTGCTCGTCGGCGCTGGCCTCGCGCTGGTCGCCGCCCTCGTGCCGTTCTGGCTGTGCCGGCTGATTGGCCGGATGCTGCTGGGCTGGCGGCAGCGCCGCGGTGCGCTGCCGTCGCACCTGATCGCGGCCGGCTTCTCGGTGCTGAGCGGCATCGCCTTCATCTCCGCCACGACCCCGCCGTCGTTGAGCCTGCCGAAGTTTTTCTAGAGCGTCGGCGGCCGGCGTTCTTCTGGGAACGCTGGCGCCGATACGGGACGATCTTGGGAAGGCGAGCCTCGTACGTCACATCGGCCGCATCCTGATCAGGTGGCGCTCACGGGCTTCGGATACGGTGAGTCATACGATTTGTTAGCCAGAAGGACAGGCCTCATGACTCCACTTGAGACCGTCGGGACTTTTGTCGGCATCCCCGCCTCGGTCTTCCTTGTGATCGCGGCGCTGGTGTACGGCACGAGTGCCCGCCGCTCCAAGCGTTACCGGCCCGGCCGGCCGTTCGACTTCGCGCCGGTCTGGTTCCTCGCCGCTGTGCCAGACGCCCCGGCGGCTGCTGGACACGGCCACTCGGCCGGCCAGCTGACCGCCGCTGCGCAGCGCACGGCGTTGCCTGCCGGCAGCGCCACGCCCTCGACCCCGAAGGGCGGCGCAAGTGGCAGCTGGTGACGCGGTGTTGACTGAGGAAGCTGTGGTGCCCAAGGAGGCTGTGGTGCGCGAAGAGGCCCCGGCGGCGCCGGCAAAAGACGGGTACGACGGTTCCGACCCGACTTCGGGGGAGAGCCCTTTCAGCTCCCGGCAGCTGATCCGCATCGACGAGGCGCTGTCCGCCGCCGACCGCGAGTCCGGGCTGGCTTTCAGCGTCTATGTTGGCGATCTCGGTGAGAAGACCCGCGAGCACGCCGAGAAGCTGCACGACAAGCTGCCCGATCCGGACAAGTCCGTGCTGGTGGCGATTTCCCCGGACCAGCGGATGGTGGAGATCGTCACCGGTTCCTCGGTGGTGGACCGGATCCCGGATCGCATCTGCGCGCTGGCCGCGCTGTCGATGACCGCGGCCTTCGCCGGCGGCGACCTCACCGCCGGCATCGTCACTGGCCTGCGGATGCTGGCCGACCACACCAAGGTCTGACCCTCGGCGAACTCGACGTTTTCGTCGCCGACACACCGAAAACGTCACGTTCGCGAAGTAGTGCGTACGAGAAACCGGCGGCCCCCGAAAGTGCGGGCCGCCGGTTTCGCGTCTCAGTCGGACTTGCGGTCGCGCTCGCGGGCGGCGAGGGCGCGGCGAACGCCGTCGCGCTGTTCGGCGAGCAGCCGGCGCAGTGCCGGCGGGTGGTCGGACTGCGCCAGCAACGCGTCCGCGGCGTCCAATGTGGACTGTTCGACCAGCATCCGCGGGAACAGGCCGATCACCATGTTCTGCGCGACCTCGGACGAGCGGCGCTGCCACACGTCCGCGACCGACGCGAAGTAGCGGTCGGCGTACGGGCGGAGCAGCTCCAGCTGGCCGGGGTGCCAGAAGCCGGTGATGGCGGCTTCCATGATCGCGTTCGGCAGGCCGTCCTCGACCACCGCGATGTGCCAGGCCTTCTCCTTGGCCGCCGCGGTGGGAATCGCGGCCCGGGCGGTGGCGGCCTTGCGCTGGCCGGTGGCGGTGGCGTCCCGCGCCAGCTCGGCGGTGATCTCCGGCTCGCCGACAGCGCCGGCCCCGGCCAGGCCCTGCAGCAGATACCAGCGCAGGTCCGGGTCGACCTTCAGGCCCTCGACCGTGACCGTGCCGTCCAGCAGGCCACGTACCTGCGCGACCACCTCCGCACCAGCGGCCCACGCGGTGTCCGCGGCGACCCGTACCCACTGCAGCTGGGCGTCGCTGCCCGGCTCGACCGAGCGGATGGTGGCCAGCGCGGTCTGCGCCAGCGTCTTCCAGCCCTGCTCGCCCCACGCCGGGTCGGTGTACGCGCCGAGCGCCGTACGGATGTTCCGGATGCCGTCCAGGATCAGCGACGACACCGTCTCGGTCGGCATCCCGCCCCACACCATGGTGGCGTAGTCGCGGGCCGGCATCTCGGCGTCCCGGACCATGTCCCACGCGGCCTGCCAGCACAGCGACCTGGCCAGCGGGTCACCGAGCGCGGCGATGTGCTCGACCACGCTGCGAACAGACCGGTCGTCCAGCCGGATCTTGGTGTAGGTGAGGCCGCCATCGTTGACCAGCAACAGATCCGGCTGGCGTTTGCCGACCAGTTGCGGCACCGGCGTGAGTTCGCCGTCGACGTCCAGTTCGACCTGCTCGCGCAGCTCGAAAGTGGTGCCGTCGAAGTCGTACAAACCCAGGGCCAGCCGGTGTGGCCGCAACGTCGGGTGCTCTTTGGGCGCCTCCTGGCGCAGCGACACCGCGCGGTACGAGCCGTCCGGCTCCAGCTCGATCTCCGGCCGGATGATGTTGACCTGGCTGGTCTGCAGCCAGGCGCGCGACCAACTTTCCAGCTCCCGCCCGGAAACCTCGGACAGGACGCCGAGCAGGTCGGCCAGCGTCGCATTCCCGAAGGCGTGCCGCTCGAAGTACGTGCGCATGCCCTGGATGAAGTGTTCGCGGCCGACGTACGCCATCAGCTGGCGCAGAACCGCCGCACCCTTCGCGTACGTGATGCCGTCGAAGTTGACTTCGACGGCCTGTACATCGGGGATGTCGCTGGCGATCGGGTGCGTGGAGGGCAGCTGGTCCTGCCGGTAGCCCCAGGACTTCTCGATGTTCTCAAACGAAGTCCAGGCGACCTCGGCGAACGGCGAGTCGATTTCGGCCTGACACAAGGCGGACGCCAGTTCGGCGAACGACTCGTTCAGCCACAGGTCGTCCCACCAGGTCATGGTGACCAGGTCGCCGAACCACATGTGCGCCATTTCGTGCAACACCGTCGTACAACGCCGCTCGAGGGTGTATTCGACCGGCTTGGACCGGAAGACGTAATCCTCCAGAATGGTCACGCAGCCGGCGTTCTCCATCGCGCCCGCGTTGTATTCCGGGCAGAAGATCTGGTCGTACTTTCCGAACGGGTAACGGAAACCGAACTGCTCGTGATACCAGTCGAAGCCCTTGCGGGTCAGGTCGAACAAGTTGTCCGCGTCCAGGTATTTCACCAGCGACGCGCGGCAGTAGATGCCCAGGTCGATGCCGTCGTGGTGGTCGGTGGCACCGGCGTACGGACCAGCCACGATCGCGGTGATATAGGGCGAGATCCGTTTGGTGGTGCTGAAATGCACGGTCTGGGCGCCGTTCTCGGCCGGCTCGGAACTTTCCGGTGCGGCGTTGGAGAAGACCTTCCAGTGCGCCGGCGCGGTCACGTGGAACGTGAACTCGGCCTTCAGGTCGGGCTGGTCGAAGCAGGTGTAAACGCGCTTCGCGTCCGCGGTCTCGAACTGGCTGTAGAGGTAGACCTCGTCGTCGACCGGGTCCAGGAACCGGTGCAGGCCCTCGCCGGTGTTGGTGTAGAGCCCGTCCGCCTCGACCACCAGCACGTTCTGGGCGGCGAGGCCGGTCAGCGCGATGCCGGTCTGCGGGTCGTACCCGGAGGTGTCGACCGGCTGACCGTTGAGGGTCGCCGAATGGATCCGGTCAGCGATCAGGTCGCAGAAGGTCTCGGCGCCCGGCGTGCTGGCGGTGAACCGTGCTTCGGTGCGGGTGCGGTAAGTCCGCTCCCCGGGCTGGCCGCTGCCGTCGGTCAGATCCAGCCACACCTCGTACGAGTCCACCGCAAGCAGTTCGGCGCGCTCACGGGCCTCGGCGCGGGTGAGGTTGCTTCCTGGCACGGCGTTGCTCTCCTTCAACCTGGGTTTGTTGCTGCTGGGCTACGCAGCGGTCACCGCAATGATGCCAGCCGAACGGGAATATGCCGGTCCAGGGCGGTGCTCATGGTTGAAAACGCATGAGTCCGCGACCGTTCCGGTGGTCGTGGCTGACTGTTTGGCTAGGGGAGGATCCTTCAGTGTCTGCTCAGACCGAAGCGGAAACGGTGACCGCCGAATTCTGGTTTGACCCGCTTTGCCCTTGGGCGTGGATGACTTCGCGCTGGATGTTGGAAGTGGAAAAGGTGCGTCCGGTCAAGACGCGGTTTCACGTGATGAGCCTCTCCGTGCTGAACGAAGGGCGCGATGACCTGCCCGAACAGTACAAAGAAGGGATCGCGAAGGGCTGGGGCCCGGTCCGGGTCGGCATCGCCGTGGAGCAGCGACTCGGCTCCGACGCGTTGCGCTCGTACTACACGGCCATCGGCACCCGTTTCCACCCCGGCGGCCAGAGCGCCTTCAGCGAGGACGCGACCGAGAGCGTCCACGACGTGATCGCCGCCGCCTTGGCCGATGCCGGACTCCCGGCCGATCTGCTCGAGGCGGCTGACAACAAGGACCTCGACGAGGCCGTCCGCAAGTCCCACCACGAAGGCATGGATGCCGTCGGCATGGACGTCGGCACCCCCGTTATCCACGTCCCCGGCCCGGACGGCAGCACGGTCGCCTTCTTCGGCCCCGTCGTCACCCCGGCCCCCAAGGGCGACGCCGCCGCCCGCCTCTGGGATGGCACCCTGCTGGTCGCCAGCACCCCCGGCTTCTACGAAATCAAGCGCACCCGCACGGTCGGCCCGATCTTCGACTAACCCGCCGCCGGCAACCACCCGAGCACCAGTTGTCTGTGACAGGACCGACGCGGCGCAAAACTGTCGTACGTGTGCTGTTTTCTGGCCCCCACCCAGTGACGGGTGGGGGGTGGGTTTGAGGACGCGCGCGCGTGATTTTTTCGTTGAGTGGGTCAAACCTGACGTTCGAGGTCGAAGGTCAAGGTCGAAGGTCAAGGTCGAAGGTCAAGGTCGAAGGTCAAGGTCAAGAGCGGCGGTTGCCTCGGGGGAGGGTGGATCCCGGTTCTTGCGGGTTTTGGTGTGGCGTGGGGCTTGGGTACGGGGTTGCGGTGGTCCGTTCTCCCCGTCGGCGCCCAAGGGCAGCACATTTCCTGGCCCGGCGGCGGAGCTTGGGTGGGTGGTTGCGTTTGGTTCGCCGCCGCCGGGCCAGGAAATGTGCAGGGCTACGCCCGCCGACGGGGAGACCGGACACCTCGCGCTGCTGGTGATCGAGTTGGTTAGTTCTGTGCCCTGTTTTGTCGCGTTTCCCGAGTAGTTTCCCGGGTGTCGCTCGTCGAGTGCGGGACTTTGTGCACCGCTCGACGTCGAGTGCGGGCTTTTGTACCGCACTCGACCCCTCGCCTGTGACAGCTGGGACTGATGGGGTCCCTGTGACTCCTGCGACCCGCTCGTCCCACTCTTTGGGACGATAGTTGTTGATCTTGGTTAGTTGGTCTACTCAAACCGGACATCGGTCTGAAATGTCTGGGTTGGGTAGGCAAACTAACCAAGATCAACAACGGATGTCGCGGAAGGTAGCCGAATCCGGGAAGTGTGGTGGCGCAGAGTAGCGGGGTAGGTGGAGTGCGCCTGGAGGTGAGGGGTGGGGTCGCGTGAGGGTCGGCGAAAGTGGGTGGGGCGCGCGAGGCGTCGATGGAGTGGGGTGAGGGGATGTGCTTTTTCGCGAGTGTGGGCTGCTTGTTCTCCCCGTCGGCGGGCGTAGCCCTGCACATTTCCTGACCCGGCGGCGGCAAACAAAAGCCGGGCACGGCACCCAAGCTCCGCCGCCGGGCCAGGAAATGTGCTGCCCTTGGGCGCCGACGGGGAGAACAAGCAACCCAACCACCCACCTACGCAACGACCAAACCCAAACCAGTTCTTCCTAGAGGCGCCGCCCGCAGGGCAGACCTTGACCCTCGCCCCTAAGGCGCTCGCCTCTGAGCCTCTGAGCCTCTGAGCCTCTGAGGCCCTGAGGCCCTGAGGCCCTGAGCCCCTGAGCCCCTGAGGCCCTGAGGCCCTGAGGCCCTGACTTTCGCCTTTGACCTTGAGGCACCGGCCCTCGCCCAGGAGGTCGTGACTCGCCTGGCTAAAAACCGCTGTGGCCGGCGGACAGAGCGCCGGGCGGGTGGGTAGCCTCGCCGGATGCAGAGCGACAAGGTGGTCACCGCGATTGAGGCGGGCTGGGTCTCCACCGGCGGTACGGGTGCGTCGAACTATGACGAGTTCGCCGCGGACACCGAGATCATCGCGGTCATCGACGCGAATCCGCGGTCGGCGCTGGCGATCGAGATGCCGCACTGTACGCCGGCGGCGGTCAAGGCTGGCCAGGATTTCACCGCGGCGCTGAACGGCGCGGCGGCCACTTTGCGGAAACAGAAACAGGATGGCACGTACGAGCAGGTCGACCAGCTGGTCGCGCCATATCGGATCACCGAGGGCGACCAGGTCACTTATGGACTTTTCGCGGCGGTGGCGACCGACCAGATCTCGACTTCGGCGGACGAGCCGGGCCTGGTCGTACGCAACGAGGACGTGTTCGTGGCCAAGGTGGTCGAGCGGACCGCGCTCACCAAGCGTCTCAAGACGCTGTTGTCGCCGGTTCTCCTGATCCAGACCGCGCACGCGGACGCCCTGAAACAGGCCCTGATCGACGCGATCGCCGGCCCGCCGAAGGTCACGGACACCGACGCGGCCGGTCGTCGGCACGAGGTGTGGGCGCTCGGGCCTGGGGAGGTGGCTGACCGGCTGCTCGCACTGGCTGGCGGCGGCGAGCTGGTGGTGGCGGACGGAAACCACCGCAGCCTGTCGGCGCAGCAGGCCGGCCTCGACCGCTTCCTGGCAGTCATCACCACTTCCGACTCGGTCCGCATCGCGCCGTACGACCGGCTCATCAGGCGCTGGGACGCCGACCTGCCGACGGTGCTCACGAAGCTGACGGAGGCGGGCGCGGGAGTACGGGAGAAGCCAGGTGGTCCGGAGATCCCGGCGACCGGCACAGTGGTGCTCTACGCGGGCGGCAGGACGTACGAGATCGCGTTGCCGGCGCAGCCAGCGGGCGAAGTAGCCCAGAAGGTGGCCCAGAAGGTGGCGCAGCAGCTGGATCACGCGGTGATTGAGCGGGTGCTCTTCGGGCAGGTGTTGGGGATGGCAGCGGACGACAAGCGGATCAGCTATGTCGGCGGGGACTACGGCCCGTCG
Source organism: Fodinicola feengrottensis (assembly GCF_039530045.1). NCBI lineage: Bacteria > Bacillati > Actinomycetota > Actinomycetes > Mycobacteriales > Fodinicola > Fodinicola feengrottensis. Next base: position 87,161 of record NZ_BAAANY010000023.1, on the reverse strand, counting down.
TGGCTGGCGGCCGAGGTGGACGCCGGCGACGCCGTCGCGGCTGTCCTGGTGGCGCCGGTCTCGGTGGACGACTTCGTGGCGGTCAACCTGTCCCGGGAGAAGATGCCCCGCAAGAGCACGTGGTTCGTCCCGAAAGCGCGCGCTGGGTTGGTGCTGGCGGACGTACGCTGAGCCGCCTCCCGCAGGTGCCGGTTCTCCGGCCGCAGGTGCTCGGGCAGCGGTGAGGGCGCCAGCATCGACAGCGCGATGCCGATCAGCCAGCCGGCCACGATGTCGGTCAGCCAGTGGTAGTTCAGCCCGACCAGCGATCCACCGAACACCACGGCCAGCGAAGCGACCACCAGGAACCGGCGCAGCGGGGTGCTCAGGAAGCTGATCTTGTCGCCCCACAGGCCGAAGATGATCCGCAGCAGCAGGGTCCAGATGATGATCGTGTTCGCGGAGTGGCCCGATGGGTACGAGAGCGCGTTGACGCCGAAGAGGTCCTCGCCGGTGTCCGGGGCAGTGCGCCCGAAAGCGGTCTTCATGACCTCAATGACCACCCAGTTCGCCGCCATCGTGCCGACCACGGTCAGCGCCGGTCGCAGGCTGCGGGCCGCGATGGTGGCGACCGCGAGAACGGCGACGACCAGGCCGACCGCGTAGACGTCCTCGCTGATGAAAGCCAGCGCCACCAGGCCGGTGTGCAGGGACAGTCCGGCGCGGGTGTCGAAGATCTCCGAGACGGTTCCGTCGAAGGTCCGCAGTGACCCCTCGATGAGGATGTCCGCGGTCATGACGACCAGTGCGATGACAGCACCCAGCGCGACGAAGAGGCGCCAATAACGCGCGATGTCCGTCACCCAGCCCGTGCTTTCCCTCGCCATTGAGGGTTCCCCGGCCGCCACGGTGGTCCTCCGCCCCTGTGCTCCGCCCCGTGTGGATCGCCACCACGCATCGATCGCGCCGGTGGACTTTCACCGATCGTCCCGGCTCAGCAGTGCCGCGGGACATCTTGGTCAACGGACAGCGTACCCAATCCGTGCCGGCCTTATTCTGGCCGTCCGGGCAGCGTTGGTGATCTTGACCACGGCTTATCGGTTTCAGGAGCTGTCAGGCGGGGTCCAATGACGGCGTACGACAGCGACGTCACGCTCGGCGGCGGCCACGTCCGCCTCGGTTGGCCGTGAAGCATCCCGAGCCCGCATCGCGATCTGCACCGGCAGCTGGGTGGGGCCGGCACCGACCAGGCCACGCAGGCCACCCATCGCCTCCCGGATCGGTGCCGGGGTGCCGTGCCCGACCGGCCCAGGTGGGCGGGCTCGGCGGACCGGCGGCGGGCGGTTGGCGGTCGGACCGGGAGCCGGCGGCCCGGCCGGCTTGGGATGCGGCTGGGTGGGCACTGGTACGGCCGCGGGCTCGGTCACCGGCTCATCCAGCGCGTCCGCCGTGACGGCCGTGACCGCCGCAACCGTACTGGCCTCACCCGTGCTGGCCTCGGCCGTGCCTGGCTGCGGGTCGTCCACCTGGAGGTCCACAGCGAGGTCGTCCGCCTGGAGGTCCTCCGGCGCGTCACCAGCGGACGCCACTGCCGGGCCACGACCCGGGCGTACCCGCCGGCGCCGCCTGGCCGCATCATGGGAATGCCGTTTCTGCCCCACTGTCACCTCAACCGCTCGCTGGTCCCTGGAGCCAATAGTGCCCGAAGGTCACACGATCCACCGGCTCGCCGCCGAACACCGCCGCCGCTATGGCGGCTCGCCGGTCCAGCTGTCGAGTCCGCAGGGCCGGTTCGCGGCCGGTGCGGCCCGTTGCGATGGCCGGGTGCTGGACCGGACGGAGGCGTACGGCAAGCATCTCTTCCATCGCTACGGCGCCGACTGGATCCACATCCACCTGGGTCTTTACGGGACTTTCGCGCTGACCGAGCTGACCAACGGGGACGGGCCGCCGGAGCCGGTGGGGCAGGTACGCCTGCGGATGGTCGGCGACGGCGCGTATTCCGACCTGCGTGGCCCAGCTGCCTGCACCTTGCTGACCGCCCAGGAGAAAGCCGCGATCACCGACCGGCTCGGGCCCGATCCACTGCGCAGAGACGCCGACCTGTCTCGCGGTTTCCGGAAGCTGGGCCGCAGCCGGGCGCCGATCGCCCAGCTTCTTATGGACCAGAGCGTGCTGGCCGGTGTCGGCAACGTCTACCGCGCCGAGGTGCTCTATCGCGCTGGCATGGACCCGTACCGGCCGGGCCGCGACCTGTCCGAGGACGAGTGGCTGGAGCTATGGACGGACCTGGTCGCCTTGATGAAGGCGGGCGTAAGGACCGGCCGGATCACCACGTTGCGGCCCGAAAACAAGACGCGGATCTCCACTCCGCCGCGGCCCGGCGACGGCCGCTATGTCTACCGCCGTACGGGCGAGCCCTGCCGGGTATGCGGCACGCCCGTACGCACCGCGGAGCTGGCCACCCGCAACCTCTACTGGTGCCCCACCTGCCAACCCGCGGTCTGACAGGGCGTTAGAAGCCGTCGTTGCAGAACGGCGGGCGCGGCTCCAGGAAGGCGATGGCGGCCTCCCGGAGGGCGCCGGCGCGGAGTTCGGTGACCCGGCCGGCGGCCGCCAGGGTCGCCAGCGAGGTCCCGCCCAGATAGGCGGCGCCCAGCTCGGTGACGGACAGGGCCAGGTCCGCGGGCGCCTGCGTACGCTCGCAGGTCGCCGGCTTGCCCGGCTCCGCGCGCAGCCGCCACCGGTCGGCGTTCCAGCCGCACAGGGTGTCCGTCACGTCCAGCACCACGTCGACAGCGGCAGAGTACGTACGGGCGGCCAGCGCTCGATCGACGTCGACCAGCCGGACCCAGATCGAGTCGCTGGTCCGGTCGGCGATCCGCCGGGACTCCACCACCGCGTGCCGGATCGGCAGGTCCAGCGGCGCGTTGTACCACTCGACGCGGCGCAGCAGGTCCAGCGAGGTGATGAACTCCCAGATCGCCAGCTCGGCCGCACCGGACGTGCCGATCAGCTCCTTGACCTGCAGCAACGAGTCAGGGCCTACCTGGGTGTCGCTCTCCTTGACCCGATAGAGCGCGTACGCTTCCGGGCGCCCGTCCACGGAGTAGACAGCGGCGCGTACGGGGGTGAAGCCGTTGCGGTCGTATTCCGGGTCGTGGATCTTGCGCTGCCACCAGGGGTCGGTTCGGTCCAGGAAGCCGGTCCGGGACGGCCGGGCCTGCTCGTACACCGAGACCAGGTCGGGCAGCGCGGCTTTCGGGCTGAGCTGGCGAACCTGGCCACCGGTCGGGCGCAGGTCCGGGCGGATCGGGATGTCCCGCAGCTGCGCCTCGACGAAGCCTCGGCGGATCGCCATGCCGTAGCCAAACCGGCCGTAGATCGCCGTCTCCGATGCCCACAGCGCGGCCACTGGTTCTCCGTCAGCCGCGTTGTGCAGCCCGTGCAGCTGATGCTTCATCATCCGGGTCAGCAGGCCGCGTCGGCGATGCGTCGGTGCGACCCCGACCCAGGTCACCGCGGCCGTCGGGACCACGGCGCCCGGCACCGTCATCCGCCGGGTGTAGATCCCGGCCGTACCAACGATTTCGTCGCCGTCGGCCAACAGCGTGGTGCGTTCCAGGTCCAGCAGTGTGCGTTCTTCTTCGACGTCTTCTTCATGCAAGGCCTCGAAAAACATGCTGTTGATGAACTCAACCGCGGTCCGGAACTCGTCTTCCTGGAACGGCCGCAACACGATGCCGTCGGTCTGCTCAGTGTTCGTCACATCTCGTGTGTAACGGAACCCTCAACTTCTGGCCACTGGATTACACGTCTGACAGCTCGAACCAGACCCGTTTGCCGGTGGAGGTCGGTTGGATGCCCCAGCGGTCGGCCACCGCGGCCACGATGGCGAGGCCGCGGCCGGACAGCGCGTCGGCGGCGACGGCCTGCGCGGTGGGCAAGCCGGACCCGTGGTCGGCGACCTCGACGCGCAGGACGGCGTGGTGGGCTGTCCGGTCGACCGATAGCTGGATGGGGCCGTCGCCATGCACAATGGCGTTTGTGACAAGCTCGCTGACCAGAAGGGCGGCGGCCTCGACTCGGCGATGGTCGTCCCACTCGGACAGCACTTCGGCGACGAACGTACGCGCCGCGCGGGCGCTTTGCGGGGACGCGGCCAAGTCCACTTCCGCTCGGATGCCGCACCTCCTGGCACTTCGTCGTACCCCGTCGCCCTTGACAGCTTTGTGTCGACCCGCCCGGGGCGCTGGTATTCGGACGGACCGTACCGGTATGAGGGACGCTGCACCAGCGCTATCGATTATGGGCGCCGCGTGGCGTTTCGCAGCCGGATGCCGGAAAATCCACAGCCAGATTCCACCACCAAGTCCCGTAACGGCCAAAGACTGTGCACGACGCGCAGCTCAATGCCCGCTTCCTCGTGGTGTTTGAGCAGGTCAGTGACGGGTTCCAGGACGACTGGCCGGATCGTACGAGCGGCCAGCCAATACCAGGTGGGGTTGTCGTGTGGACGAAACGGCGCCGGCTCGAAGCCGTACCGGTAGAGCACACCGTGCCTTACCCGGTCCAACCAGGACCATTCGATCGCGTGTACGCGGGACGAACCGGCCAGTAATGTCTGGCGGCTGGGCTGGGCGCAGCGGACTCGGGCCAGAACAGCATTCGCGGGCACTCGCGAGGGAACCAGAAATCGCACTGATGGGCGGAATCCACTGCCCATACGTACGGCTCAGCGAGGTCGGCCGTTTTCGCCACGTGGGGCCGGAATTCGGGAATATCTGGTTTGTCGGAGAAATGCCAGAGTAGCTGTTGGTCGGAAACCATGCCATTTGTCTATAGCGTCGGGTCGCTGGTGCGCGACAGCGAAAAGACAGGGATCTGACAGTGGGTGGCGATAGGTTCGTGTTTTGGAGGCACTGACCACCGATCTGTCAAATCCCCCTGTCGCAAGGACTTTGCCATGACCATGCCGCTGGAGACCCTGTGGGGCCGGTTGAACGGCGCCGTCGGCGACCTGTCCCGCATCGATCCGCGTCGCTGGCGCGGATTCGCGCACGTGGAGACCGCGTTCTCGCCGCGCGGCCACCTCAGCATCGGGCGCCGTGAGGTGGCCGGCGAAAAGGACATCGTGTTCTACATCGAGCTGCAGCGCGGCCCGCGCGGCTGGAACCTGAGCGCCGACCTCAGCCGCGGCGACGGCCACGTACTAGCCGAAACCGCCTGGCACCTGCCCGGCACCGGATCCGCCGTGATCGACGGCGACGCGCCGGACGCGGAGCCGATGCTGGCACTGTCCACCGGCGGCGGTTTCGGCGCACCCGGCTCGTTCACCTTCGCCGACGAAGACCTCTGACGCGGCCGGACCCGGCCGCTCCAGCCGATAGAGAAGGCTCCTGCCACCAGCAGGAGCCTTCATCGTTTTGTCCGGTTTGGTGGTGGGATGGGTGAGGCCGTTGGGTGGGTCCACTGCGGAGGCGATCGTCGCCCAGGCCACACGCAACTAGTCAGCCACCACACAGGGGGTCCGGGGGCTTGCCCCCGGCGTGGGGGTCTGGGGGCCGTGCCCCCGGGGCGATAACGGAGGATCCTCGCTCGCGTTTTCCGCGAGCAAGGACCACCCAGATCCGGAGTCGGGGTGGCGGGATTTGAACCCACGGCCCCTCGCTCCCAAAGCGAGTGCGCTACCAAACTGCGCCACACCCCGGTCCGCACCAGTCTAGAGGGCGGAGTTCGCTCGTACGCACGGCGGCCGGTGCGGATGCCGGAATGGCCGGCCAGGTACCATCTCAGAGGTGGTTACGCGCGGGCGTAGCTCAATGGTAGAGCCCTAGCCTTCCAAGCTAGCCATGCGGGTTCGATTCCCGTCGCCCGCTCCAGCCGCGGCATGGTGTGAATTCCCTTGCCGTGCCGGTGCTGATCGCCTACACCAGACGGGTGCACCTCATCGACCTTCCTGACCTGGAGCGCGCGGAGTTGAGCCCCGCTGCCACGTCCGACACCGCCGAGATCCTGGTCCTGCAGCGCTGCTGCTGGATGCAAGAGGCTCTGCTCAACGACACCTTGGACATTCCGGCGTTGCACGAGACGCTCGAAGACGTACGTGACTGGGTGCGCACCTGGTCGGTGTGGACGGTGCGGCTGGAAAGTCGGCTGATCGCCGCGGTCCGGGCACGTACGGTCGGTGACACCTGGGAGATCGGGCGCCTGATGGTCGCTCCGGATCTGGCCGGCCGGGGGCTCGGCCGCTGGCTGCTGACCTACGCGGAGGAGCAGGCACCGGTCTGGGCGACGACTTTCGAGTTGTTCACCGGAAAACGCAGCACCCGCAACATCACCATGTACGAACGCGCCGGCTACCGGATCACCGAAGACGCCGCCGTACCGGCCGGCCACATCCAGGTCGCGGTGCAACTTGTCAAAACGCGCAGGTCCTAGTGTCCTGCGCCCGAGGGACGGCGGTTCCGGCGCCAACTAACGGTCCCTCCGCAGTCTTCGGACCGTTACATGTCCAGCGAACAGGGCGAATGCCACTACCAGCGGGGTGGTCGCGGGCAGCGCCGCGGCGAGGACGACGGCGATGCCGACCACCGCGCTCAGAGCGGCCGTGGCGGCGGCTGAGCCGCGCTGCGGGCGTACGGACGCGCGCAACGCGGCCCACCAGCCCCGGGCCTGCGTACGGCCCACTTGGACGACCGTGAGCGCCGCGACTCCGATCGCGTAGGTGGCGACGAGCACCGTGATGAGGACCAGCGCGGTGCCGCCGGGAACGTGGCCGGCCAGCAGGGCGCGTACGTCCGCGACCAGGATCGCGGTGACGACGGCTGCCCAGGTCTGGGCGCCCAGGCCTGGCAGCAGGGCGCCGACGAACCAGCGGCCGGCCAGCCGAGCCGGTGGCAGGTCGCCGTGCTCGCACCAGTGATGCACCGCCGCCGAGCCGGCCGCGAGGGCCGCCCCGGCGGTCAGCACCGGCAGCGAGAGCGCCAGCACCGCGAAGCCGATGATCGCGAGGTCGGTGCCGGCGCGTACGACCTCCTTCCAGCCGGTCATCCGGTCAACCCGCTCGTATTGATTCCTTCGACCAGGAATCGTTGGAAGGCAAGGAAAAACAGGAAGACCGGCAGCAGTGACAGGGCGGCCATCGCGAACATCGGGCCGATCTGGTTCTGCCCGGATGAGTCCAGAAAGGTCCGCAGCGCCACCGGGATCGTGTAGGTCGTGGGGTCGTTCAGATACACCAGTTGGGTGAAGAAATCGTTCCAGGTCCAGATAAAGGAAAAGATCGCCGTGGTCACCAGTGCCGGCCGGCTGAGCGGCAGGATGACGTGCCGGAAGACGCCGTACGGGCCGCAGCCGTCGATTTTCGCCGCGTCGTCCAGCTCGGCCGGGATGCCACGGATGAACTGCACCATCAGGAAGACGAAAAACGCCTCGGTGGCCAGCAGTTTCGGGATGATCAAAGGCAACGGTGTGTTAATCCAGCCGAAGTTCCGGAACAGCACGTATTGCGGCACGATCAGCACGTGCTGTGGCAGCAGCAGAGTGCCGATCATCACCGCGAACCACACCTTGCGCAGCGGGAACCGCAGCCGGCCCAGTGCGTACGCGGTCACCAGGCAGGAGACCATGTTCGCGACCACCACGGCGGCCGCGATCAGCGTACTGTTCACGAAAAACCGGCCGAAGGTGATGCCGGGCAGGGCGTTCCAGCCGTCGGCGAAGTTCGCCCACGTGAGGTGTTGTGGCCACAGAGAAAGGTTGCTGACCACCTCCTGTGGGGATTTCAGCGCGGTGCCGAGCATCCACAGCAGGGGATAGAGCACCACCGCGAGCAATACCAGCAATGCCAGCAAACCGGCCCACCGCCGGGCGCCGGCCATCAGCGCTCACCGGCGTCGCTGTAGTGCACCCACATCCGGCCGGTGCCGAACAGGACCGCGGTGAGCAGCCCGACGGCGAGTACGAAGACCCAGGCCATCGCCGCCGCGTAGCCCATCTTGAAGTCGCCGAATCCGCGCAGGTAAAGGTAAAGGGTGTAGAGCATGGTGGAGTCGGTCGGGCCGCCGGTGCCGTTGCTGATCACGAAGGCGGCGGTGAAGCCCTGGAAGCCGTGGATGGTTTCCAGGACGAGGTTGAAGAAGATCACCGGGGACAGGATCGGCAGCGTGATGCTGAGCAGCTGGCGGAACCGGCCGGCGCCATCCACCCGCGCCGCCTCGTAAAGCTCGGCCGGGATTTGTTTGAGCCCGGCGAGGAATATCACCATCGGCGCGCCGAACTGCCAGACCGCGAGCAGCACCAGGGTGCCCAGCGCGGTGTTCGGGTCGTTCACCCACGGCTCGCCGGGAATGCCGAAAATCCGCAGCAGGCCGTTGAAAGCACCGTTCCCGCCGAACATCGCCTGCCAGACGATCGCCAGCGCCACGCTGCCGCCCAGCAGTGACGGAAGGTAGAACAGTGCTCTGAACAGCCCAGTGCCGCGGCGTTTTCGGTTCAACAGCAACGCCACCGCGAGAGCGGCGGCCAGTTTCAGCGGCACCGACGTGACCGCGAAGACGATCGTCACCCGGACGGCATGCCAGAACTGTGGGTCGCTGGTGAACATTCGCTGGTAGTTGGCCAGGCCTATCCATTGCGGGCTGCTCAGCAGGTCGAAGTCGGTGAAGCTCAGATAAAGCGAGTAGAGCATCGGAATGGCCGTTATGCCGAGCAAACCCAGCAGCCATGGGGACAGGAAGACATATCCAGCCACGGTTTCCCGGCCGGTTGGTTTCCGGCGAATCGCGGGCCGGCCCGACCCTGATCGGGCTGCCGGGGTGGCGACCGTCATGGTCAGCCGCCGCTCAGTGCGGCCGAGGCCTGCGCGATGAACTGATTCGCCGCCTGGGCCGGGGTCGCCTTGCCGAACTGGACGTTTTCCGCTTCCTGCAACAGGACTTTGCGCACTTGTACGTGTCCTTTGGGCGGCGTTGGCGGAGTCGCGCCGAAGGTGGCGGACAGCTCGGTCTCGTACGTCACCGACGCCTTCATCGCCGGTGTCAGCAGCGGGGTCACCACCTGCCGTACGGTCAGATTGGGCGCCAGCCCGCGCTCGGCGCCGAGGATCTTGCCGGCGTCGGTGTCGTTGACCAGAAAGTTGAGTACGTCCAGGGCCTGCGGCTGGAATTTCGATCCAGTGTAGACCGACCAGTACATCGAGGAGCGCGCCCAAGCGGCGTTCGGCGGGCCGGGATACGGCACCAGGGCGAGGTCGTGGTCGGTGGACTTGCTGGCTTCTTCCAGTTGGTTGGAATACTGGAACGAGGTCGCGCCCTGTTTGGTGGCCAGCAGGGACTTGCTGAGGTCGCCGGCGTTCGCGACGTGCGTGAGGTCGGCCGGCGGAGTGGCGTTTTTCTTCCGTGCAGTGGCCCAGAACTGAAACCATTCGGTGAGATCGGCGGCAGTGTAGCCGACCTTGGCACCGTCGTACGCCTGCTGGCCGCGCTGTCGCAGCCACACCTGCAGGGCCTGGAAAACCGCGCTCGGGTCCTGTGTCCCGAAGATTTTCCCACCGCTCTTGGCGGTCAGCTCGGCACCCCAGGTGACCAGGTCATTCCAGCTGATGCCCGCTTTCAGGTCAGGCATACCGAACTGGTGCGCGATCGTCCGATCCCAGGCCAGCGCCGGGGTGTTTTCCGCGGCCGGCAACGCTGGCAGTTTTCCGTCCACCCGGCCGGCTTGACGCAGGCCGGGGGAGAACTTGTCCATCTTGATCCGGCTGCCGACAAAGGAATCCAGCGCCAGCGTGACGTGCCGGCTGGCGTACTGGGCCAGCCCGTCCTCGTCGATCTGGAAGATGTCCGGCGCGGTGTTTCCGGCCGCCATGGTGGAAAGTTTGTCGTAATAGCCGCTGTACGCCTGCCACTGTCGTTTGAAGGTGACCTTGGGGTTTTCTTCGTGTAGAGATCCAGCACTTTGTTGGTGAGGGTGGCCCGGGCCGCGCCGCCCCACCAGGAGAAGGTCAGGGTGGCGGTCCCGTCACCGGCGCCAGCGTCACAGCCGGCGAGCGCAGCAGGCAACAAGAGGCCGCCGCCGATGGTGGTGGCACCGGCGAGCAGGGATCGGCGGGACAGGCCGGGTTGGTGGGGCGTGGACATGAGCACACTCCTTCGGCTGGCCGGCGCTGTCAACCGGTGTCACGGTCCGGCGGCACTGCCCGGCGCCGGCGTACGGCTGAACCGGATGGGGAGCGGATTTCCTCCGCGATGCGGCAAATCTTCGTCGACGGTGGCTGGCGTCACTTTTGCTTTCATTAGTGCAAGGGATCGCGGGTATGTCAACGTTGGCACCGGTCTCGGCCCAATCCGGCCACCTGTGCGTATGGCTTTGTTCGGGGTGCCGAACAAGGCCGGACTTTAAGACAGTATTGACGCAAGTACGCCAGAACTACGTCAGTAATCCCGGCATTAAGGTGACGCCCCCTGCCTCTTAGGACACTTCGCCGGCGGCCCGGTTGAAGTGATCAAGCGGAGCCGGGATTCTTCAGCGGTCCGTACCGGGGCGGACCGCGGAAATCACACCCGGATTCCATTTCCACGCACTGGGGAGGCGTGAAGTGTCAAGATTCTTCACTGGAAAATTAGGCTTGCGAGCGGTGGTCGCAACGCTCGCGGCCACCGCACTGATCGGCGCGCTGGGCATTCAGTCCGCGGCCGCGGCCGGCGGGGTGGATCCGGCGAACGTCGATCTCACCCTCGGCCCGGGTCAGAGCGCGGTCGTCAACAAAACCGTCCACACCGCACCCGTACCACCAAAGCCCGACATCGTTTTCCTGGCCGACACCACCGGAAGTATGGGCCCAGCGATCGCGAACGTACGGAGCAACGCGACCATGGTCATGCAGACCGTGGCCGGTCAGTCCAATCTGGACGCCGAGTTCGGGGCCGCTCAGTACCAGGATTTCGACAGTGATCCCAGCGATGTTCCGTTCCAGGTGGACCAGGACATCACCAGCGATCAGACCGCGGTGCAGACCGGTATCGGCCACTGGAATGTCGGCGACGGGGTGGACACCCCTGAGGCGTGGGTGAATGCCCTTTACCAGCTGGCGACCGGCGCTGTGCACTACCGGGACGGTGGCACCCGGATCATCGCACTGTTCGGTGATTCGTCGTCGCATGATCCCAGCGGTGGACACACCTTGGACGAAGCGATCGCCGTGCTCAAAGCGAATCCGGGGATCCGGGTGGTGCTGGTCGGCGTCCACACCGACAGCGGTGATGGGCTCGACTCCGCCGGGCAGGCGAGCCGGGTGGCCAACGAGACCGGTGGCGTTTTCCTGGACAACGTGGGATCCGACCAGGTGGCCCAAAAGATTCTCGAGGGCATCCAGAAGATCAAGGTGACGGTGGCGCCGAAGGTCGCGCCCTGCGATGCGAACCTGGCGTTGTCGTTCGACCATCCCAACCAGGTGGTGGAAAGCGGCGGTGACGCCACTTTCGCGGAAACCGTGAAGGTGGCCGCGAACGCACCGGCCGGCACGTACCACTGCACGGTGGACTGGCAGGTCAACGGGATGTCCCAGGGATTCCTGGAACAGATCACCGTGCACGTGCCGGGGCTTTCGATTAACGACGTGACGGTCACGGAGGGGAATTCCGGTACGACACCGGCGAACTTCACTGTTTCGCTGGCGCCAGCCAGTGACAAACCGGTCACGGTGCATTACGCCACCTCGGATGGAACGGCGACGGCCGGCAGCGACTACCAGGCGACCAACGGTGACCTGACTTTCACGCCAGGACAGACAACCAAGACGGTCACCGTCCCGGTGATCGGCGATCTGGTCGACGAACCGAACGAGACCTTCAACGTGGACCTGTCCGCGGCCAGCGGATCGGCCATTGTGGACGGTCACGGTGTCGGGACCATCATCGACGATGACCGCAACGGTACGTTCTCCTGCCGGAGCAGTGTGATACGGATCGCCAGCACGGAGCCGGTGGTGGCGAACGGTCCGGACGCGCCGTGCCGGGACGACCACCAGACGGTGGCTCGGGTGAATGTGTCGGCCGGCTTGATTTCGGTGCAGGCAAACGGGTTGGACGCGCTGACCGACCAGCAGCCGAACGACCTGACGGGGGCCGGCCCGGCCGCTGGCGACAACGGCTCGGCGAAGGCGACGCTCGCCTCGGTGACCATTGTCGCGGCCGCGCAGACCGTGAAGCTCACCGTCGTCCAGTCCCAGGCCCAGGTCGAATGTGTGGCCGGACCTTCTGGGTTGGCGCCAAAACTGACCAGCTCGTCCAAGGTCACCGGAGTGTCGATCGACGGCGTACCGGTGACTGTCGGTTCCGGTCCGGTGGATATTCCGCTGGTGATCGGTACGTTGCACATCAACAACACCGTGACGACCGGTACGTCGGTCACCCAGCGGGCCGTCTACCTGCACACGTTGCTCACCGACGTGGTGGTGGCCGAGTCGAAGGCGGACTTCCACGGCACGTCGGCGCATCCCGCCGGCAACCCGTGCCAGTCGTAGGTTGATCGGTCGCGGCACCTTCCCAGCCAGCCGGGAAGGTGCCGCGATTGTCTACGCCAGGCCGAAAACGACGTCGACGGTGACCGAGAGCCTGGTGGTGCCGGGGCTGATCGGGACCGGGCTGGGGGCGGAGTCTTTCGAGCCTGCAGCGCTCGGTGTGACGGTGGGCGGCTCGATGGTCTCGCCGATGCGTACGACCGGGCCGAGCGACCGGCCGGCGGCGCTCGCGTACTGCTGGGCTTTGGCCTTGGCGTTGGCGAAAGCAGCGGCCCGGGCGGTGGACAGCAGCGCGGAGTCGTTCTGTACGTCGAAAGAAACGCCGTCGATGGTCATCGCGTTGCCGCCGCTTTTGGAAGCCGCCGAAATGGCCGCGCCGGCATTCTTGAGATCGTGCAAGGTGGCGGCCACCGACTCGGTGGCGTTATAGCCGTCGATCTGCTGGTTTGAGCCGTTGTACTGGTAGTTCGGGTTGAGTGAGACTCCCGACGTTTTGATGTTGTCGCTGGAAACGCCGTTGTTGCCGAGCGCGCCACGGACCCGGTTCATCGCATTGTTCGCCTGCGAAAGAGCGGTCGAGACGTCAGCACCCGTCGTGCGTACGCTCAGATTCACCACCAAGGTGTCGGGCGCGCCGCTGGCCTGTCCCAACCCGGTGACGGTGATGCCGGGAAAAGCCGATTGCGCGGGCGCCGGAGTGTCCGCCAGCGCCGGTTCGGAGCGGCCGCTGATCAGCAGGCCCAGCACGAAAGCGAGCACGACCGCGACGACGAAAGCGAGGACCACGGCGACGGTGCGCCGGTGAAAGGTGATGGTGAGCGGCATGACGATTTCTCCTGTACGCCGGAACGGTTGCCGCTTCGACGCGGAAGCCGGTGCTTCGGTTCCAGCTATAACGTGCTTGCTCGAAAGGCTCGTCTCAGGCAGATTGTCGGCATGATGATCAGGGAGGCCACCGCCAACGACTGGCCAGCCATTTGGCCGTTTATGCGGGATATCGCGGCCGCCGGGCTGACCTTCTCGTGGGATCGCGACATCACCGAGGAAGCCGCCCGGCACCGCTGGTTCCCGGCGCCACCGGGTCGTACGATCGTGGCCGTCGACGACGCCGGGACAGTGATCGGGACCGCGGTTTCCGGGCCCAACAAGGAAGGTCCGGCCGCCCATATCGCGACCGCGAGCTTCATGGTCGATCCGCGCCGGTTCGGCCACGGCGCCGGACGTGCGCTCGGCCAGCGGGTGGTGGAGCAGGCCAGGGCCGACGGATTCCGCGGTATGCAGTTCAATGCCGTGGTGGAAGCCAACACCCGGGCGGTGGAACTCTGGCACTCACTGGGATTTCAGACGCTGACCGTGGTGCCGGGCGCTTTCCACCACCCCACCGAAGGCTATGTCGGCCTGCACATCATGTTCCAGGCCTTCAGCCCTGCAGCGGTTGAAGGTGGGTGACGAAGTCCTCGACGAAGGATTCAAAGGTCAAGCCGGCGTCCACCGGGCGTACGACGAATTTCGTCAGCCCTGCGTCGACATAGCGTGAGATCAGCGTTCGCATCTGTGACCAGCCGCGCGGGATCAGGTCGGCCGGGTCAACTTCGGGGCGACGTCCACGTGACAGCGCTATCAGTTCCGCCGGGATGTCGTCAGTGGCGAGCGCGATCGAGATGCCGTAATGGTCTTCCTCGATTTCCCGGCCGGCCTCGGCGGCGGCCGTCTCAATCGCCAACCGGCCGTGCAGCGCCTCCTGCGGCGTGATGAAACTGGCGAGCCATCCGTCCGCGTACCGGCCGGCCCGACGCAGCCCCGCCGGCGCGAAGCCGCCCAGCCAGATGTCCAGCGGCTTGGCCGGCTTCGGGCCGATCGTGAGGGTTTCCACGGTGAAGAATTCGCCTTCGAAGCTCACGTTGTCGGCCCGCAACAGTAGTCGCAGCAACTGAAGTGCCTCGTCGAAGACGGCCGCCCGGCGCCCGCGCGGGACCGGAAACAGGTCGCGTTCGTACGGTCGGGCCGCCTGCAGTCCAAATGCTGGGAGCACCCGGCGCGGCGCGAGGCCAGCCAGCGACACGAGTTGCTTGGCGACCAGCGCTGGATGTCGGCCGGGCAGCACCACAACGCCGGTGCCGACCTTCAGATGTTCGGTGCGGGAAAGGGCATGCGCCATCCCCACGAAGGGATCGACCTGCGCCGAGGTCACCACCTCGGACAACCACACCGAGTCGATGCCTGCCTTCTCCAGCAAGTCGATCGCGCCGCCGAACTCAGCCGGGCCGATCGCCGCGCCGAGGCCCACACCGATGCGTACCTTCATGTTCAGAGCCAACACCAGCCCCGGCAACGCTATGCCCGGACCGCTGAGTGGAATGCGGTACGGCGGCGTTTTGTCCGGTTCCCTGGAAGCCGCCGGGGAACCTGGTTTTTCGCCGCGAAAAGTGCATTGGCGCGGATAAGATCGGGGCATGACGGCGGCCGAGACGGTGAGGGTGGTATTCGTCGACGCCGACGACGGCCAGGAGATCGCCCGCAGTGAGCTGTCGGTGGCTCAGTTGCCGGCCAGTTTCGAGGCGGACACGACAGTTCAGCTGGGGGAGTCCACCTGGCTGGTGCGTCAGGCCGAGCCGCCGACCGCGGCGCAGGCCACCACCGCTGGTGAGCTCGTGCTGACCTTGCGGCGCATCGAAATGGTGCCGGCACGAGACGTCCTTTACTCCCGGCCGACGATTTGCGATCCGCTGCCGACCGTGGGCGAAAACGCCACCGGTCCCGGCCGGTTGGAGATTCACGAGGACGACTGGCGCCAGGTCGAGATGGTCCACAAGGGACTCATGGACGTGGTTGAGGCCGAACTAAGCGAAATTCGGCAGGTCTACCTGCAACATGCGCATCGGGACCAAGACGGCCATGCGTACGGCTTCGAAACAATCTACGTGCGGACCCAGCCACTTATTCCTCTCCCGCATAAAGTGCCGTATCAATGGTTGGCCTCTCGTTTCCCGCCGGCGGATCAGGTGGTCGCTTTGCGCGGCGGCAGTGCGGATGTGGCGGATTCTTTCGCGATAGCCGGCGGATCGCTCACTCTTTACGGCACGGTCAGCGACGAGCTGATTACCGCGCTCTGTGTGGAAAGGCGCTCGGTGGCGCATCCCGGCGAGGATGTTCTGCGATGCCTGCGGGAGTTCATGGATCTGGCCGAGGTCGTGCTGGTCGACTGGTGTTCCTGCCAGACCTACACCGCGACCACTGTTGGCGACTATCTCACCTGGTAGGAGAAAGCCCGAGCCGGGTTGTCCCGAAAGATGGCCGCCGCCGGCTCGGTGCCGAGTTCGGATTCCAGCTGGGGGCGGATCCGACGCAGCAAATAGGGCATTCCCGGGCCGCCGCCAGTCGCTGAGCGGGCCGCCGCGGTGGTGGTGTCGCCGCCGAGCAGCAGTTGGCTGGCGTGGCCGGTGGCGGCGAGCCCGACGAGCGAGTCCAGCAGCCGCCAGTCGGTGGCGTGGTTCGCCCGCGACGGGCCGTCGAAGGCCAGGAAGGCACCGGACGCGGCTGCCTCGGACTGCAGCCGCAGGTCCGCCGACCGGTTCAGGTGGCCGAGGATGACCGATTTCGTCGGTACGCCAAGGCCGCCGCACAGCAGGTCGAGCACGTCCAACACGGCGGTGCCCAGCTCGTGGTGAATGCCGATCGGCGCACCGGTGGCGTGGTGCGCCTCCGCCGCCGCGGCCATCACGTAGCGGGCATGCGGGTCGAGCCCGTGAAAACCGCCGGCGACCTTGATCATCCCCGCCTTGATCGGCAACGTCTCGCCGTCCGGGTCGTCGTTCGCGCGTACGCCCACGGTCAGCTCGTCGACGAACAGTTCGGCCAGCCTGTCCCGCACCCGCTCGACCAGCGCCGGGTCGGTGTGTGCGAGC
The DNA here is from genome assembly GCF_039530045.1 of Fodinicola feengrottensis. NCBI lineage: Bacteria > Bacillati > Actinomycetota > Actinomycetes > Mycobacteriales > Fodinicola > Fodinicola feengrottensis. The sequence goes on along the minus strand of NZ_BAAANY010000023.1, from coordinate 70,757 downwards.
TGGTGCAGGCCGGTGGCGGCGACGATGTGGACGCCGGTCCGCCGCGAGACCTCGGCCAGCGCGTCCACTCGCCGGCCGGTGCCCAACGGCGACCACTGCACCACCGCCTGGCCGCCCAGCTGCGCAAACGCGGTGGTCTCCGCGATCGCGGCCGGCAGGTCGTCCAACTCCTGGCCGGGGAACAGCGGGCTCCGGAAGAACAGGTGGTCGTGCGCGTCGCAGACCCCCAGGTCCGCTGGGTCGATGTCGCCAAGGACGGTGCGTACCTGTGCGCTTGCCACTTGAGTTCCTCTCCTTCGTAACGCCTCTGCCGTTACGTTAGCAGGTGTAACGGGTGAAGCGTTACGCTTGGCTTATGGACTTCCGGCTCGACTCTGGCGCGACCTGGCTGAACCTGCTGGCGACCAGCGGGCGGACCTTCGGCGAGCACCCGCAGGAGCGGATCGCCACTCCCGCACGGCTGGCCGAGTGGTTCTCGTTGAGCGAGCTGGCGCCCGTACGAGCCGTCGACGAGGCCGATGTCCAGCAGGCCCAGTGGCTGCGGGAGCGGCTGCGTCCGCTGGCGATGGCGACGGTAGCCGGATCCGCGCCGCCTGTCGGGGCCGTCGCGGAGCTGGCGGATTTTCTGGACGGCGTGGACGATCCCGTCCGGCTGGAGGCGGCGGAGCGGCTCGTACGCGCGCAGCCCGCTACCGCGGCGGTCGCGCTGGCCCGGATCGCCCGACAGGCGGTCGACCACCTCACCGGACCGGCCCGGCACGACCTAGCGATCTGCCCGGAACACGACTGCCGGGGCGTTTTCGCCAACCCCGGCGGCCGGCGCCGGTGGTGCCCGGCGCCGGCCTGCGCGAGCCGCGGCCGGGTCCGGGCGATGCGCGCCCGCCGGAAGTCCTGATCACATCGGCTGGGGAGTGTTCGCGCTGAGCGACAATCCTGCGGACGGCTGGTTTATCGCTACATCGGGCACTCCGCTGACCTGCGGTTCCGTGGGTGCGTGCGAAAATACGGTCCAATGATTCTTCCCGAGGTGGTCTGATGAGCAATTTGCGAGACATGCTGTCGTCGTATGTCAGCGACGGATCGGTGCCGGGCGCGGTCGCGCTGGTGGCACGCGGCGATGACATCGAGGTGGCGGCGGTCGGCTCGATCGACGTGCAAGGCAGCGTGCCGATGGCTCGGGACACCATTTTCCGGTCCGCGTCGATCAGCAAACCGATCACCGCGGCGGCGACGATGATGCTCGTCGACGACGGCCGGATCGCACTGGACGACCCGGTGTCGAAGTGGCTGCCGGAACTCCAGTCGCCGGTGGTGGTGCGTACGCCCGATGGCCCGGTCGAGGACGTGGTGCCGGCCGCTCGACCGATCACCGTGTTCGATCTGCTGACTTTCCGTGCCGGCTATGGCTTTCCGGCGGACTTCTCGCTGTCGGTGGTCGCCCTGTTGGCCAGCGACGTGCAAGCGGACGGCCGGGAACCGCAGCGGCGCCGCGCGCCGGGCGAGTGGATGGCGAGCCTCGCCCGCATTCCGCTCGTCTACCAGCCCGGACAAGCGTGGCTTTACAACACCGGCTCGGATCTGCAGGGCGTCCTCATCGCCCGGGCCTCCGGTCGTACGCTGCCGGACTTCCTGGCCGAGCGGATCTTCGAGCCACTGGGCATGGCGGACAGCGGTTTCGTGGTCCCGGCTGAGAAAACAGATCGCTTCCTGCCGTTCTACCGGATCGAGTCGGACGGCGGTCTTGGTGTCGCGGACCCGATGGTGGGCGGCCAATGGAGCGAGCTGCCGGCGTTCGCGTCCGGCGCCGGCGGGATGGTCGGGACGATCGACGACTGGTTCGCCTTCGCCCAGCTGCTGCTCGCCGAGGGCGAGTTCGACGGCCGGCGCCTGTTGTCGGCGGAGTCCGTACGCAAGATGACCACGAACTACCTGACCGCGCCTCAACGCGCCGCCGCCACCCTGTTCCTGGAAGGTCAAGGATGGGGTTTCGGTGGCTCGGTGGACGTGGACGTCCTCGATCCGTGGAACGTCCCCGGCCGATACGGCTGGGTCGGTGGCACCGGTACGGCCGCGTACCTGACACCGGCCACCGGCGCGGTCAACATCCTGCTCACCCAGGTCGCCATGCCCGGTCCAACCCCGACACCGATCATGCGCGACTTCTGGCGTTACGCGGCCACCGCCTGAGCCGCCGCGAGCCGCCGCGAAACTGTCGCCCTGGCACTGGATCCTCGAGTTCGGGGGCGCCTCAATCTGGTACGCAAGTGACTCCTGTGACATTTCGTTGCGTGCTGCCCCCGAATCGAGGGTCCTCGTCACCCCCGACAAAGCCGCGCCGCTGTCACCTTTCCCCAGGCACCTAATGCGTCGGCTGCCTCTCGCCTCTGCCCGAAAGTGCGCGCTTGTCGACTGGGTGGGAGTCGGTGCAGCAGGGCAGCATGGGGAACATGGTGGAAAGACGACGGGTTGGTGTGGTGCTCACCTCGGTCTCGCTGGGGCTCTATGTGGTCGGCGGGATCTGCGTGTTGGCGCTCTGGTTCTTCGTGTCGATCTTCGCGAGCGACAGTTGCGGCACCGGCGGCGCCGCGGACAGTCGGCCGTACTGTCAGGGCGGCGCGGCTCAGTCGTACGTGCTCTTCGGCCCGGCGATGGTCTGGATCATCGGCATCGTGCTCGGGGTTGCCGCGATCATCTGGCAGTGGCGGCGCGGCGGCCTCGGCTGGATCGGCGCGGTGGCCGCCTGGGTGCTGTTCGGAATTTCCCTGGCGATCGCGTTCCAGTACGCCCTCTGACGCGGCCGCCGTGCGAAGGTGATGGGCATGGAGACAGAACGGTTCGAGGTCCGGCGGCAGATCGCGGCGTCGCCGGCGAAGGTGTTCGCACTGCTGTGCGATCCGCGCGGGCACGTGGCGATCGACAGTTCCGGAATGTTGCAGTCCGCGGACGGCGATCCGGTCCAGAAGGTGGGCGACGAGTTCGTCGTCCACATGGATCGGGAGGCGCTCAACGACTATCCGCTCGGGAAGTACGACGTGACGGTGATTATCACTCGCTTCGAGCAGGACACCGCGATCGAGTGGACGATTTCCGGCGCTATTCAGCCGCCGATCAAGCATTTGTACGGTTATCAGCTGTCGCCGAGCGAAGGCGGATCCCTGGTGACGTCCTATTACGACTGGAGTCAGATCGAGGAGCGGTATCGGGAGGCGGGCATTTTCCCGGTCATTCCGGAGACCGCGCTGCGGGCGACTTTGGGAATCCTCGCAAGGAATGTCGAGTAGCCAGCCTCCGCGAACGTAACGAAACGGATGAGTCACGACGCTTCGGGAGGCGGGAGCTGCCAGGTCGTCAATGAAGGCCGGATACTCAGGTTAGGAGCCGACGTTGGCGAAGAATCGCTCAATTCGCGGTTCCGCGCCGCCGGAGAAGATGTCCTCCGGTAAACCCTGTCGGAGGACTTTGCCGGCGTCCATGAAAACCACCCAGTCGGCGACTTCGCGTACGAAACGCATTTCGTGCGTCACCACCACCATGGTCATTCCGCCGGCGGCGAGGTTTTTGATGACGGCCAACACCTCGCCGACCAACTCAGGGTCCAGAGCCGACGTGGGTTCGTCGAAAAGCATCACGCTGGGCCGCAAAGCCAGCGCGCGGGCGATCGCGACCCGCTGTTGCTGGCCGCCGGAAAGCTGGTGTGGATAGCGGTCGGCGTAGGGGCCAAGGCCGACCTGGGTCAACAGCTCACGGGCCTGTGTTTGCGCCGTGGCGCGGTCGGTGAGGCGCAGGTACGTGGGGGCCAGCGTCACGTTCTGCAGGGCTGTCTTGTGCGGGAAGAGGTTGAAGCGCTGGAAAACCATCCCGATGTGTCGGCGCTGGCGGGCGATGTCCCGGTCACCGGCGAAGCCGCCGTCGGCGCGCAGTCCCACCCGCTCGCCATCCACCGAGACTGTGCCGCGGTCGGGTTTTTCCAGCCAGTTAAGCGTACGGGCGAGGGTTGTCTTGCCGGAGCCGGACGGGCCGATGATCGCGACCACCTCGCCGCGATGCACTTGGAGGTCGACGCCGTCAAGGACGGTCACCGGCCCGTACGACTTGTGGATGCCCTCAGCCGAAACGACCACCTCGCCGGAATGCGGGGTACGAGTTTTGTTGACGTCCCAACCTGGAACGGCCGCCGCGTCGGCGCTCGCCGGAGCGGACACCTGGGAGCCGCGCCGGCGTACGTCCAAACCGTTCTCCAGCAGGGCGCGGATCCGGTCGAAAATCGTGACGAGTACGACGTAATAGATCGCTACGCCGAGCAGGGTTTCCAGCACCTTGAAGTTTTCGGTGTAGAGGCGTTGCCCGACCAGCAGGATCTCGGCCAGCGAGATCGCGCTGACCAACGAGGTGAGTTTCAGGATGGTGATGAATTCGTTGCCCAGCGCCGGAAGTGCCACCCGGAAGGCCTGCGGGATGACCACATGTCGTTGGACGCCGGCGTACGGGATGCCGAGCGCCTGCGCCGCCTCACCTTGCCCGGCCTCGACGGATTTCAGCCCGCCGCGGTGGATCTCGGACATGTACGCGGTCTCACTCAGCACCAGCGCGACCACGCCGACGGTGAATGGGCTGCCCAGTAGTGGTTGGAGTGCGGGCACGACTTGTGGCGCGTTGTAGACGAAAATCAGCAGAACCAGCAGCGGAAGGCTGCGGAAGAACCAGACGTACGCGCCGGCGATCCACCGCAGCGGCGGGATCGACGAGCGCTGCATCAGGGCGACGGCCATGCCCAGCGCGGTCGCGAGCACCCAGGACACCACCGCGAGGACCACCACCAGCAGGGCCGCGCGCCACAGGTCGTGGTTGCCGAACAACCCGATCGTGTATTTCCAGTCGAAACCAGTGTCGGCCGCGGTTGTCTTGCCGGTGCCCAGAACTTGCTGGACAAGCTTCTCGTCGACCGGCTGCAGGTTGTATTGCGCCAGCAGTTTTCCGTACGCTCCGGACGATTTCAGTTCGTCGAGCGCTTTCGTCAGAGCCTGCAGCAGAGGCGTGTTTCCTTTGGCGACCGCGATCCCGACCACCGCCGGCGAGATCAACGTGGAGCTGGTGATCATCAACCGGCCGCTGGAGTGGTCGACGGCGTCTTTGGCCACCGCCGCGTCGGTGATCTGCGCGTCCAGCTGGCCGGCGACCAACGCCTGGCTGCCTTCCGGGTCGGAGGTGAACTCCCGTACGTCGATGGGCTGTTTTCCGGCCGTACGACAGGCCGCGCTGGCTGTTCCGCGCAGGTCCTGGACGACCTTGCCGCCCTTGATCGCGGCCACTCGCCGGCCGCACAGCTGGTCGACAGTGGCTGGCCGAAAACTGCTGCTGGCAAGGGAAACCAGCGAGTTTCCGGTGGTGAAGTACGGCAGGTAGTCGACTTGTTGGGCGCGGGCGGCGGTGATGTAGAGCGCGGACATAATGACGTCGAACTTGCGCGCTTTGACGCTGGCGATCAGCTGTTCGAAGCGAGTGTCGGTGATGTCCGGGCGCAGGTTCATCCGGGCGGCCAGGGCACGGCCAAGTTGGGGATCGAATCCAGTGGGCGTGGAGCCGGCCAGATACCCGTACGGTGGGTAGGTCAGGTCGTCGCCGATCGTGAGCACGCCGGGCTTGATCGTGGTGAGCCGCGTCGGCGCGCCGCTGGAGCCGCCCGCTGTGCACGCGGCCAGCGTGGCGAGCAGAATAAGCAGAAGTACGGCCGGGGCGCGCCGATGGTGGCGGGTTCCGGGCATGATTGCTCCTTGGTCAAGGTCGGGCGCAGGACACTAGGGCAACCTAGGATTGTGGAACAATCTGCGTCAAGGGTTTGATCGAAAAATGTATCTTTCCAGGTCGATGATCATCAGAGTCGATTGAATTGTGCAACAAAGCTCGCTAACCTGAGTGGGTGGGGATGAACGACCAAGTGCCAGTGGGCGAACGGGTGGCCGAGACGCTGCGCCGGCGGATCACCGAGGGCCATCTGGCCCCCGGGACCCAGCTGCGCGATGTGGCGTTGGCGGCCGAGCTTGGCGTCGCCCGGCATACCCTGCGCAGCGCGCTTCGGTTGCTCGAATACGAAGGCCTCCTGACATACCAGATGCACAAGGGTGTCATCGTCAAGACACTGTCCACATTGGACGTGCGGGAGATTTATCGGGTCCGCCGTACGCTGGAACTCAGTGCCATCGAACACAGCGCGCTGGTCACCGAGGCCGACCTGTCCCGGTTGGACGCCACCGTACGGGCCGCCGAGCTGGCCCTGGCCGGCCAGGAGTGGAACCGGGTGGGCACCGCCAGCCTGCGTTTTCACCAGGCCTTGGTGGCATTGCTCGGCAGCAGCACCTTCGACCAGCTGTTCCGCGGGGTGCTGGCCCAGCTGCGGCTGGCTTTCGCGCTCATGCCTGACGAACAGACCTGGCAGTCCCCGTGGATCTCGCGAGACCGGGAGATCTGCGACCTGGTCTGCGGCGGCGGCCGGGACAGCGCGAAGGCGTTGTTGTGGCAATACCTTGACGATTCCGAGCGCGGGGTGCTGGATGTGGTACGCCGCAACGGAACCGAAGTGCCAAAATCCAACCAGCCGAACTCGGTTCGGCAGGTGCCGACCGGGGTCCGACAGGAGGTATGAATGGTTTCTCCCGCCGCCGCTTATCAGGCGTCCGAGGGAGGTGCGCTCGACGTCGACCGCGATTTCTATCGGCGGCTCGCGGACGGCAAACGCGAGATGGTGGACAGCTTCCAGATCCCGATCCGGTCCGGCCGGGCCTGGACTGTCCCGCGCGGGCACCTGTGCCGGCTGGTCACCGTTGAGGGTCCGCAGGTCGGCGACCTGAATGTCTGGAATGCCAACGATCCGCGCGAGCGGCTCTGGGCGTCCCGAACCCGGCAGCTGCAGCGCGCGCACGTCAGCACGTACGACCGGCTGTGGTCCACGTTGCCGTTTTTGCGGCCACTGGTCACGGTCACCGCGGACACTCTGGCCGACTATGGCGTGGACGGCCAGGGTGGACGGGTGCATGACCTGCTCGGCACCCGCTGCGACCCGTACGTGAACAGGATGCTGACCGGCGAGGACTTCGACTTTCACTGTCATTCCAACCTGGTCCGGGCGGTGCTGCCGTACGGGCTGACCGAGTTCGACGTGCACGACGTGCTGAATGTGTTCCAGTGCACCGGTCTTAACGACGAGGACCGCTACTTTATGAAGGCCTGCCCGGCACAACCGGGCGACTACTTCGAGTTTTTCGCCGAGCTCGACCTTCTGTGCGCGCTGTCGACGTGCCCGGGAGGCGATTTGTCGGTCCCGCTGTGGGGACCGGACGCCGGCGATCCGCTGGAGGTGTGCCATCCGATCGGAGTGGAGGTCTACCGCCCGGATCCGGAGCTGGTGGCCAGCTGGGCGCCGCCGCAACGGGCCAAATACCAGCACCAACACGGCCTGGTCGCGCCACGCTGGGGTGACTGAGTGATCGACCTGAACAGCGATTTGGGCGAGGGCTTCGGAATCTGGCCGATGGGCGACGACGATGCGCTGCTGGACGTGGTGTCCAGCGCGAACGTCGCGTGCGGTTTCCACGCCGGCGACCCGTCGGTGCTGCGCAGGGTGACCGAGCGGGCCGCCGAGCGGGGCGTGGTGATCGGAGCCCAGGTCGGCTATCGCGACCTGCCCGGTTTCGGCCGCCGGTTCATCGACGTCGACCCGGCGGAGTTGGTGAACGACGTCATTTACCAGATTGCCGCACTGGACGGTTTTGCCAGGATCGCCGGGACAAAAGTGCGCTATGTGAAACCGCATGGCGCGCTTTACAACGCCATTGTGACGCATGCTGAGCAGGCCGCGGCTGTCGTTGACGCGGTCCTGCGCTACGACCCGGAGCTGCCGGTGCTGGGTCTGCCCGGCTCCCAATGGCTGCGCCAGGCGGCGGCCGCCGGGCTGACCGCGGTCGCCGAAGCCTTCGCGGATCGCGCGTACACACCGGAAGGGACGCTGGTGTCTCGCCGGCTCCCCGGCGCGGTGGTGCACGATCTCGACACCGTCGTCGAGCGGACCGTACGAATGGCTGTCGAAGGGACGGTGGTCGCCGTCGACGGCAGCGTCGTGGCGGTCCGGCCGCGGTCATTGTGCGTGCACGGCGACACGCCTGGCGCGGTGGAAATCGCCCGCCGGGTGAAGGCTGGCCTGGTTGACGCGGGCGTCGAGTTGCGGCCGTTCGGGTAAAACGATGTGGATCCGGCCGGCCGGTGAGCGCGCCATCCTGGTCGAGGTCGACGACCTCGACCAGGTCGCCGGGCTGCGCGCTGGCCTGGTGGCCGACCTACCGGCCGGAGCCGTCGAGGTGGTCCCGGCGGCGCGTACGGTCCTGGTCACTTTTGACCCGGACGTCACGACTTTCGACCGGCTCAGCGCAGCCGTACGAGACGTGCCGCTGCGTATGACTGACGCGATCGCTGGCGCGTTGGTGGAAATCCCGGTTCGCTATGACGGGGAGGATCTCGACGACGTGGCGAAAGCCACCGGGCTCAGCCGGGCCGAGGTGATCGCTCGGCATCAGGGCCCGGAGTACCAGGTCGCCTTCTGTGGCTTCGCGCCAGGTTTTGGCTATCTGACGGGCATTGACCCGGCGCTGCGGCTGCCTCGCCGGTCGACTCCGCGGACCCGCGTACCGGCCGGATCGGTGGCGATCGCCGGCGAGTTCACCGGCGTCTACCCGACCGTGTCGCCGGGCGGCTGGCATCTGCTCGGACACAGCGAGCTCGCGATGTGGGACCTGGACCGGGATCCGCCGGCCGCGCTCGCACCCGGCGACCGGGTACGGTTCGTGTCGTCGTGATCGAAGTCGTACGAGCTGGGCCGCTGGCCACCGTGCAGGACCTGGGACGCCCTGGCTATCTCGCGCTCGGCGTCGGGCCCTCCGGGGCCGCCGACGTACGCAGCCTCTCCCTCGCGAACCGGTTGGTCGGCAACGCCGAGTCGGCCGCCGCGGTGGAGGCGACTTTTGGTGGCCTACGGCTGGTTTTCGCCGCGCCGGCCACGATCGCACTGACCGGGGCCGCGGCTCCGGCGACCGTGGATGGCCGGCAGGTTTCGGTGAACAGTCCCGTGTCGGTGCCCGCCGGCGGGCTGCTGGAACTCGGTTCGCCGGCTACCGGCATGCGGACGTACGTCGCCGTACGCGGCGGCATCGATGTGCCGCCCGTCCTTGGATCGCGGTCGACGGACGTGCTGTCCGGCCTCGGCCCGGCGCCGCTTGCCGCCGGGGACCGGCTCCCGGTGGGCTCCGCGATCACCGGGCCGCCGCATGTGGACCTCGCCCCGGTCGCGGCTTTTCCCGCCGAGCCCGTGCTTGCCGTGATGCCTGGGCCACGGGACGACTGGTTTTCCGCGCTGAAACCGCTCTTCAGCGGCGCGTACGAGGTCACCCCGGACAGCAATCGGGTAGGGATACGTCTGCGGGGACCGAAACTCGACCGTGCGCGGGTCGGCGAGCTGCCGTCCGAAGGCATGGTCACCGGTTCGCTGCAGGTGCCGCCGGCCGGCCAGCCGGTGCTTTTCCTGGCCGACCATCCGGTCACCGGCGGCTACCCGGTCGTCGCCGTCGTCGTGGCGGCCGACCTGCCGATGGCGGCCCAGCTCCGACCGGGCCAGCTGCTCCGATTCCGGCCGAAGGTCAGTCGGCGTTTGTGAGGCTGGCCAGCAAAGACAGCGGGAGCGGGCCGCCGGACAGCACGGTTTCGTGGAAATCGCGGGGATCCCGGGTGCCGCGCAGGTCGGCCAGGAAACGGTGACCGAGGTGATAGGCGACCGCCTGACCGGGATCGTCGACGGCATAGCGGACAAGCTCGGTGCGGATCTCGGTGGCGGACAGAAATCCGTTCGTACGAAGGAAGTCACCGGCTCGCGCCAGGGTCCAGCCGCGGACCGCGAGGCCGGTGTCCACGACCATCCGGGCGGCGTGGAACCGTTCGGAGCAGAGCCGGCCATAGAGATCGAAGGGGTCCTCGTACAAACCCATTTCCACCCCGAGTCCGGCCGCGTATTCCGCCCAGCCCTCGAAATATCCGCTCAACGCGAAGGTGCGCAGCTCGCTGGCCTCCCGCCGGATCGGGTGCAGCGCGGTGCTCTCCAGTTGCCGGCCGATCTGTAAATGGTGGCCGGGCATGCCCTCGTGGTAAATCATGCTGGCGGACTGCAGCAGCGGCCGGTGCGCCAGATCTGAGCCGTTGTAGTGGTAATAGCCACATTCGTCGACGCCTGGCGGCTCGTAATAGCCGAAGGTCGAGCCGGCCTCCAGTGCGACATCGAGCCGGCGGAGCCGAAAGGGCGCAGCCGGGATCTCCCTGAACCAGCCGGACAAGCGATCGCCGAGCCGGTCGATGTGCGCCTGAAAACGCCTCTCCAGATCCGCCGGATCCGTTGCGTAGAGCCGCGGATCGCTCTGGAGCCGCTGCCTGTACGCCACTTCGTCAGTGATTCCCAGCGCGGAATGGATCCGGTCGGTCAGTCTGTCCACTTCGGACAGTCCGAGCTCGTGCACGTGGTCCGGGGTGACAGCCAGGCCAGTGTGCCCGTACAAAAGGTCGGCGTAACACTCCGCGCCACCCGGAAACTGGCCAATGCCGACACCTTCGGAACCGGTTTCGGCCGCCAGATAGGCCAGCAATCGCTCGTACGCACCGGAAATCGGTCCTTCGATGAGTTGGCGGACCCTATCGGTGAGCCGGCCGGCTGGGCCGTACGCGAGCCTCCCGAGTCGTTCCTGTCCCGGGGCAAGATCACCGGATGCGTCCGCGTGAGCGCGGATAGTGTTGGTGACGGCATCAATCGACCACGCAGGCAAGGCGATGCCCCGGTGGCTCTGGCCCTGGAGGGTGACCAGCAATTGGTCGACGACGGCCGCATAATCGTCAAGCAGGCTCAGATAACGATCGGCGTCGCTGGCGGTGTCCAGCGCGGCAGTGCCGAAAATGTCCGACCGGTAGGTGCTCAGCATGCTCGCGTTGTAGGGCGTGACGGGGAAACGGAACCAGAACCTGCTGGCCTCGGCCACCTCCTGACGAAAATGGTCGGCCAGGAAACCGGCGGTGAGCTGGTCGTCTGCTGACAGGTCCGCGGTGTCGAGGGTGCCAAGTTTTTCCAGCGCCCATTGGGCGTCCCCTACGTCCGCCTCCAGTTGGCCGGCGCCACCGCGAGGCAGCGTCTCGACCTGCTGGCCGGTGCGTGCGGCGGTGGCCGGGTCGCGCTCCAGCACCCGGGCCCAAGCCCAGTCCGCCAGCTCCCGTACGACCCGGTTCGTCTCCATCGCCGCAGTCTATTTGTTCGGTGGAGACCGAAACATCGCCGCCCTAAGGTCGATCCGAAGATCATCGAGAGAGGAAAACGACCATGGTGGCCCTTTCGGCAACCTGTGCGGACGTACATCTGCGGATAGACCCGTCGATCCTTTATTTCGGCACGCCGGTGGTACTGGTGACGACCCGCAATCGCGATGGCAGCACCAATATCGGGCCGATGTCGTCCGCGTGGGCGCTCGGCGACACGGTGGTGCTCGGCTGGTCGACGGACTCACAGACCGCGGTGAACCTGGAGCGCGAGCGGGAATGCGTGGTCAACTTGCCGTCCGCGGACCTGCACCAGGCCGTCGAAGCGCTCGCGCCGCTGACCGGCCGCGACCCGGTGCCGGCCGACAAAACGGCGAAGTTCCGCTACGAGCCGGACAAATTCGCCGCCGCCGGGTTCACCTCGCAACCGTCCGACAGGGTCGCGGTGCCGCGGATCGCGCAATGCCAGCTGCAGCTGGAGGCGAAGGTGAGCGCGATCCACGTACCGGTTGACCCGGAGGGCGGCTTCTGGATCGTGGAAACGCATGTCGAGCGGGTGCACGCGCACCCGGACATCGTCAAAGCGGGCACCGACCACATCGACCCGGCCCGGTGGAACCCGCTGTTGTACGTCTTCCGCCACTATTTCGGGACTGGTGACGAGTTGGGACGCAGCTTCCGGGCCGAGGACTGACCCAGTGTCCTGCGCCGGAGAAAGCAACGAACCTCAGACGCAGGACCCTAGGTCCCTATCGGTGGCTCTCGATCGGAGAGGAAACTGCGATCCGCGCGGCCGAAGACGGCCAGTTATGGAGGGGGAAATGGTGCAAAAGACATCCTATGACCCGGGAACGCCCTCGTGGGTGGACCTCGGCAGTCCGGACCCGGACGCGGCCGCCGACTTCTACTCCGACCTGTTCGGGTGGGAGATCGGCGAGGCTGGGCCACCGGAGTCCGGCGGCTACCGACTGTGCATGCTGCGGGGGATACCGGTGGCCGGGCTTGGCATCCAGGAACAGCCGGACATCGCGCCGTACTGGACCACCTATGTCTCGGTCGCGGACGTGGACTCCACTGTCAAGGAGGTCCGCGGTGCCGGCGGGCAGGTCATGGTGGAGGTCATGGACGTGATGGACGCCGGCCGGATGGCTGTCCTCGCCGACCCGTCCGGCGCGGTTTTCTGTGCGTGGCAGCCGCTGACGCACATTGGCGCCGGGTTGGTGGACGAGCCTGGCACGCTGTCCTGGAACGAGCTGCTAACCCGTGACCTGGACGGCTCGAAAGCCTTCTACGGCACGATTTTCGGGTGGACCGCGAACACCATGCAGTTGGGTGAGATGGCCTACACCGAGTGGAAGCTCGGCGGGGCGAGCATGGGCGGCATGATGGAGATGGACGCGACCTTCCCGGCCGAGGTGCCGCCGCATTGGATGGTCTACTTCGCGGTCGCCGACACCGACGCCACGGTCGAGAAAGTCGTCGCTCTCGGTGGGCACGTGCACCAGCCGCCGATGGATATCCCGCAGGGCCGCTTCGCGCTTGTCGCGGATCCGCAAGGAGCTTTGTTCAGTGTTATTGCTTTAGCGCACGCGGCCGGCTAGGTTTCTCCCAGCCGCAGGTTTTCCTCCGCTGTCGGCCCCCCGTCAGATCCTGGAACTCGGGGGAGTTCAGGTCGTCAATGATCAAGGGCTTTTGGGGTCTTTCAATGATGCAGGACACCCAAAAGCCCTTGATCTGTCTCGTATGTTGGGACAATGCTCCTTGATCCGGGATTCGCCGAGGATTTCCGCTGCCTCATCGGGCAGGAAGGCCTCGCCGATCTCTCTTGCGCGCTCGTCATTCCGTACGACGAAATACCGGACGTACGGTTTTGGCTCACCCACCCCAGTCGCGGTTTTCTGGACGAATCACGAATGTTTCCGCCAGAAAGCGAGTTCGCGCGGTATGTCGCTGACTGCTGGGACAACTCGCCAGCTTTCACGGTCAAGGAAAGTCGCTCCGACCACGTCAATGTGATCTGGGCCGCTCCGCGATCTCCGCCTGAAATCAGGTTTCGGTGAGAAAAGCGCGGATTTCAGTGAGAACTTCGTCGGGTTGTTGTTCCACCAGGAAATGGCCGGCGTCGATGGAATGGCCGCGTACGTTGGTGGCGTAGTCACGCCAAACCGTGAGCGGTTCGTACAGGGCGCCGACCGCGCCTTTGGCGCCCCACAGGACCAGCGTGGGCTGCTGCACCCTGCGGCCAGTATCGGCCTTGTCGTGCTCGAGGTCCACAGTGGCGGCGGCTCGGTAGTCTTCGCACATCGCGTGCCGTGTTTGTGGGTCGGCGAAACACCTTTCGTACTCGGCCAGGGCGGCAGGTGCGTACGAGTCGAGGCCACTGCCGAAGCTGCCCAACGCGCTGTGCAGGTAGTAGATCGGGTCGTTGCCGATCAGTCGCTCGGGCAGCTCGTCAGGCTGGATAAGGAAAAACCAGTGGTAGTAAACGGTCGCGAGCCGTTTGTCGGTGTGCCCGTACACATGCCGTGTCGGCACGATGTCGAGCATCGCCAGCCGCTCGACCGCCTCGGGGTGGTCCAGCGCCATCCGGTGGGTGACCCGTGCACCGCGATCGTGCCCGACCACCGCGAATCTTTGGTGCCCGAGCGTACGCATCACTTCGACCTGGTCCGCTGCCATGGCGCGAAAACTGTAGCCAGCGTGGTCGTCGCCACCTGGCGGCGTGGACGAATCGCCGTAGCCGCGCAGATCCGGGACAACGACCGTGTGGGTGGCCGCCAGTGCGGGTGCGATCTGGTGCCACATCGCGTGCGTCTGCGGAAACCCGTGCAGCAACAGCAAAGGTGGCCCGGAGCCGCCGACGCGGACATTGATTTCGGCGCCGCTGGTGGGAATCCGCCGCTGGCCGAATCCCTCGAAGAGCTGTCCGCTATCGGTCATCGTGCAGCCTCTCGAAGAAATCTTCCCTACTGATCCCGGGATTGTCCTTGTCCGCGGCCCAATGTTCCAGCACGATCGCGGCCGCTCGGCCAAAGTCGTCCGGCAGTCCGGCCGCTCGCATGGTCTCGGCGACCTCCAGCATCTCCGGCGCCCACCGCCACGCCCGGTCCACGATGCTCGGCAGGTCGGCCAACTCGGACAGCGCTGACGTGGTGGTCCTGGCCGCTTCCGTCATCAGGTGCTCGGTGACGCCGTACTGCGCCGCGAGGGCGTGCGCGACGGCCGCCAACGCCGAGGTCGCCTTGTTGTAGCCGGCGTACGCCATCTTCATCGCGCTCGACGCCCCGATTTCCGTTCCCAGGTCGACCGTTCCTACGTGTGAGTCGGCGAAAAGTTCGACGATGGCGGCCACATCCGCTGGTTCGCCTGACAAATAAAGGCGGTTGCGGCGGGTCGCATTTGGCGGTGGCCCGACGATGGCGCCGTCGATCGAGCGAGCGCCCGCTTTGGCCACCCGCTCGGCGATGGTTTTGGCTCTCTGTGGGCTGATGGCGTTCGCGTCGAGATAGATCCCCTGGAATCCGGCGCCAGCCACCTCGATGGCGACCGCCTCGGCGGCCGCGGGCGGACAGATCGACAGGACTATGTCAGCTCGCAGCGCCTCCTGCAGTGTTTCGACTGGGCTGAGGCCGGCCGCGGCGGCTCTCGCGTGGGTGGCGGGGCTCCGGCCGGCGCGGACCCAGAGGATTTCGGTGGCGTTAAGGGAGGCGATCTGCGCGACAGCGGCGCCCATCTCACCCGGATGCAGCACGGCGATCGTGGGGGTCATGTCGCAACGGTACGCAGTTTGGCCGGCTGCGCGATCTTAGTCGAGTGTGGGACTTTGTGCCGCGCTCGGCGTCGAGTGTGGGGTTTTGTCCGGCACTCGACGACGGACCTGTTGCCGGTGGAGCTGTTGATCATGGGCAAATCGCACCAGTGAACACCGGTCGCAACCGTTCCAGCCCCTCGATTGTACGTTCGGGCGAATGAGTCGAGAAGGACAGTCGCAGGGTCGCGAGATCCGGGTCGCGTACGTAAAAAGGCGCCCCAGGAACGTAAGCCACATCGTTTTTCAGTGCGTACGGCAACAAATCGCTGCTGACGAAGCCGGAAGGCAACCGTACCCACACAAACATCCCGCCGCTGGGCCGCGTCCACTCGCTCCCGGCGGGCAAAACAGCAGGCAGAACAGTCAGCATCGCATCGCGGCGGGTCCGATAGGCCGAGCGAACGCGATCAAGATGCAGAGACAAATCAGTGTTAGCCAGGTAGTGCGCGGCGGCGGCTTGGTCGATGGTGGAGGTGTGGAGGTCGGCGGCCTGTTTGGCGACGATCAGGGCGGCGCGCAACCCGGCGGGGGCGCGGAGCCAGCCCAGGCGCAGGCCCGGTGCGACGATTTTCGAGAAACTGCCCAAAAGGATCGTACGGTCGGCGGCGGCTGGGTGGGCGGCGATGGGTGGGATGGGGGCGCCGTCGTAGCGGAGTTCGGTGTACGGGTCGTCCTCGACGATCCAGACGCCGTGCTGGCCGGCGGATCGGGCGATGGCTTCCCGGCGGGCCGCGGACAGGGTGCGGCCGGTGGGGTTCTGGAAGGTCGGGACCAAGTAGAAGAGCTTGGGTTTTTCGCTCTGAATCAACGAAATTAGCTGCTCAACGTCCGGGCCGTCGGCGTCGCTGGGCACCGCGACCAGGCGGGCGCCGGCGAGCTGGAAGCACTGGATGGCGGACAGGTACGCCGGTTCCTCGACCAGGACGGTGTCGCCGGGCTCCAGTAGCGCGGTGGCCACGAGCGTGAGCGCCTGCTGCGAACCGGTGGTGACCAGCACGTCCTCCGGCGCGGTGGGGACCGGCGCGCGGGCCGCGATGGTGGCGCGTAGGGCCGGGTTTCCCTCGCTGGGGGAGTACTGCAGGGCGCGCCGGCCGTCGGTACGCAGGACGTGCTCGAACGAGCGGGCGAGGCCGGCGACATCGAAGAGATCGGGGGCCGGCAGGCCGCCGGAGAACGAGATGACCTCGGGGCGGCTGGTCAGCGCCAACA
Source organism: Fodinicola feengrottensis (assembly GCF_039530045.1). Classification (NCBI taxonomy): domain Bacteria; kingdom Bacillati; phylum Actinomycetota; class Actinomycetes; order Mycobacteriales; genus Fodinicola; species Fodinicola feengrottensis. Next base: position 54,406 of record NZ_BAAANY010000023.1, on the reverse strand, counting down.
GGTCGCGGACCGGCGAGCTTGCGACAGTGGCGAGGCGGGCGGCGGGCGAGGGCAGCGGGGCGTACGACACGACAAATCTCCACAGATCAACGGATGAGCGGGAAAGCTCAGCCGTCACGGTCGTGCCGTTCGGCTGGACACCGGGCCACGGTGGTGGCCCACCTGAGACCTTACCGCTCGTTAAGGCGGCCGTCATGCCTTTTCGGATCGTCTAGTGTCGCTACATGCAGCACTACATGGCCCTCGCCGCGGCAGCTCCGGTGCCGTATTGGCTGGATCGGGCCGAGCGTCCGAAAGCGTTGCCAGCGCTGGGAAACCGGATCGACTGTGATCTCGCGGTGGTGGGCGGCGGGTTCAGCGGGCTGTGGACGGCCCTGCTGGCGAAGGAAGCCGACCCCGACCTGGCGGTCGTGCTGGTCGAGGGCGGTCGGTTGGGCTGGGCGGCCAGCGGTCGCAACGGCGGGTTCTGTGAGGCGAGCCTGACGCATGGTGAGGCGAACGGGCGAGCGCGCTTTCCGGATGAGTACGACACTCTGGACCGGCTGGGCAGGGAGAATCTCGACGATATCGAGAAAACGCTTCTCCGGCACGGCATCGACTGCGGATTCGAGCGGGTGGGTTCGCTGTCGGTGGCGACCGAGCCACATCAGGTGACCGAGCTGGAAGGCGACGGTTTCCTTGACCAAAAGGCGGTAAGAGCCGAGCTGAATTCGCCGACCTTTCTCGCCGGGCAGTGGGAAAAACAGGGCACCGCGCTGGTGGACCCGGCCCGGCTGGCCTGGGGCCTCGCGAAAGCCTGTCAGAAACTCGGCGTCACTATCTTCGAACACTCGGTGGTACGCGGAATGTCGGCTGGTCGGGCCGGAGTCTCGTTACGGATAAACGACAACGCGGTCGTACGAGCCAAAAACGTGGCGCTGGGCACGAATGCGTTCCGGTCCCCGTTGCGCAGGGTCCGGCCGTACACAGTGCCCGTCTACGACTATGTGCTGATGACCGAGCCGCTGAGCGCCGAGCGGCTCACCTCCATCGGGTGGCGGAACAGGCAGGGTGTTTCGGACAGTGGCAACCAGTTTCACTACTACCGGCTGACCGCGGACAACCGGATCCTGTGGGGCGGGTACGACGCGATCTACCATTTTGGCCGGAAAGTACGCCCGAAGTACGACCAGCGGCCGGCGACCTTTGAGCGGTTGGCGGACCATTTCTTCGAGACTTTCCCGCAGCTGGAGGGAATCGGCTTCACCCATCGATGGGGCGGAGCGATTGACACCTGCAGCCGGTTCTGCGCGTTCTTCGGCACCGCGCACTCCGGCCGGGTCGCGTACGCCTTGGGATTCACTGGCCTCGGCGTCGGAGCGACCAGGTTCGGTGCGCGGGTGATGCTGGATCTGCTGGCCGGGCAGCCAACCGAGCTGACCGAGTTGAGAATGGTCCGGACGAAGCCGATCCCGTTCCCGCCGGAGCCGGTCGCCTATGCCGGGATCGAGCTGACCCGACGGTCGATGGCGAAGGCCGATCGGGACAGCGGCCGGCGCGACCTGTGGCTGCGCGGCCTCGACGCGTTGGGGATGGGCTTCGACTCGTAAGAGTGTGTCTCTAAAGCGGGGGTCGGCCCGGACATCGGAGGGGGTCGGTAGACTCCCGGAGGTTAGACATCCCCCGCTTCCATAAGTCCGGAGTGTACGTACGTGAAGAGCACCGTGGAGACCTTGAGCCCGACCCGTGTGAAGCTGTCGGTGGAGGTCCCGTTCGAGGAGCTGCAGCCGAGCCTGGACAAGGCGTACAAGCAGATCGCGCAGCAGGTGGCGATCCCGGGCTTTCGGCGAGGCAAGGTGCCGGCCCGGCTGATCGACCAGCGGGTCGGCCGCGCGTCGGTGCTCTCCGAGGCGATCAATGACGCCATCCCAGTGCAGTACAGCGCGGCGATCCAGGAGCACGACGTCAAGGTGCTCGGCCAGCCCGACATCGACGTCACCAAGCTCGAGGACGGGGACGAGCTGAGCTTCACCGCCGAGGTGGATGTCCGCCCGGAGATCACGCTGCCGGTGTTTGACGAGCTCAAGGTCACCGTCGACACGCTGGATGTGACCGACGCGGACGTGGACGAGCACATCGACCTGCTTCGTGACCGGTTCGCGGTGCTCAAGAACGTCGAGCGGGCCGCGGCCGAGAAGGACTACGTGTCCATCGACCTGGTCGCCAAGATCGGCGGCGAGGAGGTCGAGGGCGGCAGCACTTCGGGTCTGTCGTACGAGGTCGGTACGAACCAGATGCTGGACGGGCTGGACGAGGCCATCATCGGGCTGACCGTCGACCAGGACAAGACCTTCAGCACCAAGCTGGTCGGCGGTGACCACGCCGGCGAGGAGGCCGAGGTCACGGTCACTGTCAAGGGCGTCAAGGAGAAGGACCTGCCGGCGCTGGACGACGACTTCGCGCAGACCGCCAGCGAGTTCGACACCATCGACGAGCTGCGCACGGACGCTCGTACGCGGGTCGAGCGGAACAAGCGGCTGGAGCAGATCGTGGCCGCCCGCGACGGCGTGTTGAAGGCGCTGATCGAGGCTGTTGAGGTGCCGCTGCCGGAGAGCGTGGTGCTCTCCGAGCTGGATTACCGCAAGCAGGCCATTTCCCGGCAGCTGGAGCAGGCCGGCGCCACCATCGCGCAGTATCTGGCCGCTGAGAGCAAGACCGAGGAAGACCTCGACGCCGAGCTCAAGGAGGCGTCGCAGGACGCCGTACGCAACCAGTTGGTGCTGGACGCGGTGGCCGACAGCGAGGAGTTGGGCGTCACCAACGAGGAGCTGACCACCGAGGTCGTGCAGCGGTCCGCGCAGATCGGCCGGGAGCCGCAGCAGTACGCCGACGAGCTGGTCAATTCCGGGCAGCTGCCCTTCATGATCGCCGACATCCGCCGCGGCAAGGCCCTCGCGCTGGTGCTGGACAAGGCCACCATCGAGGACTCCGCCGGCACCAAGATCGACCTCGGTGCGGCCATGCGGGAAGCGGACGCGGATGCGCATGCCGGCCACGACCATGCCGACCACGATCATGGCGATCACGACCACGCTGACCACGACCATGCTGACCACGACCATGGCGATCACGAAGACGACGACACCGACGAGGCGTAGTCGGGCGCGATGAGCTGGGCGAATGCCCGGCTCCTGCGCTCACAGCGAAACCGCCGGTAGAGCCCGCGTCAGGCGGCGGTAGCCGAGCTAACCTCGCGGGAGTAACAGCAAGCACCACTCCCTGTAGGCACCGCAAGTATCGAAGGCAGGAATACCGGTGACTGACTTGTACACCCCGGGGGATCCGGCGGCACGATCCGCTGGCGCGTCCGGCATGGGTTTCGACGACTCCGTCTTCAACCGGCTGCTGCGAGAGCGCATCATCTTCCTCGGCTCCGAGGTCAAGGACGAGAACTCGAACCTGATCGTGGCGCAACTGTTGGTGCTGTCGGCGGAAAGCCCGGAGGAGGACATCCACCTCTACATCAACTCGCCCGGCGGGTCGGTGACCGCGGGCATGGCGATCTATGACGCGATGCAGTTCGTTCAGTGCGACGTCGCGACGTACGCGATGGGCATGGCCGCCTCGATGGGACAGCTGCTGCTGTGCGCCGGCACCACCGGCAAGCGGCACGCGCTGCCGCACGCGCGGGTCATGATGCACCAACCGTCCGGCGGCATGGGCGGTACGGCCAGCGACATCGCCATCCAGGCCGAGCAGCTGATCTACACCAAGCGGATGTTCCAGGAGCGCACCGCGTTCCACACCGGCCAGACGTTCGAGCAGATCGAGGCCGACGCGGACCGGGACCGCTGGTTCACCGCGCAGGAGGCCAAGGACTACGGCTTCGTCGACCACGTGATCTCGGTCGCCGAGCAGGTCGCCTCGGGCGGTCGAACCCGATGAATCTTCAGAACATTGAGCAGGGAGTTTCAGCCGTGAACGGTTTCGCCCCGGTCACCAACCGGTACATCCTGCCGAGCTTCGTCGAACGGACCTCGTACGGGATCAAGGAGACCAACCCGTACAACCAGCTGTTCGAGGACCGGATCATCTTCCTCGGCATGCCGATCGACGACAGTGCGGCGAACGACATCATGGCGCAGCTGCTGAGCCTGGAGTCGCGCGAGCCGGACCGGGACATCTCGATCTACATCAACTCCCCGGGTGGCTCCTTCACCGCCATGACGGCGATTTACGACACCATCCAGTACGTGCGCCCGGACGTGTCGACGGTCTGCCTCGGGCAGGCCGCGTCCGCCGCCGCCGTGCTGCTGGCCGCTGGCACGCCGGGCAAGCGGATGGCGCTGGACAACGCCCGGATGCTGATCCACCAGCCGGCCACCGAGGGCGGTTACGGGCAGGGCTCGGACATCGAGATCCAGGCCAAGGAGATCCTCCGGATGCGTACGCAGATGGAGGCCATCATCGCCAAGCACACCAGCCGTACGCCCGAGCAGGTCCGTAAGGACATCGAGCGGGACCGCTTCCTGACTGCCCAGGAGGCCGTCGAGTACGGCTTGATCGACCAGATCCTGGAATCCCGCAAGGCAAGCCTCACCAACGCGGGCTGATTAAGTAAGAAGTGCGACGCGCGAGACAAAGAGGGCTCGGCCTAGAGCGTCGGACGAGGTACGGTCTGTTAGTGGCTCCGGACGCCACGCTGGCGATGCATACTTGGTGACTACCAGATGCACCGCCGGCGTGCAGCCGGGACCGGCATGACACCCGGCCTTGCCTGGCCGGCCACGACAAGGATGGGGTTCGTCAGTGGCACGCATCGGCGATGGCGGCGATCTGCTCAAGTGCTCGTTCTGCGGGAAGTCGCAGAAACAGGTGAAGAAGCTGATCGCTGGTCCCGGTGTCTACATCTGCGACGAGTGCATCGACCTGTGCAACGAGATCATCGAGGAAGAGCTTTCCGAGAGCAGTGATCTCAAGTGGGACGAGCTGCCCAAGCCGATCGAGATCTGTGAGTTCCTGGACTCGTACGTGGTCGGCCAGGATCACGCGAAGCGCTCGCTCGCGGTGGCGGTCTACAACCATTACAAGCGGGTGCAGGCGGAGAACGCGGCACACCGGTCCAACGCCGAGCAGGTCGAGTTGGCCAAGTCCAACATCCTGCTGATCGGCCCTACCGGCTGCGGCAAGACGCATCTGGCCCAGACGCTGGCCAAGATGCTGAATGTGCCGTTCGCGATCGCCGACGCCACCGCGCTGACCGAGGCCGGCTATGTCGGCGAGGATGTCGAGAACATCCTGCTCAAGCTGATCCAGGCCGCTGACTACGACGTGAAGCGCGCCGAGACCGGCATCATCTACATCGACGAGGTCGACAAGATCGCCCGCAAGTCGGAGAACCCGTCGATCACCCGCGACGTGTCCGGCGAGGGCGTCCAGCAGGCGCTGCTGAAGATCCTGGAAGGCACCACCGCGTCGGTGCCGCCGCAGGGCGGCCGCAAGCATCCGCACCAGGAGTTCATCCAGATCGACACGACGAACGTGCTGTTCATCGTGGGCGGTGCGTTCGCCGGGCTGGAGAAGATCATCGAGCAGCGGGTGGGTCGCAAGGGCATCGGCTTCGGCGCCGAGATTCGGTCGCGGACCGAGCTAGACGACGTGTATGCCGAGGTCATGCCGGAGGATCTGCTGAAGTTCGGGATGATCCCGGAGTTCATCGGCCGGCTGCCGGTCATCACCAGTGTCCGCAACCTGGACCGCGACGCGCTCGTACAGATCCTCACCGAGCCGCGGAACGCGCTCATCAAGCAGTATGCGCGGCTCTTCGAGCTGGACGGCGTGGAGCTGGAGTTCACCGAGGACGCGCTGGAGGCGGTGGCGGACCAGGCGGTCCTGCGCGGCACCGGCGCCCGCGGCCTGCGAGCCATCCTCGAAGAGGTCCTGCAGTCGGTGATGTACGAGATCCCGTCACGTTCGGACGTGGCCCGCGTGGTCATCACCAACGATGTGGTGTTGTCACACGTCAACCCGACGATCGTGCCGCGCGACACGCTCAGCAAGCGCGAGCGCCGGGACAAGTCGGCCTGATCCTGGTCGCCCTGATTCTGTTCGCGCTGCTTTCTGGAAGGTAGGCAGTGGCGTCTGAGATGACGGCTGTCCGCAAAATGCCGTTGGCGCCATTGGTCGGATGTTTCGGCGTCTTCGTGACTATGGGCCTGCTGGTTTCCACGCTGGGCCCGCTGTTGCCGGGGATCCGCGCCGAATTCGGGGTCGGACCGCAAGACGCCGGGCTGTTGGTGTCCGCGGTCCCGCTCGGGTGCATCGCGGGCACGCTGATCGTGCTTTTCCTCAACCGGCGCTTTCACGCCCGGGTGTTGCTCGCCGCGACCGGCGTGACGATGGCGGTCGGTCTGGTCGGCGCGGCCACCACCCCCAGCTGGTGGCTGGTGTGCGGGTCGCTGGTGATCGTCGGGATGGGCTACGGCGCGGCGACCGCGCTGGTCAACGGCGTGATCGCGGTCGCGTACGGGAGCAGGTCGGCCGGCTTGCTGAACCTGCTGAACGGCGTCTTCGGAGTAGCCGCGGTGGTCGGCCCGTTCGTGGTGTCCGGGCTCGCCGGCGGCCTGCCGGGCCTGCCGCCGCGCTTTGCCTACCTGCCGTACGTGCTGGTCGCGATCTTCTCGGCGGTGTTGGTCAGCCGGCTGCCGACCGGGTTTTCCACCATCCCGGAGGGCGCCGCTGCCCCCGAGGTGCTGGCCGACTCTCCTTCGCGGGGGCCCGTTAGGAACACGCAGTTGCAGTCGTACGGGCGGCTGGCGCTGGTGGCCGCGATGCTGGGCTCTTACGTGGCCACCGAGGTGGCCGCGAGCAGCTTCGCCACCACGCACCTGCTGGCCGCCGGAGCGGACGCGGGCACGGCCGTACGCGCCACGTCCCTGTTCTATGTGGGGCTGGCCGGTGGCCGGCTGCTGGTCGTACCGGTGGCGGCCCGGATCGGCGCCGGCCGGCTGATGCTCGGCTGCGCCGGCCTCGCGGCGGGTCTGCTGGTGGTGACGTGGGCGCTGCCGCTGGGCGGCTTCACGTACCTTCTCGTCGGTGCCGCGATGGGGCCGATCTTTCCGACCGCGCTCGCGTGGGTGAGCGGGCAGGGCCTGGGCCGGGACGCGCTGCCGATCGCCCTGACCGCCGCCAACATCGGCGGTCTGATCCTGCCGCCTATCATCGGCGCGGTGATCGGTGCGGTCGGCGCGACCGCGGCCCCGCTGCCGATGGCCGCGTCGGTCGCCATTAGCGCTTTGCTGATCAGCTATCTCCTCTTCAGTGCGCGTCGGAGTTCTGTCAAGTAGATCTCCCGGCCGGCCCCGATGAGTTCCGCTGACATTTGTCAGGGTGAGGCCGGATCTGGTCAGTGGTCTGATTTTTTCCGGGAGATTCGGATTTTCCGCGTACGTTTTCCGGTGTCCACAATTTTTCTCACCGGAGGTGCGAATGTCCACCATTGAACTCGTGCGGGCCTGGAAGGACGAGGACTACCGACTCAGCCTGTCGCCCGACGCCGTGCCAACCCACCCGGCCGGTGTCCCGCAGTCCGAGCTTTATGCAAGTCAGGCGCTTTCGTTGAATACCTGCGAGTTCGCGACCAGCTGTTTTCGGATTTGCAGCAACTGAGCAGGCCGCGGAAAACGTCGCATTCCTCGCCGGTCCGGCGAGGAATGCGACATTTATCAACTGTCAAGGAAAACCTGGAGTGCGCCCATGAAGCTCGACGGTTTACGGTCGGCGGCCGGCCGAGCTGTGCCATTGGTATTCCGCGGCCCGGACAATGGGCGGGTGAGTGACGATCCGGACCAGCTGGCTCGCGCGGACCGCAGGCTCACCCGCTGGCGGCAACAGGAACCGTTCGACAGCACCGAAAAAGACTGGTACGGGAGGCGCCTGGCGGCCGTCGGCCGCGACGTTGCGAGCGTACGCGCGCAGCTCGCCGGTGCTGTCCCGGCGTCCACCGAAACCTGGATCGACTGGCTGGTCGAATGTTTCGAGAATCCCGCGCCGCCGGTCGACATTCCGAAAGAGCACGTTTTCGCCACACTGGTGGGTCCGTTGGTCGCGTCGGCCCGGGACCAGCTCCGAGCCGCTGTGAGCCCGCTCTTGTCGCACTCCGTCGCGGAGCTTTTCCTGCCGGCATTGACGGCCGAGCTGCATGCGATGGCGGCTCGTACGATGGTGCTGGAGCTGAACGTCGCCCGCGTCACCGGGCAGCTGACCGCGGACACTCCGGGTGGGCGCTTCGAGGAATTCGTCGTACGGCTTCGCGATCGCGAGTTCGCGGTGGCACTGTTGACCGAATATGTCGTGCTGGCTCGCCAATTGACGCTTGCCACGCAGGCCTGGCTCGACAACCAGACCCGATTGCTCGCCCGATTCGTCGCCGACCTGCCGGCGCTGACCACGACTTTCGGCGCTGACGTTGGCCAGCTGTCCACTGTGGAGGTGGGGCTCGGGGACCGGCATCGGGGTGGTGCCACGGTGGCTCGGCTGGGTTTCGAAAGCGGCTTGCGGCTGCTGTACAAGCCGCGCCCGGTCGGTGTCGACGTACATTTCCAGCAGGTGGTGGATGGGCTCAACCAGCACCTGGAACATCCGTTGCGGCGGCTGGAAGTGCTGGCTGGGGACGGCTATGGGTGGATCGAACACGTGGAAGCCGCGCCCTGTGCGGATGAAGCGGAGCTGAGCCGGTTCTACTGGCGCTGTGGGTGCCTGGTGGCGCTGACGTACCTGCTCGAGGCCACTGACTGCCATGCGCAGAACCTGATCGCGGCCGGCGAGCACCCGGTGCTGGTCGATCTGGAAACGCTGCTGCAGCCAGAATTCCCTGATCCGCCAAAGAAGCTGTCCGACGGCGAGCGACTCGCCTACGCCGGGATCGCGCATTCGGTCGTACGGTCCGGCATGCTGCCCTATCGCTCGTGGGCCGAATCGGATCACGGCGGGGTGGACCTGTCAGCGCTGGGCTGGCGGCCGGGCGAGCGGATCCCACGGCCCAGCCCGGAACTAACGGGCGAGTGGACCGACGAAATGCATGTCGACTACGTACGGAATGCTCTCCAGCCGACCGGCGCTCAGCCATCGGATCGGCCAGTGGATCTGTTGGACCAACTGGACGCGCTGGATGCGGGGTTCACCGCCGCGTACGAGATTTTCTCTACACACCGCGAAGAGCTCCGGCCCTTGCTGATCGCCTTCGGCGCCGACGAGGTCCGTTTGTTGCGCCGGGACACACTGGAATACGGCTCGTTGCTGGGCGCCAGCTTCCATCCGGATCTGTTGCGGGACGCGCTGGATCGGGACCGGCATTTCGACCGGTTGTGGGCGCTGGCCGCGCGGGACCAGACCGCGTTGCCTTTTGTCGCCGACGAACAGCATGACCTGTGGAACAACGACATTCCGGTGTTCGCGGTGCGGACCGATGGTGTCGACGCGGTCGGAGGCACCGGCGTACCCATTCCGATGGCGGTCACCGCCGCGCCGCTTTCCACTGTGCTCGCCAAGCTGGACGCGCTCGGCCCCGCCGACCTCGACCGGCAGCGCTGGCTGCTCCGGTCCGCGGTGTCGGCGGGCTCGCCCGGAGCGGCCAGTGAGGCGAACACGGCACGCTACCCGTACGCGCGTGGTACCTCGGACAAGGTGAAGACGCGGGCGATCGACCAGGCCGCCGCGATCGCCGACGAGTTGATCCGCCGTGCGTACGCGGGGCGGTCGGACCTCGCCTGGAGCGGTCCGACGCTGACCCCGCACGGTGGTTGGGTGGTCGTGCCGCTCGGGCCGGACTTTTACAGCGGCACGGCCGGGATCGCGCTTTTTCTCGACACCGTGGCCGGAGTTACCGGCGAGCGGCGGCACCGAGCGGCCGCGTACGGTGCCCGCGCCACGCTGGAGCTGCAGATCCCGCGCCGAGCCAATCGGCTGACCGGCGGCCTGGACTCGGCCGGCGGGCTGCTCTACGCCCTCGCCCGGCTGGCCGGTGACTGGCCGGCCGCCACCGACCTGGCGGGTCCGGTGGTCGAGCGGATCGCCGCGCTCACGGCCACCGATGAGACGTACGACGTGGTGGGCGGCTCTGCCGGAAACATTGGCGGTCTCGCTGCTTGGTACGCCGTCGCGCCAAGCGCGCGCGTACGCGAGGTCGTACGCGCCTGCGCCGACCACCTCGTCGCCACCGCCGCCGCGCAACCCGTGGGCGTCGGCTGGGTGCCGGAGCCGCTGCGCTCGCAGGTCAGTCGACCCCTCGCCGGCTTCGGACATGGCGCCGCAGGCATCGCGTGGGCCCTGTGCAAGGCCGCCGATCTGCTCGGATCGCCGTTGTACGCGCGAACCGCGGTGGCGGCGCTGGCGTACGAGCGGACGCTTTTCGTTCCGTCGCTGGGAAACTGGCTGGACGTACGCGCCGAGGACGAGCCCCCCGCGGTCGCCTGGTGCCACGGCGCCACCGGGATCGGACTGTCCAGAATGGACATTCGCGGCACCCTGGACGACCCGGTCTTGGACACTGAGGTGCAGGCCGCGGTGACCGCTGTGGAGGCTGGCTTCGGACGTAACTTCTCGCTCTGCCACGGCGATCTGGGCAACCTCGACCTGCTGTTGTCACTTCCGTCGTACGACTGTGCTCCGGCGGCGGCAGGCATCCTCGATGGCCTCGACGCGTACGGCTGGCTGTGCGGCCTCCCGCGCGGGGTGCGGCTGCCGTCCCTGATGACCGGTCTCGCCGGCATCGGCTACGGCCTGCTCCGCCTCGCCGCCCCCACCACCGTGCCCTCCGTCCTCACCATGCGCCTGTAACAGCGGCCGAAATGGCTGGTCGCTGAAATGGTCTGAAGATAGGGGCGCACGAGTTTTGCGAGTGCGCTACGGTCGGTGCCGACGCGGTCGCCAGTGGTACGGGAGCGGGGATGGCAGCAGGTTCCACGACAGCTCTGCACGGAATGCCACAGCCGGACGACACCTTCGTCAATCGTGGGGGCCCGCTGGCTGCGATACGCCGGGTGCTGGAGGACGCGAAAGCTGCCGGCCAATGTGCGTACGTCCATGTGTATGGGCCGAGCGGGGTCGGCAAGTCGCAGCTGATCTACCAGTTGGCTCGGCAGTTGGACACCGAATTTCCGGACGGCGCCTGGTGTGTCGAGCTGGGCAGTGTCGAGGGCGCGGTGCTCGCCCGGCCAGCCGCCTACCTGCGCCAGTTGTTGACGTATATGGGCGTGGACGCAGCAACGCTGACCGATGACGTGGGGCTGCTTTCCACCCGGTTGAGGGAAAAGGTCGCCACCAGGCGAGTGTTGATCGTGCTGGACGGCGTGGTGGGGCCGGCGATCGCCGAGGTGTTCCGCTTCCACGCGCCGGGAAGTCTGGTGGTGCTGATCAGCCGGGACCGCTGGGATCGGCTGCCCGGCTCGTACGTGCCTTTTGAGATCCAGCCGCTGAAAGACCAGGATGCGGCGGAGCTCGCCGAACTCCGGTTCCGCCGAAGGGGGATCGCCTGTACGCCGCGGGTCGCTGACGCGATCGTCCGCGGCACCGGTGGAATGCCGCAGCTGATCGCGGTGGGCGCCGAGACGCTGGCCGGGCTGCCGGCCGGCTCGGAGGAACTCGTTCTGCGGTTCGTGGACGCGAAACTGGTGAAAGACTGGGGCCGGGTGTTCCGGCAAATGTACGACTCCGCCTACGATCAGTTGTCCACAGCCGGAAAACGCGCGTACCGGCTGCTCAGCCTGCATCCATTGCCGGAGTTGGAGTTTTCGGTGGACGCCGCGATGGCGTTGCTGGGCACCGACTTCGTGACCACTGTCAACGCGTTGACCGAACTGCGAAACAAGAATTTGCTGACGACCGCCTCCGAAGGCTACCGGTTCCACAGCAGCGTCTGGCGCGACGCGGCCACTCGTCGCGACGAGGTCGATTCGCCGGACGTGCAGCAGGAAGCGGTCGGCAGGATGCTCCTGTGGTATCTGGAAAAGGCTGTCTCGTACGAGCTGGTGCTGTCCGATCGCTGGCGGGTGCTGGAGATTTTCCAGCGGGTGGCGGCGGCGTGCGATCTCGCCGATCGGGTCGCCCGGGAGCGGACCCGCGAGGTCGCGCTGGCGTGGCTGGAGCGGAACCTGGAAATCCTGGTGCAGCTGGTGTTGCTGGCCCACGACCGTGGGTTTGACCGGGAAGCAGTGGCATTCGGCGAGGCCCTGTGGTCGGTCCTGCATCTGCACAACCATTTCGACAACTGGCGGACAGTCCATGAAGTGGCGCTGAAATCCGCCGAGCGAGCGAACCTCCCGTTGCCGCTCATGCATCTGTCGCTGCAGCTCGCGACTCTGGAGCTTCGGGAAGGAAAACTCGACCGCGCCGAGACGCTTGTCGATACGGCGTATCGGATCGCTGTCGACCAGGACCACGTTTTCGGGCAGCAGAGCGCCCTGGAGTGGAAGGCGCGAGTGCTGCTTGAGCGGCAGGCGTACGAAAGAGCGGTAGGTTTCTATAGCCAGTCGATCGACCTGGCTCAGGCCCGGCTGACCGATGCTGAAGGGCGTGGGCGCGCTGTCGCGCTGGGGCACTTCCACCGCGGCCGGGCGTATCACCGCTGGCGTGATCACCTGCCCGAGTCGTTCGCCGATCTGTCGATCGCGGCGACCTTCTTCCAGGACAGCGCGGATCGCGACAACTACGCCAAAATCCTGCACGAGTACGGCGACGCCTTGCGGCACGGCCAGCGAGCCCGCGAAGCGATCGCGCCGCTGGAAATGGCGCTTTCGTTGTTCCTGGCGGAAAAGTCGCTGGTGAGCGCGCGTCGGGTGCTGCAATCCCTCGCTCGTACGGCGCAAGCTCTGGGCGATCACCCGGCCGCCCAGGAATATCTCCGCCGAATGCACACCATTTAGCAGCTCGCGCCGACCGAATCAGGCGATAGTCGTACCAGCCCGGGGTGTGTCGCCGGCCGTCGACCGCATGATCGCGACGATTTCGTCGATGGCCACGGACCACAGCGCCGGTGGGACATTGCTGGCCATACCGGGATAGGTGACCAACCGCGCGCCCGGGATGGCGTCCGCGGTGGCGCGGCCACCTATCGGCCGGAAGGCGCGGTCGGCGGTGCCATGGATGACCAGCGCCGGCAGCCGCAGGGTAGCCAGTTCACCGCGCCGGTCGCCGGATGCCTGAAACGCCGCCGAAAGTCGCTCGACGCCGGCCTGGTCGTGACCGCGTTCAAAGCTGCGCCGGCCGAACTCGCGGATCATCGCCTCGTCCTGCGGATAGGCCTTGGATCCGAGGACCGCGTCGAGATCCCTTACATGTTGGGCATAATCCTCAGCGCTGTCGATGGACCGGCCCGTTCGCAGGATCCGTACGAGGGTGGCGAGGCTGGGTCGGCCGATGCGCGAGGACGGTGTCGACGCGATCGAGGTCAGGCTGCGTACCCGATCCTGAGAGCGGAATGCCATCGACTGGGCGATCATGCCGCCGAAAGTCTCGCCGACAACGTGCGCGCTGGACCAACCGATGGCGTCCAGCACGGCGACCGCGTCGTCCGCGAGGTCCGTCAGCTGATAGGCGGCCGCGCAGGCGGGCCGCAGCAACAGGTCCAGCTTGTTCGGACGCCCGGCATCGTGCAGATGCGTGGAGAGGCCGGTATCCCGGTTGTCGAAGCGGGCGACCAAAAATCCACGGGCCGCCAATGCGGCGCAAAAGTCGTCGGGCCAGGTCAGCATTTGTGAGATCCCGGCGATCAGCAGGAGCGGCTCGCCGCCGGCCGGCCCGATCGTCTCGTACGCGAGGTCGATGCCGTCATGATGAGCCATCCGGATGGTCATTGCTGCCTCCTGGTCGCCAGGTCGAAAGTTGTGACGAGTTCCTCGCAATAGCCGCGTACGTCGAAATCAGGGTTCCGGGACAGGTGGAGCACGGCGCCGTCGACGGCTTGGCGCACGGCGATCGCCATAGCTGGCACGCTGAACGCGCGGAACTCGTGGTTTCGTTGCCCGAGTTCGAGAATTGGCGCTGGATCCAAGGCCGCGAGGTCACCGACCGGTGGCCGGTCGGCGACGGAGGCAGCCATGACTTCGTCCAGCCGCTGCCCGGCCGGCGACCGGTAGCTCGTCCAGATCTCCAGCATCGCCAGAGCATGGTTTCGATGCGTGGCGATGAACTCACCGTTGGACCGGACGTACGCGCCCAGCTTCCCGACTGCGGTTGACTCTGCCTCGACGGCCGGCACCATCACCGGCACGGCCGTCAGGAAAATCTCCGTGATCAGCGCGTGGAGCAGTTCTTCTTTACCGTCGAAGTAGTAGAGAACAGCGCTCTTTGCCACGCCCGCGCGTTCGGCGATCTTGCTGACCGATGCCTGCGCGTACCCGCTCTGGGCCACCAGGTCGATCGCGCAGGCCACCAACTGGGCCCGCCGAGCCTGCTCGGTGAACGTACGACCATCCCGCTCGCCTCTTGTCCGCACGGTCTTATTATAGACCGACCGGTTCAGGATGAGAACGCCCGACCTAAGTGACGTTGTCCCGGCGCGCACGTAGTCATGGGTCTGGCGTTCGGGGACACCGGGCAATGACCGGCAGCACCGGCGCGGTGCGGTCCAGCGCCTGGATCTGGGACTTCTCATCCACACACAACACCAGCGCGTTCTCCGGCGGGTTCAGGTAGAGACCGACCACATCACGGACCTTGTCCACGAAGAACGGGTCGGTGGACAGCTTCCAGAACTCCACCACGTGCGGTTTGAGACCGAACACGCGCCGACCCGCGACACCGCGGTCTGGCTCATCCCGACCTGCTTCGCCATCAACCGCGTTGACCAGTGCGTTCCCTCGTCCGGCGGCTGGTGTTCCAAGGTTTGGATGATCACGTTCTCCACCTGCGCATCAGTCACCGCCCGCGGCCGACCCGGACGCGCCTCGTCACTGAGCCCACCTAACCCAGCCTCGACAAACCGGTTCCGCCACTTGGCGACCGTCTGCGGTCGGGTCCCCAACTCCCGGGCCACCACCTGGTTCTGCGCCCCATCCGCACACACGCCAGCACAATCCGCGCCCGAAACGCCAACGCCTGAGCCGTTTTCCGACGCCGCGCCCACGACATCAACACCTCCCGATCAGCCGCAGAAACAACCAACTCCCGACGAGGACGCCCACGACCAGCCATAAACCCAGACTGACCGATTAACGGCGCGAATTAACGACTCGACAGGCTAGGTGCGGAGGTTCACGACCGTGCAAGCGGGGACACCGGATGGTGGCGCTGAGTTGATGCGATTGTTGTCCGTTGATTCAACCAACGTCCGGGCGTGTGCATCAACACGCCGCCGGCGCCCCTAAACCAGACACAAGGGGCTCCATCGAATGACAAGAATTGAGGGGCGACGCTCAGGGGGCGGTACCCGCGGTTGGCGACATCGGCATGGTCGACGACGTCGTGATCTCCGCGCATGAGCACGTCCGGGCAGGGTTGTGGGCCGCCGGGCGTGGTGGTGCCCGGCGGCCGGGTGGTTTGTTTATGCGGCGAGTTGGTTGATTCCGCGGATGGGTCTTCGTTCAGGGTCCCGGTACGCGGGTGGGATGAATTCGACGATTCCGTCGATGATGCGTACTTCCCAGTCGCTATGATGGATCAGTCGATGGCAGGCATCACACAGGAGCACGCAGTTTTCCAGGCAAGTATCGCCACCATCGGCCCAGTGAGTGACGTGATGGCCACGGCACCAGCGAGGTGGTCGACCGCACCTGGCGCAGCCTTTATCCCGCGCTATGAGTGCTTTTCGTAGGTGCGCGGGAATGAGTCGTTCGGTGCGGGCAACATTGAGCGGTACGCTGTTCCTGCCCAGAAGCATCGGGGTGATGTCCGCGTCGCAGGCGAGCCTGCGGCCGGATTCTGGAGAGATAGCGATGCCGGTGTGCGCGTACGCGACACCGAGACGTTCCCGGAGCAGTTCCCAGTCCAGGGTAATAGTGAGGTGAGGCCGCTCCTGCCCTTGGACGGGGAGTTTCCCGGAGTCCGCAACAAGATTAAGCGCCTCGGCGAGCGCGTCGCCGTTGCGTTGGGAGACTGACCGCTCATCTCGGTGGCCGTCTTGGGTGGGGTGGGGTTTGGCCAGTGGGCTGAGGATTTCGGTGAGCAGGGTGCCCGTTTCGCCGTCGAAGGAGCCCCGGAAATTCAACCGCCCATCACGACCGGTGTGTAGGGACAGTTCGCGGCGCGGTTTCTCGTTCTCCCGTTCGGGCGGTGCTGGGCCGTCGGGGTCGAGGTGGTCGTGGATGCGTTGGCCAAGTTCGACGAGGCGGCGGGCGGGGTGATGTTTCGCGTGTTCCACCAGGGAAGCCTCGGCACCTTCGCGTTCTTCGATGTTCACCCTGGCGGGGAGCCTGTTCACGATCCCCAGAATCGTGTCGATGTGGGAATCCGCGAGTTCACCTCTGCGCATAGCGTCACTGACAAGACCAAGTTTGGGTACGAGGGTTTCACCGGTGAGTGCTTGGCTGCTGCACAGGTTCAACGCCCGTTTCAGGCGACGACCAGCCTCGGTCGGGGACAGCAGGAGGTTATCTTGCAGTAGCCTCATGGTGTTGTCATGCCCGAGTGCCTTACCGACCCGGTTCCGATGAATCGCCGCGACAATATCCAACGCCCGCGCCTGCCGCCGCCGAATGTCCTGCTCGGCTGCACGCAGCAAATCGACCAACTGCCGGGGTTTACACATCCAGAGCTCTGGATCTGCGACTTCATCGCCGGCGGCCATGACACCACTCTACCGCCATCACCGTCAAAAAGATCGAGTTCGTACGATCGGAACGTACTCATTTCTCAATCACATCAGCAAAACACGGAGCGCGCGCGTTCAAGCCCTAAGCACTTTGGTGAGAATGGTGCCAGAACCCGGCTGCGAGCGGGCGTTGATCCTCAGACGATTCAGGTAACGCCGGATGTCGGCCGGTCGACGCTCTACGAGTGGTACACGATCTACCAGTACGGTGATGGGCCGGTTATGAAGAGATTTCCAGGGTGTTTTCGACGCCACCCAAGGTGACCGCGACGGTGGCGGGCAGCGGACCCGTGAGGAGCAGGAAGTAGGCGGCGGAGGCGGCGGCTTCGGGAGGGAATCCCGGCGGAGTGTGGACCTTGAGGATGGCGTCGTTTTCGCGCGTACGTACGAAACAGACGTCGTCGTCGATCAGCGCGGCGAGATAGCAGCCGGGGTGATGAACAAGCAGATCGGCCAGGATGTCCGGCGTGCTTCCCTCGACCTCGCCGGCGCGTCGGAAGACCACTTCGGCGTTGCCGAGCAGTGAACGGACCGGATGCTCGGCGTGACAACACAAATGTGCGCCAGCTGGCGGCGCCGACAGTGGCAGTCCACTGTAGACGTCGGCGGGCCGGCGGGTCAGCCCTACGACAGAGCCCGCCGCTGAGCCGCTGACAAAGGTGGCTGCGATGTCCGGCCTTGTCAATATACCGGGAAAGTCGGCTGGAAGAATCCGTACGGGCGGCTCGTGGTTTGGCTCCGGCAAGGCCATCAGCCGGTAGAAAAGGGCACGCAGGCGTACGAGCGCGGCGCCGGGCTCGGACGTGATCAGATCGCTGACGTCTTTCCATTGCCCTGGCCGGAACTCGTCTATCGCGCGGTCGATCTGGGCGTCCAGCGGCAGCGTCCGGTCGAGTCGGGGAGCGGACCGCCCGAGCAGGTCGACGGGTGAGCCGCCGGCCACGTCCGCGACCGGGAACGCGGCCAGCAGGATCGGCTTGTCGAGTGCGGTCGCATATGTGGTCACTGCGCCGTGATCGCCGATCACGCAGTCCGCCGCGATCAACGCGGCCCGCCATCCTTCCTGTGGCGGGACCAAAATCAGCCCGGCTCGCTGACAGTCGGCCAGCCAACTGTGCACCTGCCAGCCGCCGTGTCCGTACCAGAGATGCGGGTGCAGGGCGGCGGCCACCCGATAGTTGTCCAGCGGCAGGTCCGCCATCACCTGCCGGAAAAGATCAGGCCAGGTCCCGAAAAGCGAGTGCTGCCACCAAGTAGACGAGAGCAGAACGAGCCGCTGGTGTGGACGTACGCCCAACGCTTTACGGTATCTGCTGCGATATTCGGCGCTCGCCGCGATCCGGTCGTGGCACGGATCGCCGATGACGGTGGCCACGTCGACGGCTTGCGGGACGGCATCGGCCAGTCGCTGGAGTTGTTCCCGATGGGAAAGGCCAACGGCGGCTGCGAAGACCTGTCCGTCGTGCAAAAGCCACTGCGGCGACAGCCCATAAGTCGCCCTAGGGACCCGGGACCCGGGACCCGGGACCCGGGACCCGGGACCCGGGACCCGGCCGTATTCTTAGTATATCCTATACCATGTGAGAGCAGGACAAGTGGGGCATTGATTTCGTGCAGGCTGCCGCTGTGCGCGGCCGCGATCGCGAGGTCGAACTCGGTCTGCAGTGCTTGCGCCCAGGGAATTGTCGCGGCGCCGAGAGCGGCCAGCACCTCGGCCACTCCGGCCCGTACGGCAGAGGTGCCCGGAGTGGTGAAAACCACCTGGATCCGCAGGTCGGCGTCGAAAACCGGCAGCACGTCCGCAAGCCGCGTCGCCGCGGTCACGGTGTGGACGATCACCAGCACGGTCCGTGCTGGCTGAATCGTCCGCCAGCGGGGCGCCTGGAGCCCGACCGGCACCTTCTCCCAGGTGTGGTCGGCGGGCACGGTCGCGGGCCTTTCTGCTGGACGAGGTCGATTCCACCCGAAGGGCGTCTGGAACCTGTGGCGGCCGATAGTCGAGCCCAAACGCCGCCTACCGGCACCGGTCGATGACCCACCATAGCTTTGCTATTTGGGTCATCACCCGGCACCGGTAGGACGACGTGTGGATCTCGACTTTCAACCACCACAGGTTCCAGACGCCCTAACCGCCAGCCGGCCGCGACCGCCGGTACGGTGCGTCACATGGAAATCTGGGTGGCCGTGGTGACCGGTGTGGTGGCCCTGCTGGCGGCTTTCGTCGGTGTGATCGGCACCCTGGTCGGCGCGCTGGTCGCCGATCGTGGCGCCCGCCGGCGCGAGGAAGATGCCCGCAAGGAGCGCCGCAATGAGACCGTGCGGGAAATGTACGGCCGGTTCCTC
The DNA here is from genome assembly GCF_039530045.1 of Fodinicola feengrottensis. NCBI lineage: Bacteria > Bacillati > Actinomycetota > Actinomycetes > Mycobacteriales > Fodinicola > Fodinicola feengrottensis. Next base: position 35,280 of record NZ_BAAANY010000023.1, on the reverse strand, counting down.
AGCGCGGCGGCACCTCTGGTCGCCGACCGCCGTGATCCGGACCGCGCGGCCACCGACGCGTTGCTGCTCGCCGCCACGGACTTCGATCTGCTGGTGCCGGCCGGGATGGCGAGCCAGGCCCGGCAGGCCGTCGCGGCCGCCGAACGCCTGGGACGGTTGCTGACCACTGAGGACCGCCAGTCACCGGCCGTCACCGAAGCGGTCGCCGACCTGCGTACGGCGGTGGACGTCATCCGCGACGCGATGCGCGCCGACCTTGCGTCCTAACGTCGGCTGTGGAGGCCGATAGGCTGCCCAACCGGCAGGAATTCGCTGCCTGAGTCGCCGTCCCGCTCGGCATGTCACCAGCTGGTTCGGCGTCGTCCACTTGGGCTATGTCAGAAACAGTGCTGAGTGCCCGGCGCCGAGTGCGCGGCATTGACGTGGTGTGCGCGATCGCGATGGCCATAGTGGTGGTGCCGATCGCTCTCTCTCCGGTGTTGTCCATCCTGCCCATTTCTGGTTTGCCAACGGGTCTCAGCAGAGGAATCGTGACTGTCGCGCCGATTGTCACGACGATTCTGCTGGGCCTCGCGATCGCGGGCGCAGCCGTGCGCCGGTTGCCTGGCACCGTCCGCGGCGGAAGCGTCGGCGTCCTGATCGGCATTCTGTTCAGTGTTCTGCTCGCCGGCGCCGCCTTTGCGGCTGTGCCGGTCTTCTTGGTCCTCTGGGTGATTGGCCGGACCTTGGTCGGGCTCCACTAGTGGAGAGTCCACTCGCCGGAGTCGGCGACCGGGTAGTAGCCGACCTCCTGGTAGATGTGGTTGCTCGTCGGGTTGGCGAGGTCGGTGAACAGGCAGCAGGCAGTCGCGCCGGCGGCCAGGGTGTCGGCCGAGACAGCGGCGACCAGGGCGCCGGCGTACCCGTGGCGGCGGTGCGCTGGCGGGGTGTAGACGAACCCGACGCGGACGACGCCACCGGACGCGTCCGTACGGGATGCGCTTGCCACCGGCTCGCCGTCGACCTCCCAGAGCCAGATCAGGCCCTGGCCGATGCGGCGGCGCAGGTTGGCCGCGCCCAGACTGTGACTGCCCAGCGCAGCGGCGAAAGCGGCCTGCCAGGTGACTGCCAGCTCGGTGTCCGCTTCGGTGGCGAGCCGGGCGCGACCTGGTACGCCGGTTGGCGGCTTGACTGCGTCCAGCTGGTAGAGGCGCATGCCCCGGGCCAGGGTCGCCGGTCCCCAGGCGGCGATGAACGGCTCGGCGGAGGTGGTGAGGCTGCTCAGCATGTCGATGTCGAAGGAGCGGCAGTAGTCGGCGACGGCGGCGGCAGCGGCCGGAGACATCGTCGACAAGCCGAGCGGATGAGGTGGCGTACGTATGGCGACGCCGGCAAGCGAACCGTCGTCGTCCAGTACGCGCAGCCATAATGGATCGCCGTCGACCACATAGCCACCGGCGGCGCCGGCGATCACCGAGGACAGGACCGTGTTCCGGACCGGGTCTTGCTTGAGCCAGCCCAGCACGGCAGCGGCGAAAGCCCTGACATCGTCATCCCGTACGCAGCGCATAACCCAGGATCGCTAACGGGTGCTTCCGAACGCCACTGATTTAGTGATCCATCCGCACTGACCAGCTGGCACTGCCGGTGGAATGCGACGCCTGGTTCTGGTCGGGGGCACCGAGCCAGCTGACCAGCAGCCCGATCAGGGTGAACGTGAGGATCCCGCCGGCCACCAGGTAGAGCGCCCTGGTCATCCGGGACGGTCCGCGCAGGAACAACCGCCACGCCATCACGCCGATGGCGGCGATCAGCAGCAGCGCGATGACGCCGTTCTCCGTGGGGTAGATGCCCTGCATGATTGGCTCGCGGTTCTCCGTAGACTTGAGGGTGTGACAACCACGGCCGACACCAACGCTCGCACCGACCTCCCGCCACAGTATTCCCCCGCGGCGGTAGAAGGGCCCGCTTACGAGCGATGGGTAACAAACGGCTACTTCCACGCCGACGAGAAATCCGACCGCGAGCCGTACTGCATCGTCCTGCCGCCACCGAACGTGACCGGCAACCTGCACATTGGTCACGCCCTCGACCACACCCTGCAGGACGCCTTGATCCGGCGCCGCCGCATGCAGGGGTACGAGACGCTGTGGATGCCCGGCATGGACCACGCCGGCATCGCCACCCAGAACGTGGTCGAGAAGCAGCTCGCCGCGAAGGAGGGCAGGTCGCGGCACGACCTCGGCCGGGAGGACTTCGTCGCCCGGGTCTGGGAGTGGAAAGAGGAATACGGCGGCCGGATCCTCGGCCAGATGCGCCGGCTCGGCGACTCGGTCGACTGGGAACGCGAGCGCTTCACCATGGACGAGGGCCTGTCCCGGGCCGTCCTGACCATCTTCAAGAGGCTGTACGACGACGGCCTGATCTACCGCGCCGAGCGGATCATCAACTGGTGTCCGCGCTGCATGACCGCGCTGTCGGATATCGAGGTCGAGCACAGCGACGACGATGGTGAGCTCGTCTCCATCCGTTATGGCGAAGGCGAGAACTCGATCGTCGTCGCCACCACCCGGGTCGAGACCATGCTCGGTGACACCGCGGTGGCCGTCCATCCCGACGACGAGCGCTATGCGCACCTGGTCGGCACCGAGGTCGAGTTGCCGCTCACCGGCCGCCGGATCCCGATCGTCGCCGACACCCACGTCGACCCGGCTTTCGGCACGGGCGCGGTGAAAGTCACACCGGCGCACGACCCGAACGACTTCGAGATCGGCCAGCGGCACCAGTTGCCGGCGCTGTCCGTGATGGACGAGCGTGGCGTGGTCACCGCGAAGGGACCTTTTGAGGGCCTGGACCGATTTGAGGCGCGCCCCGCGGTGGTCGCCGCGCTGCGCGAAGAGGGCCGGATCGTCGCCGAGAAGCGGCCGTACGTACACGCCGTCGGGCATTGCTCGCGTTGTGGCACGGCCGTCGAGCCGCGGCTTTCCAAGCAGTGGTTCGTGAACACCACCCCGCTGGCGAAGGCGGCCGGCGCCGCCGTACGAGATGGCCGGGTGAAGATTCACCCGCAGTCGCTGGAAAAGCGGTATTTCGACTGGGTCGACAACATGCACGACTGGTGCATTTCGCGGCAGCTCTGGTGGGGCCACCGGATCCCGGTCTGGTACGGCCCGGATGGCGAAATGCGGTGTGTTGGCCCGGACGAAGATGCACCTGGCGACGGCTGGACGCAGGACGCCGATGTCCTGGACACCTGGTTTTCCTCTGGGCTGTGGCCGTTCTCGACGCTCGGTTGGCCGGACGAGACGGCCGCGCTGAAGAAGTTCTATCCGAACTCGGTGCTGGTCACCGGCTACGACATCCTGTTCTTCTGGGTCGCCCGGATGATGATGTTCGGCCTGTACGCGATGGACGGCGTGCCGCCTTTCGACCACATCGCCCTGCACGGCCTGGTCCGTGACCAGTTCGGCAAGAAGATGTCCAAGTCGCGCGGAAACGTCGTCGACCCGATGGAGTGGATCGAGGCGTACGGCGCGGACGCCCTGCGGTTTTCGCTGGCCCGCGGCGCGAACCCGGGCACCGATCAGGCGATCAGCGCGGACTGGGTGGGCGGCGCACGGAATTTCTGCAACAAGATCTGGAATGCCACCCGGTTCGCGATCGCCAACGGCGCGACTGTCGGCGAGATCCCGGCGGATCTGTCCACTGTGGACCGTTGGGTGTTGTCCCGGCTGCACCAGACGATCGCCGAGGTCGACGAGCTGCTGGAGGATTTCCAGTTCGGCAAGGCATCCGACGCGCTCTACCATTTCGCGTGGGACGAGGTCTGCGACTGGTATTTGGAGCTCGCCAAGCCGACCCTGCAGGCCGGCGGTCCGGCCGCGGACGCGACTCGCGCGGTGCTGGGGAACGTCCTGGACGTGTTGCTGCGGGTCCTGCATCCCATCACGCCGTTCGTGACCGAGGAGCTGTGGCGAGCGTTGACCGGCGGCGAGACGCTGATAACCGCCGCGTGGCCTTCGCCGGATCCGGAGAAATTTCGGGACGCCAAGGCCGAAGCGACCGTGCTGGCGCTGCAGGAGGTCGTCACCGAGGTCCGCCGGTTCCGCGCCGAGCAGGGCCTCAAGCCCGGCCAGCGGGTGCCGGCGCGGCTCGCCGGCATCGCCGACACCGACCTGGCCGAGCACGCTGGTTCGTTGCGGGCGCTGCTGCGGCTGACCGAGCCCGAGGACGGCTTCAGCGCGACCGCGGCTTTGCCCGTACACGGGCTGAAACTGGAGTTGGACCTGTCCGGCACCATTGACGTGGCGGCCGAGCGAGCCCGGCTGACCAAGGACCTGGCCGCCGCCGAGAAGGAAAAGCAACAGAACTCCGGAAAACTCGGTAATCCGGCGTTCACCGCGAAGGCACCCGAGGCAGTGGTGGCCAAGGTGCGGGAGCGGGTCGCGGTGGCCGAGGCCGACATCGCCCGGATCACCGCCGCGCTGAAGGGGCTGCCGTCGGCGTGAACGTCAACAAGAGACACCGCAACAACGCCGGCAACACTGCGAAAGCGTCCGAGCAGCTCGAGGAAGTGCTGGCCGCGCTGGAAAGTCGCGGTCAGGGCCGGATGGTGCCGGACCGGTCCCGGATCGTCGAGCTGCTGGATCTGCTCGGCAACCCACAAAAGGCGTATCCGTCCGTACATTTGACTGGTACGAACGGGAAAACGTCGACCGCGCGGATGATCGACTCGCTGCTGCGGGCGCAGGGCCTGCGAGTCGGCCGCTACACCAGCCCGCACCTGGACAGCCCAGCCGAGCGGATCAGCGTCGACGGCGAGCCGATTGACGACGAGCGGTTCGTCGCCGCGTACCAGGACGTCGCCCCGTACGTGGAGCTGATGGACGCCCGCAACGACCAGCCGGTCACGTATTTCGAGCTGATGACCGCGATGGCGTTCGCCGCCTTCGCGGACACGCCGGTGGATGTGGCGGTGGTCGAGGTCGGACTGGGCGGCACCTGGGACGCGACCAACGTGCTGGAGGCCGCGGTCGCGGTGATCACCCCGATCGGGCTCGACCACGTGGAGCTGCTCGGCCCGACGATCGCCGACATCGCCACCGAGAAGGCCGGCATCATCCATCCCGGCTCTACCGTGGTGGCCGCGATCCAGCCGGTCGAGGCGGTCGAGCCGCTGCTGCGCCGGGTCGCCGAGGTGGGCGCCAACCTCGCCCGCGAAGGCGAGGAATTCGGCGTCATGGAGCGGCAGATCGCGGTGGGGGGTCAGGTGCTGTGGCTGCAGGGTCTGGCCGCTCGGTATGAGGAGATGTTCCTGCCGTTGCAGGGGGCGCACCAGGCGCAGAACGCGGCGGTCGCGGTAGCCGCCGTCGAGGCGTTCCTCGGCGCCGGCGCGGACCGGCAGTTGGAGCTGGAGGCCGTCCGGGAAGGCCTCGCCGACGCCAGCTCGCCGGGCCGGCTGGAGCGCGTACGCAATAGTCCGACCGTGCTGTTGGACGCCGCCCACAACCCGGCCGGCATGCAGGTGTTGGTGGACGCTCTGCGCGAGGAGTTCGCCTTCAGCCGGCTGGTCGCGGTGGTGGCGATGCTCAGCGACAAGGACGCCACCGCGATGCTGGAAGTCCTTGAGCCGTACGTGGACGCCGTCGTCATCACCCAGAACAGCTCGCCGCGCGCGCTGCCGGCCGACGACCTGGCCGCGCTCGCCGTGCAGGTCTTCGACCGGGATCGGGTGGAGGTCGAGCTGCGCCTGGACGAGGCGATCGAGGCGGCCGTGCGCAGGGTGGACGAGAACCCGGACGCCGCTTTCGGCGGCCAGGGCGTCATCATCACCGGCTCGGTAGTGACCGTCGCCGACGCGCGCAGGTTGCTCAAGCGATGACTGAGACTCCCGAGGAGGAAGAACCGACGTCGGGCCTGCGTAACCCGCAGGCCGCCGCCCGTGGCGTCGGGTCGGCGACCCTGCTGCTGGAAGCGTTGGTCCTGCTGCTCGCGCTCGTACCGCTGACCAAACTCTCCGGTCACGTCTCCGGCCTCGAGATCGGCGTCCTGCTCGGCTTGATCGCTGTCTGCGTGCTGACCTGCGCCGTCCTTAAACGCTCCTGGGGCTGGCACCTCGGCACCGCGATCCAGGTCGCGATCATCCTGACCGGCTTCTTCAACTGGGCCCTGCTGGTGCTCGGCCTGGTCTTCCTTGCCATCTGGGCTTACGTCCTACACGTCCGCCGCACTGTCCTACGCCCCGCCCACTTCGACCACTAAGTGGGACCAGGCGCCGTTTTGTCGGTGCATCCGTCACCGTCCATGGTTTCCGTTGTTGATCTTGGTTAGTTGGTCTACCTGAAGCGGACATATCGGGTGAGTGTCCGTTTTGGGTAGACCAACTAACCAAGATCAACACATCGACTTTTCCACTCGCTCGGAGATGTCGTCGCGTCCACTGCGACCGGTGCCTGCGGCGAGCAGCTGCCGCCGCCGATAGAGTGCTGGGGACTCAAGTGGGCATGAAAGACAGGAGATAAAGGTGTCGGAGCGTACGCTCGTGCTGCTGAAGCCAGACGCGGTGCGCCGCGGGCTGGTGGGGGAGATCCTCGGCCGGTTCGAGCGCAAGGGCCTGACCATCGAGGCGCTGGAGCTTCGTACGCTGGACGGGGAAACCGCCGACCAGCACTACGCCGAGCACGTGGAGAAGGCGTTTTACCCGCCATTGCGGGAGTTCATCACCTCCGGTCCGCTGATCGCGACCGTGTTGTCGGGCGACACCGCCATCGAGGTCGTACGCGCTCTGATTGGCAGCACCGACGGGCGCAAGGCCGCCGGCGGTACGATCCGTGGCGATTTGTCCTTGTCGAACCGGGAAAACCTGGTGCACGCATCGGATTCCGCGGACTCCGCGGCTCGGGAGATCAAGCATTTCTTTCCCGAACTGGGCTGACGCGTAACGCCGTGGCGCGTTTTGGGGATGTTCTTCGTTGCACCGTCTTCGTACAGTCTTCTTCGACGGCAGCAGAGTCAGCGGCACGCAGTGGTGTCGCGCACGAGAGGAACACATCATGAGCGACGACTACTCGACCAACGTCGATATCGATGGCGACGGTCATTACGACCACGTCGACTACACCGAGAACTCGGACGGCAGCGTCACGATCACCGGCGACGCCAACCACGACGGCAAGGTCGATTTCGTCGCCCACGACTACAACCACGACGGCATCGTCGACGACGCCAAATACGACACGAACCACGACGGCACGTACGACCAGTACTGGAAGGACACCAACGGCGACGGTTACCTCGACCGGGTCAGCGGTGACGGCAACCAGGACGGTCACACCGACTACAAGGGTGAAGACGCGAACGAGGACGGCAAGATCGACCACGTCACGAGCGACACCAACTATGACGGCAAGTACGACACGTATCAGCAGGACACGAACTACGACGGCAAGTTCGACTACACGCAGCACGACACGAACGAGGACGGCAAGGTCGACACCGTCAACTACGACAGCAACCACGACGGGCACTACGACACCACGTACACGCCCGAGGGCAACGTCCCCCTCCACAACGTCTAGGGCGTGTCTCCAAATCCCAGGTGGATGAGGGTCGAGATCCACACGTCGTCCTGCGGGTGCCGGGCGGTCGCCTTCATACCTGGTTGTATGGGGGTGATCGACCGGTGCTCGCAGGCGGCGTGTGGGCTCGGCCCTCGCCGCCTGGGGTTTGGAGACACGCCCTAGTACTACAGCCCTGTAGTACTAGCAACAAAGACGGCAGGCACGGCCGCCATAAACACGGTTAGCCGAGGCGGGTGACCTCGACGGTAACCTCGAGGGCGGCCGCGTCGCCGCCGGAGTAGATGCCCTTCAGTGGCGCCACGTCGGCGTAGTCGCGGCCAAGGGCCACCCAGATGTGCCTGGGCCCGATGGGGATGTCGTTGGTCGGGTCGTAGCCCCACCAACCGCCGGTCCACGCCTCGATCCAGGCGTGACTCTCGCCGCGTACGGTCTCCCGCAGCGCCGCGTTCGGCTTGGTGTGCAGATAACCCGAAACATACCGCGCTGGGATGCCCATGGTCCGCAGCAGGACGAGCGTGAGGTGCGCGAAGTCCTGGCAGACGCCCTCCCGGGCCTGCCACGCGTCGGTGGCGGTGCTGTGCACCCCCGTCGCCCCGGACCGGTACGCGAGCTGCTCGTGCACCCAGCGAGAGGCCTCCAGCACCGCTTCGTCCGGCCGCCGGCCGCGCCGCAGGTCGCGGGCGATCGCCGCCAGTTCGCGGTCCCTCGGGGTGTACGCGGTCGGCTCCAGCAGCTCGGTGTAGCGGTCCAGCACGTCCGGGGCCCGCAGGTCCGGCCAGCCGGCCTTGTCGATCGGCTCCGCTTCGGTACCCGTCTCGACCACCGACGACGACACGACAGTCAGCTGCTTGTGCGGCGCGTGCAGGTCGAAGGTGGTCACCTCGGTGCCCCAGTAGTCGACATACCGGTACGACCGGGTGGCCGGCGAGGTCTCGACGCGGGTGACGACGACGTTCTGCCGCCGGTCGCTGCGCGGGGTCAGCCGGGCCTCGTTGTACGACTGGGTGACCGGCGCCTCGTACTGGTAGCCGGTGGTGTGTACGACCCTGATCCGCCAGCTCACCGCTGCACCTCACTGTTCAGCTGGGCGTTGGTCCAAGCCACCCAGGGCGCGGTGTGGAAATACTGCAACGACACCGCTTCACCGACTTCGCGTACGCATTCCTGCAACGTCCCGAGCCGGCTCGGCAGGTCGTCGAGCAGGTCGTCCGGGCGCAGGAATTCCAGGTCGCTGCGCGCTTTTCCGAGCAACCGAAGCGCCTCCGCGCGGGCTCCGACGCGTACGCTCGGCTGGTTGTCCAGCTGTTCCAGGCACGACTCGGCCTGCCGTAACGCGTGGAAGACAGACCGCGGGAAGAGCCTGTCCAGCAACAAAAACTGGACGACCCGGCCGGCGTCCAGGGTGCCTCGGTACGTACGAAGGAAAGTGTCCTGCGCGCCGGCCGATCGCAGCACGGTGACCCAACCGGGGGAAGAGGCGCGGTCGCCGACCCTGGACAGCAGCAGTCGTACGATCATGTCGACGCGTTCGACCGAGCGGCCAAGGACCAGGAACCGCCAGCCGTCGTCGCGGCTCATCGTGGAGTCCGCCAGCCCGGCGAACATCGCCGCTCTTTCCTCGACGAAGCTGAAAAACGCATGTGGACCGACCCGGCGGGCATAGCGCTGCCGGTCCGGGATCGCGTTCCACATCGCGTTGAGGCATTCCCACATCTGCGCCGAAACGACCTCGCGCGCGCCCCTGGTGTTTTCCCGCGCGCTGGTCACCGACGAGACGATCGAGCCGGCCTGGTCTTTTGAATACGCCACCAGTTCGGTCAAGGACCACACATCGAAGGTCGCGCCGGCCGGGCCTTCGATGCCCAACACGCTGAGCAGCCTGCGGCTGGTGGTGTCCGGGTTGACGGTGGCGTCCTCTAGCAGTTGGTGCACGGAGACGTCCAGGATCCGGGCGGTGTCGTCGGCTCTTTCGACGTACCGGCCGATCCAGTAGAGCGATTCGGCGTTGCGGGCCAGCATCTCGTCCCCCTACTGCTGCTGTTGTTGTTGCTGTTGGGACGAAGTCAGCTCGGGTCCCTGTTCGGTCTCGACCCGGCCGACAATGTCGGTCAGGCTGGAAACCTCGGCGAGTCCCGGCTCGGCGAGCTCACGCTCCACAGTGGACGATCGGGGTGCCAGCACCCAGGTGTCCTTGGAGCCGCCACCCTGCGAGGAATTGACTACCAGACTGCCCTTGGGCAGCGCCACCCTGGTCAGTCCGCCGGGCAACACAAAAACTGACTTTCCGTCATTCACGGCAAAGGGGCGCAGGTCGACGTGCCGCGGCACCAGTCGGTCGGCCACCTTGGTCGGTACGGTCGAGAGCTGCACCACCGGCTGGGCGATCCAGCCGCGCGGGTGGTTGCGGATTTTCCTTTTGAGGGTGGCAAGTTCGGCCGCGGTGGCGGAGGGGCCAAAGACGATCCCGTAGCCGCCGGAGCCCTCGACCGGTTTGACCACCAGCTCGTCGATGTGGTCCAGGACGTACGTGCGTTCCTCCGGCAGCCAGCAGCGGAAGGTGTCCACATTGGGCAGGAGTGGCTTCTCGTTGAGGTAGAACTTCAGGATTTCCGGCAGATAAGTATAAATGAGCTTGTCGTCGCCGACGCCGTTGCCGAGCGCGTTCGCGATTACCACGTTGCCGGCCCGGGCCGCGTTGACCACGCCGGCCACCCCGAGCACCGAGTCCGGCCGAAAATGCAGCGGATCCAGGTAGTCGTCGTCGATTCGGCGGTAGATCACGTCCACCTGGCGTTCGCCCTCGGTCGTACGGATATAAACCACGTTGTCCCGTACGAAAAGATCGCGGCCCTCGACCAGTTCGACACCCATTTGCCTGGCCAACAATGAATGCTCGAAATATGCCGAGTTGTGCACTCCAGGCGTGAGTACGACGACATTCGGGTCGGCCGCATTCGGCGCCGCCGCGGCGCGCAATGCCCTCGACAAGTGCGCGCCATAGTCGGCGACCGCCCGGACCCGGTGCCGGGCGAACAGGTCCGGGAACACCCGGGCCATCGTCCGGCGGTTCTCCATCACGTACGAGACACCGCTCGGGCACCGCAGATTGTCTTCCAGTACCCGGAAAGTGCCTTGCTCGTCACGTACCAGGTCAATGCCTGCCACGTGGATGCGTACACCGTTCGGCGGGCTGAAGTTGGCCGCCTCGCGGTGAAAATGCGAGCAGGAAGTGATCAGTCTGCGCGGCAGCACGCCGTCCCGGAGGATCTCGGCGTCGCCGTAGATGTCGGCGAGAAACATCTCCAGCGCCTTGACCCGCTGGATGATGCCGCGCTCGAGTTTGGACCATTCGGCCGCGGTGATGACCCGGGGGATGAGGTCGAGCGGGAAGGGGCGTTCCTGCCCGGAGAGCGAGAACGTGATGCCTTGGTCGACGAACGCGCGGCCAAGTGCTTCGGCGCGGGCTCCGAGGTCGGCGACCTCGGAGGGCGCGAGGGCTTCGTAGAGGGTCTTGTACGCGGAGCGGACGCTGTCCTGGTCGGCGAACATCTCGTCGTACGCGTCGGCGTGCGGGCGGTTGGGGTCCAGGTAGCCGGCGAACAGCTCGCTGGGCGGTGCGCCGTTCAGCGACGGCGTACCAGCCCGTTGCGCCTGTGCCGCTGTCCGCGTCGGCCGGGGAGATGGCGTCATCCCCGCATCTTGTACTAGACACCCCGTTCCGCGCACGGGTGTCCGTCTGAGACACACCCTGACCGGACCAGGCCACCGGCTAGGAAAGCAGCGCGTAACCCTCGGCGAGCTGTTCGGCCTGCCGGAGCCAGTCTCCTGACGCGAGCCCCATCACGACCCGGTGCGCTCCGGCCTCGGCGAAGGCGGCCAGCCGATCGGCGATCTGGGCGGGGCCGCCGGTGAGGGGGATCTTTGGCGCCTCATCAGGGGCGATGCCGTACGCCTGCACGAGGCGGTCGGTCATGGCCTCGACCGGGATGTCGGCGCCGGCCAGGACGGCGGGGCCGCCGACGGTGATCAGCGGCATCGGGCGGCCCTGCTCGGCGGACATCTCGCGGAGTTTCGCGGCGCCGCGGATGACGGTGGACAGTGGCATCGACGAAGGGAACCACTCATCCGCGTACGCGAGAGTGCGGCGCAGGGTGGGAGCGGCGTCGGTGCCGCCGATCAGGATGGTGGGAACGGTGCTCGCGGGCGCGAGCGTCATCTCGGGGGAGTCGGGGCCGATTCGGGTTGGTTTGCCGGCGATCAGGTCGGGGAGGACTTCCAGGATCGCGTTCGTACGCCTGCCTCGTTCGGTGGCCGGGATGCCGACAGCTGGCCAGATCGGGGCGCTGGGGAAGCCACCGGAGCCGACGCCGAGCAGGATCCGGTCACCGGAGACCTGTTGCAGGCTCGCCAGCATGGCCGCGGAGGCGGCGGCTGGGCGCAGGGCCAGCGTGTACGTCCCGAAGCCGAGCCGGATGCGCTCGGTCGCCGCGGCGGCCGCGGCGAGCACGATCGGTGCGTCGAGTGCGTGATTGCCGCTTCCGAGCACCATATCGGCCGCCCACGCCGATTCGAGGCCGAGTCGCTCCACATGGCGGGCCGCGGCGCCGATACCGCCGACGCGGGCGAGGTCCTCCGGTTTCGTGATGATCGGCAGCGAGACGCCGAGTTTCAAAGCAGTCATGAGATGGACGGTAGAACCTCAACATTAGTTGATGTCAAGGAGCTGACATTCGTCACCTTTCGGCGGGGACATTTCTAACGTTGTAAATCACCTCGCCGATTTGTACGATCCTAAAGAAATGCATGTCTCGTAAGGAAAACGAGAGGACCCAAAATGCGGGTGAAAGCGATACTGGTGGCCGGCATCGCCGCGGTGGCGCTGACCGGGCTGGCGGCGCCGGCGACAGCCTCGGTGCGTACGGCCGCGCAGCAGCCTTCGGACGGATGGGCCGCGGATTTCCTCAGCCAGACTGACATTTACGGCGGGGTGCCGTACGACTCGGCCAAGGTCGGGGTCGGCACCCCGGGCGACCAGGTGCGGGTGACCTGTCACACCAAGGCCGGCTGGTTGTCGATCACCGACACCACCACCGCGGTCAGCGGTTTTGTCGACCCGCGCTACCTGAAGGTCTACGGCTTCCCCTTCGAGTGCCCGTGACGACGGCGGGGAATATTCGCTGTACGCGGTTCGCTACTCTGTACGCATAGGCATCGACCCGGCCATCACCGGCGAGCCTCCGGAAGAACGGGACGGTTGTCCTTAGTAGAACCGGACGGGACGGCCCGTCACAGCCGACCGGAGTGGGCGCTCGATGCCGCGGCCAGCGGCGGGTGGGGGCCAAGCGAGGTGGTACCGCGGTGGCGCGCAACGGCGCCGTCGTCCTCGCGTACGAGTGTGAAGTACGCGAGGAGAGCGAGCACCCGATGGCCTATCCGCAGCATCGAAAAGATCAGGGTGTGGCGGCCTCCCCGTCGTTCCCGGACCTGGAGAACGAGGTCCTGGACGGCTGGGACACCGACGGCACCTTCCAGGCCAGCATCGACCAGCGGCCGGCCGGCGACAAAGGCGCCAACGAGTTCGTCTTCTACGACGGGCCGCCGTTCGCGAACGGCCTGCCGCACTACGGCCATTTGCTGACCGGGTATGTGAAAGACCTGGTCCCGCGCTATCAGACGATGCGTGGCAAGCAGGTCGAGCGGCGGTTCGGGTGGGACACCCACGGGCTGCCGGCCGAGGTGGAGACCGAGAAACAGCTCGGCATCACCACCAAATCCGAGATCGTCACGCTCGGGATCGACAAGTTCAACGCGGCCACTCGTGAGTCGGTGCTGCGCTACACCCACGAGTGGGAGCGGTATGTGCGCCGCCAGGCCCGCTGGGTGGACTTCGAGAACGACTACAAGACGCTTGACCTGCCTTTCATGGAAAGCGTCATGTGGGCTTTCAAGTCGCTCTTCGACAAAGGCCTGATCTACGAAGGTTTCAAGGTGCTGCCGTATTGCTGGCGCTGCGAAACCCCGTTGTCCAACAACGAGATCAAGATGGACGACACGTACCGGGACCGGCAGGACCCGGCCGCGACCGTGTGGATGGAGCTCGAGGACACCGGCGAGCGGCTGCTGACCTGGACGACGATGCCGTGGACCGTCGTGCCCAACAGCAATATCGTGGTGGATAACGACGTCGACTACGCCGTGCTGGAGCTGGACGGACACAAGTACGTCCTGGCCGACGCACGGGTTGCCGCGTACGAGAAGGAACTCGGCGCGGCTGTGCGGGTCGACACCATCAAGGGCAGCGCGCTGGTCGGCCGCAAATACAAGCCGGCTTTCGAATTCCTGGTGGAAACGTACGCGGACGTGCCGGCGGCTTTCACCGTGCTGGCCGGAGATTTCGTGTCCACTGAGGACGGCACGGGACTGGTCGAGGTCAGCGGCGCACACGGTGAGGACGACTTCACCATCACCACCGCTGCCGGTGTGCCGACCGTCCTGACTGTCGACGACCGGACCAGGTTCACCTCGATCGCGCCGCGTTTTGAGGGCCTGCAGGTTTTTGAGGCCAACCGGCCGATCCTGCGCGAGTTGCGGGACCGCGGTCACCTGCTGCGCGAAGAGTCGTACGTCCACTCGTACCCGCACTGCTGGCGTTGCGACACTCCGCTGGTTTACAAGGCGCTGTCGTCGTGGTTCGTCAGCGTGACCAAGTTCAAGGCCCGCGCGGTCGAGCTGAACGAGCAGATCACCTGGACACCGGAACACGTCAAGCACGGTTCTTTCGGGAAATGGCTGGAGAACGCGATCGACTGGCCGATCTCGCGCAACCGGTTCTGGGGTTCGCCGATCCCGGTCTGGAAATCCGACGACGAGAACTACCCACGCATGGACGTGTACGGCTCGCTGGACGATCTGGAGCGTGATTTTGGCGTCCGGCCCGATGATCTGCACCGCCCGACGATCGACGACCTGACCCGGCCGAACCCGGACGACCCGACTGGGAAGTCCACCATGCGCCGGGTGCCGGAGGTTTTGGACTGCTGGTTCGAATCCGGCTCGATGCCGTTCGCCCAGGTGCACTATCCGTTCGAGAACGCGGAGTGGTTCGAGAACCACTTTCCCGGCGATTTCATCGTCGAATACATCGGGCAGACCCGGGCCTGGTTCTATTTCATGCAGATCATCGCGACCGCGCTGTTCGATCGGCCGGCCTTCCTGACCGCGATCAGCCACGGCATCGTGCTGGGCGACGACGGACGCAAGATGTCCAAGAGCCTGCGCAACTATCCGGACGTGTACGAGATGTTCAACGCGTACGGTTCGGATGCGATGCGCTGGTCGTTGATGTCCTCGCCGATCCTGCGCGGTGGCGACATGTCGGTCAGCGAGTCGGTGATCCGGGACGCCGTCCGGCAGGCCATCAACCCGCTGTGGAACGCCTGGTATTTCTTCGGCCTTTACGCCAATGCCGCGAAATACGAGGCGAAATGGCGGACCGACTCCGACAACGTGCTGGACCGGTACGTGCTCGCCAAGCTGTCCGACGCGGTGACCTCGGTGACCGCCACCATGGACGCGTACGACATCTCCGGTGCCTGCGCGTCGGTACGTTCTTTCCTCGACGTGCTGACAAACTGGTATGTCCGGCGCTCACGCGATCGGTTCTGGAACGAGGACGCGGACGCTTTTGACACGCTCTACACGGTGTTGGAGGTGCTGAGCCGTACGGCCGCACCGCTGCTGCCGATGGTCACCGAGGAGGTCTGGCGTGGCCTGACCGGCAACCGGTCGGTGCACCTGACCGACTGGCCGGACGCCGCGAGCCTGCCGGCGGATGCCGCTCTGGTGGCCAGCATGGACGAGGTGCGGGCGGTCTGCTCGGCGGCGCTTTCGCTGCGCAAGGCCGGCAAACTCCGGGTCCGGCTGCCGCTGAGCAAACTGACCGTGGCGGTCGCCGACGCGCAGGCGCTGGCGCCCTTCAAGGACCTGATCGCCGATGAGGTCAACGTCAAGGAGGTCGTGCTCACCACCGACGTGGCCGGCTACTGCGAACGGGTGTTGTCGCTGGTGCCACGCGTTTTGGGGCCACGGCTCGGAAAGAATGTGCAGCAGGTGATCAAGGCGGTGAAGGCCGGCGACTGGGCGGTGGCCGATGGCAAGGTGACCGCCGGGGGAGTCGAGCTGGTGGAGGGCGAGTACGAGCTTCGGCTCGTACCGACCAATACCAGCGACACCGCTTCCTCGGCCGCGCTCCCGGGCGACGCCGGAGTTGTCGTGCTGGCCACCGAAGTGACGCCGGAGCTGGCCGCGGAAGGTCTCGCGAAGGACGTGGTCCGGGCGGTGCAGCAGGCCCGCAAGGACGCTGGGCTCGATGTCGCGGACCGGATCGACCTGACCGTCGAGCCGTCCAATGAGGACGTACGAACCGCTGTGGAGGCGTACCGGGATCTGGTGACGGCTGAGACTTTGGCCACCACGCTCGGATTCGGCACGCTCAGCGGTGACGTGCCGGCCACCGAGGTGGCCGGTGGCTCGGTCCGGATCGCGGTCGCCAAAGCCAGCTGACGGCAGCGACAAAGCTTGACAGTAAAAGAAGAACCGGCCGTCGGAGCGATCCGACGGCCGGTTCTTCGTTGTCAGGAAAGGATCAGACCGTCCGGTTGAGGGTGCTCCTGGCGAGGTCGGTGATGCCTTTCTGGTGCGCGTCGTCCTGGTTGGTCGCGTTGCTGGAGTCGCCGCCGACCGCGAAATACTCCACGTGGGTCACCATGTTGCCGTCCAGGACGTAGATGTGCAGGGCGCTGCTGCTGGACTTGAAGCCGACCGCCTGTTGCCCGATGCCGTTGACGTTGATCGCCGGCCCGTAGACGCTGCTGCCGGAGGACTTCTCCGAGTTGAAGTCCCGCAGGGCCGCACCGGTCGGGTCGTCGCCGGTCTGGATGTCCATCTCGACGGTGACCTCGGCCTGCAACTGCCCCTTGACGTAGTACGCGTGGCAGCTGGTGCTGGACAGGGTCGAGTACTTGTTCACCTCGGGCTTGGGGTTCGGGCTCTTGCTGCTGTCCGGGCTCAGCCCAAAGGTGCTGGCGAAGGTGGACAGGTCGGCCGGCGCGCAGCCGTCGCTGGGCACCTTGTGGGTGGAACCAGCCGGCGCGTTCGCTCCGCTGCCGCCGGCCGCGCCGCTGGAACCGCCGCTCGCGCCGCCACTGCCGGCCGGCGCCGGCGCGTTGCTGCTGCCGGCGGTGGTCGTGGTCGAACCCGGCTTGAGCTTGAGGTACGCGAAGACGCCGACGCCGCCGAGACAGAGCACCAGCACGACCACACCGGCGACGATGCCGATGATCAGGCCCGTCTTGGACTTCTGCGGTGGCGGCGGCGGAGGCGGCGTGCCAAAGCCGGGAGGGCCGTATCCGGGCGGAGCCGAGTTCGGGTCGCCGTAGCCGGGCGGGCCGGAGGCGGGGTCGCCACCGTACGTCGGCTGGCCATACCCCTGGTCATATCCCGGCTGCTGGCCGTAGCCGGGGTCGCCGTAGCCGCCCTGCGGGCCGCCGTAGGTCGGGTCGCCGCCCTGCTGGCCGCCGCCCTGCTGGCCGTAGCCGCCCTGCTGCCCGTAACCGGGATCTCCGTAATTTCCTGACACGATATAACCCTTCACTTGCTGTTCGTTCGAGCCCGTCTGCGGCCTGAATTATGTCCACCGCTGGCCACCGGTTAGATCCCCTATTGATGCCAACCGGCCGATCGCGCTATTTCGCCGTCCGGGTCATCGCGGTGCGGGCCAGCGTGACCAGTGCGTTTTCGTGTGGAGTCTGCTGGGCAGCGTCGTCGGAGTCGGCGCCCACCCCGAAATACTCCGCGTCGAAGACGGCATTGCCATCCAATACGTAAAGAACGAGCCGGCCGGAGCTGGTTTTGTATTTCATCGCCTTGTCGCCGAGGCCGGTCACCGCCGTACCAGCGCCGTAAACGGAGTTGCTGGAGGAGAGCTCGGAGTTGTAGTCGCTGGTGGCGTCGCCCGCGGCGGCGGAACCCCCATGGAAGTTGATGTCCATCGACACGTCGGCGTCCAGCTCACCCTTGACGTACGAGCCCTTGCAGGTGGTCCCCTGCGTGTTGCCGTAGTTGTTCAGGTCGGGTTTGGGGTTCGGGCTCGTCGACGTGTCCTTGGTGAGCCCGAAGGTGGCCGCGAAGGCGTCGAAATCCGCCGGTGCGCAGCCGTCGGTGGGGGCGGTGTGCTGGTGGCCGGTGGCCACGGTGGTTCCGCCGCCGGGCCGGAGCAGGAAATACCCGCCGACGGCACCGATGCAGAGCAGCAGCACGAGGACTCCCGCGACAATGCCGATGATCAGCCCGGTGCTGGACCTCTTCTGCACTGGCGGCGCGGGATAGCCGGGCTGCCCGAACGGCGGCTGGCCGTACCCGGGCGGGCCGGACGCGGGTTGGCCGTACCCCGGCGGGCCGGACGCGGGCTGGCCGTAGCCAGGCGGCCCTGAGGCGGGTTGGCCGTATCCAGGCGGGCCGGAGGCCTGAGCAGGCTGGCCATATCCGCCCGGCTGGGCGTACGTGGTGGGATCCTGCGGCTGCTGCTCGCCGTAGGACTCGCCGGGCACGTCGAAGCCTTCCAACCGGTATTCGGTGGGGCCTGGATCGTTGCCGTACGGGTCCTTCCGGTACGGGTCACCGCCGGGGGGCGTGGACATCGGATCCCTTCCTTGGCAGATGGCTCGGGGCTGCGCCGAGACCGAGACAGTACATTCGCCGCACCCGTCGCGCGCGCTGGCCGGTCAGCTGGCGGTTCGGGTCAGGGCGGTGTTCGCCAGCGTCTTCAACGCGGTCACCACGCTGTCCTTGGACACGCTGGAGGCGGCTGAGCCGTAGCCGAACCACTCAGCGTCGACCACCACGTTGGCGTCCACCGCGTAGATCTCCATCCGGCCGCTGCTGGTGGTGACCAGGATGGCCTGGCTGCCCACTCCGCTGATCGTCTCGACCTGATATTTGAGCTGGTTGGCGACGGTTTGCTCGCTGCTCAGGTCCTGCACCGCGCCAGCGTTGTCGGAGGCGAACTCCATGTTGAGCTCGATATCGGCGATGACGTGGGTGTTGCCGCTGCCCTTCTCGTACTGCGCGCTGCACTTGGACGAGCCGCTGCTGACCGACTGTTCCGGCTGTGGCTTGTCGGGGGAAGTACCGAGCCCGAAGGTGTTCTGGATGGTCAGCAGATCCGCCGGGCCGCAGCCGGTGGTCGGCACCTTGTGGGTGGCCTGGTTGCCGCCGGTGCCCGTACCGGTCGAGGTGCCGCCGGCGTTGCCGGTGCTGTTCGTGGTGCTGGACGGCGTCGGCGCCGGTGTCCCGCGGAACACCACGAAGTAGCCCACGGTCCCGGCCCCGACGCAGAGCAACAGGGCGGCTACGCCGGCGACCAGCCCGATGATCAGGCCGGTGTTGGACTTCTTTGGCGGCGGTGGCGGCGCGTAGCCGGGCTCGCCGAACGCTGGCTGGCCGTATCCGGGCGGAGCCGACGCCGGGCCGTACCCGGGGGGCGCGGATGCGGGCTGCTGGTAGCCCGGCTGAGACTGGTAACCAGGCTGGCCCTGACCTGGATATCCCGACTGCGTCGGGTCGCCGTAACCTGTTCCGGTCACCGGATCCTGGTACGCGCCAGGCGTGCCGCCAGGCACGTCGTAGCCCTCCAGGCGGTATTCGGTTCGGTTGGGCTCGCCGTACGGCTCGTTCCCCCCGCCGTTGGGCGTGGACATCGGTTCCCCTTTACTCACCGTGAGGGCGGGCGCAGACGAGACGCCGCCGCCGAAACATCGGCTCCTATCCTGGCAGAGGGCGTCATGCACGAGCGTTTAGGGCAGGCGTACGGGCAGTGTAAATGTCCTTCACGGTCCGAAGAAGCCGATTTCCCGCCGGTCGATGTGTCGCCAGCGTCACGGTCACGGCGAGTGATGTGACGCTCTGTCGCTGATGGCAGTGCGGAGCGTACCGGCTGTGCGCTGGTCGGCAATGCCGATGCCGGCCGGTACCCTGGTTAACGTGACTACCAGCCCGACCACCGATGCGCAGCTGTCCGTCTTCGGCGCGCTCGAACCGCTGCTTGCCCGCGTTCAGAAACCCATCCAGTATGTGGGTGGGGAACAGGGCGCGACCAGCAAACCTTGGGAGTCGGCCGCGGTCCGCTGGGCGCTGATGTATCCGGACGCGTACGAGGTGGGCCTGCCCAACCAGGGCATCCAGATCCTCTACGAGATCCTGAACGAGCAGCCGGACGTGCTGGCCGAGCGGACGTACTCGGTCTGGCCCGACCTGGAAGCGTTGATGCGTGAGCACGGCGTCCCGCAGTTCACCGTCGACATGCACCGCCCGGTCAGCGCCTTCGACGTTTTCGGGGTGTCCTTCTCCACCGAGCTGGGCTATACCAACATGCTCACCGCGCTGGACCTGGCCGGCATCCCGCTGCACGCCGCCTACCGCGGGCTGGAGCACCCGGTGGTGCTCGCCGGCGGGCACGCGGCTTTCAACCCGGAGCCGATCGCCGACTTCATCGACGCCGCCGTGCTTGGCGACGGCGAGGAGGCCGTCCTGGAGATCACCGCGATCGTCCGGGACTGGAAGGCGCAGGGCAGGCCGGGCGGACGCGACGAGCTGCTGATGCGGCTGGCCCGTACCGAAACGGTCTACGTGCCCCGATTCTACGACGTGGAGTATGCCGAGAACGGCGAGATCTACCGGGTCGCGCCGAACCGTCCGGGCGTCCCGCATCGGGTTTACAAGCGCACCACGATGGACCTGGACGCGTGGCCGTATCCGAAGACTCCGCTGGTTCCGCTGGCCGAGACCGTGCACGAGCGGGCCAGCGTGGAGATCTTCCGCGGCTGCACGCGGGGTTGCCGGTTCTGTCAGGCCGGCATGATCACCCGGCCGGTCCGGGAGCGGTCCATCACCGGCATCGGCGAGATGGTCCAACAGAGCCTCAAGTCCAGTGGTTTCGAGGAGGTCGGGCTGCTGTCGCTGTCGTCCGCCGACCACTCCGAGATCAACGAGATCGTCACCGGGCTCGCCGACCGGTACGAGGGCACCACCACCTCGCTGTCGCTGCCATCGACCCGCGTCGACGCCTTCAACGTGACGTTGGCGAACGAACTTTCCCGCAATGGCCGGCGTTCCGGGCTGACCTTCGCACCGGAAGGCGGCAGCGAGCGGCTCCGCCAGGTGATCAACAAGATGGTGTCCAAAGAGGACCTCATCCGTACGGTCACCACCGCGTACGAGAACGGCTGGCGGCAGGTGAAGCTCTACTTCATGTGCGGGCTGCCCACAGAAACCACCGAAGACGTGCTGGAAATCGCCGAAATGGCGCACGACGTCATCCGAGCTGGCCGCAAAGCGACCGGACGAAGCGATATCCGTTGCACAGTCTCGATTGGTGGGTTCGTACCCAAGCCGCACACTCCTTTCCAGTGGGCTTCGCAAACCGATCCCGAGACCATCGACGAGCGTCTTTTGGCTCTGCGCAAGGCGATCAATGCCGACCGGTCGCTCGGCAAAGCGATCGGATATCGGTACCACGACGGCAAGCCCAGCCAGATCGAGGGTCTGCTGTCCCGTGGCGACCGCCGCATCGGCCGGGTCATCGAGAGCGTGTGGCGCGGCGGCGGCCGATTCGACGGGTGGAGCGAGCATTTCTCGTACGAACGGTGGGTGGATGCCTGTGCCGCCGAGCTGCCCGCTTTTGGGCTGGATCTGGCCTGGTTCACCACCCGTGAGCGCGGCGAGAACGAGGTTCTTCCGTGGGATCACCTCGATTCTGGGCTGGACCGGACGTGGCTGTGGGAGGACTGGCAGGACGCCCTGAAGGAATATGAGGTCGAGGACTGCCGATGGACCCCGTGCTACGACTGCGGGGTGTGTCCGACAATGGGAACCGATATTCAGATCGGTCCTACGGGTCGTACGCTGCTGCCCCTCTCGGTCGTGAAGCCTTAGTTTTTGCTTTGGGCATAGCGAAAAAGTAGGGGTGGAGTTTCGTCGAGTGCGGGACTTTGTGCCGCGGTCGACGTCGAGTGTGGGGTTTTGTCCCGCACTCGACGCTGGACGTGCTAGCGGCAGGGGAACCGGACCTCTTCGGGCGCAACGACAGGGGAAGCAGTTACGCTGGCGGCGACTGGGCCACCCTGTGTGAGGAGGACGTTCTGCCGCGTACACCTGACGGGCCACCGCCGCCACCGGCTGTGCAGAAGCTGCGCATCCGGTACGCGAAGCGCGGTCGGCTTCGGTTCACTTCGCATCGGGACATCGCGCGTGCCTTTGAGCGGGCGTTGCGGCGGGCCGCGGTGCCGATCGCCTATTCGGCGGGGTTCACGCCGCATCCGAAGGTGTCGTGGATGGGTGCCGCGCCGACCGGGATGGCGAGCGAGGCCGAGTACGTGGAGATCGGGGTGACCCGGCCGTTGGAGCCGGCGGAGTTGGCGGCGGCGCTGGATGCGGCGTTGCCGCCGGGGATCGACGTGACCGCGGCGGCGGTGTTCGACGCGGCGGCCGGGGACCGGCCGTTGGCCGAGCAGTTGGACGCCTCGCGGTGGCGGATGGAGCTGATGGATCTGTCGGCCGACGCCGGGCAGCAGCTGTTGGAGACCTTCCTCGCGGCCGCCGAGGTGCCGGTGAGCAAACTCACCAAGTCGGGTCGCAAGACCGTTGACGCTCGTGCCGCGGTCGTACGAGCGAGCGCTGCCGGCGCGCCGCTCGAGCGGGGCTCCGGCGCGTCTGTAGCGGGTAACGGCACCGAGTATGCGATACTGGACGTCGTCGTAAGGCATGTGACGCCGGCCGTACGACCCGATGACATTCTCACCGGCATGTGCGCAGCGGCCAACCTGTCGCCGCCGTCGTCCGTTCGGATGACGCGGCTGGCGCAGGGGACGCTGACCGCGGCCGGAGACCTGGTTGAGCCATTGGCCACCGACCGGGGCTGAGTGATGTGGTCGGGGTGCTGTTCTTTTTCAGTGCCACCACGAGACTTGAGCGGTCCACCAGGTGGGTCGCCTAACTGAAGTAGCAAGTGACACGCCCCTGAGCGGCTGCGTCGGACGCGCCCGGGGGCGGGATGGAGATATGCCTGCATGCCAACAAGGAAGCGCAGCGGCTCGTCGGCTGACGAAGCCGCCAGAGACGCTGCCGCGAACGCTGACTCGCCGACCGAGGATTCGGTAAGCAAGCCAGCCAAGACCACCCGACCACGCAAGACCGCCCGGGCCAAGGCGGCTCCGAAGGCTGCCGTCGATCCGGACGTGCCAGCCATCACACCGGCCGACCCAGCCGCCGAGGCGCCGGTCAAGAAGACCACGCGCCGGCGTACGACCAAGAAGGCCGCCGCCCCGGCGGTCGAGCCGGTCGACACCGTCGAGGCGGTTGCCGCGGTCGCTGATCCAGTGGTCGCTGAGGCCGTGGTGGAGGCGCCGCCGGCACCGCGCAAGCGGACTCGCCGGGCCGCGACCCGGGCCGCCGCCCCACCCGTTGAGCTACCGGTCGAGCCGGTCGTCGAGCCGCCTGCGGAGGTGGCCAGCCAGCCACCCGAGCTGACGCTGGTGCCGGAGCTGCCGACCATCTTCGGTGAGCCGGTTGTCGAGCCAGCGCCACGCAGCAGCCGGAGCCGGCCGCCGCGCAAGGCCGCGCTCGCGCCGCCGATGGCGCTGTTCGTGGCGCCGACCCTGCTGCCCGAGCCGCTCCCGATGGAGCCGGCTGTGGTCGAGGCGCCAGCCGACGAAGAGGTCGAAGAAGAGACCGCCGAGGCGGTCGAGGACGAGGCTGCCGCGGAGTCCGCCGAAGACGATGGCGACGGGTCGGCCGAGAGCCGGCGCCGCCGCCGGGGCCGTCGTGGCCGTGGCCGCGGCCGGGGTGGTGCCGACGGCACCGACGACACCGCCGCCGATGCTGAGCCCGCCGCTGAAGACACGGCGAAAACGCAGGTCAGCGACGAGGCGGAAGAGACAGAAGAAGCCGAAGACAGTGCAGTTGAGGACGGCGCCGCCGAAGGTGCTGGCGATGCCACCCGTCGGCGTCGTCGCCGCCGGCGCCGGGGCGGCGCCGAGGGTGCCGACGACCAGGCCGACGATGAGTCGGTGCCGACTGAGGTGCACGTCAGAGCACCTCGTACGGAGTCCAAGGCGGAACCGGAGAAGCACGTCGAGGACGACGGTGTCCGCGGTGTCCGCGGCTCGACCCGGCTGGAGGCCAAGCGCCAGCGCCGCCGGGATGGCCGGGACCAGGGCCGCCGCCGCCCGCCGGTGCTCACCGAGGCCGAGTTCCTGGCGCGCCGGGAAGCCGTCGCGCGAACCATGGTCGTACGCCAGCGTGGCGAGCGCACCCAGATCGCGGTTCTTGAGGACGGCGTGCTGGTCGAGCACTACGTGACCAAGGCGTCCTCCACGTCGTACGCGGGCAATGTCTATCTCGGCCGCGTGCAGAACGTGCTGCCGAGCATGGAGGCGGCGTTCGTCGACATCGGTAAGGGACGCAACGCGGTGCTCTACGCCGGCGAGGTCAACTGGGACCTGGCCGGCATGGACGGCAAGCCGCGCAAGATCGAGCAGGCCCTCAAGTCCGGCGACGCGGTGCTCGTCCAGGTCACCAAGGACCCGGTCGGTCACAAGGGCGCCCGGCTGACCTCGCAGGTGAGCCTGCCCGGTCGTTTCCTGGTGTACGTGCCGGAAAATGAGATGACCGGGATCAGTCGTAAGCTGCCGGACAACGAGCGCAAGCGGCTGAAGACGGTCCTGAAGAAGGTTGTCCCGGAAAACGCCGGCGTCATCGTGCGTACGGCCGCCGAGGGTGCCAGCGAGGAGGAGCTGCGCGGCGACGTGGCCCGGCTGGAAGCCCAGTGGCAGGCGATCGTCAAGGCCCAGCAGGCCGCCGGCTCCAACGCGCCGACGCTGCTTTACGGCGAGCCTGACCTGGTGATCCGCGTCATTCGCGACATCTTCAACGAGGACTTCGCGTCGCTGGTGGTCTCCGGTGACGGCGGCAACGATGACGCTTGGGAGACCGTGCGTGAGTACGTCGGGCACGTCTCGCCGGATCTGGTCGAGCGACTTTCCCACCACACCGGCGAAAAAGACGTGTTCACCGAATATCGGGTGGACGAGCAGCTGGCCAAGGCGCTGGACCGCAAGGTCTGGTTGCCGTCCGGCGGTTCGCTGGTCATCGACCGCACTGAGGCGATGACGGTCGTCGACGTGAACACCGGCCGGTTTACCGGCCAGGGCGGCAACCTTGAGGAGACCGTCACCAGGAACAACCTGGAGGCGGCCGAGGAGATCGTCCGGCAGCTGCGGCTGCGGGACATCGGCGGCATGATCGTCGTCGACTTCATCGACATGGTCCTGGAAAGCAACCGTGAGCTGGTCCTTCGCCGGCTGACCGAGTGCCTGGGCCGGGATCGTACGAAACACCAGGTCGCTGAGGTCACGTCGCTGGGTCTGGTCCAGATGACCCGCAAGCGGGTCGGCCAGGGTCTGTTGGAGGCCTTCAGCGAGACCTGCGAGCACTGCCACGGTCGCGGGTTGATCATCCACACTGAGCCGATCGAGCACCACCAAGGTGGCGGTCAGCAGCAGCAACAGCAACGGCAGCAGCCGGAGGAGTCGACCGGCGGTGGGCGGCGCAAGCGCAACCGCGGCCGGTCCGGTTCGCCGGCGGCTCACGACGAGTCGTCGAACGGCGTGGTGACGGCGGACGAGCTGTCCACCGAGGACGACGACACTGTTTTGGCCACCACAGCTGAGGCTGGTGCGGTTGCCGAAGCCGTGCGGGACGCTGAGCCGGTGTCCGCCCAGCCAGCTCCGGAGGTTCCGGCCGTCGAAGCTGTTGTTGTGGAGGCCGCTGAGCCGGTCGCGGCGGCGCCGCAGGGGACCCGTCCTCGGCGGGCTCGTCGGGCCGCCTCTCGACCCGCCGGTCCGCCACCGGTGCCGGTCGGCAGCTGACAGTTCGAAGAACGCCCCTTTCTCGCACTTCGGGAAAGGGGCGTTTTGCTGTGTTCGTACGGCCGGATGGTGACAGTCCCGCAAGACCGTTTGGTTTTCGCGCCCAGATCGCCTTGGCTCAGCGGCCAGATCGTGGTTGGCTGCCCGCTGTAGCGTGAAACAACCAGCCCTGGAGCCCGCCGATGTCTCAGGATTCCTTTACGTCAACGGAAAACCCGGTGACCAGGAGGCGGTTGATCACGGCCGCCGCGGCGGCCGGTGGCGCGGTGCTGGGAGCCACCGCCGTGCCAGCGCCGGCGGCGGCCGCTGACCCGAGCTTGTATTCGGTCGCGCTGGACAGCTTTCCGGGTGCCACCGACGACGCGAAACTGGACTCGGCGTTGAGTTATGTGGCCACGCAGACGTACAAGCCGACCATTCAGCTCGGCACCCGGCAGACTACTTTCGGCAAAACCAGGCTGCTTTTCGACGGTTTCAGCATCAGTGGGCCGGCCGGGGTGGGCACCGAGTTCAGCTTCACGAACAAGGTGAAGATCAGTACACCCGGCACCGGCTGGCTGGATGTGCCGGCGCCCAAGGTCAGGGGCATTTATATCGGCGGGCTCTGTTTTGAAGGTGACTCGAACACGACTTTTTTCGTCGACCACGACAACAATGGGCCGGTGCTGTGGGCGTCCACCATTCGTGATGTGGGATTCAATCTCTTCAGACATGTCATCTGGGGTGCTCACGATGCCGTCACTTTCGACGGTTTCTGGGACGTGAACAACTGCTACGACACCGAGTTCAAGCTGTGGGGATCGGACAGCAACTACTTCACCAACGGGTTGCTGATCGATTCCCCGAACACCGGCACCGGCAACCGCTATCACGTGTGGGCGCCCTGGCTCGGTAAGACGACCTTCGGACCGATGTTCATCACCGGCAAGGCGAACACTACGCCGATGCGCATTGACGGCGGTCGCGGAATTGTCGTACAAGCGGCACGTTTCGAGGCGCAGCAAGGAAATCCAACGCTCGGATCGCAGCTGCTGATCACCGGCGGCACCTTCGTACGGATCCGCGACCCGTGGTTCTTCAACGGCATGTCGGCGGCTGGCTCGACCGGCCACAGCACTCCGGCGTACGACAAGGGAATCGTCACCATCACCGGCGGCTCGAATATCGTGATCGACGGCGCGATGTTCAGCGACGGCGACGGTAACCAGACGGGTGCGACAGCAGCCGGCACCCCGCACGTCTACGTCGGCGGTGGCACCGGAGTCCGCCTTCGCAACCTGCAGGCCTCGACCTCGGACCAACTGAGGGTCGTACGAGCGGCAACGGTCAACGCGTCCGCGATCGTCACCGACCCGGACGTGACCGTGACGGTCGGCTGACGTGCGCACCACTCGCCACCGATCCACTGCGTGAGATAGCGTGGGGACGGAGTGACGGCGGGGTGCCGCGAGGCTGAGATCACACCCGTCGAACCTGATCTAGTTAAGACTAGCGAAGGGACCGTCGCGAGTGATTCCGCATGTGTTGACGATCGCCGGCACCGATCCCAGTGGTGGCGCCGGCATCCAAGCCGATCTGAAGACGTTTTCCGCGCTGGGCGGTTACGGCATGGGCGTGGTGACCGCCGTGGTCGCGCAGAACACCCAGGGCGTCAGGGGAATTCACCCCATTCCGGCGGCTTTCATCGGCGAGCAGCTGGATGCCGTTTTTGATGACGTACGGGTAGATGCCGTGAAAACCGGCATGCTGGGTGACGCCGACGTAATCCGTACGGTCGCCGCCGCGATTGCCAAACACCGGCCGAAATACGTGGTCGTTGACCCGGTTATGGTGGCCAAGAGCGGGCACCGGCTGTTGCCGGCCGACGCGGTGACGGCGCTGCGCGAGGAGTTGTTCCCGCTGGCGGACCTGATCACGCCGAACCTGCCGGAGGCAGCGGATCTGTTGGCCGAGAAGGAGGCCGTCGACTTGCTGGAGATGCATTTCCAGGCTGGGCGGCTGCGGGCGTACGGTCCGGCCGTGCTGCTCAAGGGTGGACATTTGGCGGGGGACGAGAGCATTGACATCCTGCTGGACGACGAGCCGATCGAGTTTTTCGCGCCACGGGTGAGAACTCGGAACACGCATGGCACCGGGTGCACTCTTTCGGCCGCGTTGGCCACCCTGCGGCCAACGCGTCCTGACTGGGTTTGCACTGTCAGGGACGCGAAAAACTATCTGACCGGGGCGCTGGCGGCGGCCGACCGGCTGGACATCGGCACCGGGCACGGGCCGCCGCACCATTTCCACGCGATGTGGAAGGACCAGTAGTGACCGATTTCTGCCCTCAGGTGTGGGAAAAGATCCAGCCGCTGCTGAAGGCGACGCTGGATCATCCGTTCAACCGCGAGTTGTCCGCGGGCACCCTTTCCGCCGATATCTTTCGCTTCTATCTCATTCAGGACGCCCGCTATCTCGCCGACTTCTCCCGCGCGCTGGCCCATGCGGCGGCGATCGCTCCTGACCCGGACGACGCGGCCTTCCTCGCCGGCAGTTCGGCGAACGTCATCACCGTCGAGCGCGGCCTGCACGAGCGGTATCTCGCGCGCTACGAGGGGGTCGACAACGTCCCGACCTCGCCGAGCGCGACGGCGTACAACAACCATCTGCTGGCGGCCGCGCAACGCGGTGGCTTCGGGCTGATGATGGCGACGGTGTTGCCGTGCTTCTGGATCTATGAGTACGTCGGGCGGGCCATCCACGCCGAGCAGAGCGGCGCGCCGAACCCGTATGGCGAGTGGATCCAGACGTACGCGGATGACGGTTTCAGCCAGTCGGTGGCGCGGGCCAAGGACATCGCCGACCGGGCGGCCGCGTCGGCCAGTGCGTACGAGCGGGCGGCTATGGTGGAAGCGTTCGTCCGCTCGGCTGAGTACGAGTGGATGTTCTGGGACTCCGCTTACCGCCAGGAAGTCTGGCCGACGGCCGGATTCGCCATCCAGGAGTGAGTTTGACCGCACTCGCGGCACAGACGTACCCTCGATGGCTGGTGCGCCGAGAGCACGCCGTAAGATGTAACGCAGTCATGTGTGCCGGCCAACTTTGGTCCGGAGCGCACGCCATCAGGGACCGCGAGCGTGGATAGCCACTGCTTGCGGAGCGAGCAGCGGTGAGGAGCACGACGTCGAGATGTACGCCATCGTCAAGACCGGCGGCAAGCAGTACAAGGTCGCCGAGGGGGATGTGATCGAGGTCGAGAAGCTCGTGGCCGCGCCCGGTGAGGCCGTCACTCTGCCGGCCCTGCTGGTGGTGGACGGCGAGGGTGACTCGCTCACCGTCACCCACGACTCGGACGCGCTTGCCGGCTACACGGTCAGCGCCGAGGTCGTCGGCCACGGCCGTGGCCCGAAGATCAAGATCCACAAGTTCAAGAACAAGACCGGCTACCACAAGCGCCAGGGTCACCGCCAGCACCTCACCCAGGTGAAGGTGACCGGGATCGCGACCGGAAAGTAGGAGTTAGCAGATATGGCGCACAAGAAAGGCGCATCGTCCTCGCGCAACGGTCGCGACTCGAACGCGCAGCGACTTGGGGTGAAGCGGTTCGGTGGCCAGCTGGTCAATGCCGGCGAGATCATCGTCCGCCAGCGGGGCACCCATTTCCACCCGGGGGACCTGGTCGGTCGCGGTAAGGACGACACTCTGTTCGCGCTTGCCGGCGGTCACGTGTTGTTCGGTCAGAAGCGCGGTCGCAAGACCGTGAACATCGTGCCGCCGGCCGAATAGGCGCGCTGGCACACAGACACACTTCTGCGAGGCGGGCCGGAGCTGATCCGGCCCGCCTCGTTGGTGTTCAAAGAAAGTAAGGAGTTCGACGTGGCAGCATCCGGCGGTCATTTTGTCGACCGCGTCGTGCTGCACGTCGCGGCCGGAGCGGGCGGGCATGGCTGTGCTTCGGTGCACCGGGAGAAGTTCAAGCCGCTCGGCGGCCCGGACGGCGGCGATGGCGGGCGCGGCGGCGATGTCGTGTTGGTCGTCGACGACGGCGTACACACGCTGCTCGACTTCCACTTCCGCCCACACGCGACCGCCGGCAACGGCAAGCCCGGCATGGGCAGCAACCGAGACGGCGCCAACGGCGGCGACCTGCTGCTCAAGGTGCCGGACGGCACTGTCGTGCAGGACGCCGATGGTACGGAGCTGGCCGACCTGGTCGGGGTCGGCACCAGGTTCGTGATCGCCCAAGGCGGACGCGGCGGTTTGGGTAACGCGGCTCTGGCATCTGCCCGCCGGAAGGCGCCCGGGTTCGCGCTGCTCGGCGAGCCGGGTGACGCGCTGGACATCGTGCTGGAGCTCAAAAGCGTCGCCGACGTGGGCCTGGTCGGCTTCCCGTCGGCCGGCAAATCGTCGCTGATCGCGTCGCTTTCGGCGGCCCGGCCGAAGATCGCCGACTACCCGTTCACCACGCTCGTACCGAACCTCGGGGTGGTGAGCGCCGGCGAGCAGGTCTTCACCATCGCCGACGTGCCCGGGCTGATTCCCGGCGCCGCGCAGGGCAAGGGTCTCGGGATGCAGTTCCTGCGGCACATCGAGCGTTGTGCGGTGCTCGTACACGTCGTCGACCTCGCCACCGAGGAGCCGGGTCGTGACCCGATGGCTGACATCGACGCGCTTGAGGCGGAGCTGGCCGAATACGGCGGCCTGGCCGAGCGGCCGCGGATGGTGGTGCTGAACAAGATCGACATCCCGCATGGCCGTGAGTTGGCGGACCTGGTCGAGGACGATCTGAAGGGCCGTGGCTGGCCGATCCTCCGGATCAGCGCGGTCACCCGCGAGGGGCTGCGGGAACTGTCGTTCGCGCTGGCCCGAGTCGTCGTCGAGGACCGCGCCGGCCGGCCGCCGGCGGAACCTGCCCGGGTGGTCATCCGGCCGAAGGCGGTCGACGACAGTGGCTTCACTGTCGAACAGGACAAGGAAAACGAGGGAGCTTTCGTCGTACGTGGCGGCCGCCCTGAGCGGTGGATCCGGCAGACCGACTTCACCAACGCCGAGGCAGTCGGCTACCTCGCCGACCGCCTCGCCCGGCTCGGCGTCGAGGACGCGCTGGCCAAGGCCGGTGCGGTGCCCGGCGCGGGGGTCACCATCGGCCCGGTCACCTTCGACTGGGAGCCGGTCGGGACGGAGCTGGTGCTCGGTCGGCGCGGCGAGGACAACCGGCTGGACCGCTCCAACCGGCCCGGCGCGTCCGCCCGACTGGCCGCCAAGAAAGCCCGGCGCTCGCACACCGACGACGAGTGGTCTGACGAGGACGAAGAGTGACATCTGTCGCTCGGGTCGCGGTCGCCCACGCCGACCGCATGGTCGTGAAGGTCGGCTCGTCGTCACTGACCGACAAACCCACCGGTCTCGCGACCGACCGGCTGGACGCGTTGGTCGAGGCGATCTCGGCCCGCCGGCTGTCCGGCCGGCAGGTCGTTCTGGTGTCGTCCGGTGCGATCGCCGCTGGCCTCGCGCCGCTGCGGCTGCGCCGCCGGCCCCGCGACCTCGCCACCCAGCAGGCCGCCGCGAGTGTCGGGCAGTCACTGCTGGTGCACGCGTACGCGCTCTCCTTCGCCCGCTACGGCCTGACCGTTGGTCAGGTGCTGCTCACCGCCGAGGACCTGATCCGCCGCTCGCACTACCGCAATGCCCAGCGAAACCTGGAAAGACTGCTCGACCTCGGCGTGGTTCCCATTGTGAACGAGAACGACGCGGTCGCCACCGCCGAGATTCGCTTCGGTGACAACGATCGGCTGGCCGCGCTGGTCGCCCACGTGCTGCACGCCGACGCTCTGGTTCTGTTGTCCGACGTGGACGGTCTCTACGACGGCGACCCGCGCCGGCCGGGTGCGCAACTGGTGCCGCAGGTGGCCGGCGCCGACGATCTCGCGGGCGTACAGGCGGGCCGGTCCGGCAGCGGTGTGGGCACCGGCGGGATGGCCAGCAAGGTGGACGCGGCGACGGTGGCCACGTCCGCCGGCGTACACGTCGTGCTGGCCTCGGCTCCGAACGCCGCTGCGGCGATGGCCGGCGCGCAAGTCGGCACCTGGTTCACCCCGACCGGCCGCCGGCTGCCGACCCGGCTGCTCTGGCTCAAACACGCGTCGACGCCACACGGCCGGCTGACCCTGGACGCCGGCGCGGTCGCCGCCGTGGTCGAGCGGCGGCTGTCGCTGCTGTCTGTCGGCGTCACCGCCGTCGAGGGCGAATTCGAGGCCGGCGACCCGGTCGACGTGTGCGATCCGGCCGGTCACGCCGTGGCTCGCGGCCTCGTGGCGTAC
The DNA here is from genome assembly GCF_039530045.1 of Fodinicola feengrottensis. Taxonomy (NCBI): domain Bacteria; kingdom Bacillati; phylum Actinomycetota; class Actinomycetes; order Mycobacteriales; genus Fodinicola; species Fodinicola feengrottensis. The sequence goes on along the minus strand of NZ_BAAANY010000023.1, from coordinate 3,441 downwards.
GCGGCCGATGAGCTCCCACCACTGCTCGGCCGAGCCACCCACGACCTCTCAGACCGCTATCGCCGCGAAGTCATCCACCGCGACGACCTCGTTTTGCTCTAGGTTCTCGGGTTCAGGTCTGCTGAGAAGAATGGGGCGATGGCCTGGGCAGGGTTGTGGGCCGCCGGGTGGTGGTGCCCGGCGGCCGGGTGGATTTTTCTATGCGGCGAGCTGGTTAATCCCGCGGATGGGTCTTCGTTCGCGGTCAACGTACGCGGGTCGCAGGAATTCAACAATTCCGTCAACAATGCGTACGTCCCAGCCGCCGTGGTGCACTAAACGATGGCACCGGTCGCACAGGAGCACGCAATTTTCAAGACAGGTATGCCCACCATCGGCCCAGTGGGAAATGTGATGCCCCCGCGTCCAGCGAGGTGGTCGCCCGCACCTGGCGCAGCCTTTGTCTCGCGCTATCAAGGCTTTGCGTAGGGCTGGTGTGATGAGTCGTTCGTTGCGTCCGACATCAAGGGGCACGCTGTTGCTGCCCAGCACCATCGGGATGATGTCCGCGTCACAAGCCAGCCGCCGGACGCCTTCTGGGGAAATAGGTGCGCCGCTGTGTGGGTACGCGATACCGAGGCGGTCTCGGAGCATGTCCCAGCTGATGGTGATGGTGAGATGCGGCCGCTCGGCACCCTCGATCGGGAGTTTCCCGGAGTCCGCGATCAGATTCAACGCCTCCGCTAGCGCGTCCCCGTTGCGTTCGGACACTGACCGCTGGTCAGGGGTGCCGTTCTCAGCCGGGCGGGGTTTGGCCAGGGGACTGAGGATCTCACTAAAGAGCGTGCCGGTTTCACTGTCGAAGGAACCGCTGAAGTTCAGGCGTCCGTCTGTCCCGGTGTGGAGGGATAGTTCGCGGCGTGGTTTCTCGTTTTCGTGTTCGGAGGGCGCTGGTCCGTCGGGGTCCAGGTGGTCATGGATGCGTCGCCCGACTTTGGCTAAGCCGGGTGCGGTGTACCGTTTCGCATGTTCCACCAGCGAAGCTTCGGCTTCCTCACGGTCCTTGATGTTTACCCTGGCCGGGAGCCTGTTCACGACCCCAACAATGGTGTCGATCTGGGAGTCGGCGAGTTCCCCTCGGCGCATCGCCTCACTCGCGATACTGAGTGTGGGTGCGAGTGTTTCCCCGGTGAGGGCTTGGCTGGGGCACAGGTTCAGGGCCCGTTTGTAGCGGCGGGATGCCTCTGTGGGAGACAGTCGAAGGAGGTCTTGCAGCATTCCCAGGGTGTTGCGGTGCCCGAGCGTCTTGCCGACGTTTCCTCGGTGGATCGCCGCGACAATATCCAGCACTTCGACCTGCAGCAGTCGGACCGCTTTTTCTTTCTCCTGCAGCAACTCACCCAACTCGTCCGGCTCAAACCTCCAGAGCTCTGGAGCAGTGAGGTCATCGCCGGCGGCCATGACACTAATTCTACCGCTGCTACCGACAATATGATCGTGTACGGGTAATTAGGAAATGGATACTTTCACAATAATCCCAACGAAACATAGAGCGCGCGCGTTCGCGAGCCCCCGCATCCGTGGCGCGAAGTCGACATCTGATCACCGCCAGTCTTCGGGCCGCATCGGTGTCACGCCCCGAAAGGGAGGGGAGAATTCACATGACGCGGGTACGTCCTTTTTGTAGTGAGACAACCGAAGAGGCGCTCACTGATCTGCAGGGCCGATTGGCCAGAACGGGGTTCGCGTCGGCGTTTTCCGGCGTTGAGTGGACGTACGGCACGCCGCCGGCCTATCTCGCCGAGTTGCTGGATTACTGGCGGACGAGTTTGACTGGCGCGCGGCCGAGAAGCGACTCAACGAGATGCCGCAGTTCCTCCCTGAGGTCGACGGCCACACCGTTCTTTCGTCCGTTGCGCGCCAGCTGATCAAGATCAACTTCTCGTTCCGGCGGCGGGAGTCAGGGGCGCGGGGCGGCGTTGGTGGCGATGGCGTCGATGATTGTCGGGTACGCGTGTGGTGGGAGGTCGTGGCCCATGTCGGGGATGCCGACGAAGGTCGCGCCGGGGATCGCGGCGGCGGTGGCGCGGCCGCCGCTGATGTTGACCAGCGGGTCGGCTTCGCCGTGGACGATGGTGGTCGGCACTCGTACGCTGGCCAGGGCGGCCGTACGGTCCGGGGCCGTGACGATGGCGGCGAGCTGGCGGGCCAGGCCGGCCGGCTGGTGTGAGCGGTCGTAGCTGGCGCTTGCCGCGGCCCGCAGCGTCTCTTCTGAGGCACCCGTCGACCCGATGAACCGCTGCATCGCGACCGCACCCGCGATCGCCGCCTCTCGGGTTGGCGCCGCCGGCATCGGCGCGGCGAGCACGGCCGCGATGTCCGGGCGAGCCTGGCCGACCGACGGGTCGCCGGTGGTGGACATGATCGAGACCAGCGACAACACCCGTTCGGGATGGTCGATGACGAGCTGCTGGGCGATCATCCCGCCCATCGACGCGCCGGCGATGTGCGCCTTCTCGATGTCCAACGCATCGAGCAAACCGGCTGCGTCATCCGACATCGCGGACAACGGGTAGGGAGCGGTAGCCGTACGAGCGAAGAGCTCGGCGATCGGCGGCGCCGGCTCGTCGTCGAAGGTGGTGGACAGGCCCGAGTCGCGGTTGTCGAAGCGGATCACGTGGAAACCGCGCGCAGCCAGCAGCTCGCAGAACTCCGTCGGCCAAGTGGTCAGCTGCCCACCCAGTCCCATGATGAGCAGCATCGCCGGATCGGCCGCATCGCCGTGGGTCTCGTACTCCAGCTCGATGCCGTTCGCCTTCGCGCGGGCCATGTTTCCTCCAAGATGTTGGCTTCCCCAAGTTAACCTGACGCTGGATCGATAAGGCGCGTTATGCCGGCGTACGACCGGCGGCGGTGAGGCACTGTTGAGGATATGAATGCTCCGCGAACGCAGTGCCCGGTCTGCGCTGGCACCGGCCGCCCCGGGGTGGTCGGCGTCGAGAAGGTGACCTTCGGCCCGCGCAAACTCCTCGGCGCGCCAGCGCCCACGATGACCCCGCTCGTCGACTCGGTCGGCGGCATTCCGTACGTCGGCACCGGCCTCCGGCTGCGCCGCGCCACCCCGGCCACCGGCGCTTTCTGCTCCGACCACGCCCCTGAAGCCCGCCGCCTCGCCGCGGACGGGCTGACACTCGCGGCTGCCGTTCGGCGTCTCACCCGCGCTGACTGACCTGGTTGGCTCTCGTTGGGGGGCCTGGGTTGACGGTGTTTGCGGGGCCCGGTTGAGGGCGGTGTGGGGGCTGGGGAGGTGAGGGTCCTGGTTAAAGGCGGTGTTTGCAGTGGAGGTGAGCGCCCTGGTTGAAAGCGGTGTTTGCTGCGGAGATGAGCGCCCTGGTTAAGGGCGTTTTCTGCGAGGGTGCGGCGTCTCGTCTACCAGCCATCGGAAAATCCCGCCCCCGCCAC